>JBGCFC010000036.1:0-10137 GCA_045106715.1 Sandaracinaceae bacterium
CCGCCAGCCGGTCGATGGGCGCGGTGACGTTCGCCGGGATGACCGCCCCGTAGCGTGCTGAGTCCGGGTCCGAGATGTCGACCGCCAAGACGGTGCGGTCGGTCTCGTCGATCGCGTAGAGGTAGCGTTCGGTCGGGGTCAGCGCCGCCGGGTCATCCGTCGCGTAGCTGCGCGGCACGAGCGGAGTGACGGTGATTTCGCGCGTCGGCACGCTGACCGCCAGCGGGGTCAGCTCCGTGCCGGTCGCCGGGTCGATGCGGTGGATCATCGGCCGCGCGCGGTCCGCGACGAGCACCTCGCCGGTGATGTCGTCGAGCAAGAGCTGCCAGGGTCGCGGCCGTTCGCCGAGGCTGGTCGGAGGGCGCGGCGCGACCAACGGCGGCGCGTCTGGCGCGGGGTCGAGCAGGCAGCCGTACACGGGTGCCGCGGGCAGCTCCTCGACGGCAAGCTCCCGGAGGTCCACCGGGGTGGGCTCGTCGGCCAACAGGTCGAGGCAGCCCGTGACGGAAGTCGGGTTGTCGACGCCGTCATCGGTCACATCGCGCTGGCACGTGGGCGCTGCGGCCGCGCTCAGCACACCACTGTCCGGCTCGATGTCGATGAAGGCGAGCTGACCAAAGGTCGGCAGGGTCACGATCAGCTGCGTTCCGTCGGCCGAAAGCAGCACATCGCTGGGACGGGCACCGGGCGGCAGGAGTGTGTCGTACACCGTGACTTCGCTACCGAGGCCTTGGCGGAACGCGGCGATGTCGACCGCGTGGATCTCGGCCGAGCCTTGGCTGACCACAAACACCTGCTTCGGGGCGGTCGGCGAGACCACCACGCCCGAAGGCACGTCGCCGACGGCGATGAACGTGAACCCAGGCACCCGGACATCGGAATCGATGGCGCCCGGCTCGCCTTCGGTGCCGGTCAGGCGCACCGCGGCGACCTCCCCGGTCGTCGTCTGAGTGACCAAGGCGTGGAGCGCAAAGCCAGTTTCGGGCTCGGCGAGGTCTTCGGCCCCGTCGGCGAGTTCCGCCGGCGCGCACGACGCGAGCGGCACGGGGGCGTCCGCGTTCAGATCCCAACAGAAGAAGGCCACCGCGTCGGGACGGTCAAAGGCCTGCGGCGGCGCCGTCGTCGGCGTGTCTTGGCAGGCCGGCAAGCCTGCGAGGAGCAAGAAGGCAACGCCCGCTTCAGCGAGCGTGCGCCGGAGCCCACGGCCCCGGTCGTTCATGAGACGTGTCATGTTCAGCCCCTCAGAGACCGCTGGGCGAGAAAGGCTCGCCCAACGTCGCGAGCACCGTCGGAGTCTGGTTCTGAGCCAGGGGAGCGAGGTCGACGACGCGGATCACCGACGTCGAGAAGTCGGTGAGGAACAGCTGCTCGCTGACTTCGTCGACGGCGAACTCGAACGGGCCCGAGAAACCGCCGACGACCGAGACGAGCGAGCCCGCGTCCACGTCGATGACAAACAGGCGCTGTGCGTCGAAGCAGCTCACCAGCACGTAGTTCCGGCCACCGACCTGCGTCAGCACCATGCGCGACGGGCCCTGTCCGACCTCCCAGAGGTCGAGCAGCCCGAGGTCGTTGGCCGTCAGGCCGCGCCCCTCGAGGTCCACCGACACCACCGCCTCGGGGCGTCGGCTGAGCACAAACGCCTGCGGAAGCGTCGGATGAAACACCATGTCCCGGATGTCTTCACCGTCGTCGACCCCGCCGAGACGCCGGCTTCCCGCGTCGAAGAGGAACGAGCGCGTGCGCACCGGATCGAGCACGACACCAACGCGGCCAATGGCATCCGTGCCCGAGCTGGTCAGCCAGCCGATCCCCTCGCCGGGCTGCATCGTGAGGGTGATGAGGTTCTCGGGGAACCCCTCCGCGATGTGCACGAGCGTGGGCGTCTGGCCGGCGCCGTCGAGGAACATCGCGACCCGCCCGTCGCGGAGCGCGGTCAAGATGAAGTTGCCCTCACCCGGCTCACCGCCGATGTCTTCGAGGCGGCCGGTGGCCACACTGATGGGATCGCCGTTGAGCACGAGCGCCCGCTCGCTCTCGGTCGGGTCGTCGCCGATCCCGCGGCGCGCGTCCCCGCAACGCGGGATGGGCTCTCCGTCGACCTCTTCCTGCGCGCAGTCGAGGCGCCCGTCGAGGCCGAGGCTGAGCCAGGTGAGGCTCCGCTCGCTGCGAACAGGGAGATAGACGCGCGTAGCTTCAGTGCCTTGGTCGCCCGTGGCGACGAACGAGCCGCCATTCGGTGCGAGCGCCATTCCGTCCACGTGGCTGCCGATCGCCACCTCGCTGATCACGAGCTCGGAGGGCAGCGAGCCGTCCTCGTCTGCGAAGCGGCACTCGGTCTCGCCGCAGTTGTCCCCGATCATCGTGCGCAGTCGCTCGAGGTCGAGCGTCATGAGCGTTCCGGTGTTGTACCGGAGATCGAAGTTGCTGTTGGCCACCAGCAGGAACGCGGATGCGCCCGTGTCGGTGACCCCGGCGGTCTCGAGCGCGATGGGAAAGTTCAGCGTGCGCGCGGGGGTCGCTTCGCCCGTCTGCGTCAGGTTGCATCCGCCCATGAGAGCGAGAGACACCCCTGCCCAAAGGCAGACGCTACTGAACCCGAACCTCGGCCGAAGGGCTGCACGCATGGCGTCCGGAACCTAATCGAGGGCCAACGGGGGGGCAACCAGCGACGCCGTTCGACGTCCGAAAGACTGTCGAAAAATCGGACCGAGTCGGCGCAATCGAGGCGGGTGCCTCCGGGGTCACGACGTGACGAGGCGTGCCGGGGGCACGTCGAGGAGCGGCGAGGGCGCGGAGGGGCCCGCCTCGGCCGCGCCGCGACGGGAGATTGTTCGACAGTCTTTGAGTTCGTGGAGGATCAGTTCGCCCAGGGGTCGAGCACGTCGCCTCGCGGCGGGTTGTTCCGCACCGGCGGGGTCTCGACAGGAGGCGGCGTGGCCACGGTCTCTGCGGGAGGCGTGGTGGTGCCTGCGGGTCGACGTCGACCCGTCCCGCGGCGTCCTGTCGGGCGCTGCTCTTCGGCGCGCAGTGTCACTAGCACTTCGGGCTGCGTCATGAAGCCGACCCGGACCTGGTGGTCCTGGAAGCCGGAGCGCTTGAGCGTGAGCGTGAGCACATCCCCCTGAGCGGGACGTGGGATCTGAAGCGGCGTGTTGCCGATGAGCGTCGCCTGGCCTTCCTCACCCACCCAGACCTCGACGCCTTCGGGCTCGCTGACGATGTTCAGCTGGACCTGCTCCGGCGTCGGCTCTTCGGCCATCTCAGGCACCGGCTCCTGGACCGGCTCGGGGTCGGGCTCCGGCTCGGGTTCGGGCTCCGGCGGGGTCACCGCCACGGGATCGGGCTCGACCTCACCGGGGGCCAGCACGAGGAAGTACACCGCCAGGCCGACGCCGAGAAGCGCGACCAAACCGACGAGACCACCGAGCAGAAGCGGCAGCTTGCTGCCGCCCTCCTCCTTGTATTCGCCACCGACGCCGACGGCGAGCGCGCCATGCGCCCCCGTGCCGTCCGCGCCCAAGCGATGCGCCCCCGTCGGGTCGACCTGGTCGATCACGGCGCGAGGCGTGCTCCCCGCCTCGAACGCTTCGAGGTCGGCTTTGACCTCGGCCATCGTCTGGTAGCGCTGCTCTTTGGACTTCGCGAGGCACTTGAGGATCACCGCCTCGAGCCCCGCCGGCACATCCGTGGGCGGCGGCAACTGGTGGAGCGGGATGGGCTGCTCGTAGATGTGCTTGGTGAGGATGCCCATCAGGTTGTCGGCGTCGAACGGCACCTTGCCGCACGCCATCTCGTAGAGAATGACGCCGACCGCGTAAATGTCGGTGCGGCTGTCCACCCCTTGCCCCGAGCACTGCTCGGGGCTCATGTAGTGGGGCGTGCCGAAGACCTGACCGGCCTTGGTGAGCTTGCTGCTCGCGCCGCCGACCTTCGCGATGCCGAAGTCGAGGACCTTCACGAAGTCCTCCGTGCCGCCTCGCTTGATGAGGAAGACGTTGTCGGGCTTCATGTCGCGGTGGACGATGCCGGCGTCGTGGGCCGCGCCCAGCGCGTCGCAGAGCTGCTTGGCGATGAACACCAGACGCTCTGTCGGGATGGACTTCTCGTCCTCGACGATGTTGGTCAGCTCCTGGCCCGCCAGGTACTCCATGATGAAGTAGGTGGAGCCCTCGACGAGCTGGCCGAAGTCGGAGATGTCGATGATGTGCTGCGATCCGATGGCGGACGCGCTCTGCGCCTCCTGCCGGAACCGCGTGATGATCTCCTGGTCTTTGGAGACGTCTGCGCGGAGGACCTTCATGGCCAGGTCCTTCTGCAGGACCACGTGCTTGGTGTGGTAGACGACGCCCATGCCGCCCTCGCCAAGCTTGGCGACGATTTCATAGCGGCCATCGACCGTCGTCCCGATCAACGGGTCCGCCGGAGGCTTGGGCGCTTCGGGCTCCTCGACCAGCTTGAGGTGTTCTGCGCTTTCGCTCATCGTCTTTTCGTTCCTCGAACCCGCCACTGCACGGTTGAGCACCGCGCCCCCTTGCACAGACTCACCCGACCGGCAACCGCCACTCCAGTGGATACGGCCGGCGTTCGCTTCTCATTACGTCGCGCAGTGAATTTCGGTTCACTGAACCCACGCACTGCAGTTCTACACCCTCGGTCGCCATCGGACGCAGCAAGAGTACCGCTCCTTGGCCTCCGATGCCCGCTTTGTGCGTGTGCAGGCCGATGGGGCGGGTCGCTCAGCCCCTCGCCGCGACCATCCGTGCTTTTTTTAATGCTCCGGCGGCCACCGAGAGACCCGCCGGGTCGTCACACAGCGCGCCTGCCCGCAGGCAGTCTTCGCCCCGTCGGATCCAGGCATCCCCGGCTCGGAGCCCGGTTGCGGTCAGCGCGTACACGAGTGTCTCCCCAGCGACCGCGCGCGCGGCTTCGAGCGCCTCGGCCGCCACGACCCACCCATCGACGTCACGCAACTCGCCGGCGCGCTCGGCGATCGTCTCGGGGTCGGCGAGAACCAAGATGGGCAAGCCGCCTGCCGCCTCTTGCAGCACCGCGACCGGCAACATCAACGGCACGTCCAGCGCCTCCGCATAGAACACGCCGTCCGCACCGAACCCATGCCCCACGCTCGCCTCGTGGAGGGAATGGGCCTCCGCGAGGATGCGCGTCTGACAGCGCTCGCGCGCCCACTGCATCAGCGTCTCGACATCCGGGGACGACGGCGCCGGCACCTCCGGCACGCGGCCGCGGTACACCAGCCCACGCCCGCCATCGAGCGTGAGGGTCGCGCCCTCGGGGATTTCTTCCGTCCCTCCGAGCCCACGCGCCACCAAGCAGCGCCGGGTGTAGTCCACATGCAGGCTGCTCACGCCGGCCACGCATGGGGTCCCGAGCGCGCGCGCCACCACCGCGGCGTGGCAGGTCAAGCCTCCCGCCGCCGTCAGAATGCCCACGGCGCTGCGCATGGCTTCCACGTCCTCGGCGCTCGTTTCGGCCCGCACCAGGATCTTGTCACCCTCGACCTCCTTGGCGCGCTCGGCGTCGAAGACCACCACGCCGCTCGCAGCGCCCGGGCTGGCCGCCAACCCGCGGGCCAACGGCACCGTGCCGGTTCTGGCCAACGCCTCGGGGTCCGGCAGCTGCGGCGTGATGAGCTTGCGGAGGCTGACCGGCTCGACGCGTCGCAGCGCCTCGCGTTCGTCGATCCGCCCTTCCCGGCTCATCTCGACCGCGATGCGGACCGCCGCCCGCGCGCTCCGTGTCGCCGCCCGGCACTGCAGGACGTACAACCGGCCGTCCTCGACCGTGAACTCGAGGTCCTGCACGTCCAAGTAGCGCTCTTCAAGCCGCGCGGCGATCTGCTGTAGCTCCTCGTAGACCTCCGGGTGGGCCGACTCGAACGAGGTGTCGTCACGGCCTCGGCGCACCTGGGCGCGCGTGAGCGGCAGCGGCGTCCGGCGGCCTCCCACCACGTCCTCGCCCTGCGCGACGGGCAGCCACTCGCCGTGCAGGCGCGCCGCGCCGGTGTTGGGATCGCGCGTGAACACCACCCCGGCCGACGAGCCGCGCCCGAGATTGCCGTACACCATCGCCTGCACGGTCACGCCCGTGCCTTCGTCGTCGTCGATGCCGTGGGCCGCGCGGTAGGCCACCGCCCGTGGGGAGCGCCAGGACCGCAGGACGCCTTCGATGGCGCCCAGCAGCTGCTCCCAGGGGTCCTCGGGCACCGCCACGCCCGCCTCACGGCGCAGCGTGCGCTCGTACTCGCTCACGCGGGCTTCGAGCCCGGCGGCGTCCAGCGCGTGCACGCCCTGACCGCTCTGCAGGGCCGAGAACGCCTCCCGCGGCACACCCATGACGGTCGTGCCCCAACACTCCAAGAAGCGCCGGCGTACATCGGGCGCGAACCGCGGTCCGGCGCCGAACATCGCGGTCAGCCCCTCCGCCAGCGCTGCGTTGACCCCGACGTTCAGCACGGTGTCGAGCATGCCGGGCATCGACGACGGACCTCCCGATCGGACCGCCAACAGAAGGGGCGCGCCAGCTCCGCCGAACCTCCGCTCAGTGGCCTCCTCGATGCGCGTGAGTTCCTCGACGAGCCGGGCGCGGAGTCCGTCCGGCAGCGCCCCATGGGATTCGTGGTGCCGCCACAGTTCCGTGCCGAGCGTGAACCCGGGTGGCACCGGGAGCGCCATCTGGGTCATCTCGGCCACGGACGCCCCTTTGCCCCCCAACCAGCGACGCGCGGCGGCCCCGTCGAGCGGGAGCGGATCGCTGAAGCGGTGCACCGATAAGGGGTCGCCCGACACGGCTCAGCTGCCGCCGAGGAGGTGGAAGTGCGCGATGGCACTCAGCGCGCGGTC
Organism: Sandaracinaceae bacterium; assembly: GCA_045106715.1. Lineage (GTDB taxonomy): Bacteria > Myxococcota_A > Polyangia > Polyangiales > Sandaracinaceae. The sequence continues at coordinate 6,864 of JBGCFC010000036.1, forward strand.
GATGCTCGCGAGCAGCCGCAGGCGGTTGTCGCGGACGGTCGTGTCGTCGACCATGACGAACACCTCTTCGAAGAAGCGATCGATGGGCTCGCGAAGGGTCTCGGCCACCCTGGAGAGCGCGCGCCCGTAGTCGCCCTGCTCGGCAGCGGCGGTGATCTCGGCCTCGAGCGACGACCAGGCCGCGGCCAATGCACGCTCCGCGTCCTCGGTCATCGCGCTCACGTCGTACGGGCCGGCATCGGGCGCCTCTTTCACGGCGAGGTTGTGTGCGCGCTTGAACGCCACCGCGAGCGACTCGAAGGCCGCCTCTTGCCGGAAGGTCTCGAGGGCGTCGAGCCGCCGTGACAAGTCTCGGATCGAGCCGCCGTCCCACGCGCCGAGGCAGGCGTCGACCAGCTCGGTCGCCAGTCGGTCGCCGTGGAACGCCTTGAGGCGCGCCCGGAAGAATGTGTCCAGCGACGCCAGCACTTCGGCCTCGGTGGCCACCGGCTTGTCCTGGCCTGCATAGGCGGCATGCGCGGCCTTGAGCGAGGCTCGGACGTCCACGTCGATGGGGCCCTCGATCGCGATCCGAATCATCCCGAGCGAGGCGCGGCGAAGGGCAAACGGGTCGGCTGACCCGCTCGGCACGAGCCCGATCCCGAAGCAGCCCACGAGCGCGTCGGCGCGGTCTGCCACGGCGAGCCGCGCCGCGACCGCGGACGTCGGCACCCCGTCCTTGGCGCCGCGGGGCTGGTAGTGGGTCTCGATGGCTTCGGCGACCGCCGCGTCCACTCCCGCCTTCGTGGCGTACCAACGGCCCATCAAGCCTTGAAGCTCCGGGAACTCACCGATGATCAACGAGACGAGGTCCGCCTTGCAGAGACGAGCGGCCGCTTGGGCGGGCCCATCGTCACCGAGCGCTGCGCACACCTGGCCGAGCCGCGCCACGCGCTCGCCCACGGTGCCGAGCTTGGTCTGGAACACGACCTGATCGAGCACGGGCACCATCGCCTCGAGGCCGCGGTTGAGGTCCTCTTCGACGAAGAAGCGTGCGTCCGCCAGCCGTGCGCGCAGCACGCGGTCGTTGCCGAGCCGGATGACGTCGGGCGCGAGCGCGGTGTTGACGACCGCCAGGTAGCGGGGGAGCAGCTTCCCGTCGGTGCTGCGCAGCGCGAAGTACCGCTGATGGCCCTTCATCACCTCGATGGTGACCTCATCGGGCAGCGTCAGGAACGCCTCGTCGAAGCCGCCGCACACGACGTGCGGCTCCTCGACCAGGGTGGTGTTTTCCTCGAGCAAGAACGCGTCCTCGACCAGGACCCCGCCGGCCGCCTCGGCCTCCGAGGCGAGCTTGTCAGCCATGGCCTTCTGGCGCTCGGCCGTGTCGACCACCACGTGAGCGCCACGCAGCGCGTCCACATAGTCGTCCGCGGACGCGAGCTCGAACTCGGCCGGGCTCAGGAAGCGGTGGCCTCGAGAGACACGGCCCGCCGTCACGCCCGCAAACGTGGCTGGCAGCACGGTGTCTCCGTGGAGGGCGACCATCCAATGCACCGGGCGTCCAAACGCGATGTCCCCCGCGCCCCAGCGCATGCTCTTCGGGAACGGAATCTTCGGGCAGAGCGACGAGAGCAACCCGGGGAGGACCGCGGCCGCCGGCTTGCCGGCCTCCTCGCGCTTCCCAGCGACGTACCGGCCCTTCTCCGTCTCCACGACCTCGAGCGCCTCCACCGGCAGGCCCAGCTTCTTGGCGAAACCGATGGCGGCCTTCTTCGGAGTGCCGTCCTTGTCGAAGGCGGCTCCTTCCGGCGGCCCGGTGACCACCTCGGACAAGTCCGGCTGCGCGTCGGCGAGGGACTGCACCACGAGCGTCAGCCGACGCGGCGTACCGATGGCCTGAATGTCGCCATGCTCCAGCCGAGCCTGCTTCAGCGCCGCCTCCGCGAGGCGTGGCAGCGCCGCGAGCGCGCTCTTCACAAACGAGACGGGGAGCTCCTCGAGCCCGATCTCGAACAACAAGGTGCCATTCATGACGACGCCTCCGCGGCTGAAGCCGCAAGCAACGGGAAGCCGAGCGCCTCACGCTGTGCCAGATACGCCTCGCTGACGCCGCGGGCGATCGCCCGCACGCGACCGATGTATCGCTGGCGCTCCGTCACGGAGATGGCACCGCGTGCGTCCAGAACATTGAAGAGGTGGCTGCACTTCACCACGCAGTCGTACGCGGGCAGCACCAGCCGCTTCTTCGGATCCTCGACGTCCCACACGAGCTTGCCGCCCTTGCCGCGCTTGTCCGAAAGGCCCACCAGTCGCCGGCACTCGCCCTCATACCGGTCGAAGAGCTCTCGATGCAGCGCCACGTCGGCCTTCTCGAAGTTGTAGGTGCTCCATTCCCACTCGGCGCGCTTGTAGATGTCGCCGTACTTGATGCCGTTGGCGTACTCGAGCTCGTACACATCATCGACATCCTGGAGGTACATCGCGATGCGCTCGAGGCCGTAGGTCAGCTCGCCGCTGATGGGCTTGCAGTCGATGCCACCGACCTGCTGAAAATACGTGAACTGGCTGATTTCGAGCCCGTCGAGCCAGACCTGCCAGCCGAGGCCCCAGGCCCCGAGTGTGGGCGACTCCCAGTCGTCCTCGATGAACCGGATGTCGTGCTGCTTCGGGTCCGTGCCGATCGCGGTCAGCGAGTCCAGGTACAGCTGCTGGATGTCGATGGGCGACGGCTTGAGGATCACCTGCAGCTGATGGAACTGCTGGAGCCGGTTCGGGTTGTCCCCATAGCGGCCGTCCGTCGGGCGCCGTGACGGCTCGACGTAGACCACATTCCACGGCTCCGGCCCGATCGCGCGGAGGAACGTGTTGGGGTTGAAGGTGCCGGCCCCGACCTCGGAGTTGTAAGGCTGCCCCACGAGGCAGCCCTTCTCCGACCAGAATCGGGTGAGCGACAGGATGAGCTCCTGAAACGTCATCGCGGGCGCACCTATCACCCGCGACGAACCACGTCCAGACGTCAGGGGGCATCACGGATGCGATAGCGGCGCGTGTGAGGTCTAAAACGCTGCCAAGTCCGGCGCGGCCCGTACTCGTCCATGTCCACAGACTCGTAGACGTCGTTGTACCCGCTGTGTTCGGTGGTTGGCGATCGCCGACCGCAGTCGCTGGGCCGCGTCCGGCTCAATCGTCGTCGTCGTCGTCGTCGTCGTCGTCGTCGTCGTCGTCGTCGTCGTCGTCGTCGTCGTCGTCGTCGTCGTCGTCGTCGTCGTCGTCGTCGTCGGCGTCGTCGTCG
>JBGCFC010000037.1:0-105920 GCA_045106715.1 Sandaracinaceae bacterium
GTCCCAGAGCCGGGCGCGCCAGAGCGCCACGCGAGCGGCCTTGTCTTCGTCATCGAGCAGCTCGTAGGCCGCCATGCTCATGCGGTAGAGACGGCCGAACCGCGCCACCACCTCATCGTCCTCCCATGCCTCCGCGCGCTCTCCCTCGCCCGGCCCCTCCAGCTCGTCCGGCGGCGGCTCGCGGTCGCCCTCGGGGACGAGGAAACCCGTGAGATACCAGTCGCTCGGATTGCGTAGAAGCTCGCCTGAGGTGGCGTGCGCGTCGGCCCCGGCGAAGGGCCCGACGAGGTCGGCGTAGAGCGCGTCGACGAGGTGATCGCGGACGGGCGTTGGAGAGCCGGCTGCCGTCGCTCGGGCTTCTCCAGCCTGGGCTTCTTTCCCCCGTCCCATCGGCCGATAAATACCATGTTGCGTGGCTTGCTTGGGCGGAGATCTCGGCAAGGACAACGGTGTCAACGTGAGTTGACGGGTCCGTTGTGACCCTGGACGGCGGCTGTCGACGTCGTGCCGCGTCGTCCGCCCGTGCTGGCAAGAGCAGGGGGCTACGTCGTCATGCTCGGACGAGTGCCGGTTGCTAGGCCGAGACGCATGATGCTAGCGACCCGGCTGATACTGAGCTTTCACCGCTGGGACTGCGTCGGGCCACGGGTCCACGACGTTGTGCTGGGTAGGTCAATTGAACTGAGGGCGAGACGGTTGGTACTACTCGCGCAAAGCTGCTGAGCCCACCCGGGATCGCGAGCTTCGAGGTGGCCTGGGGGGCAATGGAAGCCGGAGAGCGAGAAACGGAGCAACGCAAGACGGGATCGAACCCTGACCCGGAAGGAGAAGGGCCTCATGTCGTGTCGGACGATTGCGCTCGCTTCAGTGAGAGGCCTGCCGCGCCTCGCATGCTGGTGCGCGGACTCTTTGAGGAGAAGGGAGCGTGACGTTTCAGGCCTCGCTCCTCGGCGCAGCGCTCCTCGTCCTAGTCGTCGCCTGCTCGACGCCAGTCGAGCAGGCGACGGCCCTCGAACCGGTCGACTGCGTCTTCGAGTGGGACAAGACGTGCCCGCGCTACGCGCCCTGGGAGACAGTGTCCTATCGGGAGGCGGAGGTACTCGAGGCGCGAGGCCAGCGGGAGGCGCGGTTCCAGCTGGGGGTCGTGTTCAGCGCGGATTGCGCCATCGATCGCGGAGGGGTGACGGTGTCGATCTCGCGTCACGCGGTCGCGCCGTTTGTACGGAAAGCGCTCCGCTCTCGGGAAGACTGCCTTCGCTGCGAGCTCGATCGCGTCGATGAGTTCGTGGCGCACGATGTCGAGGCCGACGTCATCGCCGCGCTGCCCGGAACGCCGCCCGGTTGGTCGTACCGCAACGCGATGCTGCACCCCGATCGACCTTTCCATGTGTACGGGAGCCTCCTCCTCGAAGCGGCCCTCGTGCACGTAGTCCGCGAGCCGGGTCGAGCGCCGGAGCCGGCCGCGTTGCTGCGCCGCTGCCCCGACAGCGAAGCGATGACTTGCGAGCGTCTCGTGTTTGGTGAGGGCACGGAGGCGCAGTACTTCGAGGCGGCACGGCGCGCGTCTGACGAGGCCGACGCACGGATGTTGGAAGAGGAGCAACGATGACGGTTCGGGTACACGAGTCTCGGTACGGGTCGGGTTACATGCGCGTCCTCGAGGCGTCGCTCCGCGTCTTTCCCGGCGTGCGCGTGACGGGCAGCAACCGGTCTGCGGACGAGCCAGGACCCTCACTCGACGAGGTGCGTCACGCCGCGGAGCGAATTCGAGATCAGCTCCGTGTCTGGACTCCTTTCACGTTTCGCGAGCGCACCGGCGCGGAGCGTACCTTCCACTACGAGTTCCGTTTTCGAGTCTCCTCCACGGAGGACCCTACGCCAGTGAACGGGTGGGTCTCGCAGGTTGGAGCGCCGACGATGGAGGTGCCTAGCGAGCGTGGACGTTCGGTCCAGAGCGCGCTCATGGAAACTCGGCGTCAGGGTTGTCTCAATGCGGCCGTGCTCCCCACTCGGCTGATCGGCGATCCGAACTCGCCTCGTCTGCAGGACGACGGAACGTTCGTTCCCCGCAGGAGAGATATCCTTCACCAGTACCTGAGCGCGGCGTCGAACGTGATGGTCGTGCCGCTGGAGCGCGTCACTGCCGCGGGCAACCAGACTGCAGCCCACGAGATGGGTCACATGTTCGGGCTCTGGCACCAGTCCCGTGGTGGTTCGATCATGCGGGGTGAGATGCGGACGCCGCGGCGACTTCTCGAGGAGGATCAAGAGGCCCTCCATTGGTCGATCGAGACACCCCGCGATGGGATTCTCTGGGGCGTTCGGGTGTCTGGCCCTCTCCCCCTCGCCGCACAGCGACCCATGGCGCTCGTGTACCGCTAAACGACCCAGAAACCGGCACGCGCAAGTCGCCTAGTGCTCGCGCTACCACAGATCCACCAGGCCTTTCCCAGCGTCCCTCGCGGTCCACCCTGGTTCGACGACCTCGCGGCGAACACCCTGGCGCGTGTGCCTCTCCCTGACGTATCGACGGGCGGCAGTCGCCTCCTTGTATTGGGCGATCGGTGAGGGAGTCGTGTTGTGCCCGGCCTGCTTGCAAGAGTGAAGTGGGGGTCACCGCGAGCTGACATCACGCGACGCCGCACGGTTCGTCCGACAAGATCATCGCGATCGTGTGCCAGCTCGCCGGGAATCACACCGAAGGGCGGCGAGCGAAACGATGCGGTCGCCGCCCCCACGCCGTTGCTCAACAGGGCCGTCGGTTACGCATGGCTGCACGTACTCCGAGGTCGGCCCCTGCCCTAGCACTCTCGATTCGATCGGGAGCTCCACCCGTTCGCTCAAGTACCGCGTGATGGTGCGTGCGCGTTCCAGCGCCAGGTCCTCGCGGCCCCGCTCGTGGTCGAGCGAGAACGTGCCGTAGACCCGGACGCGGACGAGTCTGGGGTCCGCCTCGATGGCCTCGACCGCCTCGGCAAGCGACCGGCCCGACAGTGCCTCGGCGCTCGCTAGATCGCTCGAGTCGCAGTCGAAGTAGATCCGAACCCGGAGCGTCTGCCATTGACACCTCTGGTCGCGGATGGCGCCACTCTCGGCGCCCGGGGTGGGAGAATCGTCGCGTTGCGCACTCGGTCGCGAAGGCCGAGATGGCGCGGGCTGCGCAGAACCGCACCCGCCGAACATCACGCACACCGCGAGTAGCGTGGCTGCCCGACGGTCGTTCACCGAAACGGATTGTAGGGGCATTCGCGCGTCGGAATGGCCGCGAGGCGCGAGACCAACAACGGAGCCTTCCGCGTCAGTCGTGCCACGCAGTCTCGCTCTGCCGTTCTGAGCGGGATCCCGGTCGTCTGGTCGGTGGGGAGCTCGCCGGGGGGCATCGGCTGATCGCTGAGGTACGTTCGACGGGCGGGCACCCGGCGCTCGAGCCGAAACATGTTCTCGACGATCCATGCGTCCGTCTCCTCGGGAGAGTTCGAGTCGAAGCGCGCGACCTCTCCGGGCGAGTACGATGCGCCATCGAACAGGCCCCACGTGATGTGCGCCGCGTGTGCGAGCTCATGCACGAGCGAGATCTCGTGGTTGCGCGGCAGTCCGGTACCCGAGAGGCGCAGGCCTCTACGGAGATCGATGTAGACCATCGCGGGGGCGCCGGTTGAGCGCGCGCGCTGGTAGGCACCCTCGGGTGCTCCCCTTCGCAGGGTGTCGGGATACGACTGGTTGGCGGTCCCGTGATAGACGGTCGTCTCCATCCGGATTCCCTCGACGAGCACGCGCCCGACGCGGCTACGAGCGACCCGCTCGAACAGGAGGCCGATCTGCATCGCCCACAGCTCGGGCTCGAGCCCTCCGACGACGCCCTCTTCGGTGACGTCGACGGTCCGTTCGTGGGGGTCGGAGCGCATCGTCCAGGGGTCGATGGGCACAGCGTGCCAGCGGATCAGGTGGTTCTGGGGGCAACGAATGAGGCGCGGTTCGGTCATGACGAGGCTCTATCGCCGTTCTCTACGGGCGTACGAAACGGAACGGAGCCGGGCTCCACTCGAGGGGGGTACGCGAGACGGCGGTCCCGAGCACGATGCGACCTGCTTCGTCTCTCCGCGCACTGACCAGCACGGGCTCGCCGACACCCACGCGGGCGACGGCCCCCTCGACGACGTCCAGGTAGGCGCCCTCGCACTCGTACTCTTCGCCCGCGGGCGGTGGCGGCGCGTCCGCGCTCCCCGTGTCCCCTGTGAACTGGCAATCCACGCCGGCTGTGGCAACGGCCACCATGCCCTCGGCGCGCCAAGCGAACAGCGCGTCGGCGTCGGTGAACTCACCCGACCCGTTGCAGCCTCGGATCTGCACGAGCAGCTCGCGGCGCGCGCCGGGCACGGCGTCGACCAGGCTGATGTGAGCCGCGTCGGTGAACGGGCAACTTCGCGGCCCGGGCGCAAGGACCTGGTCGAGCCGGCCAACCCAGAGCAGCGCATCGCCGGGGCCGCTCGCCACCACCAGCGCGCGCCCGGCCGACTGCTCGTCATCGCACCGCGCCACGACCTCATCGCCCTCGGCGTCCGTGATGTCCGCGCGCATGAGTTCGGCGCATGCCAGCGACCCGCCGTCGCAGGACGCACTGACCACGCCGCCTTCGGCGCGGAGGACACAGATCTGGCCGTCGAACTCGATCTCGGGATCCACCGTTGGGTCGGACACCGGTTGCGCGGGTGGTTCGCGCTCGCCGCGCGCTTCGCTCTCCTCCGATCCCGGCGAGACCGCTGCGGTGTCTTCGGGCGGTTCAACCGCTTCTGCAGCCAGGGTCTCCTCTTGGGCCCGTGCCTCTTCGGACGGCGGCGCCGTGTCAGTCGGGCCGCAGCCCATCACCTGAAGGAAGCCCCCGAGCAGCAGCACTCTCCTTGCACGTCGCAGCATGCTGACGGGGTATCAAGCGGACGGGGTCCCAACAACGTCGCGGCAGGCTAACTGTCCGTTGAAGAACCGTTGTGCCGCACCTCAAACCCGGGACGCACCGCCCTCGCCGCCTGCCGCCCCTCCAAAATCCTCAAGGATGCACGTCGTCGCGTCATGCGACGCGGACGGCACGTCGCGGGCCCGATCCATCGACGTCGGTTCTTCAACGGCCAGCTAACGCGCTACACCAACCGCGTCCCCCGCGTTCACCCCAATGCCCCGAGGTCGCGCATCACGTCGTCTTGGTTGGGGACAGCCCAGCCTCCGTGGACCTCGGCTGAAACCCAGGCCTCCGCCATGACCTCGGCCGCCGCCTTCGCGGTTCTCGTTCGGCTCACCGAACTGCGCGCGGTCCAGCTGTCGGTGCCGTAGCGTGCACATAGGTAGCCTTCCAGGTCGGTTTGAAGCGCGCGCCCGAAGCCCTCCTCGTTCTTCGCATTCGGGGCGGTGAAATAGAGGCGCGTCTCTGCCGTGGCGAGCGTGAGCAGGTGGATGGCGCACTCGTGGCGAGGCGCATGCAGCCCCGTGAAGTACATCAGCGCGTTCCAGTCCTCGGTGTCGAGCTGAACGCCCGTGGGTCCGGTGAGATCGAGGACCCAGAGGGAGCTCGACCCTGGGCGAAACTCACTGCACACACGGTGGGAATCGCGGTGTCGGCGGGGCTTCATCTTGCGTCGCTTCTTGTTCATGCGGCGCACATCGGTCCACGGCCGTCGGGGTTTCGCGGGTAGCATCGGAGCCCATGCCCCCCACACGCGCGGATCGGATTCGGAACTTGCTCAAAGGCATCGAGACGGGCGATCCCGACGCCGTCGCTGTCGTCGACGAGGCCAAGTACATCCAGCACAACCCGCAGACGCACGAGGGGAGCGAGGGGCTGAGCGCACTGTTTCGGCGACTCTCGAAGACGAATCCCCGGGTCAACGTCGTACGCGCGTTCGAGGACGGCGACTTCGTGTTTGGCCACACCGAGTACGACTTCGCCACCCGGCGGATCGGCTTCGAGGTCTTTCGGTTCGAAGGCGACAAGGCGGTGGAGCACTGGGACAACATTCAGCCGCGGCTCGGCCCCAACCCGTCTGGGCGCAGCATGGTCGACGGACCCGTGGAGGCGGTGGACCTCGACAAGACAGAGACCAACCGCGCCTTGGTGCAGCGGTTCGTGGAACAGGTGCTGATCGGGCGCCGATTCGACGTGATCGCGGCGTTCGTGGGAGAGACGATGGTGCAGCACAGTCCAGACCTCGCTGACGGCCGCGAGGCCTACGCGGCGATGCTGCGCGAAGAGAAGGAGAGCGCCGAGGTTCGCTACGAGCGCCTTCACCGCGTGCTCGCGCAGGGCAACTTCGTGCTCTCCGCCTGCGAAGGCGCACGCGGCGGAGTGCACTCGGCGCTGTACGACCTGTTCCGGGTCGACGACGGAGTGCTGGTCGAACACTGGGACACGGTGGAATCGATCGCGCCGCGTTCCGAGTGGAAGAACGACAACGGCAAGTTCTGAGGCCCCCCTCGAGTGGCTCTGAGCCTCAACGCGCTGCGGCGCGCCCCCGAGGGAGCGCGCTGCGTCCGGGGATCGGTTTCCTTCTACCGGGCCCGCAGACAATCGGAGAAGCCTTCGTCGGCGCCGCAGGTGTCGGGGCGCTCGACGGCGTAGACCGCGTCGAGGTCCAGACGCAGCTGCTCGGCTTCTTCGATGAGCTCCGGCCAGACGTAGGTCGCGGGGGCGGGCAGGGTCTCAGCGCTCAGGTCTTCAGCGCCGGCGTCTGCGGCACCGAGGTCGCCGGACCAGGTCGTGTCGTCCTGCGTCTGCCGGCCCCACTCGAGCTCACGGGCGTTGTCCAGCAGCGGCGCCTCCAGCTCGGCCAGCTGGACCAACAGCTCGCGCGGAGGCGCTTCGGTCTCGGGCCAGGTGTAGAGGTCCGAGACCCGCTCCCCGTCCTCACGCTCGATCGTCAGCTCGACCTCGATGGCCCCCTCTTGGTGGGTCTCGACGAGCTCCAGCGTGACGCCCGAGTCCGGCAGGAAGCTCGTCACGATCGCGACCTCTCCCGACGAGGCGCAGCCGACGGTCATGAGGGCGACGAAGAAGAGGGCGGTCAGCGTGGAGCGGGTCATGGGAACCTCCGGGGGGTGTGAAGACACCCCTTCCATCAGCAGGCTCCGTGCCAACCCCGATTCTCCCGGCTCGAGTGCGACGCGCGCCTCCGTGCGTCTGCCCCGCGTCTTGTGCAGACGCCCCGTGTCCCGAGCGGACGCGCAGAGAACCGGACGCGCGCGCTACGCCTTGTCCAGGTCGTCGGGGGGATCCTTCCCGAAGGCGGCGTAGAGGTCGCGGGCATGGCCGAGGTCGCGGCGGAGCGCCTTGTGGTGGTTGCGGTTGGCGACCAGCTCGCCGCGCCCGATGAGCTCGAACGCGGCCTCCCGGCTTCCTGTTCGGAGTACGGCCTCCGCCAGCACGACGCCGTGGAGCGCGCGCGGAAGGTCGACGCCGCTGAGGCTCGCCTGGTCCTTGGCGAGCTCGGCGACCAACGCGGACGCGCCCGTGCGAAGGCCGGTGAGTCCGTCCCCGCTCGAGGTGGGCGCACCGGACACGCTGGCATCGAGGCCCAGCGCGCTCTGAACGTGCTCGGCGAGCAGGCGGACGGCGTCAGCGCCGGACCGGGCGCAGGCGATCGCGTGCGCCCGTCGCACGATGTTGTCGAGCTGGCGGAGGTTGCCGGGCCAGTCTTGTGCGCTGAGGAGCTCTGCGGCGCGGTCGTCGAGGACGACACTTCCCTTGCCGCCCCTGTCCTCGTGCCGCCGCTCGAGCATGAAGCGAGCCCACTCCGGGATCTCGTCGCGTCGGTTGCGGAGGGCCGGGAGCTCCACGGGGAGCACGTTGATCCGATAGAAGAGGTCCTCCCGGAATCGACCCGCGCGGACCTCCTCGGGAAGATCGGCGTTGGTGCCCACCACGAACCGCACGTCCGCCGTCTTGACGTCCTGAGAGCCGAGCACGCGGTAGCGCCGCTCCTCGAGGAGCACGAGCAACGCCGCCTGGGCCTTCGCCGAGAGCTTGTCGATCTCGTCCAAGAAGAGCGTCCCGCCCTCCGCGCGTCCAACGAACCCCGCGTGGTCGCTCGCCGCACCCGTGAAGGCGCCGCGCTTCCACCCGAAGAGCTCGCCCATCTGCATCTCTTCGGGCACCGAGAGCAGGTCGAGCACTTCGAAAGGGCCGCCCGAGAGTTCGGACCTCGCGTGGCACCAGCGCGCGATGCGGGACTTCCCGACGCCCGTCTCCCCGCGGATCAGAAGGGTCTCCGGCTCGGTGGCGAACGCGCCGAGCACGTCGACGACCCCGGCCATGCTCGAGCCGACCACGGGGAGCAGCGGATCGTCTCGCCGCGCAGGCTCCGGCTTCCTTGGCAACGCCGCCAGATACGGACCGGACAGCGTCGCGAGCAGCTCGAGCTCCTCGGACACCGCGTCCCAAGGCAGCGCGGACCCCATCGCTTCGGGCGCGTAGAGCTCCACCGACACCATGCCAACGAGCTCCGTCGGGGCGGGCAGAGGGGCGACGTAGAGGTGGGTCACGGCGCGCAGCTCGAGCCGCGCTTTGGTCTGGTCGGTGATCCGAGAAGGGCGTCGGGGCGCCGATTCGGTCTCGCGGCCACGTGGGGTCACCGCGCCCATGGCCACGTCGAGGGCCGCGCCGCGTCCGGTCTCTCGCACCGAACCCCAGGCACTCAGCGAGGGGAGCAGGGTCTCTCCGCCTCGCGGTGACCTCACCCCCGCGGTGTTGGGCTCGAGGACAAAGAGGCCCCGCACGGTGTGCCCGGGCCGCAGGTGAAGAAAGGCGCGCTCGAGCTGCGCGCCCTTCCAGTCGCCCCCGGCGATCGCGTCGGCGATCAAGGCCAGCATCCGCTCGAGGCAGAGCTCGGCCGCCTCCCCGACGTACTCGCAGCGCCGCAGCGCTTCGGCGAAATCCAAGCTGTTCTGTGCAGTCACACCGTGAGGGTATGTGGGATGCGCGGCGTCGCGAAGCGCGGTCGAGAGGGCGGGCGAAAATCAACCGTCCTCGACCCGGTCGTTCAGACTGCGCTCCACCGCGCGAGTGCGGCGAGGAGCGCTTCGAAGTCGACAAACCGAGCGGCGGGGTCGAGCTCGAGGGTGCGCATCACGACCTCCTCGAACCCGGCCGGCAGATCGTCGCGAACCTCGGAGAGCGGACGGGCCGGTCGCACGCACTTGAGCAGCGCGAGCAGCTGGGGGGAGGGCGCCTCGTGCGGGAGCACGCCCGACACGGCTTCGTAGAGCAAGACCCCGAAGGCGAACTGGTCGGAGGCCGCCGCCGCGGTCTTGCTGGAGGTCACCTGCTCGGGCGCCATGTAGGCAGGGCTCCCCAAGCTCGTCCCCGTCACGGTGAGGCGTTCGCCGCCGGGGACTTCGAGTTTGGCGATCCCGAAGTCCAGCAGGCGCGGTGTCTCGGCTCCCTTCGCGCGTTCGATGAACACGTTGCTGGGCTTGACGTCGCGATGGACGACCCCGGCCGCGTGGGCCCGGGCGAGGCAGGCGCCGATCGGGCAGAGGAGCGCGGTCGCACGCTCGACGTCCATCGGCGCCTCGCGACGAAAGAGCTCCGCGAGCGTCTCCCCGTGCAGCAGCTCCATCGCGATGTAGGGGAGGTCACGCTCGACCCCCACGTCGTGGACGCGCACCGCGGTCGGGTCGTCGACGCGCGCCGCGCTCCGCGCCTCACGCTCGAAGCGCGCGCGGTGCTCCTCATCGGCGGTGAGCTCCTTCCGGAGGACCTTGACCGCGACTTCGGACGCGTCGCCCACATGCGTCGCGCGGAAGACGACGCCCATCCCGCCCTTTCCCAGGCTCTCGCCCAGCAGGTACGGGCCGAGCCGCATCCCGGGCTGCGCGCCCCGGCGGTCTTGGTCATCGCTCACACTCCGCAGGATAGCAGCCCGCTGATCTGCTTCTCCGAGGGCCTCTCGCCCGGGAAACAGCGCCCCCGCGCCACGTGTCTCCTCGAACATCCTCGGGGACTTCCTCGTCGCCCCGAGCCACGGGACCGCCGCTTCGCGTCCGAGATCCATCACGGTCAGCAAATCAACGGGCTGAGAAACGCGACCATGCGGAACGCGTGTGCGGATGTTCGAGACGCGGTACAAGCGACGCGTGCCCCTTCTCACCACGAGTGAACGACTCGGCACGCTCGTCGGAGCTCGCTACCGGCTCGACCAGGTGGTGGGCAGAGGCGGCATGGGCGTCGTGTTCGCGAGCCTGGACACGGCCACGTCTCGCCCGGTGGCGGTCAAGATCCTCCATGGGGACATCGACGAAGAGCTGCACATCAGGCGCTTCTTCCGCGAAGCGAAGTTCGCGGCGCGGCTCGCGCACCCGAACATGGTGGATGTCACCGAGACGGGGACGACGGAGGATGGCGCGCCGTTCTTGGTGCTCGAGCTGCTTCGCGGCGAATCGTTCGGCTCCCGCCTGAAACGCGGCACGCTGCACGTGTCCGAGGCGCTCGCCGTGACGATGCCCATCATGGATGCGCTCCGTGCTGCGCATGACGTCGGCGTGCTCCACCGCGACGTCAAACCGGAGAACATCTTTCTCGCCGTGGAGGGCTCGGGCGACCTCGTCCCGAAGCTCCTCGACTTCGGGGTCTCCAAACTCAGCGCGCCGGATCCCAACAGCCTCGCCACCGCGACGGGACAGATGGTGGGCACCCCCGCCTACATGTCGCCGGAGCAGGTCGAGTCCACCCAGGCCGTCGATGGGCGAACCGACGTTTGGTCCATCGGCGTGGTGCTCTTCGAAGCGCTGACGGGGCGCCGCCCGTTTCAGGCCGACAGCATGCTCGGGCTGCTGGTCGAGATCATGCGAAGCCCAGTGCCGACGGTGGCCGAGAGCGCGCCGTGGGTCCCCGGGCCCATCGCGTCGGAGATCGATCGCGCGCTGAGCAAGACGCGCGACTCGCGCCCCACGATGCAGGCCTTTTGGGAAGCGCTGGCCGCAGCGGCGCGGCAGGCGGGTGTGCCCGTGCCGCCCCGACCCGCTCCGAGATAGGTCGCGCAGCGCGCTTGCTTTGGGCAGCCGTGCGCATCTGATAGCGTGCCGCGTGCCCATCCTTCTGCCCCGGGAGCGCATCGGTACGGTCATCGCCGAGAAGTACCGGCTCGACTCGATCCTGGGACGAGGCGGCATGGGGGTCGTGTTCGCAGGACAGCACACCGGCACCGGGCGCCCCGTCGCGGTGAAGGTGCTGCTCCCTCAGTACGCCGAGCACGACGAGGTCAAACATCGTTTCCTTACCGAAGCGCGGTCCGCCGCGTCCATCCACCACCCGAACGTCGTCGATGTACTCGACATCGGTGTCGCAGAGGACGGCTCGCTGTATCTGGTGCTCGAGTTCCTCGAGGGAGAGTCGCTCGAGGATCGACTCGCCGACATGGGGCGGCTGGGCGCGGAGGAGACGCTGACGGTCTTGCTTCCGATCATCGACGCGGTCGGCAAGGCCCACGACGCGGGGATCATCCACCGGGACCTCAAACCGCCGAACATCTTCCTGAGTCGCGACGGCCGCGGGGAGCTCGTCCCCAAGCTCCTCGACTTCGGAGTCGCCAAGGTCACGCAGACCGACCCGGGGGGCCAGACCAAGACGGGGTCGGTGGTCGGCACGCCCCACTACATGTCTCCCGAGCAGGCCCGCGGTCTTCGTGAGCTCGGCGCGGCGGGCGACATCTGGTCCATGGGGGTCGTGGTCTACGAGTGCCTCACGGGCCAGACGCCCTGGGACACGGACAACGTGCACACCCTCCTGATGCAGATCGTCGGCACCCCGCCACCGCCGGTGACCGACCTCGCGCCGGAGTGCCCCGCGACGCTCGCCGACGCCATCCACCGTTGCCTTTCCAAGGAACCGTCCGACCGTCCTCCAAGCGCGCTCGCGCTCGCGCTGCTGCTGCGGGAAGCGGCCGACGCGTGTGGGTACGAGCTCGGGTCGGTGCGCGGATCGACTCCGAGTGAGCCGGGCGTGGCGGCTCGGATCAGCGCGGGGGTGGCCGCCACCCTGCCTGCCGATCTCGATGAGGCCGGGTCGACGCCGGCCGCCGCGACCCTCGACGAGGTTTCCGCGCCCGACCCGCGTCGCACCCCATGGCTCTGGATCGCCGTCGCTTCAATGGTGCTGCTCGTGGGTCTTGCCTTCGCCCTCGGAGGGAGTGAGCCAGACGAGACCACCGCGACCTCCGACCAAGGCGCGGCGAACCTGACCGATGGGGTGGCCCTCGCCGCGGAGCCCCCCGGCCGTCTGACGGAGACCGTAGATGCAGGACCCGAACTTCCTCCCGGAGTGGAAGCTCCCGACGAGGTCGAGGTTGAATCGGCGGTCGCCACGCCGGAGTTGGCGGAGGCGACGGCCGAACCCCCAGCGGCACCGCCGCGGACGGGGACCGGCTCCCCATCGCGCCGTCGGGGCGGGCGGCGCCGTCCCACGCCTGCGGAGCTTCCAGCTCCCGACCCGGACCCTCCAGAATCCGATCCCCCGCGGAACCGCCGGACC
Source organism: Sandaracinaceae bacterium (assembly GCA_045106715.1). GTDB lineage: Bacteria > Myxococcota_A > Polyangia > Polyangiales > Sandaracinaceae. The sequence goes on from JBGCFC010000037.1 coordinate 12,512, forward strand.
TACCGGAGCGACCCAGGGTTCTGAGACTCAGAAGCGGCCGCGGAGCTCGAGGCTGCCCGGACCCACGGACACGCTCGTATCGCCGCTCGCCGGAAGGCTCAGCAGAACCGCGCCGACGAGCACCGCGCCGAGGCCCACAGCGGCGACGACGGACCCCGCGACCTGAAGCGGCACGGCGCGCTCGTACGAATCCGCGACGTCGCTCCATGGGGTGGGGCGCTCCGCGTCGTTGACGCGGGCGTAGTCGGCGAATCCCACGGCTGCGATGACGACCCCGCCAAGGGCGAGCGCTGCGCCGACGCCGATCGCGACGGCGCCGGGCACGGGATCGGTCTCGGGTTCACTCGTCGGGGCCGGCTCGGGCGCGCTCACCGTGTTCAAGGCGACCGCGTCGGAAGGCCCCTCGACTTCGTGCGCGGCCGATGGCTCAATGACCTCCGCGAGCGCCACGGTGCGCGGGATGCGTTGCCCGGATTCCAGCCGCAGCTCGAAACGCGCGGCTTGCCTGCCTTCGGCGCGAACCTCGACGCGGTGTGCACCGGGGTCGAAGTCGAGCGCTCGCTCCGCGCCTTCGCCTTCCCGTACCGCGCCGTCGACGAGCACTTCGGCGTCAGCTGGACTCACTTCGAGCACGAGAAACGCGAGGTTCTCGCGCAGCTCTTCGATCCAGTCCGTCGCGTCCTCGACCACCTCCACGTAGCGCGTCAGCTCGGCGATGGCCTGACGGTAGCGGCCGAGGTCCCGGAGGGTGAGCACGAGGTTCGTCACGACGTTCTCCGCCTCGACGATGGCCCGCGCGTGCTCGAACTCCGCCAGCGCCTCCACCAGGCGCCGCTCCTCTTGCAGCGCCATCCCCCGAGCGAAGTGCTGGCGAGCCGTCTCGAGCTCCGCCTCCGTGGGCGCACTCGGCTCGGTTTCGGCCTCGACGACTTCCGTCTCGGACGGGGCCTGCGCTTCCACGCGCGCGGTCAACGAGCCTACGATCGCGAGGGCGGCGACGAGCGTGGCTGGGGCGGTCCAGTTCACCGCCGCAGTCTACCGTGGCCTCGGCCCCGACCGGTATCTTCTGATCCACGGGCACAGTCCAACAACCGATTGGTGCGCGTGTCGCGCAGTGACGCGCGAGGACCCGCGACCTCGGAATCGGGTAGTCTCGTTCCAGATGCCTCGCTCAATCGCGCACGTTGCCGGCCTCTGGCTCCTCGTTCTGGCGGGCTGCACCCCCACCGTCTCGGGCGGCGTGTTCGAGTGCGCAGCGGACGGGCGCGCGTGTCCGGAAGGGTACCGCTGCTCCGATGAGGGGTTCTGTTGCTTGCTCGATGACACCACGACGGAGGGTTGTGGCCAGAGCGACGACGCGGGGGCTCTGGACGGGGGGCCTGCCGACGGGGGGCTCGATGCGGGCCCGTTCGATGCGGGCCCGTTCGATGCGGGTCCGGGAGACTCGGGGCTCGATGCCGGGCCGGTACCCGACGCTGCCTTGGATGCCGGTCGGGACGCGGCCCCGGACGCCAGCCTCGACGCAGAGCTGGATGCGGGCCCGCTCGAGTCCGTGACGCACTCCACCCTCGCCGACTTTGCAGACTGGGATGGGGGGGCGGATCTGCACCGAGACGTAAACCTCTCGCTGACCGCATCCGGAGTTGAAGTGGCGAATGCGTCGGACCTCGACTGCGATGGGTTCTCCGACATCATCGTCAGCGGCGCGGGCAGCACCCTGCCGTATGCCGTCATCTTTCCGGGTACGAGCGACGGATTCGGCCCGGCTCACCCCATTGGCCGAAGGGCGAGCGGAGGTAGCGCGATCGCCGACTACAACCAGGATGGCTCACTCGACCTGGTCTTCGTTGGGGGGACTGGCTCCCCGGCGGAGGTGGCTCTCGGAGCAGGGGGCTGTTCTGCCGGGGCCTTGCCGAGTGCCTATGCATCGATCGGAAGCCTCGGGAACTACCACGAGAGCGGCCACACCGTCGTTGTGCACGAACTCAACGGAGCTGCACCGCCGGAACTGATCTCGACCGAAAATGGGTCGGACAACACGCTTCGCGTCGGCGAGGCGACCTGGCTCGACAACCGGGTTGCGGTGGAAGTCGCGTTCATCGACGACGACCCTTTCCCAGACCTTGTCACGTCGAACGGGAGCAACACTCGGATCTACTGGGGCGCCGCAGACGGCTTTGACGGCGACTCCGAGTTCGAGCAGGTGGCAACAGCCGGAGGCCGGAGGAACTGCATCGCGGACCTCGACGGTGACTCCCACCTCGACATCGTGGTCGCGAGCGAGCGCCCGGAGGGGGCACACATCGTGTGGGGAAGCGGGACCCGGACCATCACCGCGACCCCGACCCGGATCGCAGGATCGGCTGGATCACAGGAGTGCTCGATCGGTGACGTTGATGGAGACGGGAATCTCGACATCGTGTTTGCCGAAGACGCCAACTCCTCGATCCACTTCGGGCCGGGATTGGGGGCGCGCTCGTTCAGCGAGAGCTACATACTCCCCGACTCCGACGATGGAATCGGCGTCGTGCTGGCGAACTTCGGCGGACCGAGCGGCTCAATGGACATCTTCCTGTCGGTATCGACGGGCGCGTCGCGCCTCTATCGCATGACTGCGTCACGGATCTGGACCGAGGTCACGCCGACAAGCGACTTCGAGACAGCGGCAGCCTCGTTTGGCGTGACGCGTGACTTTGGGACCAGCCTCGACCGAAGCGATGTCCACCAGTACACCTCGGCGGTCGTGGATCTTGGGGACGGGGAGCAGCTGCGCGGGATCGACTGGGTGGCCAACGAGCGTGGCGGCAATGTCGGCCTTCAGGTGTGCGCGTCTGCGACGCCGGACCCCTGCGAGGACTTCCGAGGCCCAACGAGCGCGAGCGACCCGTTCGAGGCGCCGGCTGTCCTCGCGACGCCGATCGCCGGGCGATACGCGCGCTACCGCGTCTTCTTCGACACGCACGGTCATGTCCGGCGCCCCGGCATCGAGAGCGTCAGTCTGCAGCACTGACTCCGTCGCGGGCGCCGAGCGGCTCACTCGAGCTTGTGTTCGAGGCGGATCTCCGGGAGCTCGAGCTCCGGAAGCAACGGGAAGAAGCGCTCTTGCCCGGTACGGCGCGCGCCCATCGAACGGTAGAACCGCTGCGCGCGTTCGTTGCCGCCGAGCGTCCAGATGGCGAGGCGCTTCACGCCCGCGCTTCGGCACTGCTCACCCACATGGCGGTACAGCTTGCCTCCAAGGCCCCGACCCCAGGCGGGCGGGACCACGTACAAGGCGGCCAGTTCGGCGATCTCGCCTTCGAGTGTCCACGTGGCGTACCCGAGGATCCGACCCTCTTCCGCCGCAACGGCGTTGCCGTGCCCCTCTCGCTCGAGCGCCTCCCACCAACGCGCTTCGTCCTCCCCTCGCGCGCGCCGCTCCGCGAAGAAGTCCTCCGGGACGATCCCCCGATACGCGGTCTCCCATGTCTCGACACTGATCGCAGCGATGGCGGCCACTTCTTCCCGTTGGGCGCGTCGGATGTCGATGTCAGCTGCATTCATTGGCGTTGACTCTCTGGTGCTCGGTTCCATCGAGCCCAGCCGAGACTGTACTATCCTGCCGCAATGCGCCGGCTCGCCACCTGGGTGCTCGTGATGTCCGTCCTCGGGCCCGGCGCCTTCGCCGCAGCCCAGGATGGCCCTTCCGCGCCCGACGCTGAGACCGTCGCGGCCGCCCGCGCGGCGTTCGACGAGGGCAACGACGCCTTCGACGACGGCCAACCCGCGTTGGCGGTCGACGCGTTCATGCGTGCGAACGCGCTGGTCGAGCGTGCGGCTTCCCATCGGAATCTCGCCCGCGCCCTCCTTCAACTCACCCGCTTCGTAGAGGCCCGCGACGCCTTCGTGCGATGCGCGGAGATCGCCGCAGACGAACATCGGGCCGCCGTCTGCGAGCAAGGGCGAGCGAGGGCCGAAGGGCACATCGCGCGGCTCACGCTTCGTGTCACTCCCGTCGACGCGACGGTCGAGGTCGACGGCCGCCCCGTCGAAGGAAGCGGCGGTACGCGTTCGATCGAACTCGACGAGGGCACGCATCGCGTGTCGGTCTTCGTGCCCGGTCACGCGCGCTGGGCGGAGGCCATCGAACTCGACGGGGATGCGGAACGGGAGCTCTCGGTCGAACTGGAGTCCACCCGAGTCCTCGCGCCCGAGCCCTCCGTCGCGCCCGAGGCCGGTGTCCCGCCCGTCGCTGAGCCGCCGGCGGACTCGCCCGATTTCATGACCGGCGGCGTGGCTGCGCTCGTGGCGGGCGGCGCGGTGTCCGTCGCCGGAGCGATCACCCTCGCGCTCGGGTACGCCGCGGGGTCGAGAGTGCAAGACCTGCCGATGGGAGACGCGTGGTCCACCGTCGAAGGGGACTACGAGAACGCCCAGGTGTTCACCGGCGTCGGATGGGTCTTGCTGCCGCTGGGCGTCGCCGTGGCGACGCTCGGGGTGGTCCTCATCGCGGTGGAGCCCGGAGAGGCCGAGGTCGCGGTGGGTCCGGGCCACGTCACGGTGAGGGGCAGGTTCTGAGATGCCCGTCCTGATGCCGACGGAACGCCTCGGGCGAGAGCTCGACGGGCGCTACCGCCTGGAGGCCATCCTCGGCAAAGGGGGGATGGGCGTCGTCTACTCGGGGCGCCACACCGGAACGGACCGGCAGGTCGCGGTGAAGGTGCTGCTGCCGCAGTTCATCGAACACCGGGAGATCACCAAGCGGTTCTTGCGGGAAGCCAAGTCGGCCGCGTCGCTGCATCACCCCCACGTGGTCGACGTGCTCGACATGGGCGCGGACGAGGACGGCTCGCCCTACATCGTGCTCGAGTTCCTCGTCGGGCAGACCCTCCACGATCGGCTCAAGAAAGAGCCCGTCGCCGCCGAGGCGGCGCTGGCCTATCTGCTCCCCATCATGGACGCGCTCGCGCTCGCCCACGAGCACGGCATCGTCCATCGCGACGTGAAGCCGGACAACATCTTCCTCTCTCAGGACAAGTCGGGGCAGATCACACCCAAGCTGCTCGATTTTGGCATCGCGAAGCTCCTCCAAGCGTCGGGGTCGCTGAACACGCGAACCGGGATGGCGATGGGCACTCCGCACTACATGCCGCCCGAACAGGCGCAGGGGGCGCGAGATCTCGGTCCCCCCGCCGACGTCTGGGCCATGGGCGCGGTGCTCTTCCGTACGCTCACGGGCCGGTTCCCCGTCGAGGCGCCGGACATCACGCAGCTGTTCTTGAAGCTCGTCGAGGGGAAGGTCTCCGACCTCCGCGCGGTGAACCCGGAGGTGCCCGAGCACCTCGCCGCGGCGGTGCAGAACGCGCTCGTGCTCGCGCCGGAGGAGCGCCACGGAGGACGCATGCGCGGGCTGATGCGCGCACTGCTGGAGGCGGCGGAGCGCGACGGAGTGCCTGTCCCGGAGTGGCCGGGCCGGTCTTGGGCAGACGCGCCGCCGGACCGGCCTGCCGAGCGGGACGTCTCCGATGAGCGCCCATCCCAGGACGCGACCGAGGTGAACGGCGGACGCACGGAGGTGGGTGCCGCGGACACCCTGCCCAACGTCGACAAGACCCTCGCGCTCGACGAGATCGCCGTGTCCCAGCCCGTGGCCAACCCGTCGAAGGTGCCCCCGATCGAGGCGCTGCCTTCCCTCGCCGCCCCGCGCGCCCCATCCCCCCTGCGGTCGTGGGCGAGCTGGCTGGGCGTGGGCGTCGCGCTCCTGCTTCTGACCGCGATGACGGGTGCAGTCCTGAGCTTCTCGCAGGACTCGGAGCGGCCGGCTCCCACCCCGGAAGCGCCGGTCGGCGAGGCGCCCGAGGAAGACGATGAGGCGGCGAGCGTTCACCCACCATCGCCCGCGGCCACGCCGTCCCCCGAGGAGGTCGTTTCGCCCGCACCCGAAGGGTCGCGCGAGGAGGTCGCCCCATCAGGGAATGGAGACGAGGGGCCCGCGCCCCGTCGGATCCCCGAGGCGGAATCACGGCCCGACCCTGCCGCATCCCGCCCGAGGCGGCCCGAGCGCGCCCAGCATCGCGAACCGCCCGAGCCGCGCGAAGTCGCTCCGGACGAAGACCTCGAGCTCGACCGCGAGTGGTGAACCTGGATCACGCCGCGCCTCGCCGGAACCGGGCCTCGCTGCGGCGCGTCCCTTCTCGCCGATGCGCCGCATCGACTCGTCATGGACCTTACGCGGATTCGCCGGGATGACTCTGGTACCGTAGCGGGATGCGCTGGTGGCTCATCGTTGTTGTGCTCGCGAGCGCGTGTGCGCCGCCCATTCCGGACGGCCGGGCGGGCTGCACGACGAGCGACGATTGCCCACCGGGACAGTCCTGCCAAGTCGAAGAGTCGCTCTGCTATTTAATGCCGTACGACGGTGGCGCGAGGGACGCGGGTCCGACGGACGCAGGGCCGACGGACGCAGGACCGATGGATTCAGGACCGATGGATTCAGGGCCGGCCGACAGTGGCCCCACGGACGCGGGACCGCTGGACGGGGGGGACGCGGCGGCGCTGTGCGACGACGCCGTGTGCGATTCCGTGATGTCGGTCCTCAACGCGCGCGGCGCGTGCGTCCGCGAGACGGAGTGCATCGCGACCGCGTGTCTCCCGGGCTTTGGCGACTGCGACGCGGAGCCGGGGTGCGAGACCGATCTCACCGAGGCCTCGAACTGCGGGGGCTGCGGGGTGACGTGCTCGTCGTTGCGGGGCTGCGTGTCCATTGGAACGCGCGCGCTCTGCGACGAGTCACGCGTCGAGCAGGTCTTCGCGTTTGGTGATACGTCGTGCGCGCAGTTCGCCGACGGTGATCTCGCCTGTTGGGGAAACACGGAAACAGGGCAAGCGAGGCGGGTTTCAGGCTCGACCGGCGTCGCGGACGGAGGAATGCCCGACGGCGGCTCCGTCGACGCAGGGGTTCCGTCCGACATCCGTGTTCCGGACGTCGTCGCGACCCTCGATCGCGGTGAGCAGCTGGAAGGCGGAGGCCGCTTCGTTCCCGACCTGTTCTCCACGGCGTGTGCGCTTTCGACCGAAGGGGCGGTGTCTTGCTGGGGCTCGAACCAGGGGGGACAGCTCGGCACGACACCCGATCTGGACCCCCACCCGGACCCGGTGTCCGTCGATCTGGGAGGGGCCGCCACGGACCTGGCGGTGGGCTTCAACTTTGCGTGCGCCGTTCGCGCGGGGCAGGTGGTGTGCTGGGGAGACAGCGCGCGCGGACAGCTCGGCGGCGCGGCCCCGTTTGCTCCGCTCACCCTCTCGGCCAACGCGATTGCGGTGGAGGCCGGGAACGAGCAGGCGTGCGCGATCCTCGAGGACGGACGTGTCGAGTGCTGGGGGAGCAACAGCCGTGGTCAAGCCGGCGCGTCGGGCGCGATCAACCCGTCGCCCCCCACCCTGGTGGTGGACTCGGCAGACGCGGTGCTCACAGGCATGGAGGAGCTGGCGTTGGGGAACGGAGTCTCGTGCGCGCGGAGGCTCGGTGAGGTGTTTTGCTGGGGCCAAGAGCAAGCACTCGGGAACGGGGGGCTGTCCGGCGACCGGCATCGGGCCGCTCGGGTCGTGGACGCGTCCGAGACGGGCACGGACCCGCTTCAGGGCGTGATTCGAATCGTCGCGGGCGCCGAGCACGTGTGCGCCTTGCTCGACGACGGCGGCGTCGTCTGCTGGGGGAGGATGGGCGACGGCGCCTCCAACCCGCCTCTCGGCACGGCGGACGCGACCCAAGACGAGAGCGACCGCCCGGTGACAGTAGAGCGCGCCATGGACGAGCCGCTCGCCAACGTCATCGCGATCTCCGCAGGCCGGCGTCATGTGTGTGCGCTCGACGTCAGCCACCGGGTGTTCTGCTGGGGCGGCAACGACCAACGTCAGCTGGGGCGGGACTTCGACGGGGTGGATCCGGTGGTCGCCCCCGCCGTCGGGCTGGGGAGGCCGGCGCTCGTTCCCGGACAGGCCGCCCTGGCGCTGCACACCTCGATCTCATCGGCGTGTCTGCGCGGCGCGTCCGGAGGCGTGGCGTGCTGGGGGAACCAGAACAGCGGCCGGCTGGGCAATGGCTCGCATGACAGCGGGGTTCTCGTCATCGACCCGGCACCGATCGTGATGCCGACCGGCGAGGCCTTTCCCCAGTTCACCGACATCGCGCTCGGCAACAACAATGCCTGCGCGATCGCGCTCGATGGCTCGCTCTACTGCTGGGGCGATGCGGACTTCGACCTGCTGCCCGTGGCGGTCGCGCGGCTCACGATGCCCACGCGCATCGACGGGATCACAGACCTCCAGGACATCGCCGTGGAGCGCAACACCGTGTGTGCCGTCACCCCCACCGGAGTCCAGTGCTGGGGCCGCAACGATCTGTGCGCGGCCGCCCGGGTCGAAGGCACGCCGCCGACATGTCGTGCGTTCTCGTCGCCCACCCCCGTGGCGTTGCCGGTCGGTGCGGGCGACCCGGTCGAGGCGCGCGTCGGGATGCAGTTCGCGTGCGTGCGGACCCATCTCGGCCGGGTGCTTTGCTGGGGTGACGACACCTTCGGGCAGCGAGGCGACGGCGAGTCTTCGTCACTGCCGCACGAGCCCGCGTTCGTCCTGCAGTCGGACGGGACGCCGCTCGAAGGCGCGGTGAGCCTCACGGTCGGGCGCAGGCACGCGTGTGTGCGGCTCTACGACGGCTCGCTCCAGTGTTGGGGCAGCGATAGCGACGGACAGCTCGGCATTGGTGTGGGACGAACATCGCGCGACATCGCCGTGCCCCCCGTTCGCGCTCGGACTTCCCTGTTCCGGAGCCCGACCAGCGGTCAGGAGAGCACCTGTGCCTTCACCGACGCCGACGAACTCGAGTGTTGGGGCCAGGACACCCTCACGCCTACGCCCGTGGACCCGCCGTCCGAGGAAGGGAGCTGGGAGAACGCGGTGATGCGGCTCGAGCCGCGCACGGGCAACGCCTGTGCGATGTATCCGGCGACCCCGGACGCTCCCGAACGGGTGTACTGCTGGGGCGATGACTCTGCCGTCCTGGGTCGAGAGGCCGGCGTCGGAACGCTGACCGCCCCCACCGAGCTGACGTTCTTCCCACCGGTTCCGTAGTCTTCAGCGGCCTTCCGCCCGCCCTCTGAGGAAAGGCACCCCGCCGACTCCCGGAGGGGATCCATGCGGGCTATCCTCCTGATTCTCGGACACGCGCTGGGCGCTGACGCCAGTCGCCCCTAGACCCCGCGGGCACACCCTCATCCGCCCTGAGACGGCGACCGCTACACCCACTCCCGGAGTGCACCACGTGAACAAACGCTACGACATCGTGATCATCGGAGGCGGCCTCGCCGGAAACGTCGTCGCACGACAGGTCAGGCGTAGGCTGCCCAGCGCTTCGATCCTCCTTCTCGAGGCAAAGAAGGAGCGGACGCACAAAGTCGGCGAGTCCACGGTGGAGATCGCCGCGAACTACTTCACGCGTCGGCTGGGGCTGTCGAAGTACCTCTACGAGGAGCACTTGCCCAAGAACGCGCTGCGGTACTTCTTCGACAGCGAAGATCGGAACGCATCGCTCACCGAGATGAGTGAGATCGGCGCGAACGCACTGCCGCTGTTCCCGAGCTTCCAGATCGACCGCTCACGGTTCGAGACCGATCTGCTGGAGATGAACCGCAACGACGACATCGACATCGAGATCGGTGCTCGCGTCAGCGAGCTCACGCTCGAGGGAGCAAGCGACTCCGAGCCGCATCGCCTGAAGATCCAAGCGGGGGGCGAAGAGCACGAAGTGTCCGCGCGCTGGGTGGTGGATGCCAGCGGTAGAGAGAGCCTGATCGCGAAGCAGCGCGACCTCCGCGTCCGCGAAGACAAGCTGAGGATCGCGGCGGCTTGGGGCCGGTTCGAGAACATCGCCGACATCGACCAGGTCGATTCCAAGGAGTTCGGCGATCGGGTCGACTGGACCAGCCGTCACCTGAGCACCAATCACTTCATGTACCCCGGCTACTGGATCTGGCTGATCCCGTTGCGCAAGGGGCGGGTGTCGATCGGGCTGGTGCGAAGCTCGGAGAGCTGGGGCCCCGACCTCCATCGGCCGGAGGGCTTCCTCGAAGAGCTCGGCCAACATCGGGCGGTGCGCGAGCTCATCGAAGGCGCAGACCAGATCGACCACGCCGCGTTCACGCAGCTGGCGTACCGAACGAAGCAGTTCTTCTCCGCCGATCGATGGGCATGCGTCGGCGACTCGGCCGCGTTCACAGATCCCTTCTACAGCCCCGGCTCGGACTTCATCGCGGTGGAATCGGACCTCACCACCGAGCTGATCGCGCGTGACCTCGGCGGGGACGAGTTCCGCAGCGTCGCGAAGATGTTCGACGCGTTCATGAAGCATCGGTTCGATTTGACGATGATGCTCTACGAAGACCAGTACTCTGCGTTCGGTAGCTACGCGATCTTCAATGCGAAGTGCTACTACGACACAGCCGGGTACTATAACTACTTCTTCGGTCCCTATGCCCGTGATGAGCACCTGGATCCGGATTGGATTCAGCGGCAGCTGCGATTCGAGAAGCCCGCCATTCGGCAGCTGCGCGAGGTCCAGGATCTGTTCACGGATGCGGAAGCGGAGCTGCGCAAGCAGGGCCGTTTCTTCGAACACAACACGGGCGAGATGACGCCGCTGCCCCAGGCTGCGTTCGGATTCAACGAAGGCATTCGTACCCCCCAGTCGGACCTCGACGTGTTTCGGAAGGGGCAGATGATCGTCGACAACACGAAGAAGATGCTCGCGGATTTCGTCAACCCGGCGTGAGTCGAGCGGCCCTCGCCTGCGGGTCACCCCCCGCACCCTATTCGAGCGGGCGTATCCAGACGCGGTTTCGGTACTCGGCGACGACGAGGTGCGGCCTCGAGAAGACCGCATGAACGCAGCTTCGTTGGCGCAGGCGAGCGCGACGAAGGAGCCCGCGTTCGCGGGGACGCTATGCTCGACCCACGGCGACGGCAACGCCTCCTCACGTTGCTGTGCCCATGCGGACCGCGCGGCTGGCGCGAGGGACGCGGCCAGCACGGCGGTCGACAGCAGCGCGAGCCACCGAGCACGCGCGCGGGTCATCGGCGCCTTCGCAAGACGAGCGCACACAGCGAGAGCAGAACCCACCACGGAGCCTCGCCTCGCCCGGCGGCTCGACATCCACAGGAGGCCCCTTCCGAGAGCGGGGTCGAGGGCAGCAGGTGGGTGCTCGGGCCGGGGCCGACGACATCGGCGCTCGCGCGGACGGAGAACTAGGCCAGCGAGAGCAGCAGCAGCACGCCGCCGGTGCCTCGTGAGAAGTTGCGCATACGGTAGTGTCTTCACGGTGGATCACGGGGTCCAGGCTTACTCCGTGACCGGGTGTCGTTGAGCCCACGGTCTTGACCGAGACTCCCAGCGCTGGGACGGTGGGGCATGCGCCTTCCGTGGTTCGATCTCTTCTCTCGCGGGGCGCTGCGCTGCCGGGTGTGCGTCTCGGTTCTCCTCGCGATGGTCCCGGTGGCATGCGGCGGGGCGACGGATTCCGATGGGGGCATGGCGCCCGATGCCGGGCCGAGCGACGCCGCCGCTGCAATCGATGCGGGACGGGCCGACGGGGGGCCAAACGACGCCGGCTCCCCCGTCGACGCGGGGCCCGTCGACGCGGGGCCCGTCGACGCCGGACCCATCGACGCGGGCGGTGCAGCGTGCGTGCCCAGCCTCGCGCCCGGCGACTCGACGCGCACGGTGAGCTTCGGCGGCGCGACGCGCTCGTTCCTGGTGCACGTCCCAGTGGGGCACGGGCCGGAGGCGGCTGCCTTGGTCATCGACCTGCACGGGTTCACCGAGAACCCGGACCGGCAGGACGGGCGGAGCGGTATGCGGGCGGCGGCCGATCGCGGGGGCTTTGTCGTCGTTCAGCCCGAAGGCGTGAGCGCGAGCTGGAATGGCGGCGCGTGCTGCGGAAGTGCGGCGCGGGACGACCTGGACGACGTCGGGCTGATGCGGGCGATCGTGGCTGATGTCTCGGCCGTCTCGTGCATCGACCCGGACCGTGTGTTCGCGACGGGCATGTCGAACGGCGGCTTCCTCGCGCACCGCATCGCGTGCGAAGCGGCTGACCTGTTTGCGGCCATCGCGCCGGTGGCCGGGGTGATGGGCATCGACCTCGATGACTGCACGCCGAGCCGTCCCATTTCTGTGTTCCACACCCACGGCCGAAACGACCTCGTCGTCCCGTACAGCGGCAACGGCTTCATCTCGTACCCGAGCGTGGAGGCCACGATGGACCGCTGGGTGGCGCTCAACGGGTGCACGAGCAGCAGCACCGAGGACATCGAGTCCGCCGAGTGCGAGACGTGGACGGGCTGCACGGCGGGCGTCGAGACGCGGCTGTGCACCGTGTCTGGGCAGGGCCACTCCTGGCCGGACGGCCGCTTCCCGGCGACCGAGCAGATCGTGGCGTTCTTCGCGCGGCATCGCCGTCCGTGACCGACGAGGAGGAGCACACATCCGAGACGCGTCCCACGCGCGGGTGGATCGCGTCGCGTCTGTTGCTGGTCGCGCTGGCTCTGGGCGTGGCGGTCACGCTCTACACGAGCGGTGCGTTCGACGACCCGGAGGGGGCGGTGGCCTTGGTCCGCCAAGCCGGTGCCTGGGGCGTCCTCGTCTACCTGGCGGCGTTCTCGTTCCTGCAGCCCTTCGGTGTCTCCGGGCACGCGTTCCTCCTGGCGGCCGCCGTCGTCTGGGGCGGTCCGCTCGGCTTCGCGATCGGGATGGCAGGCGCACTCGGCGCTGCCTCCGTGGGGTTCGGATTCGGACGGTACGTCGCGCACGACTGGGTCCAGGCTCGGCTCTCGTTGCGCGTCCGCCGCTACGAGAGCTGGATCACCGAGCGTGGGCTCTGGGGCATGATCGTGTTCCGCGCGATCACCTTCACGTCGCCGCCCGGGCAGCTCCTCGTCGGAACCCTCCGCATCCCGTACGCGACCATGATTCTCGGCACCGCCATCGGCTTCGCGCCTGGGGTGGCCATCGACATGTTCCTCGGCGGCGCGGTGTTCGACTGGATGACTGGCTGACGGCATGCGCCGCGCCGCGTGGACAGCGACCGACGCCTGAGGAAGGCTCCGCGCCATGGCCAGCCGCACCGTCGAAGAGCCGAATCAAACCGCCGCCGCGATCGTGCGGAGTGTGCTCTCGCTTCCCTGGTCGAAGGCGAAGGCGCTCTGCGTGAGCGGGCGCGTGTGGGTGGATGGCGAGCGCGTGCGCGACCCGGCCACCCGCGTCGCCGTGGGGGCGAGGCTCGAGGTCGATCCGTCGGGGCCGCGGGAGCGCCGCGGCGTGCTCGACCCGAGCCTCATCGTTCACGAAGACCTGGACGTCATCGTGGTGAACAAGCCCGCCGGCTTGCTGACAGTGCCCTACCAGGACGAGAAGGACACGCTCGCGGACCAGACCCGGGCTCACTTGAGGCGCGGCGGGCGGCGCGGCAAGCGTGACCCGATGATCGGTGTGGTGCAGCGTCTCGACAAGGGGACCTCAGGCGTGCTCGTGTTCGCGCGCACGATGAAGGCCAAGCGCGCGCTCGAAGACCAGCTGCGCGAGCACACGGTGCACCGTCGGTACGTGGCCCTCGTGCACGGCGACGCCCGCTCGGAGGTGTATGAGTCTCTCATCTTGCCCGATCGCGGCGACGGTCTGCGCGGCTCCTGGGGCACACGCGGCAAGCACCGAGGCAAGCCCCCCAGCAAGGCCAAGCGCTCGCTCACCCACACCCGCGCCACGCGATCGCTGCGCGGCGCGACCTTGATGGAGTGCCGGCTCGAGACGGGCCGCCAGCACCAGATCCGCATTCACCTGAGTGAGGCAGGGCATCCTCTGGTGGGCGAGCGGGTCTACGTGCGCGAGTACGAGGGACACCGGATCGAGGCGCCTCGCGTGATGCTGCACGCCGCCGAGCTGGGCTTCGAGCATCCGCGGACGGGGGAGCACGTCCGGTTCACAGTGCCCCCGCCCGAGGACTTCCGCGCCCTCATGACGTCGCTGACTCAGGTCTGACCCTCCACCTCGCGAGCCCGCGGTGATAAAAAGATCTCCGTGCTTACGCTTCGCTCCTCGCGGCCCCTCTGGGTCCTCTTGTTGGCCTCGGCGCTGAGCGTCGGCTGCAGCGCCCTGATCAACCCCGATGAATCGCGACTCGGCGATCCGCCTGACGCGGGTGAAGAGATGGACGGTGCGGTCCTCGAAGACGCCGATGTGCGCGACAGCGGAGTGGACGCCGACGTTCGGGATGGGGGACCGGAGGACGCTGGACCGGAGGACGCCGGACCCGAGGACGGCGGGCGCGACGCGGGACCGGGCTGCGACCTGGACTGCGACGACGGCATCCCGTGCACGGAGGACACCTGCTTGAGCGGCTCGTGTGTGCACACGCCGGACGACGCCTCTTGCGGCGACGGGGCCCGCTGCTCCCCGGTCGATGGATGTGTGCCGAACGGGTGCGCGAGCAACGCGGAATGCAACGATGGGTTCTCGTGCACGCGCAACCGGTGCGTGGATGGGGCGTGTGTGATCACCCCCGACGACGGCCGGTGCGACGACGAGACGGACTGCACCGTCGACCGCTGCGCGCCTGGCGCCGGGTCCGACGAGCGGGGCTGTGTGAACGCGGAAGACGACGCGCGGTGCGGCGACTTCTGCACCGTTGGCGCGCGCTGCAGCGCGGGCTTTGGGTGCTTCGGCGGGGCCGAGCGCGATTGCCTCGACGGCAACTTCTGCACCGCGGACAGCTGCGACCCAGTGGCCGAGGCGTGCGTCAACGTCCCCCGGGACGATGACGAAGACGGGGCGCCGGCGGCGTCCGTGGGCGGCATGATGTGCACCGGCGGCACGGACTGCAACGACGGCAACGCCGGAATCCGCCCGGGCGTGGACGAGCTGTGCGACGGTGTCGACAACAACGGCAACGGCGAGACGGACGAGGGGTGCAGCACGCTGCCTGACACCTGCGCCACCGCGGAGGCCATCCCTCTCGACGGCGACGGTCGAGGGCGCGCCTCGGGCACGTTCGCGGCCCTCGGCAACGAGTACGTGACCAGTCCGCTGTGCGGCGCTTCGACCAGCGGCGGCCGAGACGCGATCTACTTTGTCGATCTGCCGAGCGGCACGTGGGACGTCACCATCGACACGCTCGGGTCGGTCGCCGACACCGTGCTCGGCCTCAGCTCGGACTGCTCCGAGGATGCGCTGGCGCTGATCTGCAACAACGACATGGATCCCGGCCGGACGGACGCGAGCCGCATCTTCGGCCACCGCTTGCAGGCGGGCGGCGGCGGGCTTCGGCTGTTCATCCTGGTCGAGGGGGACGGCGCGGGAGAGGGCGGCGACTACGTGGTCAACGTGTCGGTCGAGTCCGCGCGCCCCGACGCGTGCAGCACGATCGGCGGAGGTCGGCCGCTCGACATCACGGGCGGCGGCACGGTCTTGGGTTCACAGCTCGGCTTCGCCGGGACGCGGCGCGGCAGCTGCATGCCGTTGGCGGATCTGGACGATGAATCCGTCCTCTCGTTCACGTCGACCAGCACCGCGCCTCAGATCGACGTCTACAGCGCAGACTTCACCCCCGACCTGTTCGTGCGCGAGGGCTGCGGCTCGGACGGCGAAGTGGCGTGCGCACGCGGTTCGAACATCGGCGGCGGCATCGGCTTCGTATCGGTCACCCCCGCCGTGATGCTCGACGCGTTCCACTCGGTCTACGTGGACGGCCGGGGTTCGTACGTCCTGTTCTACCTCCCCTGACGTCCGATTAACGATCGCCGCCCGCTCTTAATCGTCGCGGCCCCCCTCCTTCGCGCAACCTCACGGTGACCACACCTGGGGGACGCGGCAGAGCCGGCGCACCCCGCCGAAGGAGGAACCATGCGATCGACGAAGCTGCTGCTCCCGTTCTTGTGTCTCGCCGCCTGCGCGGCCCCCGGAGGGTCGTTCGACCCGACCGAGGGTGACAGCGCGGGACTGATCGCGGGGCGCTACACCTTCGAGCGGCCCGAGGTCGGCTCCATCCGCACGGGAGGCTCCTGCACGGCGACGCTCTTCGGCAGCGCGCAGACGGTCATCACGGCCGCGCACTGCGTGGACTACCTCTCCCGCGGGCCGGGGTTCCACGGCGAGTTCACCCTCGAGCCTGCGCCGGGTCAGCGCTTCACCTACGCCATCCAGCAGATCGTCGTGTTCGGCAGCCGCGCCGACCCGAGCGCCGACGACGTGGCGTTGCTGCAGCTGTCCGAGCCGGTGCCCGCCAGCATCGCGCAGCCCGCCCGCCCGGCCGCCGTCATGCCGGCCTTCGGCACCCCGGTCACGATCTACGGCTACGGCTGCCAAGAGCGCATCGTGCGCACCACGTTCGCCAAGCAGGCGCTCAACTTCGCGTGGGGCAACGACACCTTCAACCTGTGCCCGGGTGACTCCGGCGGCCCCACAATGACCTCCGATGGCGAGGTGCTCCGCGTCAACAGCGCCTTCATCACCACCACGGGCCGCGACCTCTTCGGCGAGGTCAACCGGCATCTGGACCGCCTCCTCGCGTACGTCGACGCCTGGCGCGGGACGAACCCGCGGGTGTGGATCGACGGCGCGGCTCCTTCTCCGCCCGCCCCGGTGGAGCCCCCGGTCGAGCCGACTCCCCCGGCGCCTCCGGCCCCCGGCCCCGGCTCGGTGGACGCGCGCTGCGCTGCCCACGTCGACTGCGGGTCCTGCGTGGCCGACAGCTACTGCGGCTTCTGCGACGCCGGCTGCGTGGCGCTTCACATCGACGGCGCGGGTCAGCTTCAGGGCAACGGATGCGGTACGCCGGCCGTGTTCAGCGAGTGGTCTTGCCCGGCCCCCGACGCGCCGGCCCCGCCGCCCGCGCCGGAGCCTTCGGAGCCGCCCCCGTCTGCAGGTGTCTGCGGTGACTACGCCGACGCGCTGTTCTTCACCTGCACCGCGGAGGGCACCGGTTTCGTCCAATGCACGGAGACCGGGTTGATGGACGCGCCGTGCCCCGCGGGCTCGGTCTGCACCCCCGGCAGCACGGTGCTCGCCTGCTCCCTGTGAGCCGTCGCTTCTTCGACGCCCGTCGCGCATGTGCGCGGCGGGCGTCGTTCGTCGAGATCACGCACGAAGAATCGGGCAGAATGCCGGCATGACCTCGCTCGTCGGCCGGGAGCAGTCCGTGCAGCAGGTCCTCGACCAGCTGAGCGGACCGCCGTCGAGCGTGCTCCTTTTCGGCGCCCCCGGGATCGGAAAGACCGAACTCGCCCGTGCGGTGGCCGCCCGATACGCCGATGGGGCGATCTGGGTCGACGGCATCGAGTCGAGCGCGCTCTCGCTCACCGGGCAGCTCGCCGCCCAGCTCGACGTGGACCATGACGCGCTGATCGAGACGATCGGCTCCCGGCTCGTGGTGCTCGACGACGCGACGGAGACGGCGCTCTCGGCGTTGTCCGAGCTGGCTGACGAAGGGGTCCGGAGCCTCTCGACGGCGCGTCGCAGCCACACCCACGCGAGCCTCTCGCGGGAGGTCTTGCCGCTGGATCGGGCGAGCTCAGTGCAGCTCCTGACCGAGCGGCTGACCGAGCTCGGCGTGGGCCCCATCCCGGAACGCTGGCTGCGTGCGATCGCCGGCTTCATCGATGGCCACCCTCTGTCCCTGATCGTCAGCGCTGGGCTGCTGACCGTCATGCCACCCAAGGAGCTGCTGCGTCGCCTTCAACACCACGCGGAGCAGCCGTCGATGACCGAGCGGCTCGAGCTTGCGCTGGGCACGGCGTGGGCAGAGGTGGCGAGCGAGGTCCAAGAGGCGCTGGTGGACGTGAGCGTGTTCTACCGGGCGTTCACCGCGTCCGACGCGGAGGCGGTCGTCCGGGTCGAGGGCCGCGACACGCTCGATCTGTTGGTCGCCATGCGCAACGAGGCAATGATCCGGCGCCCGGCCGGGGACCGCAGCATGAACATGCTCGCGCCCATCCGGGAGTTCGTGCGGCGAAGAGCGCTCGCCGATCCCCGCTTGCGCAAGCGGCGCGAGGCCGCCCAGGCGCGGCACCGGGCGCGCTTCATTCAGCGCGCGCTCGATGAACCCGAGGCGGTGCGCACCCAGTTCGCCGACGTGCGCGCGGCGGTTCTGGATCCGACCGTGAAGACGGGGGACCGCGTGCTTGCGCTCGCACGGCTCGGGGTGCCGTTCGGGCGCGCGGCGGGCGTGGCCCCGATGCTGAGCGCACTCGACGAAGACCTGTTGCGGCAGCTCGAGGCGAGCCTCGACCCCCGTTGGCGCGAAGCGGCCGCGTGGGGGTGGCTGTTGCGTGCCGAGGCGCAGCGAAGGACGGGGGCGGGCGACGCGCTGATCGATTGCCTCGGGCGCGCCGAGGAGCTGGCGCTGGACGATCTCGCGTTCGACGCTCGGGTGAAGCTCATCCGTGCGATCGTCGACATCGCCGACGGGAACCCGATCGCCACACTGCTCCGGCTGCGCGCGCCGAGCACCGTGCGTGACCGCATCATCGTCGCGGAGTCACTGCGCATGATCGGGAGGCACGAGGAGGGGGACCGGCTGCTTCGCCGCGCCCACACCGACCCCCATGCGCCGGGGTCCTACGTGCTGTTCCAATACCACTCCCGGCTCCAGCTCGACCTCGGCGACCTGGACGCCGCGCAGGCTTCGGTGGATCGCGCGATGGCCCTGGCGAGGGAGGCGCACAACCCACACAAGGTCGCCGACTTGCTGCTCGACGCGGCCGTCATCGCCCTCGACCGAGAGGACTACGCGCGGAGCAACGCGCTGCTGACCGAAGCGCAGGGGGCCTTCGCCAAGCTCGGTGACCGCGTGTTCGTGGCCATCACGGAGTTGTACGGCGCAATGGCCGGCGTGGAACTCGGGCGGGACGAGACGGCGCGCTTTCGCGCGTTGGTGGAGGGCGAAGGACACGCGCCGTACGTGCATGCCTACGCGGCGTCGCGGCTCGGCGTGAGCCTCGCGGAGCAGGGTGACGCAGCCGGTGCGGAGGAGGCTTTTCGCACGATGGTCCGGCTCGCCGAGGGCAGCATGGCGCCGGAGTACCTCGCCGCCGCTTGGCTCGAGAAGGCCACTGCCGATGCGTTGCTCGGGCGCGAGGTCGAGGCCGGATGGGGGACCGCCCCCGAGGCACTCGGCTACGGCCGCTTCACGCCGGTGCGCCTGGGCCTGAGGCGGCGCGCGCGACTGCTCCCCGACGGAGTCTCACCGCCTCTCGAGATCGCGACCTGCGCACCCGACGGAACTCATTTCGCGCTCGGCACGTGCGTCGTCACGCTCCCCAGAGACCGCCCGCATGCCCGGCTGCTCGCCGCGCTTTGCCGCCACGCGTGGGCCGCGCCGGGCAGCGCAGTCGACCACACCACGCTCGCGCGTTTCGGATGGCCTGACGACGCCCCGGGCGCGAAGGGGATCAAGAACCGCCTCCGCGTCGCGATCTCCCACCTGCGCAAGGCCGGCCTGGGAGAACGCCTCGAGACGGTTGCGGGAGGGTACTGCTTGCGCGCCTGGGTTCGGTTCGAGGCGGTCTGAGACCGTATGGAGCGACCGGCTCGATTCGGTCTCACGGTTCTTCCGGTGGTGCTACGCCACGTCGAGCCCCCGAGCTGCCCATCTCCGATGCCTTGGCAAACAACACCCGGCGCGCGAGGCCGCGGCGTGGCAAGGAGCCGGATGGCCAGGCCCTGGAAACTCCTCGAGTCCGTGAAGACGGACGAAGGCGCGCTCGATCTTCGGCAGCGCGGACCCCGCGACTTCATGATTTCCGTCGGGGGGCGTGTGTTGATGACCAGCCAACACAACCGCTCCGAAAAGTCGCTCGCGACGCTCGGATGCGCGCCCCTCAAGGCGAACCCCGCACCTCGGGTTCTGATCGGGGGCCTGGGTCTTGGCTACACCCTGCGCGCCGCGCTCGACGTGCTCCCGAAGAAGGCCAAGGTCGTCGTCGCCGAGCTCACGCCCCAGGTCGTCACGTGGTGCCGGGGGCCGCTCGCGGTGCTCTCCGACGACAGCCTGGCCGACCCCCGCGTCGAGGTCGTGGTGGGCGACGTGGCCGACCGCATCCGCGACGTCTCGGGCGACGCGCAGCGCGCGCGGTGGGACGCCATCCTGCTCGACCTCTACATCGGGCCAGGCGTGGACAAGAAGGCGGCATCCGACCCCCTCTACGGCAACAACATCCTCCGCCACGTGAAGAAGTCGCTCGCGCCTCGCGGCGTTTTCGCCGTGTGGGGAGAGGACCCCGCGCCCCCCTTCGAGGCGCGGGTGCGTCGGGCGGGCTTCGACGTCCAACGCCACGTCGTCTCGGGTGGCGGGCCCCGCCACGTCATCGTCGTCGGCCGCGCGACCAAGGGTTAGCAAGACGTCGCGCTGTCAACCGAGCCTCGCGGATACGGCCAAGCGCCGCCGCGTGGGTCGCGTCCAGGACCACCGGCGGAGCGACGCCCGCCTCGTCGGCTTCCCTCCAACGGTCGGCGCACAGACACCAGCGGTCGCCCGCGGAGAGCCCTGGAAACCCGTAGCTCGGCCGCGCGCGAATGAGGTCGTTGCCCCGACCCCGGCTGTACTCGAGGAAGGCGTCGGTGACCTCGGCGCAGACGACGTGAACTCCGCGGTCCATCGGGCCGGTTTCGCATCGACCGCTGCGGAAGTAGCCCGTTCGCGGAGCGGTGGAGCACACCGCCAGCGGCTCCCCCAACACGTTGAGTGCGCCGTCCCGGTCGGGCACGTCCGGGGGAAGCGCGCAGCTCGCGCCCTCCTCGTCGTCCGCCACGGGCTCCTGCGCACCCGCCTGCGCGGTGCAACCGGCGAGCCCCACGCACGCCGCGAGCAGCCAGCCGGCCTTCGGTCTCCTCATGGTGTGTCCGCCTCGGTGCCCTGGCCCCAAAAGCCCTCGAGCTTCTCGATCCGGATGTCGCCGCGGACACGAACCTGACAGGCGAGCCGGAGGCCGCGGCGCTTGTCGTGCGGAGGAAAGCCGAGCCGCCACGCCTCCATGCGCGTGTGTCCCACCGGCTCGACCACCCCGTGAACACGAACCGCGCACGTCCCGCACGAGCCGAGGCCGCGGCAGTTCAACCGTTGGGCGCCGCCGTTGTGCGGAGAGTGCCCTGCGGACAGGAGCGCGTCCCTCAAGCGCGCGCCCGGCTTCACCTCGATGCGCTCTTCGTTCCAAAAGACCGTCGCCATCGCCCCCGTTCTAGGGTCGGTTGGTGCGACTGGCTCCTGTCAGCACGCAGCGCGTCCCGGGATGACGCGCCGAGGGACGCGGTGTGGCGCCGCGTCGGGAATCCCCGGGGGACGGCGAGTTGGCACGCGGGCTGCTCTAGGTCGGGGGGCGCAATCGAGCGCCCTCGCCCGGAGCTACCCCAATGACCCGCACCGTTGAGACCGCCGCCTCCCTCGCCGTCACCCTGCTCGCCTCGACGCTGCTTGGCTCGACGCTGCTGGGATGCGCCACGCAGGGCTCCGACGCGGAGGACATCGCCGCCGCCACCGCCGCGGCCGTCTTCGTGGAGATGTCGGAGGGCGAGCGGCTCGTGCTTCAAGAGAGCGAGCCGGTGCAGGAGCCGGAGCTGGTCCAGCGGTACTACGTTGACCACGACTGCGCGCGCACGGCGTCCACGAAGGCCGCTCGGGCGGTCTCTCCCGACGCGGAGTACCTCTTCCTCGAGCACCTCGTGCGCTGCGAAGACGGCCGCACCCCGAGCGTGGTCAGTGTCTTCGAGCCCGGCGTTGACGGGTCGGTGGAAGGCGCCCTGTGGCTCACGACCTACGGTGTCGGGCCCAGCGTCGACGGGGGCGCGATCGAGCGGATCCAGGTCGGGGACGGCGTCGCCCGCCCACAGCGCGTGGCGTTCGGGGGCGCAACGGTGCTCGACGAGTTGGGACTGGACGCCCCCGCGCTGGACCCGGCGGCCCTCGTCCCGACGGCCGAGCCCGTGTACACCCACGCCTTCTCCTTCGTGGCGAGCGGCACTGGGACGGGCGACGATTGCGATTTCGCTCGCGCCCGTGCGGGTTGGGAGACGACCGCCGAGGCGCAGGCCACCTGCTTCGAGCGCGGAGGCGAGGGCTCGTACGCGCTCTACTCCGCCACGCCCCACCTCGAGATTCGTCAGCAGGAGGGCGAGGACGGCACCTGCGAGGTGAGCATCCGCGTCTCGTATGACTGCTTCTCGGAGCTTCGCCGGGCGCCGACCCAGCTCGACGCCCCAGCCGACGTCGCCTTCGACGCCGAAGACCTGTCGCAGCGAGTCCGGGTCGGCGCCGGCACGCTGTTCGCCCGCCACCCGCACCACGCCGAGTAGTCTCTGCCCGCTTCGAACCGCGCCCCGGGAAGCCGACGCTTGCCGGGGCGCCTTTGCGAGGCGCGTCAGAACCGCTTTGGTGCGTCCGCGTCCGAGCGATCCGTCCTTCGGACGATCCCCGCGGCGAGCAGGAGAGGGCCGGGGAGCGCCGCGAGGGGCAACATGGTCACGAGGAAGACGGATGCGGTGCTGTCGTCGTCCACGACGAAGTAGGCCAGCCCCGCCACCAAAAAGGCGAGCCCCACGCTCGCCGCGATCGCCCGTACCCATCGGCCCTCGACCGCGAGAACCCACGATAGGGCGAGCAATGCCACGCCGATCGCATCCGCTGCACTTCGTCGTCCACGAGTCTCGCGATGCGCTCGGGCTTGGCGTTCGCGCTTACCTTCTCTCGCCGGCGGATCGCTGTCGCGTGGGCGCGCGCCTCGTCCAGCACGCTGCGCTCCGGCGCCCGCATGGCGCGTGCGCGGACGTGAGGAGCGGGCTCCAGGAACGAGAGCGAGGGGAGCGCCGGCGGGGGGGCGTCGTCCACCGCCGCGTACTCCGCATCGACGGCCTTGGCGGCGGTGCGTCGCGCGGCGAGGCTCCGGGCTGAACTCGAAGAAACGATCTTGGACAGCGCATCGGCGCCGGCCTGCACACGCCTTTGGAAGTCGAGCACAGCGCTTCGGTCCTTCCTCAAGAAACGAGCGGAGCGCGTCAGCGCCGCGTCCAGGGTCGCGGCCACGCTGTTGGCGCTCGCCGGGTCCGCCAGGTGCCCGAGCGCGTTGGCGAGGGTGCCCGCCGGGTAGAAGGGTGGCTTCGGTTCCCGGAGCGCCTGGTTCAGCCGCGTCGTCAGCATCGGGAGGACGCTCGTTTCACCCGGTGCGATGGCCGCGAGGCCTTCGGCCAGCATCGAGAGCGAGCGAAGGTCGTGCTCCTCTTGGAGGCTACGGAGGATGGCCTGATGTGCTTCGTCCCGGACGTCGTCCCCGATGAGGTGCGCCGCCGCCGCGACGTCTCGGAATGCCGCGGGCACCTTCTTCGCGTACGCCAGCAGCGCGCGCGCGACGCGGTCGTCGAACGGCTCCCCCAGCTGGACGAGCAGCTGCGACCCGTACTCTCTGACCGCTACAGCAGCATCGCGTCCGTCATCACCTCGACCAGCGCGGGGCCATCGTGCGCGAGCGCCGCTTCCAGCGCCGGGCCCAGGTCCTCGGCCTTCGTCACACGCACACCCCGGACGCCGCACAGCGTGGCGAACTCCGCGAAATTCGGGTTGTGCAGCGACGTCTGCCAGACGTCCCAATCCCCCGCGCGCTGCTCCTTGGAGATCTTGCCGAGCTCGGCGTTGTTGAGCAGCAGGTGGGTGATGTTCATGCCGTACTTCGCGGCCGTAGTGAGCTCGCCCATGTACTGACCGAAACCTCCGTCGCCGCTGACCGACAGCACGGGTCGCCCTTGGAAGCGAGGGTCGTCCTCTTGCGTTGCGGCCCATGCACCCATCGCGCCGGAGAAGCCGAAGCCGATGGATCCGAGGTAGCCGCTCATGAGCACGTTCTGGTTGGTGCACTCGAAGTAGCGCCCGAACGAGTAGGTGTTGTTTCCGACGTCGACCGAAATGATCGCGTTGTCGGGCGCGACCTTCGTGAGGGTGTCGAACACCACCGCGGAGCTCAGCCCGTTGTCGCTCGTCTCGCTGAGGCGGTTGGTCTTCTCCTCCCGCCAGAGCCGCCAGCGCTCCGCGATCTCAGCGCGCTGGTCCACCGCCGCGGCGCTGCCGAGCTGCGCCACCATGGCCTTCGCAGTGACGCCGATCTCGCCCAGAACAGGCACGGTGACGGGGTGGAACCGCGACAGCGCCATCGGGTCGAAGTCCACCTGCACGATGGTCTTGTAGTCCGTGATGCCGGTGTGGTTGCTGAAGCTCGCGCCGAAGACGAGCAGGGTGTCGGCCTCGTTCATGAACCAGCTCGCGATGGGCGTCCCGCTCCGGCCGAGCACGCCGCAGCCCAGCGGGTGGTGGTCTGAGACCTGGCCCTTGCCTTTGAACGTGGTGAGCACGGGGCAGCTCAGCGCGTCGGCGAGCGCGAGCACCGCGTCCATCTGGAAGCGCGCGCCGTGGCCGACGATGATGGCGGGCCGCTTGGCCTCGCGGATGCGGGCCATCGCGTCGTCCAGCGCGGCCGGCGACGGGGAGATGGCGCGGTCGGGCAGGCGCCCTCTCGGGCTGCCGGCCGGGTCGTCGACGCTCGGGACGGTCTGCATGTCGTCGGGCAGGACCAGGTGCGAGACGCCGCGCTCGAGCAGCGCGTGTTTGCAGGCGAGGTTCATCAGCTCGGCGTAGTTCGAGTGTGACAGCGCGACGCCGGTGTACGCCGCGACCTTGCCAAACGCGCCCGCGAGGTCGACTTCCTGGAACGCCCCTCGCCCGATGAGATGCGTCGGGACCTGGCCCGTGATCGCGAGCACGGGCGCGCGGTCCACGTGGGCGTCCCAGAGCCCGGTGAGCAAGTTCGTCGCACCCGGCCCGGCGATGGAGAAGCAGCCCGCCGGTCGTCCCGTGAGCTTGCCGTACGCGCTGGCCGCAAACGAAGCCGCGCCTTCGTGACGGATGCCGTAGAAGCGAAGGTGGCCCGCCTCTTCTTGGAGGCGGAGCGCGTCAGCGAAGCCGAGATTGCTGTGGCCGACCATGCCGAAGACGTGTTTGACGCCCCACGCGACCATCGTCTCGGCCATCACGTCGCTCGACGTGCGAACGTGCGCCGCGTCCGGCTCGAAGCCGACATACACGCCGTCCTCACGGACCTCGGTCGGGTACGTCTCGAGGCCGTCATCGAGGCCCTCGGGGCTCACGCCGGTGGTCGGGTGAAAGTCCCAGCCGTGCCACGGGCAGCGCAGCCAGCCGTCCTCGATGGAGCCTTCGCCGAGCGGCCCACCTTGGTGGGGGCACTTGTTTTGTAGCGCGGCGTACTTGCCCTCGAAGTGCGAGACGCACACCGTCTGGTGCGCGCACGTCACGGCCTTGACGCGGCCTTCGGGAAGCTCGTCCGGCTCGAGGACCTTGAGCCACACGCGCGAGTCGCCGCTCATCGCACACCTCGCACGCCGGCGTAGGGGATGCCCGCGAGGTCGGCGATGTCGCGGTCGTAGGTGACGAGGTCGTCGATGCTCAGCTCGGAGAAAGAGGGCTTGCCGCACGCACGGGACAGGATCCGCATCAGGTCGGTCGTCGCGTCGAACCAGCGGGTGAGCCGCGTGGCGCTCTTCTCGATCTCGAGCCGGGCGCGGAGGCCCTTCTTTTGGGTTGCGATGCCGACGGGGCAGTTGTTGGTGTGGCACGCGCGCATGCCGAGGCAGCCGATGGCCTGGAGGGCGGAGTTCGACACCGCGACGCCGTCTGCGCCGAGCGCGAGCGCCTTGAAGAAGTCGCTCTCGGTCCGCAGGCCCCCGGTGATGATCAGCGTCACGTCTTTGCGGCCGATGTCATCGAGGTGCCGCCGCGCGCGGGCCAACGCGATCATCGTCGGCACGCTGATGTTCTGCTTGAAGATCTCGGGCGCCGCGCCTGTGCCGCCGCCGCGACCGTCGAGGATGGTGTAGTCCGCCGACGCGGCGAGGGCGAAGTCGACGTCCGCTTCGATGTGCTGGGCGCTGAGCTTGAAGCCGATCGGGATGCCGCCGGTCGCCTCGCGCACCTCGTCGGCGACGCGCTTGTAGTCGTCGACGGAGACGAGATCTTCGAAGCGCGGCGGGCTGATTGCAGGCGTGCCGGGCTCGAGCCCGCGGACCTCGGCGATCTTGCCGACGACCTTGTTGCCCGGGAGGTGCCCGCCGGTGCCCGTCTTGGCGCCCTGCCCACCCTTGAAGTGGAACGCCTGGCACTTCTTGACCTTGTCGAGCCCCCAGCCGAATCGCGCGCTCGCGAGCTCATAGAAGTAGCGCGAGTTGGCTGCCTGTTCTTCGGGGAGCATGCCGCCTTCGCCCGAACAGATGCCCGTGTTTGCGCCCTCGGCGCCCATCGCGAGCGCGGTCTTGGCCTCCTCGCTGAGTGCGCCAAAGCTCATGTCGCTGACAAACAGCGGGATGGAGAGCGTGAGCGGCTTGTCGGCGTTCGGCCCGATGACGAGCTCGGTCGCGACCTCGGCGTCGTCGGCAAGCGGGCGTCGGGCGAGCTGTCCGGTGAGCACCTGGATCTTGTCCCAGGAGGGCAGCTCGTTCCGAGGAATGCCCATCGCGCTCATGACGCCGTGGTGGCCCGTCTTCGACAGACCGTCGCGCGCGAGCGCCTGGATGTAGCCGTTCTTGTCCTCGGCGGGCGTGCCGTGCGGGTCCTGGTAGAGCCCGAGGTATTCGTCGCGGCGGTAGGGCTGGGGGTGAGCGAGCTCGAACGCGCGTATGTCCGCCTCTTGGATGAAGACGCCGTCCTCCTCGAGGGTCGCGTCGAAGCGGTGCAGCGCTTCGGCGTTGTTGTACGCGGAGACACCGGTATCGAGCCGGTAGTCCCAGCCGTGCACGCCGCAGATGAGGTTGTCGCCGTCGACGTGCCCGTCGGCCATCAGCGCGCCGCGGTGCAGGCAGCGCCCATACAATACGGAGACGCTGTCGTCGTGGCGGATGACGACGAGGTCGGTCTCGCTGACCAGCGCGTACGCGGGCTCGCGATCGGTCAGCTCACTGAAGGTGGCGACGCGGACAGCGCGGTTGGTTTCGATCGATACGAGCTCGGTCACGGTGTGGCTCCTGGGGTACGTGGCGGGTGTAAGACGACGGTCTCGTGTTCCATGGCATCGGGTTGGGCGCCCATGCGTTGGCCGTACCACGCGGCGGCCGGCACAGCCGAGAGGCATACGCAAAGACGCTCCCGAACACGGTCAGGATGACCGCGCAGAGGAAGTCCTCGCGATGGCGGATGCCGCTGTCTTCGACCAGCAGCAGAACGAACAAGATCGACGCCAGTCCGCGCGGGCCGAACCAGCCCATGAACAACACGGACAGCGGCTTGGTCTTGGCGCCGAGCATCGAAATGGCAACCGGCACGACGCGGATCAGCGTGAGGCTGAGCCCCGCGTACGCGACGGACCGCCACGTGGCGTGCTCGAGCGCCGGGCCGACCAGCACGCCGCCGACGACGGTGAAGATGAGCAGCATGAGGAACTGGCCCTCGGCCTCGATGAACTCGTAGAGCAGGAGGACGAGGGTGAGCTCACCGAGGGGGTGGATCGTGCTGTCGTCGAGCTCGAACAGCCCGAGCGCCATGGGTCCGCCCAAGAGACCCAAGGCGACAAAGACCATCGGCGGGGTGACCATCGTCGACGACAGACGTCGCGAGACGAGTCCGAAGAGGAACAGGAGCCCCGCGGCCAGCAGCGGTTCGTTCATGGGTCCCTTTGGGCGTGGTGTGCGCCGCGGAAGCGCCATGCGTCGCGGTTGTCCGACCGAAGTGACGGCGAGGCTGTTCGCTACGGCACGTCGCCCATCCGCGCGCCTTTACAAAGCCTTACACAACCCGTGAGGTCTCAAAGACGTGGTCCGCTATAACGACAAGGTGCACCGCGCTCTCGTCTTCTGCTTTCTGGTGCTTGGCCTGGCCTCGCCGGCGGAGGCGCAGTTGCTCGGTCGGGCGTCCGATGCGGTGCGCGATGGAGCCAGCTCCGCCAGCTCCGACGACGACGACGAGTCAGATGACAACAGTGCGTCCGCGTTCTTTCTTAGCGGGGGGAGACAGGGCGACGACTGGCAAGACGACGCGCGCGACGTTGCGCCGGACAGCTTGATCGGTCGCGCCTCGCGTGCGGTCCGTCGCCCCCGCCGGGGGCCGCCCCCTCCGGACGGAGGG
The DNA here is from genome assembly GCA_045106715.1 of Sandaracinaceae bacterium. Classification (GTDB taxonomy): domain Bacteria; phylum Myxococcota_A; class Polyangia; order Polyangiales; family Sandaracinaceae. Next base: position 40,696 of record JBGCFC010000037.1, read on the forward strand.
GTCTTTGGGCGGCGTGAACCCCGCGAGTCTTCGCCGGATCTAACCTACTTTGCCTCCTGCCCCTACGACGACCCGTCCGGCTATCTGCTCGAGCCGGTCTCGGCCGATGGCGTCCGGCGTCTCGCGCGTCCGGCCGTGCGGCTGGGCGCGGAGCTAGGTTACGCCATCGAAGGGGCGGGGCGCGGCGGGCTGTCTGCCCGGCTGTCCATCCCGTTCCTGATCGACTTTCGGGTCCGGTACTCCTTCTTCATGGAGGCGCTCGACGACGACACGTTGGCGACGGCCGCGCTGGGGCGCATCGGGCTCGAGCTGCGGCTCGTCCAGACGCCCGACTTCCTCTTCCGAGTAGGCGCCGCGGGGCTCCACTTTCACGACAGCCAAGGCGCGGTGCCCGGGCTCGAGGGCACCCTCTCGTTCGACGCCTTCGTCGCCGATCCCGTCGTGCTCAGCGGAGGCATCGGCGTCGGTTTCGTGGGCGAGTCGATCTCGCTCAGCGGCCGGTTCACGATCGGCGCGATGGTCGACTCGCTGGAGATCTTCGCCGGCTACCACTACGAGGGCCTGGTCGTCGTCGGCGACCATGTGCACCTCGGCGGGCCGGTCGCAGGGATCCGCGGCTGGCTCTGACCCCCGCCTGCTACGGTACTCCGGTGGTGGGGCCACACGACATTCTCGTCATCGACGACGACCGCGAGCTGTGTGCGCTCTTGGACGAGTATCTCGGCACCGAGGGCTACCGTGTTCAGGCGGTGCACGACGGCGCGGCGGGACTGAAGCGCGCGTTGGAAGAGGAGCACGACCTGGTGGTGCTCGACGTCATGCTCCCTTCGATGAACGGCTTCGACGTGCTGCGTGCCCTGCGCCAGCGCTCGTCGGTTCCCGTCTTGATGCTCACTGCGCGTGGCCAGGCCGTCGACCGCATCGTGGGCCTGGAGATGGGCGCCGACGACTACCTGCAGAAGCCGTTCGACCCGCGCGAGCTGACCGCGCGCATCCGCGCGATCCAGCGACGTGTCACGACGACGCCCGCGTCCGATGTGCTGCGCGTGGATGACGTGGTGTTCGAGGCGGCGGCCCTTCGCGTCCAGGTGGGGGGCGAAGAGGTGGAGCTGACCACGGCGGAGCGCGCCCTGCTGGAGGCGCTGCTGCGCGACGCGGGACGCGTGGTGAGCCGGGAGCAGCTGTCGAAGGACGTGCTCGGGCGCCGGTTCTCCCCGCTCGACCGCGCGATCGACGTGCACGTGAGCAACCTTCGCAAGAAGCTCGGGCCCGGCAGAGAAGGCCGGGCGCGCATTCGGACGGTGCGCGGCGAGGGCTATCTGTACGTCCGGGAACGCCGGGAGTGAAAGGACTCTTCTCGCGCGTCTTCGTGTCCGTTTGGGTCGCGATGGCGGCGCTGGCGGCGACGTTGTTGGTCATCGACCACGTGCAGCCCGAGCCCGAGCACCGCGCACGGCGGGAGAACCTGTTCGCCGAGGCGGTGCGGCGAGAGGGCATGGAGGTGTGGGCGCTGGCCCGCTCGGCGCCTGATGGAGAGGCGCGCGCGGTGGCTCGGATCCGCCGGTTCGAAGACAACACCGACGCGGCCCTCTTCATCTTGCGACCCGACGGCACGGCGCTCGGCGCCCGCCCGCCCTCCCGCTCCGCCCGGCAGCTCGCCCATATCGTGCGCGCCGGTGGCAACCGGCGCCGAGAGAAGGACTCGGCCTACCTCATCGGCTTCGCGATGGCCGACGGGGCGGTGGGGGTGGCGCGCGTTCGACGGCGGATTCCGTGGCTCGAGCGGATCGGTCTGACGTCCTTGGGCGCCAAGCTGCTGGCGGTGTTCCTCCTGTCGGGGCTGCTTTCGTGGCTGCTCGCTCGCATGTGGATCCGCCCGCTTCAGCGCTTGCGCCAAGCGACCCGGCGCCTCGCCGACGGCGACCTCGACACCCGGGTGGCGGACGACGTGCGCAGCGCGGCCGAGTTGCAGACCCTCGCGGCGGAGTTCGACACCATGGCCGAGCGTGTGCAGGCCCTCGTGCAAGGCAAGGAGCGCCTGCTCGCCGATGTCTCGCACGAGCTCAACTCGCCCCTGGCGCGCCTGCGGGTGGCGCTCGAGTTGGCGCGGCGAAAGGCCGGCCCGGATTCCGCTTCCGCGCTCGATCGCATCGAGCGAGAGGCCACGCGCCTCGGCGCACTGGTGGAGGGCATCCTGGCGAGCGCACGCGCCGAGGCTGAGTCCCGCGGGCCCGTGGAGCTCGTTGGGCAGCTGCGGCAGGTCGTCGACGATGCGCGGTTTGAGAATGCGGGCGTGCCGGTGGAGCTGGACGTGGCCGTGGCGACCCTGCACGTCGAGGCCGACCGAGAGACGCTGCATCGTGCGGTGGAGAACGTGGTTCGAAACGCGGTCGCGTTCTCCCCTGAGGGTGGCGCCGTGCTCGTTCGCCTCGAGGAGCGCCCGGGAGAAGTGGAGATCGGCGTGCGGGACCACGGCCCGGGTGTGCCCGAGGACCACTTGGACGCCATCTTCGAGCCGCTGTTTCGCGTGGACCCCGACCGAGACCGCGCGTCGGGGGGCACCGGGCTCGGCCTGTCCATTACGCGCCGGGCGGTTCAGGCGCACGGGGGTCGTGTCTCGGCCGAGAACGCCCCGGGAGGCGGGCTGCTCGTCCGGCTGGTGCTCCCCCGGTAGGGTCAACGGTGCCCACCGATCTGTCACCTCGCAGGGTGCAGGGACCCCGTGGGGCGCCCGGATCTCGAGTTGGTCCGAGGGTTGCTGTGTGTACCGAACGTGCACGCCGCCTCCCTCGACGCCCCTCGCTCTCCTCTCCTGTCGCCGCTCAGCGTCGTCTGTGACGACCTGCGCATCGGTCGCCGCCTGGTCCACGCGCTGGGCTGTCCCGACGCCCCCGTGTTTGCGCTCGATGCGGTCGTGGACGCGGATCTCGACGGCACGCGCCGGCTGATCTTGTGGGTGTCGAACCCACCTCTGGCGCTCCTCCGTGACCGCATCCGTCGCAGCCGGCCGATGCGGAGGGTCGTAATGGTGGCGCCGCCGCACCGGACGGCGCTGTTCAAGCTGGGCGCAGCCGAGGGGGTGCCCGTGGTGGGCTGCCCGTCTTCCATCGAGGCGCTCGCAGAGCGCCTGACCAGTCAGCTCGGATTGCGCCGGGACACGCCACTCCCCGCGCCGGTTCGCGCCGTCACTCCCATCCCGCCTCCACCCCGGGTCACGTCCGACCAACTTCTCGGCGAGCTGGAGCGGTCCCTGCGCCGTCGGCTGGGGCCGTCGGCCGCCCTCGAGATGGCGCGGCCGGACACCCTCTCGTTCCTGGTCGAGAAGGCGGCGGAGGCCGCGATCGGTCAGCTTCGCCAGTCGCCGGGCAGCGCGCTCGTCTCGCTCGACGACCCCGACGACGATGTCGACCCGCGCGGCTGGGTCCCGGGCTCTTCCGGGTGGTATCGCCGCCCCACCGAAGAGGCTCCCGACGCGCCGACCGCGCCTTGGCCCGCGCTGGCCCCCGCGGAGGTCTCCGCCCCTGCGCGGCCGGAGCCGGCTCCCGTGGCTCCCGCTGCCGTCTCGACGCCTGCGGTGACACCCCGCGCCTCGACCCCGGCACCCTCGAGCCCGCGCGGGCGGCCCTGGCTTCGTCGTACTGCGGTGTTGCTCTCCGCGGTCGCCGGCGTCGGGCTGGCGCTGGCGGTGCATCACTCCTTCGAGGCTGAGATCGAGGCGTGGCTGCAGGGCGTGAGCGCTCCGTCGGCCGTCGCGGCACCGGCTGTGTCGACGGACGTCCGTGAGGCGGTTCAGACGCTCTCTGAAGTCACGGAGGAGCCGACCGAGCTGGTGCCGACCGAGGTGGCGCCCACCGAGCTGGCGCCCACCGAGCTGGAGAGGGCTCAGCCGCCCGAGGAGACGTCCACTGAGCTCAGCGCCGAGCGGTCGCGGGAGCGTGCGCGTCGTCGTCGGGTTCGCGCACGTGCACGTGCAGCTCGAGCGGCCGAGCAGACCACCGCCGACGTGGTCGAGCCCGACGCGAGCGCGTCCGGCGCGACCGACTCGGCCACCTCCGAAACGCCCGCTGCGCCCGAGGCCTCGGCTTCGAGCCAACCTTCTCCGCCGCCGGAGGTCGATGCGGCCGCGTCGAGTACGACCGAGCTGGATCCCGCGCTATCCGTGCTCGACCCGTGGGCTTCCTGAGCTCAAAGACCGTCGACAAATCTCCCGTCGCGGCGCGGCCGAGGCGGGCCCCTCCGCGCCCCCGCCGCTCCTCGACGTGCCCCAGCACGCCTCGTCACGTCGTGACCCCGGAGGCACCCGCCTCGATTGCGCCGACTCGGTCCGATTTTTCGACAGTCTTTCAGCTTTCCAGTGTGCGACGCCTTCAGTGCGTTGCGTAGCGGCCCCCTTGGAACGTCAGCGTGGTGCGCTCCTCACCGGCGTCGCACGCCGTCTGCAGCGAGTCGCCGCACGCGTCGAAGAGCTCGGTCTCGAGGGCCTCGAGCGCGTCCCCTTCGGCGTCCTCGATCTGCGCGCGCAGGTCTTCTCCGCAGACCTCGCACTCTTCAGTCTGGACCACCGAAATCGAGCGCGGGAAGCCGCTCCCCAGGGTGACGTCCGCGCTCCGTGATCGCGTCGGAGGCCAGGGCGACTGGTACCACCCGTCGTACGTCACGGCCTGTGCGTACGTGACGAGCTGCTGCCCTTCGACGCCGTAGAAGCGGAGCTCGTGGTGTCCGCCTCGGTACGACCCACACGAGCAGGCGCCCGTCCGCGTGGTGATCCGGAGGGCGTCGCGGTCGGCGGCGACCAGCTGCTCGGTGCGCATCTCGAAGACCGGGTCGTCGGACAGGCAGCTCGTGGAGCACGCGTCGACGGACTCCGCGATCGTGCCGCTCCGGCACAGGCCCGATTGTGCCGAACGCAGGACAACAACCCCATCGAACTGGCCGCCCAGGTGATCGTCGAGTGAGACGTGCATGGCAACCCCGGCTCCGTCCCCGAGGCGCAGCGGCACCCGCGTCACGGTCGCGCTCAGCGGGGAGTCGTCTCCGTCGCCCTGGCCCATGACGTCGATGAACGACCCGTCGAGATTGGTGAAGCCCAAGCGCCGCAGCGGGGCGGCGAACGTGGAGAGCGGTCCATCGAGCGCGCGGACCTCGGTGACCCAGGCGTCGAGGTCAAATGCGCGCGGGCCGTCCGTGCATGCGGGCACGCCGCCGACGACCGCCGTGCTGTCTTCGCTCGCCAGCGCGTTGAGCCGCTGTGTGACGACGCGGTTGCCCGGCCGGACCGCCAGCGAGCGCGCATAGTGTCGGCGGGCCAGCGACGTGTTTCCGGCGTCCTCTTCCAGCCGCCCGATGTTGTAGAAGCACGCGCCGACCGGCCCGACGAAGTCATCGGGGACGGGGTCGTGCGTGGGCAGCGCGGCCAGGCCACGCGTCAGGGCGTCCCGCGCGGCCGCCACTTGCTCCGACTGGAACAAGACCCACCCCATCTCGCAGAGCGCCCCGCCGTCCGGGTCGATCGCGGCCGCGGCGCGATAGGCGCTCAGCGCCGCTTCCAGCTCGCCTGCCCGGTTCGCGGTGCGGGCTTCGCGCAGATGCACCCGGAGCTGCCGAGCCTGAGCCACCGACAATGATGGTGGCGAGGGAGCCTCGCTCGGTTGGACCGCGACGGCGTTCTCCGGCTCCGAGCTCGGTGTCGGGGGCGCCTCTGGGAGTGCGCGGGGCGACGGCGTCGGGGCGGGATCGGTCGGCGGATCGTCGCAGCCGACAAGCGCGACGACGATGACGAGCATGCAGACGAGTGAGCGCATGCTGTCACCGTACCGCTTCCTCGAGCGCCCACGCGAGAGTCGTGCCACCGAGCGCATTTGGGCCGCCTTCGCGACAAACTGACAAAAGCCAAACCCATGTTGAACGATGCGTGTCTGTGAGGAACCGCAGTGTCTATGGGTCGCACGGCTGTCGCACTGCTCCTCCTCACTCTCCTCCCTCACCACGCCTCCGCTCAATCGCTCGATAGGCCGCTCGATCCATCGTCGCTGCGTCCGGTGCGCGATGCCCCCGACTGGGTCTCCGAGTTGGAGCGGCAGTCCACCCCGCCCTGCGGTACGCCTTCCTGGGGCCGGTCCATCCTCGACGGTTCGCTCGCAGCCCGCCCACGCCCGGACGGACTCCCCTGCCGCACGGTGTGGGACAGCACCGTGCGCCTCGAGCTCGGCATCGTCGGCGGCGGCCTGACCGACCGGGGCGACGGCGGATGGGGCGGCCTCTCGCTTCAGGTCGGCCTCCGTTTCCACGAATTCCTCAGCGTGCTCTACCAGGGCACCGTGCTCGCCGGCGGATGGGACCGCGACCCGGGCACCACGCTCGAGGCGGTCGCCTGGAACGCGGTGATGCTGGAGCTGACCCCCGTGCGATCCCTCGGCGTGGCGTTCGGCCCCTCCATCGACATCGGCGGCCACTGCGACGAAGGCGTCAGCCAAGAAGACACCTGCGGCTACTCGTTCCGCTATGGCGCGCACAGCCGCGTGACCTATACGCTCGCCGAACTCCCGGCCGGCGGCGTCGCGTTGACGGCGGACGCGCATGTCGGGCTGCTCGAAGAGCCCCGCGCGACGTTGCTGATGGGACTGGGGCTCCGGATCGATTGAGGTCCCATGGAGCACAGTCAGCGGAGGGACTATGGTTGCCCCATGCGTGCACTGGATATCCCAAGCGGAACTCGCGACGCGCCTCACCGACGGGACCGGGTCCCTCGCCGATGCACCGGATCGACTCGTCACGCCGCACCCCAGGGGGATCCGGTCGCGCTCCGCCTGAGCCATCTGGCGGTGGGAATCGTGGTGGTTGGCCTTGCTATCGGCTGCGGTGGCGGCGAAGGCCTCGATGGCGGCGCGGGTGATGCGGAGGTCGTGGACGCTGGCGCTCTGGTCGACGCGGGGCCCCAACCGGACGCGGGATCGGATGCGGGAGCACCGGTCGGCGAGTGGCAGCTGCCAGACGGCTACTTCACGCCCTCCCGGATGCCAATGACGTTGGTTCATCCACGTGCGGAGATGGCGGACTGGGCCTACGGCCGAAACGCCTACCCCGGGCTCGCCTGGGAGATCCCGATCGTCGTGCAGGGGGGGGCCTGGCCGTTTCGGTACGAGGTTCGTGAGGACGGCGGTGCCACCGGGCTTCGCATCGGCGAAACCCTCGTGCGCGAGGAGGAGGATGGCTTCGTGGTGCATCGCACCGATGAGGCCTACGGCGTCCTGAGCTGGGCCGATCCCGTGGCCGGCCGCTACGACGTCGTCGTACGCGTGACGGACCAAGAGGGCACCGTGCTCGACGTGCCGATCTCCCTCCAGGTCGGGGCGGAAGGCTGGCTCTTCGTCGACAGCGAGGCCGGAGACGATGTCACGGGAGACGGCTCCATCGAGGCCCCGTTTGCGACCCTTCTCGCGGTTCATGGCGGCGCCAACGACGACCGCTTCGCGGGTCATCGCGTGGTTCTCGCGGGGACGGTGGCACTGGACGGAAACGTCGAAATGAACGGCAACCTCCGCCTCGACCCCGGAGCCGTGCCGAGCGTGTATGTCGGTCACCCCGACTCCGGCGCCGTGCTCGAGAGCGCGCTTGGCAAGATCGTCGTCCTCACGCCCGACTTCTACCTCGGGAATCTGACCTACCGGCATCGCGCCGACTACGTCCGCGATGAGGGCGACCCTGTCCACTTGCTGCTCGTCGGTGCGCCGGCGACGCGCTTCACGATTCACGACGTGACGTTCGACCGCTTCCAGGGGCAGCCGGTGAACATGGGCCTCGGCAACTCGAGCGTGATGATGTTCACCCGTGGCGCCGAGCGCCCCCACGTGGCGGTCGTGAACTGCGACATTCGCGGCCCGTCCGGTGTGTTCACCAGCGCCTACTCGCTGCGTCACGCCGTGTTTGAGCACAACCGCTGGCAGGACGCGGAACTCTCGCTGGCCGACGGCTCCGTGCCCGCCGTGATCTACATCAAGGGCGACAACGAGTCGGTCACCATTCGAGCCAACGAGATGCTGCAGGACAACGTGTGGAGCGGACTGTCGGGCATCGGTGTCAACGAGGGGCGCCTGGTGGAGGTCGCCCACAACCGGGTGCGGACTCCCTACGACACAGGACGATCGGGCTCCATCCAGCTCTTCACCAACTCCATGTTGCCCGACTTCGCCTGGACCGCGGAGACGCCAGTATGGGTGGACCGAAACTCGCTCAGGGAGCAGCTCGTCTGGGAGGGCGAGCGTCTCATCAACATGCCCGACGGAACGGTCGAGATCGCACGCAATCTGGTCAGCGCGGACGCGATTCCGACGAGCTCGCGGATCGTGCCCGTGGACAACCGGTCGGGGGGCGGCTTGCTCGACGCACAGCTCGAGGTTTCGGCGGAGGCTCGCGACGAGAGCCTCGGCCGGCACGGAGCGACCGTGGCCGCGCCGGTTCGCTGATACGAGGCGCACGCTCCGGTTTGTCGAGGGCGGGGAACGTCTTGCCCAGCTCGGACGTAGGACAGACCATGCGGGCGAAGCGCAACGGGGCTATCTTCGCCAGCGTGCGATACACGGCGCTTCTCTCCAGCCTCTTGCTCGTCGGGTGCCTGCCCGACCTGAGCTTCTGGGAGGTCGAGCGCCCCGACTCGGGCCCGCCGCCGCCGATGCGGGACGGCGGAGGGCTGCCGCCGAGGGCGATGGACTGCAGCGATCCCATCCCGATCGGCGCCGGCTACCAGCAGGACTTCGAGGCGGGCGCGGCCGGCTGGGGGGTGACGGGCGGCGACTTCTCCTGGGACTTGGGGATTCCCCGCGGCGAGGTGATCAACACCGCGGCGAGCGGCCAACGCGCATGGATGACGGTGATCGGTGGCGCGTACCCGAACAACGAAGAGACCTACGTCGTCTCACCGTGTTTCGACGCCTCCGCTGCCGCCCAGGATCTGTTGTTCGGGATGCAGGTTGCGGCGAGCAGCGAGAGCATCGACCGCATGAACCTGGAGGTCTCGGTCGATGAAGGGGTTACCTGGACGGTCGTCGAGGGCGACCGTCGGCTCGGCTGGCATTCGTCGGGCTCGGGGTGGTCACGGGACCTGCCGTGGACGTCCGCGCAGGCCATCGTCGCCGGCACGGCGGGGCAGGCCACGGTGCAGTTCCGCGTGAAGTTTCGGAGCGACGCCAGTGTCACGGGAGACGGGGTCGCGTTCGATGCGGTGAGCGTGCGTGCCTCCCGCTTGGACCTCGCGACGTCCATTGAGCTCGACAGTCGGTGCGGCTACGCGCGAGTGACGGTCACCAATGTGGGCGGCGCGCCCGTGACCGGATTCGAGATCCGCTCCACGGTGGATGGTGTGCCGCAGGAGTCGATCTTGATCGACGGCGTGCTCGAGCTCGATGAGCAAGAAGAGCAGCTCATCGGTGGTCCCTTGGCCACGCAGATCTTGGGCACGGGCTTCGAGTTCGGCGACGAGAACACCGCCAACGACACGGCCATGGTCACCGTCGAGAGCGAGGTCTTCCCCGGCGCCATCGGTTCGCTCTTCGAGAGCAACAGCGGGCCGTTCGAAGTGGGCGGCGAGAACCCCAGTTGGCAGTGGGGCACACCGGCGGCGGCTCTCATCAACACCGCGTCCGACGGCCGCACCGCGTGGGTGACGAACCTGACGGGCGAGTACAACAACAACGAGCGCAGCTACCTGCAGTCGCCTTGCTACGACATGAGCGCCGTCAGCGCGGACCCGACGGTGCAGTTCGACCGGGTGTTCGACACCGAGTCGGTCGACCGCGTGGGCTTTGAGATGTCGATCGACGGCGGCGACTTCCGCGTGCTCGGCTCGGTGGCCACCGGCGAGAACTGGCACGGCGGGAGCGGGTGGAGCGGATCGAGCGGCGCGGGCGTCTGGCAGCAGTCGTCCCACGTGATGACCGGCGTCGCGGGGCATCGCTATGTGCGCTACCGCTTCTTCCTCCGCTCCGACGGAAGCGTCACGCGTGAGGGCTTTGGGCTCGACGACTTCCGGGTCTCTCCGTGATCCGCGCGCTCACGGCACGGTGAACGAGCCGGTCGCGAACGCGGTGCCGTCGGGGAGCTCCACCGCGAATCGGTAGACTCCGGACAGGGTCGGAATCGAAGACTGCGCGCGGTGGCTGACGGGGAAGTGCACCGTCCAGACGAAGGTGCGCGTCTCTGCGCGCAGGGTCTCTTCGTACGACGGGCTCACCTCGAGCTCCATCCAGAAGTCATAGCTGGTCGCGTCTACGGGTGTGCCGTTCGAGCGCACGACGGGGGCAAACGCGCCATCGGTCTCGGCCTCCAGCGTCACGGCCGGGCGGCCGAGCCACGGGTCGAGGCCGCGCACTTGAAACGTGACCACGTCGGTCGGTCCGACGTCACTCGGAACGTCGCTCTCGAGACCGGGGTCCACCGGCGTCTCGGGCACGTAGAGCGCGTAGCCCTCGTAGCCGGAGAACGGCGCGATGAGCGGCGGCTCGTGCCACGGCGGCCCGTCGAGCACGGCGTGAAACGCCCGGAACGCGTCGACGAGACGGCCCGCCAGGTAGTCGCCCTGACGTGGGCCCCACAACGCGCCGCTCGCCTCGTAGCCGCCGAGGTACCAGTCGTCTTCTGTGAGCGAGTAGCCCGTGTAGTCGTTCGCGTACCCGATGAACATCGTGTCGCCGCTCGTCTCTCTCGCGACCTGTTCGAGCACCCCGGCCGCGAGCGCGGTGCCCCATTCGCCCGGCGCGGTCACCAACGAGAGCGGGCCGATCTGCCCCACCGTCAAGAGCGACTGCTTGGGCAGCCCGACGGCCGGTGTGAGCGGGATGCACGAAGACGCCAGGCCCTCGTCGCGCATCGGCGGATCGCAACGCTCGTCGCTGCCAAGCCCGCAGAACGCGGCGCCGTGAGCGTAGCGGAACGTGCCTGGGGGATAGCCGATCGCCGCGGTGGAGAGCGGCACGCGGTAGGTCCGCGTCCGCACCTCGGGCGCGTCGTCGAACACCATCGCTTCGACCGCCGGAACGATCGCGTCCGCCACCGCGTCGCCCACCCGCTCCATGCGGTCGAAGTCGCTCGGCTGGTCGGCGCCCACCGCGTCGGGGTCCGTAGGCGGGTTGCCGGGCGCCATGTCTGCGCCCCAGGAGTTGAACAACAGCACGGATACAGGATGGTCGAAGCGGGCCTCGATCTGCTGCTCCATCACGCCGCCCGCGTCGCCGCTGAGCGTGAGGTCGCCCGCGCCGAGCACGGTGCCGTGGTAGGCGTAGCTTCCGACGATCGCATCGAGCTGACCGCCGCGCCGGATGCCGAGCACGGGTAGATCCGGGACCTCCTGCACCTGCGGGAGCTGGTCGTTTTCGCAGCGTCGGTCGGAGTGGCCCTCGGTGGACTGGGCCATCGCGTAACCCAGCTCCGCGGGCGCGACGTTGTCCAGCGCTTGTTCCACCACGGTGGCCAAGGCGTCGATCACGCGGTCGTAGAACTCCGGATCAAACGTGTCCGCCAGCGCGGTGAGCACGCCGTTGGTCTGAAGCACGCGGCCCGGCCCGGAGTGCGTGTGGTTGGCGCCCAGGATGAGCGCGTCGTCCAGCCGGCGTCCCACCCGAGTCTCGAGCTCGATCAACACCGCCTCGCGGAGCTGTTGGAAGACGCCCAGCAGGTCGAGCCGCACGAAGATGACCTCAAACGCGTCGCCCCGTCGAAGCACCACGGCGCGGAAGTCGAGCTCGCCGTGGGATCGCGTCGTGCCCGGAAACTGATCCGCGAACGGTGTGGGGTTGTCGCCGGACGCCTGGTAGCCGATCGCGCCGATGCCGAGCGGCACGGGGATGCGGACGCGGGCCACGCCCGCGGTGAAGGGGCCGGGATCCGGCAGGGGCTCCACGCTCCGGACGGGCGGGCCGGCGTCCTCGGGCCCGGCGTCGACACCCGCGTCGGGGGTGGGCGTGGGGTCGCACGCGAGGAGCAGGAGCGAGAGGAGCGCGGTTCGTCGCATGGGCAACACGCAGCGTAGCAGCCCTTGCTCGATCACATCCCGCGCAGCACCGAAGACCAGACGGCGAGCGCGTCTTGTTCGTAGACCACGAAGCGCACGTGCTCGACCGACCCACGGCCGAGCGACGCGAACGTCTTGCTCGCGCTCAACATCAACGCGGCGGCGAGCGCGTGCGGGACCCCGCCGACCCCCGTGCCGAGCGCCGGGAAGGCGACGCTCGTGGCGCCTCGGGAGCGCGCCCCCAGCAGGGTGCGCAGCGTGGCGCGTTGAAGGCACACGGCTCCGTCGAGCGCGGCGACCGCGTGCGCCATGTGGCTCGCGTCCAGCGCGCCCGGGCCGGTCCAGACGACCTCGCCCATGCTCACCGGACCGGCGGCCATCGCGTCCGCTTCGACGCTGACTCCCGCTGCGTCTCGGAGCGCGGCGGCGACGCCCACGTCCATGCTCAGGCCCGCGTGTGCGGCGTTGACGATCACATCCGCGCCGGCGGTGGCCAGGTCACCCCAGCTGAGCTCGATCGTGAGCCCGGCGCTCTCCGCGCGCGTGTCCGTCGACACCGTCAACGGCGGCGCGGGCTCCTCGATGCGGGCGAGCGTGCGGACCAACGCCTCCGCGCTCGGCGGGCGCCGGGCGGGGTCCTTCTCGAGAAGCGAGGCGATGACGGTGAACAGGTAGGCGCGCGTCGGGTCGGTCGTCGGAGGCGGCGCGTAGGGCTGCGTGGTGTGCGCGAGCCGAAGCGCGGCGGGGTCCGACGCCGCAAAAGGGAGGGTGCCCGTCGCCAAGAGATGCGCGGTGGCCCCGAGCGCGTAGAGGTCCGCCGCGGGATACGCGGGCGCGCCGCACCAGATCTCGGGGGCGATGAAGGCGGGGGTGCCGGCGGGGTGCTCGGCGTCCCCGTCGAAGGGGTCGGTCGCGATGCCGAAGTCCCCGACCAGCGCGTGCCCGTGACCGCTCAGGAAGAGGTTGGCGGGCTTGATGTCCCTGTGGACCACGCCCGCGCGGTGGATCGCGCCGAGCCCGCGCGCGACGTCCAGCAGCATGCGGATCACGGCTTGCGTGGGGAGCAGGCCGTCGGTCGCTTGGATGCGGTCCCGCAGCTCGTCGAGGTCGATGCCGTCCACGTAGCGCTGCACCACAAACAGCACGCCGTCTTCCTCGCCCGCGTCCAGCACGCCCACCACGTGCGGCGAGTCGACCCGGGCGGCGAGGTGCGCCTCCCGAAACAGGTCACCCTCGACCGGCGCCTCGAACGTCTTCAGCACCAGCGGCGTTTTGAGCACGTCGTGGCTGGCGAGGTACGCGCGCCCCATCCCGCCGCGGCCCAGCTCGCCGTGCACGCTCAGCCCCCGAAACCGACTCCCGACGAGCTCCATCGCCCGAGCATAGCGGGATGTACGCGCATGAGTGCTATCACCCGCGGCGTATGGGTGTGCTGCTCGGGGTTCTGTCGGTGCTCGCCGGCGCGTGGCTCGTTCGCCATGGCGCGTCCGGCTGGCCGAAGCGACTCGGCCCCGCGCTCGTGCTCTTCGGGCTCGCGCTGGCCGTGGCGCTCGGTCCGCGGGGGTATCTCCTGAGCAAGTCGCTCGGGCGGATGATGATGCCGCTCGGGCTCGTGTGGCTCGGGGTCTTCGTCGCGATGGCGGTGACCGCGTGGCGACGTCATCGAGCCGCGTTCGGGTTCGCGTTCGTTTTTGTGCTGCTCACCGCTGCGGGAAACGAGCCGCTCGCCCACGCGGCGTACGCCCACCTCGAAGGACCACACGGTTGGGCCCGCCCGCTGCGTGCGAGCGGCCCTCCGTTCGACGCGGTGATCGTGCTCGGCGGCGGCACCGCAGACACGCAGCGAGGCGAGCCGCAGCTCGGCGGCTCGGGGGACCGTGTGATGTTGGGCGCCCGGCTGTACCACGCGGGCCGCACCGCACGCTTGCTCACGAGCGGAGACCCGATCGCCGGCTTGGGCACGCACGACGCGGGGCGCGCCACCCACGCGATCTGGCGCTCGCTCCAGGTGCCCGAGGACGCCATCGAGATCGTCCCGGGCGCGCGCACGACCTCGGAAGAGGCGCGGGTGCACGCCGCGCGGGTGCGCGAGGCCGGCTGGCGGCGGGTGGGGCTGGTGAGCTCCGCGTTCCACCTCCCGCGCGCGCTGGCCCGCTTCGAAGAACAAGGCCTGCACCCCACGCCGCTCCCCGCGGATGTGCGTGGGGCGCGAGGGCAGTGGCGCGGCTTCTACGACGTGATCCCCGTGGGCTCCGGGGCGTCGGGACTGCACCAGGTGGCCTGGGAGCACCTCGGACGCGCCATGGGCCGCTGATCGCCGATCGTTCGACGGCCGCCGCCGTGGGCACTACCTTTGAGGCATGCCCTCGCTGCGCGGTTGGCTCTCCATCCTGACCCTGGCTCTTCTCGGAGCGGCCTTTGCCTCGCCCGCGGCAGCCCAGTCAGGCGGGTTGGCGTCCGGTCTCGGTGATCCGAGCGGACGCCCGCAGGCGCCGCGGCTGGAAGAAGTCCCCGCGGGACCGAGCACGTACGGGTCCGATGTCGTCGTGCCGCCACCTCCAGGGGGAAGCGCGGAGACGGGCGCGTCGATCCCGGCGAGCCCCAGCAGCGCCGCCACCCTCACGCGCATGCGCGCTCTCGACGCGTCGCTCACGTCGCTCGCCGCGAGCGGGGGCGTCGACTACCTGCGCGGCGTCCTGTCCTTGCTCGCGGGCGGCGCCGGCATCGCCTTTGGCGCCATCTCGTACGAGCTCGGGTCCCCGTTTGACCGGATGGCGCCCTACTTCATCGTGCTCGGCGGCACGACGATCCTGCGCACCGTGCTGGTCGACTTCATCCTGCCACCCGACACGCGGACGCCGGCCATCGAGTACCAGACGATGCCGCAGGGCACCGACGCGGAGCGCCGGGCGCGCATCGAGTTTGGCGAGCGCGCGCTCGAGGGCATTGCGGAGGCCGCGATGATCTCCCGGATCGTCGACGGGTCGGTCAACATCGGCGGGGCGCTGGCGATTATCCCAGCGTATCTCGCGCCGAACGATTTCGAGATCGACAGCCCCATCGAGGCGCTGATCTTCATCGGCCCGGCCATCGCGATGGTGGGCGGCATCATCACGCTCGCGAGCCCGTCGGCGGCGGAGCAGCGCTGGGACGCCTACCGTGAGATGCGTGAGCGGCTCGGCGCCAGCGCCGCGCTCGATGCCGTGCGCGAAACCGCGATGGCCCCCACGATCGACTTCGACGTGTCGGCCGGGCCAGAAGGCGGACTTGCGTCGATGCGAGGACGTTTCTGAGGCGAGGGATGAGCCCGCGGTCCCCATGTGTTGGGATCGGAGAGTGAGCGCCCTACGCAGCTGGATTCGTCGCGCCGGCCCCCTCGTGGTCGTGGCGGGCTTGGTGTTCCTGTCGACCGCATGGGCGGAGGCTGACCCGCCGGCGCCCACTTCGGAGCCCGAGGCGGAGCCCGCGCCCGCGCCCCGCGGCTTCGCGCTCGAGCGCACCATCGCGCGGCGCCACGACGGCGAGACATACCGCCTGTTCCGGTGGCGCGTGCCCCTCGCGGACGTGCACATCGGCATCGAGGACGTCCAGATGCGACGCTCCTTCCGAGCGCTCCTTCACGGCGCCGACCTCGTCATCAACGGCGGCTTCTACGACCCCCAGCGCCGCGCCGAGGGCCTCGTCGTTGTCGACTCCGAAGAGCGAGTTCCCTTCGACGAACGCATCGGCGGCGGTGTCTTGGCCGTCTCGAACGGCGTCGCCACGCTTCACGACGCCGAGGCCCCCCTGGCGCTGCCCACCTCGCTCGACTTCGCCATCCAGTGCCGGCCGCGCTTGGTCGTCGACTCCCAGAACAACATCGCCCGCGGCACCCCTCCGACGGCGGCCCGCACCGCGCTCTGCATCCGCGACGCGGGTCGCACCCTCGACGTCATCGTCGCCCGCCGCTTCCCCTCCCGCGGACGGGCCGGCCCGCGGCTCTACGACCTCGCCGCGCTCCTCGTCGCCGACGGCTGCGAACAAGCCTTAAACCTCGACGGCGGTCCTTCCACCGGCGTGGCTTGGCGGGACGGAGATCGTTTCCGGCAGATGCGCCCCGAGCGCGGCGTGCGTCACGCCATCACGTTCAGCCGTTGACCGCTGCTACAGTCGCGCCGTGAACGTGCCGCGAACCGAAACGACGCCAGGTCGTCGCGGGAACAGGGGACCTGCAAGGTGAGCACGCCCGAAAGCTCACCGGTCGACGTCTCGCTCGTTCCGCGACTTCGTTCGGAGAACCGTGCCCAAGTCCAATCGGCCTTGGCCGAGTTGGTGCGTGCTGCGGACCCGGCTTCGTTCGACCGTCTCCTCGCACACATCCGAGCCCCGAAGCACTGGCAGCGGGGGTTCCAGGGCACGGGTCCGCTGCAAGGGGCGAAGCACCTCGAGCTCATCACGGGCATGTTGCTTGCGCACACGCCCGACGGCGCCACTGAGACGAAGCTCGCCAAGCGTCTCGCCCGGCTGGAGGTCGCCGCCGTCGACGACGCCGAGTTCCGCTTCGACTGGCTGCGACGCTTTCCGCTGCTGAGCGAGCTGGTTCTGTACGATGCCCGCCTGTCGAGCTTCGCGGCACTCCGCAAACGCCGACGCCTTGCGGCCATCTCACTTCACGACTGCACCTTCGCAGGGGGGGTGGCGGACCTTTCCGGCAGTCCGAACCTGCGGTCGCTGAGCATCCACGGAGGCGGTGTTCGTGTGCTCCGCCTCTCGCCGCATCTCGGAGAGCTGACCCTCGGCGCCGTGCTCGGCCTGATCCCCGTGATCGGCGTGGGGCATCGAAGGCGGGGAAGGCGTCGTTTCACTCACCCTCTCCGGCTGGACTGCGGCGAGCCTCGAGACCCTCCCACTCTCGGTCTTGCGTCAGGTACGGCGGTTGTTCGTGAGGAACTGCGCGCAGCTTCGCTCCTTGGACGGGCTACAGCGTGTACCGATCGCCGACGCGTGGATCGAGGGCTGCCAGGAGCTCCGTTCGCTCAGCGCCCTCACAGCGCTCGAGTCTCTCAGCGTCGTAGGGAGTGCCGTCGTGACGGAGTGGCCCGTTCTGGGCGATCCGACCGGCCCGGACGCGAGTTCGCTCAGGACGCTTAGGCTCCGCGAGCTCGGCGCGCTCCGCTCCATGGCGGGTCTGCCTCGGCTCTCACCGTCAGCGACGGTATGGCTCACCGCCTGCCACGGGCTCGAGGATCTGACCGGCTGGACGACGGGGACTCAGCTGGCTCTTCTTCACGTCTCGGAGTGCCACGGACTCCGGAGCCTCGACGGGATCGCAGCGCTCGACCAATTGGAAGCGGCGTCCTTCGAAGACTGCCCTCAGCTGGTGGACATCGACCCGCTCGGTGACCTGGCGTCGCTGCGACAGATCAGCTTTCGTGGCTGCAAGCGGGTGACCAGTCTCGGTGGACTCACCAGGTCCAAGTCCGTCCGCCTGATCGAGCTGCACGGCTCGGGCGTGAGGTCGGGCGGCATCTCCGACGCGATCCGGTGGGCGTGCAACCTCGACTTCACTCGGGGGACCCCTCGCATGCCACCTCGGTCGGCGACCAAGATGGGAGAGGCGGACGAAAAGGCCTTCGGAAGGATCAAGAAGCTGCTGACTGCGCGCGACAAGGGAGAGATCGACCGAGGGGTCGATCTCCTCCGCGCGGCTGGCGAAGCCGCCTGGTTTGACACCCTCCTCGATGGAGTCGCGGGGGCTTCCCCGCGTTCTCCGACCTTCAAGACGACCTACGCCCCGTACACGATCCTCGCGTTGCTCTCGGCAGCCCCGGCCGAGTCCGGGGTCGCCCGCGAACTTGCAGCGAGCACGACGGTCCTCTGCCTCACAGGCCAGCGAAACCAGAAGCACCACCGTCCGTTCGACCCCAAGCACCTCGAAGCTCTACCCCGCCTCGCGCGGCTGTCTTTGGATCGCAAGGGTCCGTTCTCGGCGTGCGAACAGCCACCCGCGCTCCCGAAGCTCGAGAGCGTGTACTTTGGTGAGCTCTTCGGGTTCTCGGACTTTCGTTGGCTTCTCGCCGCCCCGAGTCTGGCCGAGGTTGCGATCAAGCGACGTGGCCCCCAGCACCCGAGCCTCGAGCTGCTCGTCGAACGTGGCGTGAGGGTAGACCGGGTGTAGAGCGCGCCATCGCGTTCAGCCGGTGAGCCTCAGAGCCTTGCCGCGAAGCTCACCAACCGTCGGCGACCGCGTCCGTCCGCGTCGACCCGGGTGACCGAGGTGTTGTCCACCCAGCCGATGCGAGGCGGTCCGCCCAGCCGCACGGCGAGCATCCAGATCCAAAACCCGTGGCACACGACGGCGAGGCGCGGTTCCGCCAACGCGTCCAGCCGCTCGAGCACGTCGTCGACACGCTGGGCCACGCCCTCGATGTCCCACTCGCCCGTCGGTCGCCCGCGGCTGAAGGCGCGCATCGCGCGGGCCATGGCGACGCCGTCGACCCACTCGGGGCGCTGTTTGCGCGAGCGTCGGAGCTTCTTCGGCTCCAGCTCGTTCAGCGCGTCCCACCGGTGGTCGTAGGGGAGGGTGTCGGCGGCGATGTAGCCCGCCGTCTGCTTCGCCCGCTCGAGCCGGCTGGAGACCACGCGTTCCACGCCCCGCCTGAGCAGCGGAGCCCGCACCGCGCGAGCCTGGTCGTGCCCCACGGGCGCCAGCGGCCAGTCCGTCCCCCGCGGGTAGTCTCGGTGGTCAAACCCCGGCTCCTGGTAGACGGCGCGTCCGTGGCGGACGAAGAAGTAGCTGCGGTGCATCGCGCGAAGCATAGGTCGAGCTGCACATGAACTTGGGGACGGGGTCGAGACGTGAACTTCCGTCCCCCGCCCGACGGAAGTTCACGTGGGAATCCCGTCCCCAAGTTCACGTGGGACTTTTGCTGTCCAGCCTGCACGACGAAGCGCGATCCAGCCGCGGCACCCGAAGACGAAGAGGCTCTGCACCACGGACCCAACGCAGTTCGGACGGTCGCATCAGCGACCGCCCCAGAAGTAGCGCGTTCCAGCTCTCGAGTAGTCCAGACCGAGGAGTTCAAGGGCCTTCGACGTGGAGTCCGTCCCGTCCAGGACGCTGCCCAACGCAGTTCGGGCGGTCGCATCGGCGACCGCCCGAGCTATCGAGGTATCCGGACTGGGGAGGTCGAGGGGCTCGCCCCTCGACGTGGCGCGCGAGCGCCACCAGCAAAGAAAACTGATTTCGCTCGCGCAACGCGCGAACGAACTCAGTTCGCGGTAGCGCGGCAGCCCTGGATGGCTCCGTCGTTGCCCTCGGCCTGCGCGAGGCAGGTCGCGCTGAAGCGCTGCACGAGGTCGAGCGTCGGGAGGTCGCAGGAGCCGTCGGGGTGCACGACGTTGATGAACTTCACCGCGCTGGTGCGCCATGCCCACATGCTCGCCGGGCTGAACGACGGCCGGCCACCCTCGGAGATGTCCTCGGTCCAGTTGTACATGGTGCCGCCCCAGCCGCTGTTCTCGCGGAGGTTGTCGAACGCCTCGCGCCCAGGGTAGGTGACGTTGCCATCGGCGTCCGTCTCCTCGTACTCGAAGATGGCCTGCAGGCGGATGGCCGAGGCCTGGCCGCAGCGCTTGCCGTAGTCGGTGCCCTCGCCCCAGCTGAAGCTCTGCGTCGCGCCGCCGCTCCAGCGCTGCCACCACTCGGGGCTGCTGAGCGAGACGGGGCCCACGCCGTCCGGACGGGAGTAGCTCTCGGGGATCGGGGTCGCGTCGGTGAACTCGACGTGCATCCGGTTGACGTCGTGCGCGAGCGCCCACGGGTCGTCGCTCGGCGTCGGCGTCACGCCACCCTCGCCGCAGCCCTCGCCGGCGCAGCTGCCGACCAGGTTGAAGGGACCCGCGGCGTCCGCGTAGCCAGCCACGGTGACCTTGTAGGTGCCCGCCTCGAGGCTCGCGTCGAGCTGCGAGTAGTAGCCCTCGCCGCCGTCATCATCGACCGCGAGCTCGTCCGCGCCGTCGTGCAGGTACACCACGGTGTCGACCGAGAACTCGCCACCGGAAGTGCCAAACGAGACCTCGGCCGGGCCGTCGAGCGTGAACGTCCACGCATGGCCCTGGCCCTCGGCCAGCTCCGCGTCGACCTGCTCATCCCAGGTGAGGTCGCCATGCTCGGTGACCACCAGACTTCCGTCGGCCTTGCCGGCGGTCACGTCGGGCACGGTGCCCTTGCTGGCGTCGACGGCGCAACCGCCAAGGACGGTCAGCAGGCTGACCAGGGTCGCGATACGAGTGCTGAGGCGAATCATGCCTCGGTACTACGCAGGAACGATGCCAATGCTCTTTGTCAGCTGGATCGGGCTTCGTCAGTCGTGTTCTGGTTCCGAGCACCGCCGCGACTGGCCGCTCGAGTGGCCATTGGAGCAACCGCTGACCCCAGCAGACCCCGCGCGAACAGCGTTGAGGCGAACAGCGCTCAGGCGAAAAGCCACCACGCCGCGAGCGCACCGCCCCCGACGCCGAGCAGCATCACCCACACCCACGCCGAAAGGCGGTTCGGCGCGGGGGTCTCGAGCCGCAAGGGAAACCGCGTCTCGGCCTTCCACCGCTCGGCCAGGGGCGAGGACACGGACGGAACCGACTCCTGCAGCATCGGCGGCCGCGCGGGGGCGAACGGATCCAAGACGGCGGGAAGCGGGGCCTTCGCCGTCCCGCTCGGCTCCGACGGTTCCGTGCTGTTCTCTCCCGGCAGCGCGGGCAGCTCGATCGAAGAGGCGTTCGAGGCCAGCGTGACGACCGGCTCTTCCGCTTGCGTGATGACGGGACGAAGGGCCCTGATCAGGCTGGTGCGCGGAGCCGGCTCACCCTTCTCGGCTGGGAGCGGGCTCAGCTCGAGGCTCAGGTCGCGCTGTGCTGCGCGCTCGGTGGCCACGATGCCCGACGCGTCCTTCGGCCCCTCGCTCTGCGCGAGCCTGCGGTACTGCTCGAGCTTGGCGTGGTCCGCCTTCATCGTCTGCGGGTCGTCTTCCCAGTCGAGATCGCTGACCACCGCATCCCGCGGCGGGGGCGAGGAGATGGGCTTCAGGTCCATCACCCGCGTGCCGGCCGAGATCGCCGCGACGGCGTCGCCGAACTGGTCGAGCGCCTTCGCGAGCGCGCGCCCGTCCTCGAGCTTGATCTGCGCGCGGTCCCCGCGACCGGTGCCGAGGCGCGCCGCGAGCCGCGCGGCGATCGCTTCCATCAGATCTTCGGTGCGCACCCAACCGAGCGTGGCGTCGGAGGGCGCGCCGAGCTGGTCGATGACCGCCTGCGCCGTGTCGGCGGTGACCGTTGCGTCCACCACCGCCACGCCCTGCCGGAAGGCCTCCAGCCGTGCACCCACCGCGTCTTCGGGGAGCACGACGATGATCGTCGCGTCGGGCCCGAGCCTCCGTCGAAGGGTGGCGCCGCCGTCCGCGGCTGCGATGCCGACCGCGAGCACAGGGCCCCCGTCGAAGGTGTCCTTGTCGTCGGTGACCGCGCGCTGCCGAACCGTGGGGCCCTGCCGCCGGAGCGCCTCCGCGAGCGCGCCGGCGTGGTCGTCGCCCACGATCGTGATGACGGTGTCGGTCTGCCTCTGGTCTCGGCGTGCAGCCTGCATGAACACCCCCCGGCCCACGGTGGCGCGGGCGTCTCAGCGAAGAAGAAAGTCGAAGCGCGTTGGTGTACGCGCGCAGCACGACTCTCTTCCTAGGTTCGAGCTGTCATGGCGGCAGCCTCCACGCAACCCGCTACCCCTGTGAAATCACATGCATTTCCAGCATCTGTGGAAAAGTCTGCTTCTGTCGTGTGCTGTGAGTCCGTGTGGGGACGTGAACTACCTCGACACCGGGACGCAGCGGGAGGCAGCCCTCGCACGTCTCCCGACGCCGATGCGCGTGGTTGCATGCCGATCAGGGCGGGTACGACGCGGTCGCGTGCGGAGGAGACGACTGAGACGGCAGCGAACCGAACCACTACTCGGACAACGTGAGGTGGGCGACGCGCTCGACGACGATGAAGACCTCGGGCAGACTGCCCCGTCGGACTGAGGGTGAGTGGAACTCTAGGATATGTGTCCATAGCTGGAGAGGAGGGAAGGGTCGTGGGTGTTCACCGATCTCACCTGCGCCGGAGCTCGAATCTAATGGTGCTCGGCCTTCGCCGGTCTTTGCGATGATCATCGACCGCGTGGGAGTGCGCTACGCGGTTCGGTTCTAGAACCGCGCGGTTTGTCTCGCGGACCTGCGGAGGGTGGCCGCAGTCATTGGGTCGACTCAGAAACAGGGACTCCAATCGTGTACAATCCGAACGCGGACGGGACCGCATTCAACCCAAGTAGCGAAACCTACGACGCCCACGGTGGCCGTCGAGGGCAACCTTGGGGGCGTGGTCGAGGCCAACGACGTGGACGTAGGGAGCATCGACGACGTGAGCGGAGAGAACGCTAGGAACGTCAACGTCGAGATCAAGATGGGGAGTGGGATGAGTGAAGCTGGTGGTTCGGAGAGTGCGGGGCTCATGCCCCGCAGTACGAAGCTTGATGTGGCACTTGGTAGCGATGAACTCAAACTGCTCCATGCTGCTGCAAAGGTCTGGGCGACTTTCATCAAGAGACCAGGTTCAGTGGCAGAGATGCTCGGGTACCGGTCGAAAAGAACTATGGTCGCAGACGTGAATGATATGTTGGTTGAGATTTCTAGTGAAGGAGGTGCCTTGACACTGGACGATTGGAACGCACTGATGTTTGCTGCAGAAGTGGCGTTCGTTAGCGATGAGCTGGGGGCTTGCCTTGAGGGGTGCAGATCACAGCCTGAGCGATCGGCTCTGTTAATCCCGACTGCTCCGTGATAGCCGGGTGTATGCCGAAGAAGAAGGGCGAGCGCCCGGTAGCCGTGAAGCCTGCGCGTGATGAGCGCGAGGCGCGCGTGATGGAGGCGGCGCGCCGCGCGTACCGGGTCGCGAAGGACAAGCTCCACGAGGCGCGCGATCCGGCCTCGTCGAAGGAGGCCTACGAGGCGGTGTGGGCGGCGACGGACGAGGTGGGCAAGACGATCGTGGAGTCGGTCGAGGAGGAAGAAGCCGAGGAGGACCCTGACCTATTCGTCGACGACGACGGTCGTCGGTGGAGGGCCGTGACCGAGGACACACGCAGCTATCACACGCTGCGCGGCTCCATTCGGGTGAAGCGCAAGCGCCACCGCGCGGTGCGGAACGGTCCGACGCGGTGCCTGTTCGAGGAGCGGCGCGGCGTGATGGTGCGCGGGACGATGCCGGATCTCGGCGAGGCGATCCTACGTACGTACGCGGACGTGCCTGGGGACGAGGCGGCGAAGCTGCTGACGCTACTCACCGGGCATGCGATCTCGCCGTCGCGGATCAAGCGGTTTGTCGTCGACGAGTCGACGGCGATGCTCGCGCAGGAAGCGAGGCTGTTCGAGGCGCTGTTTGCCGAGCGGCCGGTCCCCGACCCGGCGGTGACGCTCGTGATCAGCGTCGACGCCCTGAGCCTTCGCCTGCGCAAGGAGGGCTGGAAGCAGGCCACCGTGGCGACGCTCACGTTCCTCGATGCCGAGGGCGAGCCGGTCCGTCGTGGCGCCGGGACCCACACGGTCCGCATCGCGGAGATGCCTGAGGCGGGCAAGGTCACGATCATGGAGCGCGTGGGCCGCGAGGTCGGCGCCCTCGTCGCACAGCGTCCCGACCTCGCGCTCGAGGTCGTCGTCGACGGCGCGCCGGACCTGCGCACCCACCTGCTGGAACTCTTCCCAACGGCGCTGCATCTGACGGACTTCTTCCACGTGGCGGAGCACCTCGCCGAGGCGCTGCGTCTGCTCTTCCCCTCGGACGACGCACGTCGAGCCGCAGAGCGAGCTCGCTGGTGTCACAAGCTCAAGCACACCCAGGGCACGGCCTGGCGACTGTGGCGATGGCTCCGCGACGAGATGGTGCGCGACGCCGACCCGGTCTCTGCATGGGCGCGACGCGAGGTCGAGAAGCACGCCGAGTACATCTACAACCAGCGCGAGTGGATGAAGTATCCGAAGGCCGTGGCGGCCAAGGCCGCGCTCGGCAGCGGACCCGTCGAAGCCGCCTGCAAGACACTGGTCACCCAGCGTCTGAAGGTCTCCGGCGCCTCGTGGTCGCGCGAGGGGGCGGGCGGCGTCCTCTACCTTCGCTCCCTGCTCCAGTCAGACCGTTTCGACGATGGCTTCGCCTTCAGGCAGGCGACTCGCTACGCCAGTTGATCAGACCGTGAGCTGCACCCGTCCGGCTTGGGTGTCCCAGCGGCGACCATCTCGCCACTCCAGGTGGCGCGCCGCTTCTTCGCACGGGCTGCTCGCTGCGCTTCGGATTCTCGCATTGCCTATAGAGCATAGCAGCGTTCCCGCGTGTAGGGCGGTCGCGAGGAGGCGTCGGACGCGTCGCAGATGCGGCCGAGCAGCCCGATCGATGGCGTTCCGTACAGCCCGAGAGGCTAGGAGGGTCCGAATCATACGAAACAAGACATCCATTCTCGGCCGGGTGTGGCGGGGGCTGCAAGTCGCTGGATGATGCAGAGTTCACGTCCATCTACCCGCTCAGGCAGGCGGCGCTTCGGATGCGCCAATGCGCCTGATCAGCGACAACTATTCTTGCCGGTCGCGTTGCCTCGTCAGTACGACCGGCACGGCGTCGTGATGGAGTTCGACGACAACGACAAGGCGGCTTCTAAAAGTGGGTGTCTTGTAAAGCGGGGAGAGCGGGGAGCGGAGCCCGTTGGTGTTGCCTCCAGTCAGTACGACCGGCACGGCGTCGTGATGGAGTTCGACGACAAGGCGATTTCTAAAAGTGGGTGTCTTGTAGAGCGGGGAGCGGAGCCTTTGTAGAGCGGGGAGCGGAGCCCGCTCTTTGCGTTGTGCGAGCTCGCCGCCATCGCGCAAGAGCATGACCGCGGCTACTGCGACGTGCGTGTCGCGCGTGAGACCCCCCGGCCTGCCAGCCCTTTCGCGTCAGCGCCAATACGAGTGGCGGCACGCGCCTCAGACTCGTACCATCGGAACGTGACCGACACTGCCGAGCAACTGGATCCGCTTGAACTTGCCGAGGGCCGAGACCTCGCCGAGGAGGAGCGCGCTGAGACAGCGCGCCTCTGGAAGTCCGAGGTGCGACGCCGCGGCGCGGAGATCGACGCGGGCACTGCTCGACTCGTGCCCGCCGATGAGGTGATGGCCGGGCTCCGACAGCTGATTGAAGAGCACCGCCGCTGATGACTTCCCGCGTCGTCCTTCATGAGGAGGCCGAAGCAGAGGCGCAGCGGGGAGTCCTTCACTACCTTGACGAGGCCGACGACCCGACAGTCGCGATGCGATTCGAGGCAGCGATTGGACGTGCGCTGGCCGACGTCGCGGACTCGCCTGAGCGATGGCCGATCGTCGACGCGGATTCGCGCGAACGCGTGTACTTGTTCGCGCGTCCGTTCAACGCCTGGATGCTGATCTACCGGATCGACGGGACCACGGTGCACGTTGTCGCCATCGCGCACACCAAGCGAAGGCCGGACTATTGGCGGCACCGTCGATAGAACGCTCGTGAGCCCCTGAGGTCGCCGCCGAAGCTGCCAGCCGAGCATACAAGCATTCAAAACAGGACATCCATTCTCTCTCCTGCCCGGGTGTGGGCGGGGGCGTGCAAGTCGCTGGAACGATGCGGAGTTCACGTCCCCCGACGCCCAGCTCCGGGAGGCGGCGCGCCGATGCGCCGATGCGCCAGCGCCGAGAGTAAAAGACGCGGCAGCGAACACGGTGCCCCCGGCCTCGCGCCTCTCGTGTGACCAGCATGCGCCAGAGACGTGGGCCGCAGGTGTCCAGAAATTGAACGGTGCGCCATCCGTGCGCAGCCCTCTTGGGGTCGAAATGCGTGGTTGACTGCGGACCCGAGATCGCACTCCCGAGGCCGAGTCCCCAACAGAGGACCTGGCACGGTGTGTGATGAGTCAGTGGGCATGACGCGCACCACGACGCTCCGCCGCTCCTTGGGTCTCAGCCTCAGTCGTTGCCTCTCGCTGGTGGGCTGCACGGCGCAGATCGGCTCCGGCGAAGAGCTCGTGTCGCACGAGCAGCACGAGATGCGGCTTTCGGCGGCGGACTTGGGCGACTGGACGCCGGACGGGCAGTGGATCGTCTCGCCGGAGTTGCACGCCGACGACGGGGTGAGCCGGGTCGGCACGCTTCTGGGTCTCGACGAGGCGGGCCCGCTGCCGGCGCTCGAGGCGCGCGGGATGGTGGGCGGCGAGCCGGTCGGCGAGTGGCGCCCGCTGGCGGCGACGTGGTCGGAGGAAGACCACCATGTGGCGATCGTGGACCTCGAGGGCATCGGCGACGGCGCGCAGATCCGGATGGTGGCCACGGCGGCGCCGCACATCGCGCACTTCCGCTGGAGCGCGGTCGTGCCCGACATGCCCGACATGGCCGAGGAAGACCTCGACGACGTGGGCGTTTCGCGCGGCGCGCTTCGCAGCGAGCTGAGCGACCTGGGCATCGTGACCCGCGGCGAGTGGGGCGCCCGGAGCACGCGCTGCACGAGCAGCAACACGAGCAAGACGCGCATGGCCATCCACCACACGGTGTCGGGCGCGGCGGACCCGGAGCGTCAGATGCGCGGCATCCAGCGCTTTCACATGGACTCGCGCGGCTGGTGCGACGTTGGCTACCACTTCCTCGTCGGCCAGGACGGCCGGGTCTACGAAGGCCGCCCGCTGAACCTGTTGGGCGCGCACGTCGGCCGGAACAACACCGGCAACATCGGCATCTCCTTTATCGGCTGCTTCCACTCGAGCGGCTGCGGCTCGCTCAGCGGCAGCCGCATCCCGAACGACGCCTCGCTCAACGCGGCGTCCGCGCTCATCGGCCGGCTCAGCCGCATCTACGGCATCTCCATCGACTCCTCCCGCGTGAAGGGCCACACCCAGCACAGCGGCCAGTCCACGAGCTGCCCCGGCGCCAACCTGCTCTCCCGTCTCGACTCCATCCGCAGCCGCGCATCCGGGGCCACCACGCCGCCCCCCGGTCCGACGCCGACGCCGTCGCCGACCCCAACCCCCACGCCGGAGGAGGGCGCGAGCTGCACGCACAGCTTTGGCGGTACCTACTCGGACATGGCCTGCAGCGAGTCGTGGCAGTGCTGTGACGGTCGCTGGCGGAGTCGCGGTGCCTGCGGGTCCTGCGCTTGCGTCGAGGGCTCCGGAAACATCGGATGCAGCCCCGGCTCGGCGGAGCCTCCCGCGCCGACGCCGCCTCCCGGCGCGAGCTGCACCCATAGCTTCGGAGGTGCCTACGCCAACACCGCCTGCAGCGCCTCCTGGCAGTGCTGCGATGGCCGATGGCGGGGTCGCGGCGCCTGCGGCAGCTGCTTCTGCACCGAGTCCAGCGGCGAGACCGGCTGCGGCACCTGACCCATTCAGCCCGCCGCCTCCTGGAGCCCGTACCGCTCCTCGGGGAACGGGTGACGGGGGCGCGCAGGCCCCACTCACGTGAGAAAAACCTGGTTCGTCTGCCCTTCCCAGGGTGGCATGCGGCTCGCTATGCTTGTGTGCATGCAGCGTACACCTTGGTTTGCGGCTCTTGTTGTCGTCTTCGCGGGCTGCGCCCCGACGGTCTACTCCACCGGCGGCGGACCGTGTGCCAACTCCAGTGAGTGCGAGGACGGGGAGTACTGCAGCGACGGCATGTGCGCGCCGGACCCGGCCTTCGCCGACGGCGGCGTGGGCGCTGGGGACGACGGCGGAACGGGTCCCGGGCTGGACGGCGGCGGACCGGGTGACGACGGAGGCGCGGGCTCGGACGGGGGAGGCCCGGACGGCGGCACGCCGGCGGTGGAACTGTGCGGCAACGGCCTCGACGACGACGGAGACGGCGAGGCCGACGAGCAATGCGCCTGCGAGATTGACGTGGCGCAGGACTGCTACGGCGGCCCGCCCGACGCGGCCGGGGTCGGCATCTGCGCGCTCGGCTCGCAGTCGTGCGAAGCCAGCGGCGAGTTCGGGAGCTACGGGCCGTGCACCGGCTGGGTTCCGCCCGCCGAGGAGATCTGCGACGGAATCGACAACGACTGCGATGGCACCGCGGACGAAGGCTGCGGCTGTACGACGGGCGAGACGCGCGGCTGCTACACGGGACCCTTCGGGACCGAAGGCGTGGGCGCGTGTGTGCCCGGCAGCCAGCTCTGCACCGACGGGATGTGGGGGCCCTGCGCGGGCTCGGTCTTGCCCGGCGAAGAGCTCTGCGGCGACGGCATCGACAACGACTGCGACGGCTTCCCCGACGACGGCTGCGCCTGCGGCCCCGGCGAGACGCGGACCTGCTACGAGACCCCCAGCGGGGTGCCCGGCGCCGGCACACCGGGCGTGGGAACGTGCCGCTCGGGCACGGCGTCCTGCTTCACGCTCCCCGGCGGTGGTAGCGGCTTCGGCGCGTGCATCGGGGCGGTCACCCCGGCCGCGGAGATCTGCGACAACGGCCTCGACGAGGACTGCGACATGGCCGTCGACGAGGGCTGCACTCCGCCCGTCGTGGATTGCACCGTCGCCGACGTGCTCTTCCTGGTGGACACCACCGGCTCGATGAGCGCGGAGATCGCGCAGATCAAGGCGCGCCTCATGGACACCATCGTGCCGGGCATCGCGGCGGAGGTGGCCGACGCGCAGTTCGGGGTGGCGCGCTTCGAGGACTTTAATAGCGGCGGCTATGGCGGCGGCAGCGACCGCGCCTTCCGACACATTCAGTCGATGACCTCGAGCGTCGCGGCGACGCAGTCGGCGGTGAACGCGCTCTCTCTCGGAAGCGGAGGGGACGGGCCCGAGAGCCAGACGGAGGCGCTCTATCAGGCGGCGACTGGCGCCGGCTTGGGCAGCTGGGTGGCCCCGGCGAGCTGCGCGTCCGGCAGCGGGTATCCGTGCTTCCGCGCGGGCGCGCAGCCGATCATCCTCCTCTTCACCGACGCCCCGTTCCACAACGGGCCGGGCGGCGCGAACTCGTACTCCGGAGTCTCCGGCCCGCCGCACACGTACGCGCAGGCCGTGGCCGCGCTGAACGGCATCAACGCCAAGGTCCTCGGCCTCAACAGCGGCGGCAGCAGCGGGCTCCCGCACCTCCGTCAGATCGCGATCGACACGGGCGCCCTGGCGTCGGACGGCTCGCCGATCGTGTTCGACATCGGCTCCAACGGGGCGAGCCTCGGCACCGAAGTCGTGCGCGCGATTCAGACGCTCTGCCGGTAGAACTCGAGTCTCGAGACCCTTGTCGCGAAGCGTCCCGATGGGTGACTCGTGGACCCCGTCGCCCACGTGGGGAGTCGTTTCGCGGGTCCGCCGGCCTCGAACCGCCTGGAGACGGCGTTCGATTTGTTCGAGTTGGCGGTCGCGGTAGAGGCCCACGTGGAAACGAGCTTCATCCATTCTCGGACCGAGGTCTCCTAACAACCCGTTGAAGAACCGTTCTGCCACGCCTCGAGCCCGGGATGTGCCGACCAGGCCGCCTGTCGCTCCTCCGAAATTCTCAAGGATGCACGTCGTCACGACCTGGACGTCACATCGCGAACCCGATCCATCAACGTCGATTCTTCAACGGTCTGCTAACGGCGAGACCCGGCTCGCGGGGCCGCTTGAGACTCCCGCCGATCGCACTCACCCTCCGGCATGTCGATCACCTGGAACGACGCGATCGTGTTGGCTCTGCTGGTGCCGCTCGTGGCCGGTAGCGTAACGTGGCTTCGCCGTGAGTTGAAGCGGGCCCGGGTCCGAAAAGGGCACTTCCTGTCCCTTCCCCAGCTCCTGCTCAAGGATCTCGACGAAGAGCCCAAGGAGGGTCTGCTCCGGCTTCGCGCGCGCGTGGACCACGCGGTGGAGGGGCCGTTCGATCATCCAGACGCGGCCGCGGTGTGCCTCTTGGTGGGCGGCCCGACCGCCGGCGACCACCCGTCTCCGGACGAGATCCAAGGGTTTCACTGGGGCATGAGCCGCTACCTGGCCGAAGGCTGGGAGACCAAGAGCGGCACCCCAGTGATCTTCGAGGACCTCATCCAGGTGGTCTCGATAGAGAGAGAACATCGGCGACTCCCGCAGAAGCTGGCCCGGGGGCGCACCTACTATGTCCCTGTCCACGCTTGGGTCGTGCCGCGAAACTCGGTCTTCCTGGTGTGGGGGAGCCATCGGCGCACGAAGGACGGGATCGTCATTGGAGGCGTCGGCGACAGAAAGCCGGACTACAGCAGCATGCTCTTCGAGGAGCCCGGCCGTGCGCCAAGGGTCTTCCTGCTGACAGACTCACGCGAAGAGACGGCGCGTGGGATGACCCGCTACCGGGGCCGCTACGACTACGACCAGCTGGGCTTGGCCATGGTGGCCGCCGCGGACGCGACCTACATCAAGCGCCGCGCAGACTGAACTCGGACGCGACGTCGCACGCCAGCCCACCCGTGCTCACAGCGCCTCGACGCGCGCGTCCAGCGTGGAGGAATCCGCGGCGGTGACGGTCACGTGGCCGATCTTGCGTCCCGGCCGAGGGCTCTTCCCGTAGAGGTGCAGGTGCGCGCCGGGAACCCGGAGGATCTTTGCCGGATTGGGCGCATCGCCAATCAGGTTGATCATGGCCGACTCCGAGCGCGCGCGGGTGGAGCCGAGCGGTGAGCCCGTGATCGCCCGGAGGTGGCTCTCGAACTGGCTCGTCTCCGCGCCCTCGATCGACCAGTGACCGCTGTTGTGCACGCGTGGTGCGATCTCGTTGGCGAGCAAGTCGACCCCGTCGTCGAACAGCTCGAGCGCGAGCACACCGACGTAGTCGAGTGCCTCGAGGATCGCGCGCGCGTAGCCCTCGGCCTTCTCTTGGTAGCCCGGTTCGAGGTCCGGCGCGGGCGCGCGGGTGAAGCGGAGGATGCCGCTCTCGTGGCGGTTCTCGACCAGCGGGTAGAACTGAATCTCACCGTCCAATCCGCGTACCGAGACGAGGCTCAGCTCGCGGCGGAAGCCCACGAAGCCCTCGAGGATCTGCGGCACGGCCCCGAGGCCGGTGAACGCACCTTCCACGTCCGCGCCTGTACGGAGCACGCGCTGGCCTTTGCCGTCGTAGCCGAGGCGCCGCGTCTTGAGCACCGCGGGAAGCCCGGTGAACCGCGCCGCCTTGTCCATGTCGGCGGCGTCGTTGATCTCGGCGAACGGTGCCGTGGGGATGCCGAGCTCGCGGAACAGCTGTTTCTCCGCGACGCGGTCGGACGCGACTTCGAGTGCGCGCGGGTCGGGGCGCACGGGCACGCGCTCTTGGATCGCGCGGAGCGGCGCGACGGGCACGTTCTCAAACTCGTACGTGACCACGTCGACGCGTTTGGCGAGCGCCTCGTACGCGGAGATGTCGTCGTAGGACGCGCGGATCGTCTCGGCGACGGCGGACGCGGGCGCGCCCTCCTCCGGCGCGAGGACCACGAACGACTGACCCAGGGAGTGACCCGACAGGGCGAGCATGCGGCCGAGTTGGCCACCACCGATGATGCCGATCCTCACTTGCTGGGATCCGGGTTCTGGAGCACGCGCGCCGTCTGCTGGTCGCGGAACGTGCGGTACGCCTCCCGCAGCGAGGGGTGCTTGGCGCCCAGCATCGCGCACGCCAGGAGCGCGGCGTTCTTGGCCCCCGCGTCTCCGATGGCGAGCGTGCCGACGGGCACGCCGCCGGGCATCTGCACGATCGACAACAGCGAGTCGAGCCCGTTGAGCGCCCGGGACTTGACGGGTACGCCGAGCACCGGAAGCGCGGTCTTGGCCGCGATCATGCCCGGAAGATGAGCCGCGCCGCCGGCTCCGGCGATGATGACCTCGAGCCCGCGTGCCTCCGCCTCGGTGGCGTAGTCGATCAGGAGGTCAGGGGTGCGGTGCGCGCTCACCACGCGCTTCTCGTAGTTCACCCCCAGCGCGGCGAGCGTCTCGCACGCGTGCCGCATCGTCTCCCAGTCGGACTTGCTCCCCATGACCACTCCCACCAACGCGGGCATCGGCTCCTCCTCTCCCCCGCCAGACGGCTCGGGGGGCCCGATGGTAGCCGGGACGCTATGGTCGGCCAATGGCGCGATTGTTCTCGACCGCATGCGAGCGAAACCGGGGGCCCATCCTGGACGCGTTGACCCCCCGTCTTCCCGCTTCGGGCCTGCTGCTGGAGGTCGCCAGCGGGACCGGAATGCACGCCGCGTACATGGCACCAAGGCTGCCCGATTGGACCTGGCAGCCCTCGGACGTTGGGGCGGAGGGCCTGGCCAGCATCGAGGCGTGGCGCGCCGAGGCCGACGTGCCGAACCTGCGCTCCCCCGTCGAACTCGACGTGACCCGCCAGCCGTGGCCGCTCGGGCGCGCCGACGCGATCTTCAACGCCAACATGATCCACATCAGCCCGTGGGCCTGCACGCTCGGTTTGTTGGACGGCGCCGCGAGCGTGCTCTCCGAGGGCGGGCCGCTCTTTACCTATGGCCCCTACCGTCGTGGCGGGGAGCATACGGCGCCGTCGAACGAGCGCTTCGACGCGAGCCTTCGGAGCCGCGATCCATCCTGGGGAGTGCGCGACCTCGAGCGGGTCGAAGAGGAGGCGGCCGCGCGCGGTCTCGTCCGAGAAGAGATCGTCGAGATGCCCGCCAACAACTTGCTGGTCCTGTTTCGGCGGAGCGCGTCGTGATCCCGTCGGGCATCCTCGGGGTCGTGCATGTGCCCCCCTTGCCCGGCGACCCGATGCACGCCTCGGGCACGTTCGCGGACTGCCTCGCGTTCGCGGCGCGCGACGCCGAGGCGCTCGTCGAAGGCGGATGCAGCGGGTTGATCGTCGAGAACTTCGGCTCGGCCCCCTTTCCCAAAGGCACCCCCGAGCAACCGACGCCGCCGCACGTGCTCGCGGCGCTCACCCGCTGCGTCGACCAGGCGCACGCGTTCGGGTGCCCCGTCGGGGTCAACGTGCTTCGGAACGACGTGCGCGGAGCGCTCGGCATCGCGGCGGCGACGGGGGCGGCGTTCGTCCGGGTCAACGTACACGTCGGTGCATACGTCACCGACCAAGGCCTCATCGAGGGGCGCGCCTTCGAGACGCTGCGCTACCGGCGCGAGGTCGGAGCCGACGCGGTGCGCATCTTTGCCGACGTGCGCGTCAAACACGCCTCGCCTCTGGCCGACGTGCCGCTGGAGCGCGAGGTGGCCGACGTCGTGAAGCGCGGCCGGGCCGACGCCGTCATCGTGACGGGGTCGGGCACGGGTGAGCCCGTGTCGCAGTCCGTTCTCGAGACGGTGCACACCGCGGCCGGGGATGCGCCTGTGTTGATCGGGTCGGGGCTCGAGCCCGCGTCCGCCGCCACACTCGCGCCTTTCGCGGACGCCGCGATCGTCGGGACCTGGCTCAAGCAGGAGGGCGACGTTTCGCGCCCGGTCGACGTCGAGCGGGTGCGTCAGCTCGTGGACGCCTGGAACGAGTCGCGCGTCTGATGGCCAAACGTCGCACCCTGCCGTCGATCTCGACGCCCATCATCATGGCGTCGATCGCCGTGCCGCTCGCCATCGCGCTGCTGACGGGGTGGACGCTCGTGTTCGCCGGTCAGATGGCCGACGGGGTGGCGATCGGCTGGAGTGTTTGGCTGCTCGTCGTGGGCGTGGTGGCGTTTGTCGTCATCATGGCCGTGATGATCATGTTCGCGATCTTCCTCGGCCGGGAGATCCTCGAGGTGCGTCGCCAGGACAGCTTCATCGATTCGGTCACCCACGAGCTCAAGAGCCCGCTGGCGTCGATCAAGCTCGGCCTGCAAACGCTCGGGCGAGAGGGCCTCGACGAGGACAAGCGGGAGCTCGTCCGGGACATGATGCTCACCGACGTCGACCGGCTGAGCGCGTTCGTCGACGACATCCTTCAGGCGACCCGCTTGGCCCACGGTCGAGACCGCGTGGGCCTCGACCTGTCTCGGGTGGACATCACCGCCCTGGTAGAGGAGTGTGCGGCCAGCGTTCGCGAGCGAAAAGGGCTCGCCGAAGACGCGATTCGGCTCCACGTTCAGCCCGGCCTCTCTGTCACCACCGACCGCGCCGCGCTGGTCGTCGTCACCCGCAACCTCATCGACAACGCCGTGAAGTACTCCGATGGAGAGGTCGACGTGAAGGTGACCGTGAAGGGCGACGCGGACGGCGGCGTGTGCCTCGAGGTCACGGACCGCGGCATCGGCATCGAGCCCGGCGAGCTCAAGCGCGTGTTCAATCGCTTCTACCGCGTGGAGAGCGAGACCGTGCGCAGCCGAAAGGGAACGGGCCTTGGGCTCTTTGTCGTGTCGGCGCTGGTCCGCAACCTGGGCGGGCGCGTCGAGGCGCACTCCGAGGGGGCGGCCACCGGCACCACGATGAAGGTCCAGCTCCCCGCGTACCAAGACGCCGACGCCATGCCCGAAGCCCTCGAGGAAGCGGCGCATGGCTGACAAGAAGCGCCTCTTGGTGGTCGAGGACGAGGAGCACCTCGCGGCCGGGCTCAAGCTCAACCTCGAGCTCGAAGGCTACGCCGTGTCCATCGCGACGACCGCGCGCGAGGCCGGCGAGGCCCTGCTGAACCCGCGCGCGTTCGACGCCATCGTGCTCGACGTGATGCTGCCCGACGTCAACGGGTTCGACCTGTGCGAGAAGCTCCGCAAGAGCGGCAACTACACGCCCGTGATCATGCTGACGGCACGCAACGCGGCCGAGGATCGCGTTCGGGGCCTGGAGTCCGGAGCCGACGACTACCTCGTCAAGCCGTTCGAACTCGACGAGCTGTTGGCGCGTGTGCGCTCGATGCTGCGGCGTCGCAAGTGGGAGCGCGACGAGGAGCCGACGGCGAGCCCGGAAGAGGCGCGTTTCGGCAAGGCCACGGTGGACTTCCGATCGCACGAGGTGAGCGTCGACGGGGAGCCCGTGAGCCTGACGCGGCTGGAGCTCGATCTGCTGCGCTATTTCGTCGAGCACCCGGGCCGCGTGATCAGCCGAGACGAGCTGCTCGAGAAGGTCTGGAAGCTGCGGAACTACTCGTCGGCGCGCACCGTCGACAACTTCATCTCGCGCCTGCGCCGCCACTTCGAGGAAGACCCGAGCCACCCCGCGTTTTTCGTGAGCGTGCGTGGTGCCGGCTACAAGTTCGTGATCTGACGCGCTCGGTCGCGGGGGTCGCTGGGCATGCAGGGTGATGGGGCGGCCATGCGATCGATGGTGCTGGCGCCGCCCGTGTGGCTGGGCTCTTCGGGAGCGGCGCGGCGGCTGGTAGCGTCGAGCCATGCGGTCCCTGGTCCTGGCTCTGCTCGTCGTCCTTCTCGGCTGCGAACAAGAACGCGCGGTCACGCCCACCCCGGACGAGGACCCGCCGCCCCCCGCGACCGAGGATCCGGCGCCCGAGGCTTCGGCGAGCGAAGCTGCAGGCGGAACGACGCCCCGCATGGCGCGTGTCGTGGACCTGCCTGAGGGGACCATCGAGCTCCCCACCCTCCCCACAGGCACGGCGCCTTTCGACGAGGTCATCTATGGCTCGCCCACGATGGAGGAGCACAACCACTACCCCACCGTCGAGCACCCCGATCCCGCGGTGAACACGATGTTGGCCTCGCGCTTGCCGGCACTCACCCGGGGGTTCCTGGAAGGGGCGCAGCGTGCCGGAGGCTCCAGTTCCGTCTCGGACGTGGCCGGGCGCTGCGAACTCGCGCTCGCCCACCCCCGTCTCTTGTCGGTGGCCTGCAGGGGGTGGGTGATCTGGAACCGGGGCTACCCGACGGCCGTGTGGCGCACGCACAGTTTCTCCATCGAGGACGGAGCGCTGCGGGAGCACGGTGTGCGCGCCTCGCTCCTGCCACAGACCGAGCTCGCGCCTACGATCCGTACGCTCTGCGAGAGGGAGACGCGGTCGGATGCCCACGATGTGCCGCGGAACGAGGCGTGCGCCGACGCCCCGGCCCGAGCGGCGCTCGCGTTTGCGCGCACGGGCCTGCGTGTGCTGCTGCACGCGCGGAGCTTCAGAATGGAGACCACGACCCGAATGACGATCCCGTGGGCCGACCTCGACCGGCGTGTGCTGGCCGACTCGCCGGTGGGTCGAGAGCTGGCGGCGCTCGACGGGGCGGAGGTGGTCGAGGTCCCGCGGCCCGTCGAGCCGGCGGGCGAGCTCACCGAGGGGTTTGCGCTGACGCCCATGGCGGCGCTGGGGGAGACGCTGGCGGCCTGGTCGCGGCTCGGCGCCGAGGCGCGTGCCGACGTGTCCGTCCACGTCTCCGGGGACAGGGACCGCGCGTACACATCGCTGGTGGACCGGTTCGAACTCCGGTCTCAGCTCGTCATCCCGGGCGCGGATGCGCGCGCATCCGAGCTGGCAAGGACTCTCGGTACGGAAGCGACGGCGACGTCGTGGCGTGCGTCGGCGCGGCCGTTCGTGGGTCGGTTGAATCGGGAAGCCACCCTACGCGACGCGCCCTTCGGAGAGCCTCGGCTGAGCCTGCCCGCGGGTGCGCTCGTCCGCGGGTTGCTCGGCTCGGTGGGGACGCGGGAGTCGGCCATTGGCCAGCGGCGCACATGGGCCTGGGTGGCGGCGAGTGAAAGGGTCGAGGGCTTTCTCGCGGGGAACTTGGTCGAGGAACACGACGGCTGTGCGCCGGACGCGTCCTCGTTCCTGACGGGCATCCCGGAGGGGGCGCGCGAGGCGGCGCGCGCTTCGATGATGACCGTGCTCACGGAGGTGGCCCACCGGGGACGCCGGGTGCCGGTGGTGAGTTGGGTCGCGACGACCCGGACGGGGAACCGCCGCCGCTCGGGGCGCAGCCGGATGGAGATTGTCGAGCGGGGCGCGGACTGCGCCATGGGAGCCCGACTCCTCCGGGCGGACCTCGACGGCGAGTACTTCGCTCTCGGTTTCGCGCACGACGCACCGAACGGAGGGGAGGCGCTGATCGTTCTCGCGACCAAGGGCGTGGTCGAGAGGCGGCGCAGGCGCCAATGGCACGTGATGCGACTCCGCCAACCCGAGCCGGTGGCGACGCGCGACACACGCATCGTATGGAGCGTGCCGTCGCTAGGACGCTGGCGCGGCGACGAGCTCGTGCTGGTCGAGTCCGAGGACGAGCGCCTCGTCTGGCGCGACGATGCGCTCATCGCATCACCCGCCGGGGACTGACGCCAGGCTCCGCACCCATCCGCGCGCCAGGCGCCGCCGCGATTGCGCGTCCGTCAGCGACAACCGGGCCGCGCGCGTCGGGTCGGTCCGCCACAGCCAGACGCTCCACCCCAGCCGCGGATGTTCGCCCTCGAGAACCAGCTCCACGACGCGCTCGCCCGCGGCCGGGATGCGATCATCGGCGCGCTCGCGATGGTGCCCCCGCGCGTCGATGACGAAGCGGCGCCCGAGCTCGGTGCTCGCCCCCGACGGCCGCTGACCCCGCGGCCACGCCTCGACGATCAATCGCCGAAAGATGTCGCCCGTGGGCACCGCGTGGCCGGCGCCGGCCGCCGCAAGACGAAGACGCACGCGGGTCTGGCCTCCGCTTCGCGAAGCCGTCACCTGCACCTCGATGGCGTCCCTCAAGAGCCGGGCGTCGAGCCCTCCGGGCAGGGTGTGGTCGTGATGGCGTCCGCGGGCGCGAAGGTGGCAGCCCTGGCAGGGCGTGCCGTTGTGCGGGCTCGCCATCCATTCTTCGACCGTTCTCTGCAGACGCTCCTCTTGCCCTTCGAACGCGAAGTCGTGGCACCGTGCGCACGCCAGCGTGCCGGCCAGCTCCGGTGCCTCGCGGCTGAGGTGCGGCGCACGTCCGCTCACCGTCGGATTGAGCACCGCGCCGCCGCGCACGTGGCAGACGGCGCAGTCCACCCCCGCCTCCGCGTCTGCGCGCGGCGCGTGGCAGCGGTCGCAGTACGCCTGCTGTTGCGGGGTGTACTCCGCCTCGAAGAGCGGGTTGGTGAACGCCGTGTGGTGGGCCGAGCCGCGCCACTCGCGCAGGTGACGCTGGTGGCACGCTCCGCACGCGTCCGCGTCGATCGAATCGAGGCCGCGAGGCACCTGCCCAGGGACCACCGGGCCCCCGCCCTCCGGGATGCCGAGGTACGGATCGAGGGCGTCCTGCGCGAACGCCAGCGCGCCGAGCCACGTGCACAGCAGCGCCACGCAGGCGGCGATGACCCGTCGATCGGCGTTGATGATGCCCACCCCGCTGGTCCCTAAATCACGGGGGGCTTCGGGGCAATTGCCGTTCTGTGACGCAATTGCGTTTCTGTGACGTGAGTTGACCGAACGATGACCGCGCCTGACCGAACCGTGACGGTGTCCGCGTGCCGCCCGAATTACGTTGAGAGGCATGAGCACGGCCCCCTCCAGTCTGCCCTCGTTCTCTCGCCCGTCCCTCGAGCCGTCGGCCACCGAGACGCCCAAGCGGCGCTACCAGTGGGGTCAGATGATCCCGTGGGTGCTCTGCCATCTCGTGGTGTTCGGCGTGTTCTGGACGGGCATCACCTGGCAGGCCGTGGCCATCGGCGTGGCGTTCTGGGCCATGCGGATCTTCGCGGTCACCGGCGTCTACCACCGCTACTTCTCGCATCGCACCTACGAGACGAGCCGCCCGTTCCAGTTCGTGCTGGCCTGGATGGCCGAGTCGAGCGCGCAGCGCGGTGTGCTCTGGTGGGCGGCGCACCACCGCGCTCATCACCTCTACAGCGACACCGAGCGGGATTTGCATTCCCCGAAGCAGTCCGGGTTCTGGCACTCGCACTTGATGTGGATCTTCGAGGACGAAGGCGAGACGGACTGGAAGCGCATCCAGGACTTCGCGAAGTACCCGGAGCTCGTCTGGCTCAACAAGTGGCACCTCTTGCCCCCGGCCGCGCTCGCGATCCTCGCGTATGCGCTCGGCGGCTGGTCGGGACTGCTCATCGGCTTCTTCCTGAGCACGGTGGTCACCTGGCACAGCACGTACCTCATCAACTCGCTCTGCCACGTTTGGGGCAAGCGCCGCTTCGAGACGCGAGACACGAGCCGTAACAATCTCTTCCTCGCGCTGCTCACGTTTGGTGAGGGCTGGCACAACAACCACCACCACTACATGAACAGCTGCCGTCAGGGCTTCTACTGGTACGAGATCGACCCGACCTACTACATCCTCAAAGCGCTCAGCTGGGTCGGCCTGGTGTGGAACCTCAAGCAGCCGCCCGCGCGCGTTCTCGAAGAGGGACGCCGCCGGGACGCCGCGCTGAAAGGCTGAGGAAGCTCTCCGGCCGTGCCGCCGTACGTAGGGCCATGGCGAGGCAGTCCACTTTTGTTCCCCGTGCGGTCGGGGTCGCCGTTGGGGTGGGCGTGCTCGTCGTCTTCATCGCGGCCACGCTGCTCTTCGGCTTGATGGACATGGCGTTCGACTACGGGGGCAAGGCGCCCATGGCACTCGCGGTGCTCGGTGCTGCCTGCACGATGGGGGGCTATTGGGGGGGCGAAGCGGTGACCCGCCGACTGATGTAGCGCCAGCGTTCCCACGGCGGCGGGTGTCGGTGCTTTGACGGTGGAGGGTGTCGATCGCCCGTGAGGCTGGAAAACGATCTTGGCATCCAGGTTGCTGGAGTGGCGTGCATGCCGACCGGAATCGCCATCGCCGCGCTCACGGAGCTCGCTGCCGCCCAAGACGCGGAAACCGCTCGCAGGGCCATGCTGCGGGCGCGTTTCACCCTCGGCGACGAGGCCGACGCGCTCGAAGGGCTGATGCTCCAGCTGTGTGACCGCGCCGAGGAACTCTCCGCCATGCGCCGCCTCGCCGGCAGCGACGTGCTCACGGGGGCCGCCAACCGCCGCACCTTCTCCCGTGCGCTAGCGCGGGAGTTGGCGCGGCTCGAGCGCGGCGGCCGAGGACCGGGTGTGCTGCTCTTCGACCTCGACGGACTCAAGCCGATCAACGATCAGCTCGGTCACGCGGCCGGCGACGAAGCCATCGTGCGCGCCGTCGCCGCACTGGAATACGCAGTGCGCGGGACCGACATCGTCGCCCGCTTGGGCGGTGACGAGTTTGCCGTGTTGCTCCCGGAGGCCAGCGAGGGCGGCGTCCGTCAGGCGGCCGTACGCATGCGCGACCAGATCGAGATGCAGGATGTGAAGGGACGGCCACTCCGCATCAGCGTCGGCTGGGCGTTCGCCGGCCGCCGCGGCATCGACGCGGACACGCTGATGGCGTTCGCGGACTCCCGCCTCTACGCGGACAAGCGGGCCCGACGAGGGGAAGCCGCGCGCGACGTCGCATGAGTGTAAGTGCTCGCCGCGCCCCGTCCTGACGTGATGACGGTCTTGTGTTCGGATCTCCGGTTCGACAGGGAGACGACGCGATGGGTGAACGAGAGCAACTGAAGCGGATGATCGACAGGCTCGAGAGGGGCCGGGGCCGTCGATACCCGGCAGCGCTGCGCGGACGGATCGATGCCTACGTGGCGCGCCGTCGAGAGCAAGGAGCGAGCTGGGCTGCGATCGGCGACGAGCTCGACGTGCCGTGGGAGACGCTGCGACGGTGGAGCAAGACGCCGCGCGCGGGCGCGCAAGGCGAACGGTGCACCGAGAGGAGCGCGCGGCCGAGGTCATCGGTCGTGATCCGTCGGACCTGCGCGCTGGGCGACATCTCGACGTCCCACACGAGTACCCGATCCATGTAGCGCTGCACAAACGTCGATCCGGCCAGGCAGAGGCGTGCTCCGGAGTGCTTCCAAGAGGCTGTCGGTAAGGAACGAATACAGCGCCGTCCCGACCTCCCCGCTCAACCCGGAGAACCCTCACCCTTGCGGGCTTCGACCCACGCCTTCACGACGGGGCCGGCTTCGTCGGCGCACCAAATGCGAAGGGGCAGACCTGAATGTGGGTGGTAGCGCATCCACACCGGCCAGTCGTCGATGCGCCCGAAGGCCATGGTCCCATTTGCGTACTGGCGAAAACCATCGATGCCGTCCACGGCCATAGGACGAAGATGCTTGCTCCTTTTCACCTCCCTATAGCGGTACGAAAAAGGAGCCTTGGCGAGGGCGAGTTTCTCGGTGGGCAACGTCGCGACCCAGGCGCCGTACAACTTGCCGCTGCGAAAGTAGACATCCCGTCCTGCGTAGACACCCTCCGCCAGCTGAACCAGTTCCGGACACACTTTCGGAAACAGAGGCTCGCCCAGCCCGACCGTCGAATCGATGCGCGCGCTCCGCTCGCGTCCGCAGCCCTTGTGGACCAAGCGGTGGAAGAGATAGTTCGACGCGCGCTCATCGAGCTTGATGGGTCGGTGTTCTGAGGCGCGTCGGCTCATGATTGGCGGATCGGGCACCCCGCTGCTTTCGTCCACGTAGAGGACCGTTCGGTTTTCGATCGTACCGGTGCCGGCGTTGAGGAAGCGAGTGCCTTTGGGCACGTACTCCGCCATGTCGTCTCCGCGCTCGTAGCCCCATACGTCCCGGGGCAAGGCTGCCGAGAACCAACGCTCGAAGACCGACTTCAGCCTCGCGTCGCTCTCCGCTCTCGGTGGAGGAAGGCCGGCGTCGAGGGTCGGGCTCCAGCCAAGCGCCTCGGTGATGATCGCTAGCGCCTTGGGCGCCCCCTCCTCCAGTGGCATGGGCTCGCGTTCTTTCGCGTGAGCCGGGCAGAGCTCGTCGACGAGATCTGAGAGCTTCGCCGAAGCGCGCCTGATTTCCTCCATCGTCGGTGCGCCTCCTTTGGCCTTGGGAAACATCGATACGATGGGCATCGGCGCGGGGTGGGCGATAGGGCAGCCCCTGGCCGCCATGGC
Source organism: Sandaracinaceae bacterium (assembly GCA_045106715.1). Taxonomy (GTDB): domain Bacteria; phylum Myxococcota_A; class Polyangia; order Polyangiales; family Sandaracinaceae. Next base: position 82,460 of record JBGCFC010000037.1, read on the forward strand.
CGCAAAAACGCCGCGGTCCGCCGGGTCCACCTGCACTGTGGCACCGGCGCTGTAGTAGGAGATCACGATCCAGTGCCCGTCCAGACGACCGGTGACGGTCTTCCATTCCTTTTCGTCCACCGTTCGGACGCTCTTCACCTCCGTCATGGCCTCCCGCACAGCCTCAAGATCGGAGGCGGTGCACCGATGGGACACGCCCCCCAAGGGCGCGTCCATGCGCCGAACGCCTTTGAGGCTTGCCTGCCACTCGATGAGACGCTCGAAGGATTCGAACGCCATGTGAAGAAAGCAAACATGGCTGTCTTGGCTCATCTTCAGCAGGATCAGCCCATCAGCGATGCGGCGGAGTCCGGAGCCCAGCGCGGGTAACACGGACTTTCCCGTGAACTGCTTCACATCCTTGACCGAGAGGCAGATCGATTCCTGATACATGCCCGACAGCGCATGGGCGATGAGGACCCCACTCACTCGAGAGAGATAGCGCTGGCGGATCTTCACGAGCTTCTTGGTGTGATCCCGCGACACACCAGCGAGCATCGGGTTGGCGTGACCGTCGTCCTCGTTGGTAACGGTAAAACTCTCGCCGCTGTTGCCCTGAACGACCATGCGAAAGCGTTTCGGCAGCTGCACGCCGGCGAAGGCCCCACCATCGTCTCCGTGCCACCCCGCGAGCGTCTCGAGGGCACGTTTGCGCCCCATCGCTTCATCCGGGTGGACGAGTTCAAGTTCGGCGAAGCTCTCGTGCCAACCGATGTTCTCCCAGAATGCGCGGACAAGCGAGGGTGCGTCGCACAGAGTCAGCGGCGTGAGCCGAAGGCCGCTCTCTCGAAGCCACTGGGCCAGAAGTTTGGCATCGCGCTCCACACTCTTGATGCTGGGCGCCACGCGCTAAGCCTACATGATTCCGGGCGGTCCTTTGGCTCGTCTCGGCGCTCATCCGCGATAGGCGTCGACTGGTTCCGACTACGCGCTTCGATCGGAGCGAGCGGCCGGCCACATCCTGAGCCTCATCGCGTCGGCCCGGCTCCACGACCTCGACCCCCAGCGCTACCTCCGAGACGTCACCCGCGTCCTGCCCGCCATGAGGTGCTTCCTCGAGCTCTCGCCCAAGCACTGGCGGCTGACCCGGGAGCGGCTCGTCTCCGATCAGCTCGACGCCGAACTCGGCCCGCTCACCATCCCCGACGCCCACGCGGCGAAGTAGCGGATACGCGGCTGCGCGCCGCCCAAGGGCGGCGACAATCGCCGTGGGGAGAGCGACCGAACCTGCGACAGACTGGGTGAGCCGACCGACACCTGCTCGGCGAGGCACCGCGTGGTCGACTTCGCGCCTGAGCCATCTCTCGTCCTTGAAGTTCTCGGTAACGAAGAAGACGACGGCACAGGATCTGTCGATCCCGTCGGCGATCTCGCGATGGATGGTGTCGCCGGCCTTGATGTCCTTCTCGTCGAGCCACGGGTCGAGGCCCAGCTCAAGCAGGAGTGCCCTTCTCGCGCGTGGCTCGTGGTCGGGACCTCTCAAGCCGCGCTCGGTAGACACCTCGCCCGCGCCCGAAGACACAGCTTTCGGGTCGCGGTCGTCGGGCTGGTCTCGACGGGGCTCGCGGCGGTGTCGATTCTCGTCGCGATTTGAAGGCGGCCGACGTCTCTCCGGCGCCTCGCGTCGGTCGATGGACCGGCAGTCTTGGGGTGCCCTGGTCTATTGTCGCTGCATGCGGCAAGCCGATCTCGAGCGCGCTCTGAAGCGGGGACAGCCCGGTGACCCTCGCGAGGTGGTGGCGCGCGTTTCTCCGAGGCGAGGCCCGAGTGGGCGCTCGAGGGTACGTCGGTGGAGCGCGGACCGTACACGTACCAGCGCGCAGGAGGGCCGCAGTCGGGGGTGATCCACTGTCACGCGGGTCTCGATGTAGACCTGCTGGAGCTCGGCCCATTCCTCTCGACGACGCGAAGGCGGGACCGGGTCGTGCGCACCCATCGCGCTTGGCACCTGATTGCGGAGGCGGACCTCGACGTCGCGCGTTCACTCCGCCGGAGCGTGCGGTCCCCCGTGCTGGTCAACCTCGTCCGGGACGCCAAGTTCGAGAATCCGGTCGAGCTTCCGTTGCCGACCTTGAGCGCGTTCGAGAACCTCGAAGGGCTCGTGCTTCGCGAGCCGCAGCCGCGGGGGCTCGAGGCCGTGCTGGAGGCCAACCTGAGGTGGCTGAGCCTCCACGGATTTCAGCGACTCGAAGGCGTGCTCTCTCTACCGCCGGGGCTTCGTGATCTTCGCATCGGAGGCAACACGCACGCGTATCGCTTCGAGGGGGGACACGACCTCGAAGTGCTCCATCTGTGGCCGCGGATCGGGGTGCTGCCGTTCGAGCAGCTGCGCGACCTCCCCAAGCTGCGTGCGCTCCGCGTCATCGGCAACGGAAACCGAAACCTCGGCCGCCTCGAAGGCACGCGGATCGTCGACATGCACGTGGGCATGACGGACCCGGGGCCTGTGTGGTTGCCCGATCTGGCGCACGCGCTGCCGAAGCTCCGTGTGCTCCGGATCAGCGGCACATTTACGCAGGCCATCCACCCGACACTGGCCTGGTTCGGCGCGCTCGAGGAACTCGACCTTCGAGGGGCAACGAATCTGCGGCTTCGGGTTCAGGACCTCGAGGCGGCGGCGGACAGTTCGCTGCTTCGACTGCGGTTGCCACACCCGCCAGACGTGACCGTGCCTGCGGGAGCCGAGCGGCTGTTCGTGGACGATTGAACGGCTCACTCCTCGGCCAGCGCCCTCAAGGTCTCCTGCTCTTCCAGCACACGCCCGATGTGCCGCGGCCGCTCCGTGCAGTGTCCCGACGCGTACGCGCCGAGCGCGGAGCGGAGCGAGCCGCATCGCTCGATGGCGCCGGCGAGCGCTTCGGCGCCGCGGGTGACGATGGGGCCTTGGCAGGCTTCGACCTCGGACTGGCACGCGGCGCGGTAGTCGCGGTCGACGACGAAGCGCATGCCACGCCCGACGCCCCTCGGGTGAAGCTGCAGGATGCCCGCGGCGCCGCGCCGGCTGACCGCGGCGGGGTTCAGGCCGGACTCGCGCCAGGCGAGCGCGCCGAGCAGGAAGGGGTCGAGGCCCGTGGCGTGCGCCGCAGCCGCGAGCAGGCGTGCAAAGGCGGCCACGCGCTCTTCACACGGCACGGGGCCTTCTCGGCAGCGACGGGACAGGACGCGGGTGCCGTCTCGGCGCGTGTGCACGGTGAGACGGGCGAGGAAGGCGCGCTCGAGGGACGAAGCGTCCAGGTCTTCGCTCGTCGCTTCCTGCGGAGCGGGGGCGGCGACCGGGGTGGTCTCCGTTAGCACCGACTCGGAAACGGAGGCGCGGGCCGCAGACGCCGGACGGGCCGTTGGCAGCGGCGAGACCGTTCTACCGCATGCGCTCAGAAGCACGAGACCGATGAGCGCCTGCCGCACGGCAAAGACGTAGGAGAGGTCGCGGTCGGTCGCAACGCGGAGCCTCCTCGGCGCGTGTCGACTGGCAGTCAGGCGACCAGCGACGAACGGTGGGTCTCGACGTCGCGCTCGAGGGCGGTCGCGAACTCGAGTGAGCCTGGGGCCGAGCCGAGTGAGGTTCTCCTCGATCGCGGATGCGAGCCGAGCAGGATCGCCTCAAAAGAGCGGGCTCAGGTAGACCCCTTGCTCACGGACGTCGCTCAGGTTGCCGGCGTCGTCGAGGAACAGGAGCCGCCGCACGGCGCGGTCATCGGAGGCCTCCACGCACTCGAGCTGAATGCCGGGACGTGTGATCGGGAAGACGGCGGCGACGGTCATGAGGTGACCTTCCGGGCGCGGACATGCACGCCATGCTTCGGCCGCAGCGTTACGAGCGGCTCGGGTTCGACGGGATGCCCGGGGATGAGTTCGAGCTTCGCGCGGCGGCCGAGCGTGGCGAGGACGAGCACGCCCTCCATCATCGCGAAGGCGTTGCCGATGCACAGACGGGGTCCGCCGCCGAACGGCATGTAGGCGAAGCGATCGGGCGGTTTGCCGAGGAAGCGACGAGGGTCGAAGGCGAGCGGGTTCTCCCAGACGTCCGGGTTCCGGTGCAGGACCCACGGGCTGATGAACATGCGCGAGCCCGCCGGCACGAAGTAGCCGTCGATGACTTCGTCCTCGACCGGCGCGCGGGCCATAATCCACGCGGGGGGATAGAGCCGCATGGCCTCCTGGAAGACGGCCTTGGTGTACGGAAGTGAGCGCATGTCGGCGGCGGTGGCGCGGCGATCCCCGAGCACCTCGAAGAGCTCCTCGCGCATGCGGTCGGCGACCTCGAGGTGCTGGCCGAGCAGATAGAACGTCCAGCTGAGCGCGTTGGCGGTCGTCTCGTGGCCCGCGAGGAACATGGTCATGACCTCATCGCGGAGCTGCCGGTCGTCCATGCCCTCGCCGGTCTCCTCGTCGCGCGCTTCGAGCAGCATGCTCAACAGATCGTTGCCCATCACCCCGCTCCGACGGCGTTCGTCGATGATCGTCTGCACGGTGTCGTCGAGCAGCTTCACCGCCGCGACAAACTTCGGGTTGCCGACGAGGGGCGCTTCCGGCGGCGGGCGGAAGAGGCGGCGGAAGCGCGACTCGACCTCCTCGAGCACGGCCGTCACCGCATCGCCGATCGCGTCCGAGTTCGTGCTGTCCGTCGTGCCGAGCAGCGTCTCCTGCACGATGCGAAGCGTCAGATGCATCATGTCGCGCGCCACGTCGAAGGACTGGTCGCCCCGCCGATCCCACGTGTCGGCCAGCGCCTCGCTCGCGTCGACCATGCTCTCGCCGAAGCCGTCGATGCGCTTCTTGTGGAACGCGGGCTGCGCGATGCGCCGCTGCCGAAGCCAGAAGTTGCCCTCGGCGACCAAGAGGCCGTTGCCGAGGATCTCCGACAGGTTGCGCCGCCCTTGGATCGGCTTGCTGAAGCGCTTGTTCTCTTCTTGCAGGATGTACCGAGCGAGCCGCGGGCTGCCGATGAGGTGGGCGGTGATGCCCGCCAAGCGCAGGCGCACGATGTCGCCGTGTTCGTGCTGCCAGCGGGTGAAGAACGTCAGCGGCTCGCCGCGGCCGAGGCGCAGATGGCCGAGCAGCGGGTCGGGCGCCTTTGGGCTCGGAGCGAGCTTGGCGCCGTCCGGCATCGCGGGTTTGCCCGTCACGATCAGGCGAAGAAACTCCGTCGCGCTGCTGCGCCAGAGGGGCGTCATGAAGGGCTTCTTGGCGTCGAGGTCGAGACGGTCGGGCGCTTCGACGCGCCGGGACCGAGGGAAGGGCGTCGTGCTCATGGTGTCGTCTCCGAGGGGCGGACCCCGTGCATCAGAATCCAGCGCATCTGCCCAAGCACCGCGTCGCGATCGAAGCGACCGGGCTCAAACAGAAAAGTGTGGGTGCGGGCGCCGGCGAAGAACGCGAGCAGCGCGTCGACGGTGGGCGCGACTTCGAGCCGTGGGTCGAGGGCGCCGCGGCGCTGGCCTTCCCGCATCCAGGCCTGCCCGATCTGCCGTAGCCGCTCGTGAAGCCCGCGAAAGTGCGGGAGGAGCTCCGGCGTCGGCCCCAGCGCCTCGAACATCAGCAACTGGAACAGGCGGCCGACCTCAGGGCGTTCGTCCTGAAAGGCAGTCTGCGCGTGCATGAAGGCCTCGAGGTCGCCGAGGCCGTAGTCGCGCTCGCGGGCCTCGAGCGAGCCGAGCGAAGCGTCCTGAAACACGGAGAAGCAGCGCTCCACGACCGCCAGGAGAAGCCCCTCCTTCGAGCCGAAATGAAACGGGATCACCCCGTGCGTGACGCCGGCGGCCTGCGCGATCGCCTTGAGGGAGGTCGCTCGGTATCCGCGCTCGCCAAAGAGCCGCGTGGCCGCCTCCACCAGCGCTTCCCGCGTGCGGCTGGATTGCTGTGCTTTGGCGCCCACGGAAGCAGTATGGCATCGTATGTTAGTCGGTCAACATACTGTGCCCGGGCGCAAGTTCGGCGAGCCCGTCCCGGCGCTCTCGAAAGACGAACTCGGGGGCCTATCGAAAGACGAATTCGACGCGCCCGACCGGGTACTCGACCTCGACCGACACGCAGTCTCCGTCGGGCTGATGCGCCCCTTCGAGGCACGCCGTGAAGCGCCTCGTTCCCTCGGGGAGCGCGTACGGCTCGAAGCATCCGCGGGCCCACACGCGGACGCGCCCGCTGTAGCTACGTTCGAGCGATTCTCCAGGGGCAATCCGCCGGGTCTCCAGCCGTGGTGGTTCGCAGACGAGGCACTCCTGGCCACAGCGGCATGCGCAGCTCGGACCGTCGATCAAAGGACCAAACCCACCAATGCGCATGCTGTCGGGCTCGTCGCTGGGCCCGTCCTCGCCGGGATCGAGTCGAAACGTCTCAGCGCTCTCCACCAGGGTGATCGGCCGCCGACGCTGGTTCACGATGACGAAGGTTGAAGGCTCGGCCTCCTCGGGGGGCCCAAGAAATGGCGCGAGCGGAGGCGGAGGCGGCGGCTCGATCGGTCGGTCACGCTCGACCTGTCGCTCCGCCGCCGCTCGGTCGTAGAGGTCCGCCATGGGGCACGGCGACACTCCGGTGCTCGCCGCGTCGCGCCGGAGTTCCGACCCCCACTGCGCGAGATCCAAGACGAGCAGGGTTCGTAGCTGAAACAGCACGGCATCGTTGGAGACCTCGTCCTCCACGTGTCTATGGAGCGCGCCGAGACGCTGGGGGCCGTCGGAAGGGCAGTTCTCGCACTCGACCGGCGCGTCACACCAGGCCCGGTAGCCTGCCTCCCGGCTCTGGCACCCGGTGGTACCCAGGGCTGCAATGGCGAGCAGAATGCGTGCGGTGCGGCGCTGCGTCATGGGGTTCCCTCGCTTCCTGGGCTGCGGTTCGGTCCATGCGTCGTCGGCCTCGAGCATCCGAGGATCCGCCGACGGACGCACCTCACTGAAAGCCGAATACGAGCAGGGCTTTCGGCTGTGGAGACGACGGCGTGCTGCCCAAGCGAGGTCGTCTTCCCACTCTACTTCATCGACCGGATGTGCGCGGCCGATTGTCAGCCGTAGCGCTCCGCGAGCGCGCGCCGAATGAAGGACGCCTCTCGGTCGTGCTCCCCTCGAAGCGCGCGGCGGGCGACGCCTTCGATCATGCGGCCGAGGAAGCGGACGCGGACCTCCAGGGCGCCCTCGAGCCTTCGTCGGCATCCGCTTGGGTCTTCGAGCAGGGTCAGCGTGCCCGAAGCGGACGCATCGCCTGGGCCTCCGGTCTGCTCGAGGGTCCACTCTGCCCGTCGCCGGCTGCGGTCCCATACGATGGTGCGCCGGCTCTGGAACAGGTGCGGCTTCCACCCCGTGTCGCGCACCTCGTCGAGCACCACCCTCACCTCGTCGCCGCGCGTCTCGACGTTGCACGTCCTTGAGAGCGTGCCGAGGTGGGCGCTTCTTGCGCGTTGAAACGAAGGGTCGACGAAGAGTGCGAACAGCTCGTCCGGGCTGACAGCGAAGACACGTTCGTCGGCGATCCTGACGCTCACTCCGCTTCGACGCGGCGCACTGCGCTCGCCAGGACGAGCTGCTCGAACGTTCGGTCGAGCGCGCCGGAGCGGAAGTTCTGCATCACCATCCCGGAGGCCTCGATGGTGGCGCCTTCCTCCGCGTCGGGGTTGAGGGCGGCGACCCAGACTTCCCCGTCGGTCGTGGTGACGTGCATGTAGGTGTAGCCGGCGGCGGCGATCGTCTCCGTAACGGTCCCGCGCACCATGGCACCACCGGGCGGCGCGGGGCTCGGTGCGTTCGACGGAGCGACCGCGGGAGCGCCCGGCACGCCCGCGTGCGGATCCCCCGAAGGGCGGATCGGAGGTGCCCCGGGCACGCCCGCGTGCGGGTCGGACGGCATGCCCGGCGCTTGTCCGGGGTGCGCGCCCGGTGCGTGGTCGTGGCCGGCGTGCTCGTCGGCGCCCGGCACCCAATCGCCCAACGTCGCGCTGCCCTCGGAGCTGGCGACCGGGGGCAGATCTTCGTCGGCGCGTTCTTCCCCACAGGCGGTGAGCGACAGACAGAACACGAGTATGGAGAAGGTGCGCATGGGATGTCCTTGCAGGAGAAGAGCTCAGTCAGCGGGGCCGGACAGCAGGGAACGGACCTCGGAGAAGCGGTCGTTGGGCACGGTGATCGCGAGGTTGTACTGAACGATGCGCCAGCCCTCGGGCTCGTTGCGGAGTACACCGCTGCCGCGCGCCGGGCCGAGGTTCTCGGCGTCGAGGTCCTCCTCGAACCACGCGAGGTGGCCGTGCGGGTCCACTTCAACGGTGCGTCGGCGGGACGTCATCGACCAGCCGCGGCTCTCCGCGAAGACCGGATCGGCGTACGCGCGGAACGCGGCGCGGTCCCAGCGCTCGGTCGCGTCCGTGCCCAGAAACACCGCGTCTTCGGTCATGAGACCAAAGTACATCTCGATGTCCGATCGCGCCGCCGCCGCGTGCCACGCGTCGATCACTTCTTCCACGCGGCTCTCGGCGGCGGACTGTTGCGTTGCGGTCAGCATCGAGGCCCCACAAGCGGAGAGCGCGCAGGCGAGCCCGATGACCAGCCAGGCGCTCCGGCTCATCCCTTGAATCCGGCTTTGGAGTGCGCGCCGTCGCAGAAGGGCTTGTTCGCGCTCTGCCCGCAGCGACAGAGGAAGCTCGTCTTGCCGCGGTACGTCTCGCGGCCGCTGGGGGAGATCAACAGATGCGGGCCGGACAACTTGAGAGGGCCGTCCTTCAGCGCCGACACGGTCAGCGCACCGGTCTCTCCATCCTCGAGACCCTTGCCTGTGCGTCCGATGGCGCCGCGATCAGAGAAGCCGCTCTTCTCGTGGCTGTTGTCGCAGAAGGGCTTGTTCTTCGACTCGCCGCAACGGCACAGCGCCGCGCGGAAGCGAACGCCGGCCATGTCCTCGGGCGCCCCCTCGATGTTCAGTTCGCCGCGCACGTACAGCGGTCCGTGGTTCGAGACGTACACGCGGTTGACGGTGTCGGCTGTCTCTTCCGGGCCGTCGTCCTTCTTGCGAAGGTAAACCAGCGCGCCGGTCGGGCAGCGCTCGACGACGTCCACCGCGTGATCGCTCGATACCAAGTTGGGCTGGCACCACGGGTCGCGCTTGGCGACGAACATCTCGTCGTCGCTCCGCCCGCATTCGCCGACGTGGATGCACAGGCGCTTGTCCCAGGTGACGTCGAGCTCGTCGCCGTCGTAGGTCTTGATCGGTTCGCTCATGAGGTGGGGACTAGCACGGAGGGGCGGCCTACGGCGAGAGCCGCTGCGTCCGCCAGTCGTCTCCGTTCCGTGTGTACACGAAGCGGTCGTGCAGCCGGTGCGCGCCCCCCTGCCAGAACTCCACCTCGTCTGGCCGCACCCGGTAGCCGCCCCAGAAGTCGGGAAGCGGCACGTCGCCGTCGGCGAACTTGGCCTTCATCTGCGAGAACGCCTTCTCGAGCACGCTTCGCGCGGGGATCGGCGCGCTCTGGTGAGAGACCCAGGCGCCGAGCTGGCTCGCGCGTGGACGACGGCTGAAGTACTTGAGCGACTCCGCCGTGGAGACCCTCGCCGCCACGCCGCGGACCCGCACCTGCCGCTCCAGCTCGGGCCAGAAGAAGTGCAGGGCCACGCGGGGGTTGTGGCCGATCTCCTTTGCCTTGCGGCTGCCGTAGTTCGTGTAGAAGACGAACCCCTCCGCGTCGACGAACTTGAGCAACACGATGCGGGCCGAGGGTTGGCCGTCCGCGCCGACGGTCGACAGCGTCATGGCGTTGGGCTCGAGGACCTTGCCCGCCGTGGCTTGCTCGAACCACGTGGCGAACTGGGTGGTCGGGTCCGCCGCGAGCGAGTCTGATTCGAGCCGCTGCTTGCGGTAGTCGTTGCGTAGGTCTTCCAGCTCGAGGCGATCGGTCATGGCGCTGGAGCATAGGGCCGATCCCCCAGGCGGCCCATGGGCCAAAGCGGCGGTTCTAGGCGGGTCAGAGCTGGACATCCATCTCGGTCAGTCCTTCGCTCGCCAGCCATTCGGCGCGCGCCGGCGCGTCGCCCCGACAGAAGAACGCGTCCAGCTGAGGCGGAGCGAGACCCGCGACGCTGAGCAGCGCGTGGATCTGTCCGCGATGATGAACCTGGTGCTGAAACAGATGCGCGAGCATGCCCGCCACGGAGTCTCGGGACTCGCCGTGGCGCCGGAGAATGCGCACCACGATACGGTGTTCCGCCGGTCCGAGGGGCCGGGTCAACGCGATCAGGCGGCGGTCCACCTGCTGTTGCGCTTCAGCCAGCGCAGCCAGGCTGGGATGCGGGACTTCAGGGTCGAAGAACTCGCCGGCAGTGGGGTGCGGAGGCTCGTCCGCCAGCGCGCGTTCGAGCGCGTCGACGTAGAACCAGTCCACGGTGAGAAGGTGGTTGGCCGTCGCGGCGACGGACCCGAAGTAGCTCGGGCGCGGCGCGGAGAAGCCGTCCTCCCCGAGCGCCTCACAGGCGCGAAGAAGGCGTGCGTTCGCCCAGGCGTTGTTGCACGCCATCGCGAAGAAGAGGGGGGCGGCCTCGGTTGTCATCCCCGGAGTGTGCGCTGCGCTCCGCGTGAATCCAGCCGTGGGCTCAGGGACGCCGTCGAAGGCCGAGCAGCGCGAAGGCCGCGAGCCACAACGTCGAGGGCGCGCGCCCGGACCCCGCCGCCCGGCAGCCGCAGCCCCCGTCGGTCTCGCCTCCGGGCCCGCCGTCGGTGCCGACACCGCCGTCGAGCCCGCCCGTCGAGCCATCGAGAGAACCGGTTCCGCCGTCGCCGGAGCCGCCCTCGCAGCCCGCCTCGTCGATGTCCCCGTCGCAGTTGTTGTCGACGCCATCGGCGCAGAGCTCGGGGCGATCTGGGTTGACCGTCGCGTCCGTGTCGTCGCAGTCGGCGAGCTCGCTGAAGCCGTCCTCGTCGTTGTCTGGCCCGCGCGCGTGGCGCGGCTGGAGGCACCGGCCGCGCACGCAGCCGTGGGTGCAGGTGACGCTGTCGCAGGGGTTGTCGTCGGTGCAGACGCCGTCCATGCAGAAGCCGTCGCAGCTGACGGTGTCGCACGGGTCGGGGTTGCAGCCGTCCATGCCGCAGCCCCACGTGCACGCATGCAGGGTCGTCTCGTCGAGGCAGGCGACCGCCGTCGCGCCGATGCGGAAGTGAATCGAGTTGACGCCCGAGCAGCCGGACTCCGCAAAGCCGAAGTCACGTCCCTCGTCCAACTCCTCCTGCCACTCCGGGCACCAGTGGTTGATGCAGATCTCATTGTCCTGCCCCGCCACGAGAAGGAAGGTGCCCATGAACACGGGGGAGTCGGGCACGCAGCACCGTCCGTGGCTGTCGGCCGCGCGGCACACCTCGCCGCTGCCGCACTCGGCGTCGTCGGTGCAGTCCGGGCTGTTGTCCGAGTCGGCCACGAGGAAGCGATCCCCGGCGTTGCGCTCGACGGCCCAACCGTCCGGGTTGCAGCCGTTCGACACGGTGAGGTAGCCGGTCTCGTCTTCCTGGTCGTCGCAGCTCTCGGACAGCTCGATGTCGAAGATGGAGTAGTAGCCGGTGGTCTCGACGGTCACCGTGCCGCACGAGCGCGTCGGGCTGCGGTTGCCGAGCGCGAAGATCTCCCCGTCGTCGCTTCCGTCGCGGTTGTCGATGAACGTGAAGGGCAGCCGGTCTTCCTCTTCGCAGGGCGGCGGCGGGTCCGAGCAGATGTCGGTCCGGCCAAACTCGTCCCAGCAGGGGTTGGCGCACTCCGGATCGCAGATGTCACCTGGCGCGCAGTACGGATCGCACGCGGGGTAGTCCGGCGAGTCGCATGTGCACTCCGGGTTGCAGTCCGGGTTGTCCGGCTCCCGGTAACACGGCGGAGGCGGCAGGCAGAACTCGTCCCCCGGGTCGCAGTCCTCTTGCGCGGCGGCCGAGCTAGGAAGAAGAAGAAGGGCGAACCATAGCCACCGGGTCATGCGACGGGTCATGCCTCCCAGGATATCGGAGACGGCGACCGGCGCGAAGTGGGGGAAGCCCGACGTGGCGTCAGCGCAGCAAGACGAGCAGTGCTCCGCCCACGGAGGACAGGACGCTGAGCGCGACGAACAAGAGGAGGAAGTTCGAAAGCAGCGGGTGCTTGTCGACAAAGCCCAGCGATCCGTACTGCATGCGTTTGACGAAGGTCGCAGGGCACTGCGCGGCGAAGTCGCCTGCGCGGACCCGGGTCAGCGCCGCGAGCATCTCCCCCGCGCTCTGGTATCGGTCGTTGGGGTCCAGCGCGAGTGCCTTCTTCAGGAAGTGCCGGTATTCGGACGGGACGGGCGGCTGCTGGGGGTGGTCCCAGAACGGGGTGTGAACCGGGGGCATTTCGAACGTCTGGAGCGCGCCGCAGATCTCGACGACGCCGCGCTTGCCCTCGAGCGGATGACGGAGCGCAAGCAGCTCTGCCATCAACATCCCGAGCGAGAACACGTCGCTCCGCGCGTCGAGCCCCGCCGTGACGCCGCGGGCTTGCTCCGGGGACATGTACAGCGGGGTCCCGATGAGCGCGCCGGCGCGCGTGGCCACGAGGCGCGTTCGGCCATCGTCGTCGCCGGTCTCTTCGACCGCCTCCGTGGGCTCCGGATCAGGGTCGCCGCCGATCGGGCGCGCGATGCCCCAGTCGACCAGCAGGACTTCGCCGTAGCGGCCGATCATCACGTTGGCCGGCTTGAGATCCCGATGGAGAAGGCCTGCGGAGTGCGCGTAGTCCAGCGCGTTGAGCACCGACAAGACCAGGCCTACCCGCTGGTCGAACCCCATCCGCCGGTGCAGCTCGGCGTCGCCGGCTTGCAGTCCCTTGATGACGTCTTCGAGCGTCTCGCCTTCGATGTACTTCATCACGAAGAAGAACGAGCCGTCGGCGTCGAGGCCCACGTCGTGAATCGGCGCGATGCCGGGGTGGTCGAGCCCGCCGACGGTACGCACCTCTTCGACGAAGCGCGCGAGGCTCGTGGGAGACGCCGCGGCCTGCGATCGCAGCCGCTTGATGGCGACCTTGCGTCCGATGTCCGCGTCGCGCGCCAACTCCACCACGCCCATGCCGCCCTCGCCGAGGACCTTGTTCACCTCGTAGCGGGGCTGGTCGCGCGGGACGAGCACCTTCTGGCCCTCTCGCCGTTCGACGCCCGGCAACACCGTGCTGCCCCCGCGGGTGCGGTTGGGGGGCAGCGAAGCGCCGATGTCGTCCGCGCCTGCGGCCATCGTCTTGGCGGTCTCCTTCGAAGCGCGGTCGGCGTCGATCGTGTCGTGCGTCTGCATGGGCCCCCCATGGTACTTCGGGTAGCCGCGGAGCGGCGTCAAGCCGTGTGCTCAGGCGGCGGAGGCGGGGCTCGTCGGAAGGCGCGTGCTCCCCATGAGCGCGGTGTCCACCACCCTGGCGGCCTCCCGGCCCTCCCAGATGGCCCAGACGACGAGGCTTTGGCCTCGGCGCGCATCGCCGCACGCGTAGACGCCCGCTGCGTCGGTGGCGAACCGGGTGTCGTCGGCCACTACGCGTCCCCGCTCTTGCTGAACGCCGAGCTGTTCTGGCAGCCCGGACTCCGCGCCCGTGAAACCCAGGGCGAGCAAACACAGGTCGGCCTCGATGGTCTCTTCGGAGCCGGTCACCTCCCGCATGACGCCGTCGTCGTCCCACTCGACGCGCACGGTCTCGAGTCCCGTGAGATGGGTCTCGCCGAGGAAGCGCTTCGTCAGGACCGACCAGGCACGCTCGCCGCCTTCTTCGTGCGAGCTGGAGGTGCGGAAGACGAGCGGCCACGCCGGCCAGGTCGCGGGGTCGGGGCTCTCGGGAGGCTGCGGCATCAGCTCGATGGACCGCACGTTCGCCGCGCCTTGCCGGAGGCTGGTGCCGTGGCAGTCGCTTCCGGTGTCGCCGCCACCCAGAATGACGACGCGCTTGCCGTCCGCGCGCGGGGCATCCGTGACGTTGTCGCCGGCGACGAGGCGGTTCTGCGGTCCCAAGAAGTCCATCGCGAGGTGCACGCCAGGGAGCGCGCGCCCCGGCACTTCGAGGTCCCGCGGCACCGTGGCGCCGGTGGCCAACACCACCGCGTCGTGCTGCGAGCGGAGATCCTCCGCGGAAACGTCACGTCCCACTTCGACCCCCGTCCGGAAGACCACTCCCTCCGCCTCCATCTGCGCAACGCGTCGGTCGACGTGGTGCTTCTCCATCTTGAAGTCGGGGATGCCGTAGCGAAGCAGCCCGCCGATCCGGTCGTCGCGCTCGAACACGGTGACGTCGTGCCCGGCGCGGGCGAGCTGCTGGGCGCATGCGAGTCCGGCGGGGCCCGAGCCGACGACCGCGATGTGCTTGCCTGTCTTCTCAGGAGCCGGCTGCGGTGTGACCCACCCCTCTTCGAAGGCGCGATCGGCGATCTCCATCTCGATGTGTTCGATGGTGACCGGCGCGCCCTCGAGGTTGAGCACGCAGGCCTGCTCACACGGGGCGGGGCATACGCGCCCTGTCATCTCCGGGAAGTTGTTCGTCGCATGAAGGACGTCGATGGCTTGCCGCCAGCGGTCTCTGTGCACCAAGTCGTTGAAGTCCGGGATGACGTTGCCGAGCGGGCATCCCGATGTGCAGAACGGGATCCCACATCCCATGCAGCGCGCGCCCTGTTCGCGCACGCCCACGACCGGCAGGTGCCGCTCGATCTCGCGAAAGTCCTTCACGCGTTCGTCGACCGGCCGCCGCTCGGGGAGCTGCCGGCTGTACTTCAAGAATCCCTTTGGGTCCGCCAATCTTCTTGTCTCCCTACGCGGAACGCGCGCCGCGGCCCTCTTCGTCGAGTACCCGGCGGTATTCGATCGGCATCACTTTCACGAAGCGGCGGCTCTCCTTCTTCCAGCCGCTCAATACCCGCCACGCGAGCTGGCTCATCGTGCGCTCGTAGTGTCGATGTACGCGCGATCGCACGAACTGAAGGTCCTTCGACGTCAGAGGCTCGAGCGCGACCATCTCCCGGTTGACCCGGCTCGCCGCCGCGTGGTCCGAGTCGAGCAGGTACGCGATGCCCCCGCTCATCCCCGCTGCGAAGTTGCGCCCCGTCGGCGCCAGGCTGATGACGCGCCCGCCCGTCATGTATTCGCACCCGTGGTCGCCCATGCCCTCGACCACCGCGGTCGCGCCGCTGTTTCGGACGGCGAAGCGCTCGCCCGCCACGCCGCGGATGTACACCTCCCCGTCGGTCGCGCCGTAGAGGCAGACGTTGCCTACGATGATGTTCTCCTCGGGCGGGAAGTCGGCCGCCTCGGGCGGGGTGACGACCAGCGTGCCGCCGCTCATGCCCTTGCCAAAGTAGTCGTTGGCGTCGCCCACGAGGGTCACGTCGAGCCCGTGCGCGAGGAAGGCGCCGAAGCTCTGCCCGGCCGAGCCGTCGAAGTAAATGCGGATGGTCGCGTCCGGCAGCCCCTTCAGGCCGTGTTGCTTGGCGATCCGGGAGCTCAGCATCGTGCAGGCGGTCCGGTGCACGTTGCGGATCGGCATGCGGATCTCCACCGGCTCGCCGCGCTCCAGCGCCGGGCGCGCCTGCTCGAGCAACACCGTGTCCATCGCCAGCTCGAGCTCGTGGTCCTGCGCGCCTTCGTTGTGGATCGCGTGCGGCACCTCCGGCCGATGGAGCAGCTTCTCGAGGTCGAGCGCGCGCGCTTTGTCGTGCTCGATGTCGTCCCGTCGGCAGAGGAGCTCCGTGCGTCCGACCATCTCTTCGACCGTGCGAACGCCCAGCTGCGCCATGACGCGTCGGAGGTCCTCGGCGACGAGCACCATGAAGTTCATCACGTGCTCGGGCTGCCCCTTGAAGCGCGCTCGCAGCTCCGGGTTCTGCGTCGCCACGCCGACCGGGCACGTGTTGAGGTGGCAGACGCGCATCATGATGCAGCCCATCGAGATGAGGCTGATCGTCCCGAAGCCGAACTCCTCCGCGCCGAGCAGCGCCGCGACCGCGACGTCGCGCCCTGTCTTGAGCTGGCCGTCGGTCTCGAGGCGCACCCGCCCGCGTAGATCGTTGAGCACCAGGGTCTGCTGTGTCTCGGCGAGGCCGATCTCCCACGGCGAGCCCGCGTGCTTGATGCTGGTCAGCGGCGCCGCGCCCGTTCCGCCGGCGCCTCCGCTGATGAGGATGACGTCCGCCTTGGCCTTGGCGACGCCGGCCGCGATCGTGCCGACGCCCACCTCGGAAACCAGCTTCACGGTGACCCGCGCGCTCGGGTTGGCGTTTTTCAGGTCGTGGATGAGCTGAGCGAGGTCCTCGATGGAGTAGATGTCGTGGTGCGGCGGGGGGCTGATGAGGCCGACCCCGGGAACGGAGTGGCGCACCCGCGCGATGTTCGCGTCGACCTTGTGTCCGGGCAGCTGGCCGCCCTCGCCGGGCTTGGCGCCCTGCGCGACCTTGATCTGGATCTCGTCGGCGTCGTTCAGGTACGCGATGGTCACGCCAAAGCGCCCGCTCGCGACTTGCTTGATCGCGCTCCGGCGGGAGTCCCCGTTGTCGTCCGGGATGAAGCGCGCCGGGTCTTCGCCGCCCTCGCCGCTGTTCGAGCGTGCGCCCAAGCGGTTCATGGCCACCGCGATCGTCTCGTGGGCTTCCTTGCTGATGGAGCCGAAGCTCATGGCGCCCGTCTTGAAGCGCTTGACGATGCTGGCCGCGCTCTCGACCTCCTCGAGCGGGATCGGATCCGTCTCCACGAAGTCGAGCAGTCCGCGAATCGTGCTCGTCCGCGTATCGCGGTTGGCGCGCCGGGCGAACGCTTGGAACTTGTCGAGGTCGCCGCTCCGAACGGCGTGTTGGAGCGCAGCGAGCGTGCTCGGGTTCCAGAGGTGCGTCTCGCCTTGGCGTCGCCACTGGTAGCTGCCGCCCGGGTCGAGCACGGAGTCCAGGACGGGGAGCTGCTGGGGCCGCGCCGCGCGCTCGGAGCGGGCGCGCGCTTCACCGGCGATGACATCGATCCCAACGCCACCGATCTGCGTGGGCGTTCCGCTGAAGAAGCGCTCCACGAACGCATCGGACAGGCCGATGGCCTCGAAGATCTGCGCGCCGCGGTAGCTCTGCAGCGTGCTGATGCCCATCTTGGACATCACCTTGAGGATGCCCTTCTCGATCGCGTTGACGTAGCTCTGGATCGCCTCGTCCTCGCCCTTGTCGAGCCGGCCGTCCCGCGTCATCGCCGCCACCGACTCGTACGCGAGATACGGGCAGATCGCGCCCGCGCCGTACCCGATCAGCAGGCAGAAGTGCATGACCTCGCGCGGCTCGCCGCTCTCGATGAGCAGCCCACAGCCCTTGCGCTTTCCGGCGCGGATCAAATGATGGTGCACCGCGCCCATCGCCAGCAGGCTCGGGATGGGCGCGCGGGCCTCGTTCTGTGCGCGGTCCGAGAGGATGAGCAGCGTCGCGCCGTCGTCCGAGGCCTGCTCCGCGGCTTCGCACAGCGTTGCGAGCGCCGCCTCCAGCCCTTCGGTGCCTCGGCTCGCGTCGAAGACGGCGTCCACCGTCGCGGCCTTGAGCCCGGGGCGGTCGAGCTCCCGGATGGTCGCCATGTCGAGCTCGCTCAGGAGCGGCGAATGCAGCTGGAGTTTCCGGCAGTGAAGCGGACTCTCCTCGAAGAGGTTCGACTCGGAGCCGAGGGTGGTGCGCAGGGTCATCACGAGCTCTTCGCGGATCGGATCGATCGGCGGGTTCGTGACCTGGGCGAAGAGCTGCTTGAAGTAGTGGAACAGCAGCTGCGGGCGCTCGCTCAGCACGGCCAGCGGCGTGTCGTTGCCCATCGAGCCGGTGGCCTCTTTGCCGTCCCGCGCCATCGGCAGCATGAGCAGGCGCTCGTCCTCCACGGTGTAGCCGAACGCGCGTTGGCTTCGGCGGCGGTCCCTCGGATCGAGCGGGCCGGGAAGGCTCTGCCGCGGCGGCGCCTCGAGCTCGCGGATGGTCACGATGCTCTCGTCGAGCCAGCGCTGCCACGGTCGCCGGCTGCTCTCCTCTTCCTTGATCAGGGCGTCGTCGACGATCGTGCCGGCGCGCGTGTCGACCAGGAACATCCGCCCGGGGCGCAGGCGGTTCTTGGCCGCTACGTTCTCCGGCGGCGTCTCGAGCACGCCGGCTTCGGACGCCATCACCACAAAGTCGTCCTTGGTGACGGTGTAGCGCGCAGGGCGAAGGCCGTTGCGATCGAGCACCGCTCCGATCTGGCGTCCGTCCGTGAAGGCGATGCACGCGGGGCCGTCCCACGGCCCCATTACGGCGGAGTGATACTCGTAGAAGGCCCGCTGCTCGGCCGGCATGCCCTCGTGCTTCTGCCACGCCTCGGGGATCATCATCATGATCGCGTGCGGCAGCGAACGGCCGGTGTGCACCAGCAGCTCGAGCACGTCGTCGAACATCGCCGAGTCCGATCCGCGCGGATCGATGATGGGGCGGATCTTCTCCATGTCCTCGCCGAACACGGGGCTCTTCAGGCTGGGCTCGCGCGCGCGCTGCCAGTTCACGTTCCCGCGCAGCGTGTTGATCTCGCCGTTGTGCGCGATGCGTCGATACGGGTGCGCACGCGACCAGCTGGGGAACGTGTTTGTGCTGAAGCGCTGGTGCACGAGCGCGAGCGCGGTCTTCGTCGATGGGTTCGCGAGGTCCTGGTAGAAGTGCGGGATCTGCCCCGGCGTCAGCAGGCCCTTGTAGACGATCGTCCATCGGCTCAGCGAACACACATAGGGAAGCTCCTCTTGCTTGAGGCGGCGCCCCTCGTTCTCGATGCGCTTGCGGATGACAAAGAGCTTCCGATCGAGCGCGCTCGGGTCGGCGGCGAGCGTTCCCGGCCCGACGAAGAACTGCCGGATGCAGGGCTTGGTCATCAGGCCGACGGGGCCGCAGGCGGTCACGTCGAGCGGGACGTTGCGCCAGCCCAGGACGACCTGCTCTTCGTCTTCGACGATCTCCTCGATGAGCGCCATGCACGCGTCTCGGAGGGCGTGGTCGTTCGGCAGAAACACCATGCCGACGCCGTAGCGACCGAGGCGGCTCGGCAGCTGGATGCCGTTGTCTTCCGCTTCTTCGAGAAACAGCTCGTGCGGGATCTGCATCAGCAGCCCCGCTCCGTCTCCGGTGAACGGATCCGAGCCCTCCGCGCCGCGGTGCTCCAGGTTCTCGAGCACGGTGAGCGCCTTCGCGATCACGTCGTGTGAGCGCTCGCCGCGGAGGTGCGCGACGAACCCCACACCGCAGCTGTCCTTCTCGAGGTCGGGCCGGTAGAGGCCGCGTGTGGACGCGCGGCGGCGAGTGTCGGGAGGCACGTAGGGCATGGGTGCGTGTCGTCAGATCCGGTCGGAGGTTCAGCGCGAGCGCCGTCGTCGGCGCGGCTCGGCCGGCTCGAGCTCGTCGAGCGGCACGCGGGAGGATTCGGCGGCGGTCGAGAGCACGACCATCGTCTCGGTGCGGGTGACGCCGTCGATGCCGCGGAGCGCGCCGATCAACGCTTGGAGCGACGCGGTGTTGCGCGTCTTGATCTTCAACAGCAGCGTGTGGCCGCCCGTCACGTGGTGACACTCGAGCACCTCCGGCCGCTCCGCCAGCTGGGCGAGGAATCCGTCGATGTCGGTCGGGTAGTCGATGGAGACACCGATGAACGAAGTGATGTCGAGCCCGAGCGCCTTGCCGTCGACCGCCGCGTGGTAGCCGGTGATCACCCCCGACGCCTCGAGCTTGCGCACGCGTTCCATGACCGACGGAGCGCTCATGCCGACCTGCTTGCCGAGTGTCGCTAGCGAGGTCTTGGCGTCGTCCTGCAGCGCGCTGAGCAGCGCGCGGTCGGTGTCATCGAGAAGTACGGGCAGCACAGGCACGGCCGCCTACTCTGGCGTCGGTGACGCGGTGTGTCAATGGTCTTGTTAGGTCGATGGGTGAGCCCGGCTAATATTATTAGGCGCCCAGGCCGCCGCTGAATTCGCCTACGCCGGACTTGGCCCACATGACGTGCGTTGCTGTCCGCATCTCGGGCAGCGACACTCGCCTCGTGAAGATCCAAGCATCGCCAGAGCGGGTGAGGGTGACCCGCCCGGGCAAGTGGATCTGGCCGCTGGCGATCATCGCGCTCGGCGTCGCGGTCGGGCTCATCGGCGTCGACACCTTTCACCTCCGGTGCGAGCGCGCGACGGATCGCTGCACCTACCAGAGCCTCGGCGTGCTGCAGGGCGGCGTGCACGACGGGCGCTTCGCGCTCAGTGAGGTCGAGCTCATGGTCGACGAGCTCGAGGAACGACGCGGCGCCAACGCCTCGACGGTGTACTACGCGACGCGACACACAGCGTGGCTCCGTGACGGACGGCAGCTGAACCTCGAGCCGCGGCTCCGAACCCGCTTCATCGACGATCACCTACCCACCCGCTTTCGGGCGTTTCAGTCCCGAGGCGACGCCACGCTGGACATACGCGAGCTGCACTTCGGATTCGCGGGCATCTTCGTCATCGCGTGCATGCTCATCGGGCTGATGCTGCTCGTCTTGGCGCGCAGCGTGACGTTGACGCTGGATCGTCGAACCCGCAGCTACGCGTTCCGGCGGCGCGGCATCGTGGGTGGTTTCGCATCGCGGGAGGGACCGTTCTCGGACCTCGTGCAGATCGAGATCAACGACAAAGGGAGCTACCTCGGGGTGTACCTCGCGCACCGCGAAGGGCGCCGATACAAGCTGCTCTACGGCGGCGTCGGCCACGAGGGGAGGTCGGCTGCGCAGACGATCGCCGAGACGCTCGGGGTTCCGCTCGTCGGGACGGACGACGCGACGGTGAAGGCACAGGCCCGCGGCACGCTGCCGTTCGGCGCGCTCGGGTGCATGCTTCTCGCGGTCTCTCCGCTCGCCGTGCCCGGAATCTGGTGTGTCCTGAGCTGGCTGTTCACGGAACTCGCGACGTAGTCGCCACGCGCCGCGATCGGCCCCGGTTGACGTCGCGGTCTGTGGTCACCAGAGCGATGCCGATGCACGTGCTTCGTGCTCCCCGACCTTGTCTGTCCCGCCCGAGGAGGCGCTCATGGGTTTGATGATGAGCATGTTCTCGTTCGCCTTGGTCGCGGGCGCGTTCGGCGCGTACATGGGGACCATCCCGAAGAACGCGGTCCCCACGCGTCCTGTGGTCCACATCGGGCTCATGCTGGTCGGCAGTGCAGGGGGGCTTGCTGCGCTGGTGCTCTTGGGCGGTCCGCTCTTCAGTCGTGTGCTTTCCGTGGCCCTCGCGCTGATGGCCATGCTGCTCACGGCGGTGTTTTTGTGGCTCCTCTCGAACCGCAAGACCCCCGTCGGCGACCTGCGCGTGTCGGTTGGAGACCCGCTCCTGTCGATCGCCAGCGTGACCTCGGCGGGGGCGCCGTTCGACAACGCCGACCTCGACGGACAGCGCGTGCTCTTCAAGTTCTTTCGCGGCGGCTGGTGTCCCTACTGCGTGGCGGAGCTGAACCTCTTCGAGGCGATGGCGCCCGCGCTCGAGGCGCATGGCGTGCGCGTCGTCGCCCTCAGCAAGGACACCGTCGAAGAGGCTGCCGTGCATCGGCGCAGGGATGGAGTGACCGCGACCCTGCTCTCGGACCCGAACCTTGAGGTCATTCGACGGTTCGGCGTGGAACACCACAAGGCGCTGAACATGAAGACCGGGATGTTCAAGGTGTTCGGCATCCCGCTCGGGCTCCACGTGTCGTTCGACGCCATGGCCATTCCCACGACGTTGCTCATCAATGAGGACGGCATCGTTGTCTGGGTCGACCAGGCCGAGGACTACCGCATTCGAAGCCAGCGCGACCGCGTTCTGGCTGCCGTGAACGACGCGTTCGGCGGCTGACCATCTGTCTTCAGGCACCGGAGGAGGCGGGCTCGATGCGCGGCTCCACGCCCGCCTCGCTGGCTCCCACCTGAGGGACCTCCCGCCCATAGGCCTCGACCCCGCACTCCGCCCGGTCGAGCCCCTCGTACTCGTGTTCCGGCAACACACGGACGCCGATGGTCTTGGCGAGCACCCACCAGCCTGCGTACCCCGCGGCGAACGCGAACGCGGCCGCCATCGCGACGCCCAGAGCCTGGGCGCCGAGCAGCTCGAACCCGCCCCCGTGCAGCAGCCCGCGGGCGCCTTCCGTGTTGGCGAACACGCCGACCGCGAGCGTGCCGAAGACCCCGTTGACGAGGTGCACCGGGATGGCGCCGACCGGGTCGTCGAGCCGCAGACGGTCGAGCAGGAAGACCGCTTCGACGACCAACACCCCGCCGATCATCCCCACCACGATGGACTCGACGGGGCCGATCACATCGGCGCCCGCCGTGATCGCGACGAGGCCGGCGAGCGCGCCGTTGAGCGCCATCGACAGATCCAGGGCGCGGGTCCGGAGACGGGTGTGCACGAGCGCAGCGATGAAGCCGCCCGCCGCGGCGAGGTTCGTCACGAGGATGACCGACGCGATGGTCTCGGGGTCGGCGCTGAGCGTGCTGCCGCCGTTGAATCCGAACCACCCGAGCCAAAGGATGAGCACCCCGAGCGCAGCCAGCGGAAACGAGTGTGCCGGCATCGGACGCGCGCCTCGCTTGGTGTAGCGACCGAGCCGGGGACCCACCACGAGCACCCCCG
This sequence comes from Sandaracinaceae bacterium, assembly GCA_045106715.1. Lineage (GTDB taxonomy): Bacteria > Myxococcota_A > Polyangia > Polyangiales > Sandaracinaceae. Next base: position 105,075 of record JBGCFC010000037.1, read on the forward strand.
CCAAGGCCATCGCGCCCCCGACCGCGTGCACGACCGTCGAGCCCGCGAAGTCGTGGAACGACGTGTGGCTGGCGAGGTAGCCCCCGCCCCAGACCCAGTGACCCACGACCGGGTACAGCACCGCCGACGCCACCGCGGTGAAGACCAGGAAGCTCGGTAGAGACACACGCTCCGCCACGGCCCCGCTCACGATCGTGGCCGCGGTCGCCGCAAACACGAGCTGGAAGAACAGGAACACATAGAGCGGCAGCGATTCGGGCGCGCTCGCGACGGTCGCGTCGGCCGCGGGTGCAAATCCGGACATGCCAACCCAGTCGTTGCCGTCGCCGAACATCAGGCCGAAGCCGACGAAGTAGAAGAGCAGCGACGCGATCGAGACGACCGAGACGTTCTTGAGCAGCACCATGACCACGTTCTTCTCGCGGCAGAACCCGCTCTCCACGAGCGCGAAGCCCGCGTGCATGAAGAAGACGAGGAACGCGCACACGAGAACCCAGAGGCTGTCCATGACGGCTTGCATGGGCCGAAGCATTGGCCGGGATTGTTTCGGCGCGGTTTCGTCCACGTAAGAAGGACGCGTTGCGTCATGGCGGCTCGCTCGGGGTTGGAGGTGCGTCCGTTGCGTCAGTGAAGCGGCGCGACGCCTCGTTCGCGCTTGCCGTACGCGGCAGACGCCTCACGGAAGTCCGGTCGACGTAGCCTCCTCTCTGCTCTGGCTTCGCCGCGCAACTGGGTCTACCTCTGCGCTATGGCCAAAGGACTTCCTCGCTGGGCGGAGATCGGCCGGCTCGGGTGGGTGAACACCGGGAGCCGCCGCCCCGCGTTCGCCGACACCCCCGGGCCCGG
>JBGCFC010000038.1:0-34232 GCA_045106715.1 Sandaracinaceae bacterium
CCCCGCCTGCATCGCCTTCATGTCGGACGGCCCCTACCACGAGAACATCGCGGTGCTCGACTCGCGACTCGGCCCCGGCGCGGCGACGCAGCTCATCGTCACCTTCGACACGGACTACCTGCTCCTGGAGGGCAACGCCGCCGATGGGGTCGCCATGGCCCAGAGCAATGGGTCGTACTTCCTTCACCCCAAGGACGACTCGAACCACGTCACGGTGCGCAACAATACGTTCCGCGGGTCCGTCGCGACCACGGCGATCGCGCCGACCAACCAGATCACGCTGACGTCGGTCACCGACCAGGAGGTCTGCTGGAACCGGCTCATCCATGACGGCGACCAGAACGTCGATGCGGCGATCGAGATGAACGGCAGCTCCAGCACGCCCGACGCCATGAACACCTACGTCTATCGGAACACGGTGGTCAGCGAGCGACGTGCCTTTCGGTTCTCGGGCGGCACGTCGGCGTCGGAGTTCGAGGCAAACGCGTTCTTCGGGCGCAGCGCGGGCGTCTTCGGCTCGAACTTCACGGACGGTGCCGTCGCCAACCAGGAACTCGCCGAGACCGACTTCGACGCCGAGGGGCGGCTCTCTGGCGCCGCCCGATCGACCCACGGGGGGATCGCGGGGGCGGAGATTCTGGTCATGCCTTGATGCGCTCGAGTCTTCGCCTGCGAATGCGGCGCGGGCTGACCGTCATTCGACGCGTGGCTCGCCGCGCACGGCGAACGCCATCGCTTCGTCTTCGTCTCGGGTAATCAAGCCGATGGCGCCGCTCTCCACGCGCAACCGCTGGGACTGCAAGAGACCGATGGCGCTCTCCACCAACACGGAGACGCGCGGAAACACCTCCGAAGCCTGGAGACGGAGCGCGTTCATGGCGGTCTCGAAGGCCGGATCGTTGCGACCGGGGGCCAGGCGCGAATCGATGAGCAGCCCCCAGCCGTCGTACGATCGCCCGGAGAGCTGGAGCGCTTCTCGATAGGCGGCGACCAGCGTCTCGGGAGACTCCGGCCGTGAGGCGGTGCGCCGGATCACGAGCACCCGCAGGTCGGGGTGCTCCTCAGCCTGAATGTGGGGGTTGTCGACGACGAGTTGGCCCATGGTGCGGTGCATAGGGCCGTAGGTTCCGACGCCAAGCGTGCATTGCCCGACAGCAGCACGCAGACTCGCGCGCATGCCCATCGCACGCGCCGTACGCATCCAAGCGCCTGGGGGACCCGAGGTCCTCACTCTGGACCGCATCTCCATCGACGACCCCGGCCCGGGGCAGGTCCTGATCGAGGTCGCCGCGGCCGGACTGAACCGCGCGGACCTTCTCCAGCGGATGGGCGCCTACGCCGCGCCGCCCGGGGTTCCCGCGGATGTGCCAGGCCTCGAGTTCGCCGGCCGAGTCGCCATGCTCGGCGCGGGTGTCACGGCGTTTGGAGTCGGCGACGCGGTCATGGGGATCGTCGGCGGCGGGGGGATGGCCACGCACCTGGTGGTGCACGAGCGCGAGCTGCTCCGGGTGCCCGACGGGCTCTCGCTCACTGAGGCGGCGGCCGTGCCGGAGGCGTTCTTGACGGCCTACGACGCCCTGTTCTCCCAGGCGGAGCTGGCCGCGGGCGAGAGCGTACTCATCCACGCGATCCCGAGCGGCGTGGGGACCGCCGCGCTCCAACTGGCGCGGCACGCAGGTGCGCGGGTCATCGGCACCTCTCGCACGGCCGACAAGCTCACCCGGGCGGCGGAGGTCGGTGCCTTCCATCCGGTTCACGTGACCGGCGGGGTGTTCCAGGACGCCGTGCGCGCGGCGAGCGGCGGAGGCGTCAACGTGCTGCTGGACATGGTCGGCGGCGCCTACCTGGAAGAGAACCTCGCGTCTCTCACGCTCCGCGGTCGCATGGTCGTCATCGGACTGATGGGCGGGCGCGAGGCGTCGATCCCGCTCGGCACCTTGCTCCGCCGCCGCCTCACGATGCACGGCTCGGTTCTGCGCAGCCGCCCGCTCGAAGAGAAGGCGAGCCTCATTCAGCGCTTCGGCGCGCGCGTGGCGCCTCTTTTTGGCAGCGGCGCGCTCCGGCCCGTGATCGACGATGTGCTCCCGATGAGCGAGATCCAGGCCGCCCACACGCGGATGGGGAACAACGAGACCTTCGGCAAGCTCGTCCTGAGCTGGACCTGAGACCGGCCCCGGAGGCATCATCCGCTGCCCATGGCGGAAGACGAACGGCGTCGCGCTCCCCGCTTCGAAGCGCGCATCGTAGTGAAGTTCCGCTCCGTGGAGGAACTCGTCACGGCGTATTCGACCGACATCAGCCACGGAGGGTTGTTTGTCGCAGCCGCGCAGCAGCTCGATGTGGGGGCGCGGGTGCTGCTGCACCTGGAGCTCCCCGACGGGGGCAAGCCCGCCCGCGTCCCGGCGGAGGTGGCCTACGTCGTCGGCGCGGCCACCGCGGCGGTCGAGGGGCGCAACCCAGGCATGGGGATGAAGTTCGTGGAGTCGTCAGTGGCGCCGCTGGCCACCCGCATCGCGCATTTCCTCGACGCCACCTCCAGGCCGCCGGAGGCGCCCGAGGCGGCCGAGCCAGGCGGTCCGCACGTGCTGGTCGTCGATGACTCGGCGAGCTACCGCGCGGGCGTCGCGCGGTGCCTCGAAAAAGCGGGCCTCCGAGTGTCCACCGCCGAGCATGGCCTCGACGCCCTCGGCAAGGCGATGCGCGACCGTCCCGACGTGGTGCTCACGGACGTGCAGATGCCCGTGATGGATGGATGGCAGCTACTCCGGATCGTGCGAGCGCGTGAGGCGACATCCAAGGTGCCGGTGGTGTTTCTCACCACGCTCGACGGCGAGAGCGACCGCATCCGCGGCTATCAGCTGGGTGTCGACGACTACATCCCGAAGCCGTTTGTGCCCGAAGAACTGGTCGCGCGAGTGCGGCGCACGGTGCGGCGAAGCGTGCGGGACGAGCACATCGACGACGGGATGAGCGGCTCGCTCGAGCAGGTTTCTCTGCCGAGCTTGCTCGCTTTCGCGGAGGCCGAGCGGCGAAGCGGCCAGCTGGTCGTGGACGGCCCCGTCGGCGATGCGCGGGTGGCGCTGGCGGAGGGCGCGGTCGTCTCCGTGGAACTCTCGGAGGGCGGGCCAGCGTCGCTGCTGGAGCGGCTCCTCGGGCTGCTGGACTGGACCGAGGGGCGGTTCTCGCTGACGACCTGCGAGGTGGAAGCCGGCGCGGAGCGCGTGAGTGTGCAGGGCGCGCTGTTGGAGCACGCGCGGCGGCGCGACGAGCGCGGCGCCCGCTGAGCGCTGGGGTCGCACGGCCCCGGACAATGGCGCGTCACGGGCTCCGCTCAACCCGCGCGGGAGCGCATCTGGCGGCGTCGAATTCTGGCACGGCGGGTGCTTTTGACCCCAACGGCGAAGTACGCTCTCGCCGACCGGAGGTGAACCTTGGCTCTCGCTGCGCTCGGATATCGACTGGAGACCCCTCTTTCTTTGGGGGGGCCGCCCGAGGTGGAGCGCATGCGCCTCGAGGAGGCCTTGGACGCGCCCTACGACCTGACCCTGTCTGTGATGGTGCGGGACGGCGACGCCGACATGGCGCTTCTGCTGGGACGGGACGCGGTCCTCACTATCGAGCGCCTGCCTTTGACGCGGCGGGTCTGCGGCGTGGTGAAGACCGTGCGCGAGGGGCAGCGCCGCCCGGACGGCTCGCTCGAGGTGCACCTGACGGTGGTGCCGGCGCTGTTCATGCTCTCGATGCGCCGGAACACCCGGATGTTCCAGAACCAGTCCGTGCCCGAGATCCTCGAGGCCGTCCTGGGTGAGTCCCTCGGTCCGTACGGCCGGGTCGCGCAGCTTGAGCTCAACGCGTCCTATCCGAAGCGCGAATACTGCCTTCAGTACCAGGAGAGCGACCTCGAGTTCGTCAGCCGCCTCATGCAAGAGGAGGGCATCCACTACACCTTCGACCACGAGGGCGACGTGGAGATCGTCAACCTCCGCGACGACAACGCGTTCGCAGAGCCCGCGTCGGCCGCGCCGGCGCCCGGGGAGGCCGGCTACCAGCCGCACGACCTGGCCGTGGTGACGACCGAGCCCATCCACCGCTTCTTCCGCGCCCACGACACGACGCCCACGGGGGTCGCGGTCCGCGACCGAGACTGGACCGACGGCACGCTGCGGGTGTCGGCCGAGGAGCAAGGCACAGACGCACTCGGCCGCAGCCGCGAACAGTACGAGCACGGCGAGGGGCGCTCCCTCACGATCTCCAGCTACGACCAGGGCGTGCGCCGCTACCAAGCCAACGACGCCCCGCGGCAGGCGTCGGTGCGAAAGCAAGCGCACACCGCCGAAGCGCTCACCACCTCGGGCATCGGCCGCGTGATCGGGTTCACACCCGGCAAGCGCTTCCGGCTGCGCGGCCATCCCGGCGTTGGCTTCGACGATGACTATTTGATCACCCACGTGGTGCACGAGAGCGAGGAGTCCGACGAGCTGGCTCCAGCCGGCGGTGCGGAGAGCTACCACAACCGTTTCACCTGCGTTCCCATGACGGTGCCGTGGCGCCCGCGTCGTGTGGCTCGAAAGCCACGTGTTCCGTCGATCCAGACGGCCATTGTCACGGGCCCCGCCGGCGCGGAGATCCACACCGACGAGTGGGGCCGGGTGAAGGTGCACTTCCATTGGGACCGCGAGAACGCACAAGACGACCGCTCCAGCGTGTGGATGCGCGTTCAGCAGCAGTGGGCCGGGGCCGGGTGGGGAAGCCTCTGGATCCCGCGGGTCGGCATGGAGGTCGTCGTTCAGTTCGTGGATGGCGATCCGGACCGCCCGCTCGTGACGGGCAGCCTCTACAACGCGCAGAACCCGCCGCCCTACGACCTGCCCGCCGAGAAGAGCAAGTCAACGTTGAAGTCGAACAGCACGCCGGGTGGGGGCGGCTTCAACGAGCTTCGCTTCGAGGATGGCGCTGGCTCGGAGCAGATCTACATCCACGCGCAGAAGGACTACGACCGGGTCACGCTCAACAACGAGACGCACACAGTTGGCGTCGACCAGACCATCGTGGTCGGCAACAACCAGACGCAGACGGTCGGCAACAACCAGACCGAGACCATCGTCGCCAACCAGACCCTGTCGGTCGGCGGGGACCGCGCGATCACCGTGACCGGAAACTTCGAGGAGACGATTCACGGGACGTCGACGATTCAGGTGTTGTCGCCCGCAACGGAGACGCTGAACGCAGGCGAGACGCAGACGGTCAACGCGGGGCGAACGGAGACGGTCAACGGCGGCGAGACGCGCACCGTCAACGGCGGACAAACCGAGACCATCAACGGCGGCGTGACCCAGACGATCAACGGCGGCCTGACGCAGACCGTGACCGGCGGCACGACGCTCACCCACGACGGCGCGATGTGCGAAGACGTCACCGGCACGCTGGACCAGAGCATCACTGGCACCGTGAACATCTTCACCCCGGACTCCTACAACATCACGGCGAACGGGGGCTTCAACGTCACGGCGCCGGCCGGGGCCACGCTCACCGCGCCGGCCGGCTGGACGGTCATCGCGGCGGCCGGCCAGACCCAGATCGACTCCTCGGTGGACTGGCTGACGGGGGGCTTCTCGTTCAAGGCCATCGACAAGACGAGCATCGTCGGGATCAAGTCGAGCATCACCGGCGTTAGCATGAGCATCACCGGCGTCAGCATGGACATCACAGGGGTGAAGATCGCCAACAAGCCGCTCGACGTCGACACCGCGCTGACGAAGCTGCAGGTCGGGGCTCTCGAGCTCCGGCAGAAGGCGCTCCGCGTATTGGTCGCGGCGCTGCATCTTCAGATTTGACGCCCTCGTGAAAGTCCTGAAACCGCTCACGCTCAGCGTGCTCACGCGCCCGTTCCAGGCGCGCGGGGAGCGCCGCCTCGGCGTGCACGTGATGGCGATGGTTCCGCTGCTCGGGCCCTCCTCGCTATGCGGAGAGCAGGAACTCTGGGAGCGCGTTCCGCGCGCGCTTGGCGAGATGCCCGTGCTCGAAGAGGGAGTGCCGAAGTCGCGCGCCGAGGCGCTGCTCGCCGGTCACGCGTACGCGCCCGGCGGGGAGGCCACCACGTGCCCGGTGGAGTGGTCGCTCGGCGGCATTCACCGGCGCGCGTCGGTCATCGGCGACCGGGTTTGGGAGCGGGAGGTGCCGAGCGCGCCGGCCCCGTTCTCGTCGATGCCGCTCACGTGGGAGCGCGCGTTTGGAGGCGAGGGCTTCAAGGACAACCCGCTCGGGAGAGGGCACGCGCCGACGGACGTCGACGGGGTGTCCGTGCACCGCCTCCCCAACGTGGAGCACCCCGACCGCCTGATCCGTTCCCTCCAGGACCGCCCGCCGCCGCTCGGCTTTGGCGGCATCGATCTCCGGTGGCCGACCCGCGCGCAGCATCGGGGGACGTACGACAACGCCTGGCTGGAGAGCCGGTTCCCCGGGTTCGCGGACGACCTCGACTGGCGGCACTGGAACCTGGCACTGCCCGAGCAGCAACAGGACGACGCTTTCCGAGGCGACGAGTCGTTTGTGCTCCGGAACCTCCACCCGACGCATCCGGAGATCCGCGGCCAGCTGCCGGGGTTGTCCGCGCGGGCCTTCATCGTCCGTGGCGATCCGCTCGGCGAGGCAGACCTGGGCGGACCCATGGAGGAGGTCGCCACCCGGTTGATGACCGTCTGGCTTCTCCCCGACGAAGAGCGCGCGGTGCTCATCTACTCGGGCTCGACCCAAGTCGAGGAGGACGACGCGCGCGACGTGCGCCTGTTGATGGTCGCGGCCGAAGACGCGCCGCGCGAGCGCGCGCACTACGAGGCCGTTCGCGATCGACGGATCGACAAGGACCGCGCCTCCATCGAGGCCCTGATGGATGCCGACCTCGTCCCGGAGGCGCTGCTGTCGCCGCTTCCCACGGCGCTGCCCGGTCTGGAATCCGAGGGGCACTTCACGGCCAACCAGCGGCGTGCCCGCGCGCTCCGCGTCGACGAGGCGAAGGCGCTCGCCGACCAGCACGGCACGAGCCTCGAGGCGCTCGGGATGGATTTCGGTGAGGACCCCGCCGACGCCGCCGTGCCGGACTTGCGCGACATCCCGGCGCTCCTGAAGGAGACGGAAGAGAAGATCGCCTCGATGAAGGCGGACGCCGAGCGGGACGCGGCGAAGCGGCAAGAGGACGTGCGCGCGCTCGGGGACCGGCTCGGGATCGATCTGAGCTCGATCTTGGACGACCGGGACGGCCCCACGGGGCCGCCGGCGTTCACGGCGGAGCGGGAGCGGGACAAGCTCCGTGACGTGGTCGAACGGGCCCGTTCCGCCGGCTCGCCGCAGCCGGAGCTCGAGGCGCAGCTCGACGACGAGGCGCAGTTCGCGACCTGGAAAGCGGACGAGCGGAAGCTGCGAGACCTCTACCGCGCGAGCGCGCATCACCAGTCTCCCGCCTCCGAACGGCCTGAGAACGCGGCGCTCCGCGAGGAGCTGTCCCGGGCAGCAAAGGAGGGCACGCCGATTCGCGAGCGCGATCTGACCGGCGCCTCGCTCGCCGGGCTCGAACTCGCTGGGCTCGACCTGTCCGGGTGTCTGCTCGAGTCGGCGGACCTGAGCGGCGCGAACCTGAGTGGCGCGTGCCTCGAACAAGCGGTCCTCGCCCACGCCAACCTGCGCGGCGCCAACCTGTCTGGCGCGACGCTTACCGGCGCGAACTTGGGGCGCGCCTGCCTGGACGACGCGGACCTGAGCGACGTGGATCTAAAAGGCGCGACGCTGCTGCACACGGAGTTCCGAGGCGCGTCTCTCCGCCGGGCCTCGTTCCACGAGACCTGGCTCATGCACACCGTGATGGCGGGCGCCGACCTGAGCGCGGCGGAGGGCCGCGAGCTGTTCTGGGTCGAGGTCGACCTCACCGGCGCGCGGCTGCTCGGAGCGGTGCTCTCGAAGTCGACCTTCGTCGACTGCCGGCTCGGCGAGGTCGACGCCTCCGACGCACGCCTCGACGCGGCCAACTTCGTCACCTGCTCCTTCGATCGCGCGGTGCTGGCTCGGGTGCACGCGCCGGAGCTACGCTGGGTGCACGGGGTCAGCGCGGAGGGCGTCGACCTCCGCTACGCCGATTTGACCCGGGCGAACCTCCGCGGCGTGCAGTTCGGAGAGGCCGACCTCTCGGGGGCCACGCTGGACGGGGCCGACCTCTCGGAGTCGACGCTCGACGGCGCGAACCTGTACGGGTGCCGCGCGCGCGGTTCACGCTGGATGCGGACCTCTCTCCGCGGCGCGGTCCTGATGAAGGCGGACCTGATGGAGGCGTCGTTCATGAACGCGGACCTTCGTGGCGTGGATCTCCGAGACAGCAGCCTCTTCGCGGCGGACTTGGCGCTCATCGTGGGCGACGCCGAGACACGGATGGACGGAGCCGATCGGGACCGTCTGCGCGTGCGTCCGATGAGGTCGTCGTCATGAACCGGTCGGAGCTGGAGTCGGCGGTCCACATGGGCCAGATCCTCGCGGGCGAGTCCTTCGCCGGGGCCGATCTCCGTGGTGCGAAGCTGACGGGGGCGGTGTTCGAGCGTGTGTCCTTCGAGGGCGCGAACCTCGCGGAGGCCGACCTGTCGGAGTCGATCTTCAGCGAGTGCGGTTTCACGGGCGCCGACCTGCGCGCGGCGCGCCTGCACATGGCTCGATTCAACCGGTGTGCGCTGTCCGAGGCACGCCTCGAAGACGCGGTCGCGTCCGGCGTCTTGTTCGAGGGATGCGCGTTGGTGGGCATCTCGTTCGAAGGCGGCACGCTGGCCCACGCGGGGTTCTCGAACTCGAACCTCGCGGGCGCGCGCTTCGCCGGCACGGTGCCGGAGATGGCTGTCTTTTACGAGTGCACCCTCGACGGCGTCGATCTGTCGCAGGCGCACTTGCTCGGTACGACGCTCTATGGCGCGCAGCTTTCCACCGCGCGGCTCGACCGCGTGAAGATGGACCGCACCATTCTGGTCGGGGCGTCGTTGAAGGGTCAGTCCCTCGCCGGGCTTCATCTCCATCACGTGCAGCTGATGGACGCCGACCTGAGCGGCGCCGATCTGCGCGGCGCGGATCTGACGCAGAGCAACTTCAAGGGCGCGCGGCTCGCCGCCGCCGAGTTCGACGACGTGCGGGCCGAGCAGTGCCTGTTCGTCGAGGCCAAGCTGACCGAGGCGAGCTTCAAGCGTGCGAAGCTGGCGCGGAGCTTGTTCGTCGACGTAGACGCGCGCCGCGCGGACTTCTCAGGCTCGGACCTGACCCATGCGGTGTTCCATCGCGCGCGCTGCGAAGGCACGTCGTTCCGCGACGCACGCCTTCATGAGGCGGACCTGAGCCACGCCAACCTCTCGTTCGCCGACCTGCGCGGCGCGAACCTCTACCGAACGCGGCTGCACGCCATCGTCGACGAGGACACGCTCTTCGGACCCGGCCGCGCCGTCGCGCTCTCGACCGACGCGCCGCTCGCCCGAGCCGAAGCGTTCCGCGCCCCCGCCCTTTCCCGACCCACCCCCGAGGAGACCGCATGACCCGCTCGAACACCGCCGAGATCACCCTGACGGGGCGCGCCGAACAGCACATGGGGACGGTGCTCAGCGCGGAGCCGCTGCGCGTGAGCACCGAGGTTGCTGAGTTCGAGGCGCGCGTGGCGGCGAGCTGCCTGCTCGCGCCCGAGGTGGGCGACGCGGTGCTGCTCTCCGTGCCGACGCGGGGGCCGTCGTATGTGCTCGCCGTCCTCGAGCGGCGCAGTGACGCGCCGGCGCGGCTCGTCGTCGAAGGGGGAGACGTGCAGATCGACGCGCCGGACGGGCGGTTGTCCATGTCGAGCCCCCACGGGGTCGATGCGGTCAGCGGCGCGGACCTTCGTTTCGTCAGCCGGGAACTCGACGTCACAGCCAAGGACGCACGGCTGTCGTTCACCTCGATGGTCACCGACGCGCGCTCTCTGTTGGCGCGCATCGGGGTGGCTGACACGGCGTTCGACACGCTCGAGACGACCGCCACCCGCCTGACGCAGCGGTTGGTCCGCTCGTACCGGTTCGTCGAAGACCAGGAGGTGGTGCGCGCCGGCAGCCTCGATACGCGCGCCCGGGAGAGCCTCGTCCTCCGCGCCAAGGATGCGCTCCTCAATGCCCGGCGGCTCGTACGGCTCGACGGCGAGCAGATTCACCTCGGATAGGAGCGCGTCATGTTCGCCAACTCCCAAATGATGGGCATCGACATCGGATTTCCGGACGTGTGCCTCACGCCCATGCCCGCCCCGGTCCCGATCCCGTATCCGAACATCGGCCTGGGTCCGATGGCCATCCCGGCCGCGTACAACGTGCTCTTCATGGCTACCCCGGCGCACAACATGGCGTCGACCGTGGTGTTGACCAACGGCGACAACCCGGGTGTCGCGATGGGCGTCGCGTCGGGCTGCGTCATGGGCCCCGCACGTCACCTTACGGCCTCGTTTACGACGCTCATCGGGGGGCTGCCCTGCACACGCATGACGAGCGTCGCCATCCAAAACAGCACGAACTGCCCTGGCATCCGGATCGTGCCCAGCCAGATCAAAGTGCTCGTGCTCGCTCCCTGAGCCCGGCCGTGCGCGGGCCTGATATAGTCGCCGCTCTTCGATGCTGAAGCAGGCCGGCCCGTACCGTCTGAAGCGAGAGCTTCGGGCCGATGTGCTCACGGTCGCCTACGAGGGCGAAAGCGCGGACGGAAAACCCGCGACCGTGCTCGTGGGGAAATCGCCGGTCCAGCTCGCCCCGGAGGACACGGAGCACTTTCGCGTCGAAGTGGAGGCGAGCCGCGAGGCAGCGCCGGGGGAGGCGCCGGGCATCGAGCCGGTCGTCGAGCACGGAGTGCACCACGGCTTGCCTTGGGTTGCGCATCGCCACCGGGCGGGATGGTCCCTGGCGGAGAAGCTCGACGCGCTCCAGGGAGGCCTCCCGGGCCCGGCGGTCGCGCTGATCGGGCTCGACCTGGCCGCGGCGCTGGAGGCGGCCCACTCCAGCGATCCACCGCTGCTCCATCGTGGCTTGAGTCTGCACAACGCGATCCTCGACGAGGCGTTGCGTGTGCGGTTGCACGGCGTCGGGCTCGCGGGGGTTGCGCTCGATGGCGCGCGAAGGACTCCGGCGCTCGCGCGCATCGTGCAGCGTCACACGGCGCCCGAGATGAGCGCGGGGACGCCGCTCACCCCCGCGGTCGACCTGTTCGCCCTGGGCGTGATCCTGGTCACGTTGCTGCGTGGGGAACCGCATCCCGGCGGCGCGGTGAAGCTGGCCGGGCTTCCGCTCGCGGGCCTGCTCCCCAAGGCGCCGCGCGAGTTGGTCGCGCTGCTGATCCGACTGTTGGACCCGGAGCCGGCGAAGCGCGGAACCGCCGCGGACACGATGAGTGCGCTCCGGCACCTGCTCGACGACCCGGAGGCGGAGCGCGCGCGGGTTGGGTTGTTGCTCGAGGTCGCGTCGACGACGATGACCGAGCGGGCGGAGGTGGAGACGCCGAATGCGGTCCCCGATCCGACCATGGAAACGAACCTCGACGACGTGCTCGCGTCGATGGCGCCCTCGCGTTCCGCATCCGACACGATCCCGCCCCCGAGCGTGCCGGCCCCGCCTCCCGCGGCGCAGCCTCGAAGCGGCGGACCCGAGGAGTTCGACGACCCTGCCACCATCGTGACCCCCTCGACCGAAGTCACGCTGGAGACGGCCGCGCCATCGGGCTACTTCGAGGAGAACACGCTGGTCCAACTCGGAGGCGGCACCGCGCTCCTGCCGCGGCCCAAGATCGCACCGCCGCCCGGCGCGCCCGGAGACCCAGCGGCCCGCACACAGCAGCTGGATTTGGCCCAGATCCCCGACCGGGGCGACGGGGAGCCACGCGTTTCCGTTCCCCAACTCGAACCGGAAGTGCTGTCGCCCGCCTCGACCTTCCAGCGCTGGTACCGCGACGCCTCGAAGGTGGAGGTCGCAGGCTGGCCTCTGCCGTGGATCATCGGTGTCGGCGCGGTCGCCGTCGTGATGCTCTTCTTCTCCATGGTGGTGGGCGTCTGGTTGGCGACGTGAAGTTTCTTCGCTGCGCGTCGAATGCGCGCCGCCGGAGTCCCGTCACACCTTGATCTCGTTTTCGGCCTGGTGCCGTAAGTGGCTGAAAAAGCTTGGAAAACGTGTGTGAACGCAGGTTCGCGAACGTGACCTGAAGTTCTCACTTCACGACCCTCGATGCGTTCGTTTCCGGCTTTGCCGGGCCTGGCCCGCGCATTGCGCAGCAAGGGGGCATGAAGCGACACCTCATCCTCTCCGCCCTCGCCCTCGCCACCCTCGCGGTCCCCGCCGTCGGCTCCGCGCAGACGTTCACCTTCCGTGTGCCCGGCCCCCGTTCGGCTCCGCCGGCCCCCCGGGTGGTCCATCACCAAGCCGCGCCGGCAAACGGGTACGTGTGGGTCGAAGGCTGCTGGACGTGGCAATCGAACCAATGGGCATGGACCGACGGGTACTGGGTCCAGGACCGGCCGGGCTACCAGGTGGTGCAGCCGCAGTGGGTTCAGCGCGGCGGCAGCTGGGCGCTCGATCAGGGGGGCTGGGCGCCGGCCGGGACGCGCCACGTGTCCTACCGCTTCGACCGATCACGCCGTTGGCAGCGCGCGAACCGCCGCGCGCAGAACCGTGCGTACGAGCAGCAGCGGGCCTACGAGCAGCAGCGCCGCATTCAGGAGCAACAGCGCTGGCAGGCGGAGCAGCACCAGCGCGCGGTCCAGCAGCAGCGCTGGCAGGCAGAGCAGCACCGACGCTCGGTCCAGGCGCAGCACCGTGCGGCCCGGCAGCAGATCGAAGCGGACCGTCGGTCCATCCGGCGTCAGCAGCGGCAGATGCGTCGCCAGCACCGTCGTCAGATGCGGAGTGCCCGTCGCGACGCCCGGGTGGGCCGTCGGGGCTTTGCGCAGCCGCCGGTCGTCCGGGCTGCGCCGCCCGCGCCTCCCCGCGTTCGGGTCCGCGGTCGGGGCAACCGCGTCCGCGCGTTCTGATCAGCCCTTCGCGAGCCGGTCCCGAACAAACGCGGGCTGGGCGAAGCACGCCTGATGGATGGCTTCCGTGTAGTAGCGGGAGCCATCCGCAATTGCGGCGGCGCGCTCCGGGTGGACCGTGAGCGGGTCACCGTTCTGACTGGCCAGGGTCCATGTCCACATGCCCGCCCCGTAGAGGAACACGCTGCCGAAGTACGGGTGGACCGAGCCGAACACGCCGCCGAGGGTCTGCTGGATGTCGAAGAACACGTCCTCGTAGACCGTCGGGGACTCGCTCTGCAGCGCGAACACGCCATCCTCCGCGAGCACGCGCCGGACCCCACGGTAGAACGACGCGTCGAACAAGCCCTTGGCTGGGCCGATGGGGTCGCTGCCGTCGAGGATCACGACGTCGAAGGGCTCGACCTCTTCCTCGCGCACGTACCGCACGCCGTCTTCGAAGCGGAGCTCCAGGCGGGGGTCGTCCCACGCCGTCCCGATGCTGGGCAGGTGCGCCTTGCAGGCGGCGACCACACGCTCGTCGATCTCGACCATCACGCACTTCTTCACGCCGGGGTGCCGCAGCACCTCACGCGCCGTGCCGCCGTCGCCGCCGCCGATGATGAGCACCCGCTCGATGCGGGGGGCGGAGACCATCGCGGGATGGACGATCATCTCGTGATAGAAGAACTCGTCCTTTTCGCTGGTCATGAAGACGCCGTCGAGGACCAGGACGCGCCCTGCGTACTCCGTGTCCAGCACCTCGATGTACTGGAACTCGCTCTGCTCGGCGTGGAGCTGGCGGCGGACCTTCAGGCCCAGAGACGACTGGTCTTCGAAGACCTCCCGATACCAAAGACCACTCATGCGACGCGGCGTATCAGCCGGGTCCGCCGCCCGCAAACGCATCGGCGACGGCATGGCGTTCGAGCCAGGCCACGAGCCTCTCGGTCGCCTTGAACACGCTCGTGCAGTGGCGCTTGAGAAACACCGCGTCGAGCGGCTGCTGAAGCGGAATGACGGCCACGGCCTCCAGCGCACGCGCGCCGTCGAAGTCCACGTACGCAAGGCGCGCCGTCAGCTCCTCCGCGGGCCGGCCGAAGTCCGAGCCCGGGAGCGCGGCGATACCGGTGTCCGCCAGCAGACGCGCGGTGAGCTGACGGCCGGTCGTGATTCCGGCCGCGCGGAGCGGCTCCGCCAGCGAGGAGAAGTCGGGAAAGAGATAGAAGCCCCCCGTCGGCTGCGCGCACTCGATCCCGCTCTGACGGAGCTGACGCGCGCACCAGCGCCCGAGCGCCGACAGAATGCGTCGGCTGTGGAGGAGGTAGTGGTCGAGGGCCTCGCCCCCTTCGAACGCGGTCACCGCTGCGTGCTGAATCGGCGCGCTCGTGGCGGTGAACGTCTCGCTCATCGCTGCGGCCATCGCGTCCAGGAGGCCGCGCAGCCGCTCGGGGAAGACCATCGTGCCGAGGCGCCACCCCTCCGCGCCGCACCACTTGCTCAAGCCGCTCGAGATGATGGTCCCCTCGGGGTAGTAGCGCGCCAGCGAGACATGTTGGCCCTTGTGGTGCAGCTCGCCGTAGGTCTCATCGGAGAGCACGAGCAGATCGTGCTCCTGCGCGACGCGCGCCAGCGCCCGCAGCGTGTCGGGCTTGTACGTCGCGCCGGTCGGGTTGCCCGGGTAGCTGAGCCAGAGCATGCGGGGCCCCGGCGGGCGCGTGCGGCAGAGCGCGTCCAGGCCTTCCGGCATCAGTCGCCAGCCGTCGGACACCTGCGTGTCGACAAACCGAGGAGTCCGCCCGAGCAACTTTGCCTGCGGTGCGATGGGACCCCAACAGGGCGTTGGGACGAGGAGCTCGCCTCCGTACGCGAGCTGCAGGAGAAACAGCAGCGCCTTGTTGCCCGGCCCGACGAGCACGTCCTCCGCGGTGCGGTCGATCCCCGCCGTGCGCTCGGTGTAGTGGGCCACGGCGCGGCGCAGCGCGTGCAGACCGCGGGCGGGCGCATAGTCCTTCTCGGCGGCGTGTTGTCGGAGCGCGTCGACCACGTGGGCAGGGACGGGAAATGGGGAGCGCCCGAGCCCCAGCTGGTGCACGCGGCGCCCGTCGGCCGACAGCCACTGCGCGTGTTCGTGGATCGCGGCCGTCGCGGCGGGGGCCAGGCCCTCGACGCGCGGGTCCAGCGGCTCGTCCTCAGCGCGTCCCGTCATGCGCACCGACCTTATCAGGGCGTCCCTCTGATGGTGCGCGCAATCGGGTTCGCTTGCGCTCCGGCGGCGCGGCCGGCACCTTCGAGCCCCGGAGGAGAAGCTGTGGGTCCACGCGAGATCATCTGTGAGCTTTGTCGCCAGTTCTACACGCAGGGCTGGGTCAGCGGCACGGGCGGCGGGATCAGCGTTCGCGAGGGTGACCGGATCTACATGGCGCCGAGCGGTGTCATGAAGGAGCGCCTCCAGCCCGAGGACCTCTATGTGCTCGACAGCACCGGGCAGGTCGTCGAAGCGCCCGCCGACGGGAGCCATCGCGTGAGCGCATGCGCGCCTCTGTTCCTGAACGCGTTTCATCTGCGCGGTGCCGGCGCCGTCCTGCACAGCCACAGCGTCAACGCGATGCTCGCGACCCTGCTGTTCGACGACACGTTCCGGGTGACGCACCTCGAGATGATGAAGGGCATCACGGGCGTCGGGTTTCACGATGATCTGGTGATTCCCATCATCGAGAACACCGCCCACGAACACGAACTCGCCGACACCATGGCCGCGGCCATGGAGGCCTACCCGCGCTCCCACGCGGTCTTGGTTCGCCGGCACGGCGTTTACGTTTGGGGCGCGGACTGGGTTCAAGCCAAGACCCACGCGGAGTGTTACGACTACCTGTTCGAGGCCGCCGTGAAGATGCGCCAACTCGGGCTCGACCCGAGCCGCCGCCCGGACGGCGCCGCCCCCGGCGACAAACCCCGCATCACCCACTGACGCGGAGTAGACGGTTAGCATCCCCCCAGGGGGGATCCGGACGGAATCGCTCGCGAGGGTCAACCGACTTCCCCAGTGTGGCCGGGGCTCGATTGGCAGAGCGCGCCAAAAGGGATATGGCTCTGTACCCATCGAGGTTCGGAGGAGACGATGCGCGCACACTGGATGGACACCGAGCAGCCGATCGAGGCGGAGACCCTGGTTCGAGAGGGGGTCACGTACGAGGCGCTTTCGACCGACGCGAATGCGTATCAACCGTCTCTCGACGCGCTCAAGGCGCGCGGCGGGTACGTCGAGCAAGACGAGGTCGCGCTTCGCCCTGAGATGCCGAATCTGGCGGTGGTCTGCGCCAAGTTCGACAGGGAGCACCGGCACGAGGAGGACGAGGTCCGGTTCGTGCTCGAGGGGGAGGGCGTATTTGACATTCGCTCGCGGGATGACCGCTGGATGCGCGTGACGGTGAGCGCGGGGGACCTCATCGTGGTGCCCAAGGACAGGCACCACCGGTTCATGCTGACCGAAACGCGGAGCATCCGTTGCGTGCGTTTGTTCCAGGACCAAAGCGGCTGGGTTCCGCACTACCGCGCCTGACACGCTGCCCCGGAGGAAGCTCTTCGGCCGCCGAGCCGTACAGCAGGGGGCCATGCGGATCCGCATCGACACCATGCCCTCCAACCTCGACGGCGCGGTGGAGGCGCTCTACCCCGGCGCGTCGCCGTTCTGGCTGACGCCCGAGGAGGGGCCGCTCACGTCGGTGGCGGTGTTCGCCCATGAGTCGGGGCACTTTCACTATGTGACCCTCGGGCTCCGCGAGTGGGGGGCGCCCTTCGACCTGACGTTCCGTCTGGCCTCCGACCGGGTGCCCGACTGCGCGCGCGCCCCCCGCTGGCCACGTCTGCTCCTCGAGGCGTTCGCCCGCCATGTGCAGCGCGCGACGCGGGTCCGCGCCGGTCACTACCTGTGTCTGCCCGAGCCGATCGACCCCTCCCGCAAGGTGCGATGCGGGGCCCTTCTGCCGGACCCTGAGCTCAGCCCGGCGGGCGAACGCGATGGGTTTTTGCAGATCGTGGGCCTCGCGGGACCCGAGGTGGGGTGGGTGAGCGAAGACGAGGGCTACCTCGAACGCCTGGCCGCGCGGCTGCCTCTGCTCGTGACGGCACCCGACCGCGCTCCCATTGCACCCTGACGTTCACGGCGCGAGCGTGACGACGAGGCGCTCGGAAGCCCCGGGCGACAATCGCAGCACACGCACGTCGCGCACCCCGAGTGCGTCGTTCTCGAGGGAGACGACGTGTCGACCTGCGGGCAGCGCGACGTCGAGCAGCGGGGTGATGCCGGCGTCGCGTCCGTCGATTCGCACCCGTGCCCACGGGATGGCGTTGATGGACACGTGGGCAGGCGCCCGCCGCGTCGCGCGGCGCGGGGCTTCGCGCGCGTGGACTGCCGTTGCGTTTCCGGACGCGGCTTCCGGTTCGGGGGCCTCGGACGCGCTTGTCGGCGAGGGCTCGTTCATCACCGCGGCCGGGGCCGGAGCGAGCGGAGGGGCGTCCGCCACGCCCGAGGCGGACGGCGGAGCGGCGTCGGTTCCGCCACGTGGGGTCGTGCTCAGTCCCCACGCGCCCAGCCCCGCGAAGAGCAACGCGACGAGAGGCAAGACCCTCTTCCATCGGGAGGGCGAGGGCACCGGCTCAGGGACGGACGGCGCGCTCACCGTGCTCCGCATCGAGTCTTCGTCCAATGCGAGCAGGCTTCGCGCGTCCGCCAGCTGGGCCCTCGCTTCGCGCTCCTCGGGGTCCGCGTCACGCGCGCGCTGCGACAAAACCTCGCGGGGGGAGAGTGCGCCGCCTGCGCGCTTCTCGGCGACGAAGCCCTCCAGCGCGTTGGCCACCGTCGCGGCGTCCGGGGGGCGCGCATTTCGGTCCGTCTGAGTCAGGTGCGCGACGTGTTCGGCCAGCCGCCCCTCGAGCTCGGATGGGTCGCGGCCGCCGGTGGCCAGGGCGGTCAACAGGACCCCGAGCGAGAAGAGGTCCGCGCGCGCGTCCACCTCGTCGCCGGCGCGTTGCTCAGGAGCGGCGTAGCCCGGTGTACCGCCTCCCGCCTCGGTGCCGATGGCCCGCGCGAGCCCGAAGTCGGCGAGCTTGACGTCACCCGCGCGCGAGATGAGCACGTTGGCCGGCTTCACGTCGCAGTGCACCACGCCCTCGCCGTGCGCGTAGTCGAGGGCGCGCGCGACCTCGGCCGCGACGTGCGCCGCGACGTGACCAGGCAGCGGTGCCGACCCGACGAGACTGCCCGCATCCGCGCCGTCCACCCACTCCATCGCCAGGTAGTAGTCGGAGCCGGAGCGGCCAAAGTCGAAGACGGCTACGATGGTGCCGTGCTGGAGCTTGACCCACAGGCGTGCCTCACGAATGAAGCGCGCCAGTGCGTCCGGCTGCCTCAGTCGGGGCTCTCGAATGAGCTTGAGGCAGAGGTCCTTCTGCACACCCTCGGCGCCGAACGTACGTGCACGGTAGACGTCGCCCATGCCGCCCGACCCAAGGCGGGACAACAGCTGATAGCGTCCCAGCCGGCGAGCGTGCGGTTCCACTGCCTCTCATGGTGCCTGGTGTGCTGGCTGCTCGCACCCCCGCCGTGCGCCCGGGCCCAGGAAGCGTTGTTGGTGCAGGCGTCCGATCCCGCCGCTCCGTGGGTCGCCGAGGTGGAGTCCGCGGTCCTCGGGGAGCTCCGCGTTCGGGGACGAGACGTCGTGCTGTTGCCGCGCGAAGAGGAGCCCACCGTGCCGTCGCTGGAGCCGGCGCTGGCCGCGTTTCACGACCTCCGGCCGGAGGAAGCGCTCACCCAACTCGAGGCGTGGGCGGAGGCGGCGCGGTCGTCGGGCGAGCTCTCTGCCGAGACGCGCGCGCGCGGTCACGTATGGCGGGCCCGGGTCCGAATGGCGCTCTCGAGGCCCGGCGTGGAGGACGCGCTCGACGCTGCGCTCCGCGTGCTGCCGGACCTCACGCTCGACGAGGCGATCCATCCTCCGCCGCTGCGGGAGGCCCTGGCGCTACGCCGGGAGACGATGCGATGGGTCACGGTCGAGCTCCGCGTCGTGCCGGCCTCGACCGAGGTTCGGCTCGATGGCGAGACGGTGTCGCCGGGACCGCTTCGGCTGGTGGCGGGCACCCATGTGCTGTTCGCGAGCGCCCCGCGTTCCGTCCCCATGACCCGGCTCTGGTCCCCCGAGGACGGGGGCACGCTCGACGTGCACCCTCGACCTCGAGCGGGGCGGCTCGGAGAGCCCGTACCGGACGCGACGGACCAGGCGATTCGCGCAGCGGGGCGGCAGCCGCTGCTGCTGGAAGCGCATGAAGCTGCGAGTGGGCTCCGGCTTCGACTGCGCGACGGAAACCGCGTGCGCACGTCGGGGCCTCTCTTCGATCCCGCTCGTCTCGCTGCGGCCCTCTTCACCCTCCCCGCGGCTCGTCCCCCTCTTTCGCCGACGGGCCCGCCGCCCGAAGAGGCGGGCCCCGAGCCGTGGTGGGCGGTGGCCGTGGGGGCGGGTGCGCTGACGCTCGGGGCGTTGGTCGTGGGGCTCGTCGTCGGCCTTCAGTCCTCAGAGGGCTTCGAGGCGGTCGGGATGCGGGCGCCGTGAGCGGTCATGGTCACGGCGTCCTCGCCGCTCTCGTGCTCGCGCTGGGCGTAGCCTGCCAGGGCGGTGGCCGCGTCGACTTCCGAGTTCACGCGACGGAGGGCGACACCCCGTACCGAGGTGCCGACCGCGTGGTCATCGCGGTGGAGAGGTCGGGCCAGGTCGACCCGAGCTCGGCGGTCGAGTTCGACGCGGACGCAGCGCAGTGGCCGGTGCCCGACATCGACTACGGACAAGACCTTCGCCTTCGTGTTGAGGCCCGCGCGGGCAGCCTGGTTCTGGCTCGTGGACGTTCGTTTCCGTTCGACATGGAAGGCCCGGAAGACCGCCCCTCGGCCGATGTTTGGCTGGGCTCGTTGGGGAGCTTCGGCGCGGTCCACGAGGGCGTTGCGGCGCGCGGCCTCCGTCCGCGCCAAGGTGGTGCGTTCGGGGTGGATGGCACGGGGATGCGATTCGATGTCATGGCCCACGGGACAGAGGCCGGCACGCTCGAGGTGCGCCACACCCCGGCTGACCTCGCGGGGCTCGCGTGGTTCCCGGGGCAGGAAGGTGCGCTCCACGGGATCCGAGCCGAACGGTGGGTTCGGCTCGAGGCCCAGTCGAGTTTGAGCGAGCGACTGGAGACGGGCTATGCCCCGGGGAGCGGTGTGGCCGCGTTCGAAGACGGGCTCCTGATCGCACGTCCGGACGGGGTGCTGCTCGCTCTGATCGGCGAGCCGGGCGCGTCGACGCGGCGGGATGTGGGCCGACTCGCGGGGCCGTTCGACGAGGTCGACGCCGTCCCGGTGCCCGTGGGTGACACGACGCGGGTGGTGGTGCTCGCGGGCGACGCCCTGTTCGTCGTCGATCCCACGGGGGATCGCCCGCCTTCCCGCGTCGAGGGAACGGCCGCGCACGGCGCCGTGCTCGCTCCGCTGGCGCCCGGGTTGGTGGCGGTGGTCGGTGGCGTCGACGCCGAAGGGCCGGTGGATGAGGTGCTGCTGCTCGTCTTGGGAGGGGACCGCCCGCGGCTGCTGCGACCCCCGCCTCTGTTCGAAGCCCGCCGCAACCCCGCCGTGGTGCGGCTCTCGGAAGGGCTCGTGCTGATCGCGGGGGGCGTCGGGGTGGAGGGCGCGCTGGCTTCGGCGGAGCTGTTCCAGGTGGGGTTGGCGGACCTGCCCGGCGATGTGTCGGTGACGGGGTCGCTGCCGTTCCGGATGCCGTCGCCGCGCGGCACACGACTCGCGGACGGCTCCGTGTTGATCGTCGGGGCGGAGGGGTGCGCGCTCTACTTCGATCCGCGCGATCCGGCCCCTTGAAGCACCGACCGAGAGAGGGCATGAAGCGCGCATGACCGACCCCACTGCCACCGACCGCCAGCAGAACGTGCTCCTCGAGCCGCTGGAGAGTTGCTCGATGGATCCGATCACCGGTTGGTTCCGAGACGGCTGCTGCAACACCGACGGGCGGGACCACGGCTCGCATACGGTGTGTGCGCTCATGACCACGGAGTTCCTCGCGTTCAGCAAGGCGGCGGGCAACGACCTGTCGACGCCACGTCCGGAGTACGGGTTCGCCGGTCTCAACCCCGGCGATCGGTGGTGCCTCTGCGCCGCCCGGTGGCAGGAAGCGTATGAGGGGGGCGCGGCGCCTCATGTCGTGCTCGCGGCCAACAACGCACGCGCCCTCGAGATCGTCGACCTGAGCGCGTTGACCGAGCACGCGATCGACCCGGTGGCCATCGCGTAGCGACGGGCTCCTCGAGCGCCGAGGCGATCTGCCATGCCGCCTTCTCCGATCCGTGGTCTGGCCGACCTTCGCCGAACCGTCAGCGGCCCGCGGCGGGTTTCAGACCGTGCTTCTCCATCCGGTAGATGAGCGCACGCCGCGAGATGCCCAGCGCCTGTGCGGCTCTTGTCTGGTTGCCGCCCGACGCCAAAAGGGCGGCCGAGATGGCTTCGCGCTCCGTGTCCGCGACCCGCCCATCGAGGTCGGGGGTCTTGGGACGGCCGGTCCGTCCCAGCTCGAAGTCCTGGGCACGCAGCCGTGTGTCCGCCGACACCGCGGCCGCCCGGGTCACCGCGTTTTCGAGCTCACGGACGTTCCCCGGCCAGGCGTGGGCCGAGAGCACAGCCTCGGCGTCGGCGTCGAGCTGGCAGCCGTGGCGTTGTGCGAACTGTCGCGCCAGCCAGACGATGTCCTCGGGGCGTGACCGCAGCGGCGGCACTTCCACCCGGAGCACGTCGAGCCGGTAGAGGAGGTCGGACCGGAACAGGCCGTCGTCGATGGCCGCGTCCAGGTCCCGGTGGGTGGCCGCGACCACACGGACGTCGACCGCGATGGGGTGGGTGCCGCCCACGGGGGTGACGCGGCGGTCTTCGAGTGCGCGCAGCAGGCTGACTTGGCTGGCACTGGAGAGCTCCGCCACCTCATCGAGGAACAGGGTGCCGCCGTCCGCCCGCCGGAACAGGCCCTCCCGTTCATCCTCGGCGCCGGTGAATGCGCCGCGGGCGTGGCCGAACCAAGTGGCCGCGGTGAGCTCGCTCGGGATCGAGCCACAGTGAACGGCGACGAACGGTCCGGTGGCGCGCACGCTCTGTGCGTGAACGCGCTTCGCAAGGAGCTCTTTCCCCACCCCCGTCTCGCCGAGGAGGAGCACCGGCAGCGCGGTTTGAGCCGCCCGATCCACCCGGCTCAGCGCCGGCGCCATCGACGCCGCCACCGAGAGGGAAGGCCCGACGTCACGCGCCGGACGGGGCGCGAACACGACGAGCCGCGCGGGTCCGATCTCGAACGCGTCACCCGACCGCAGCGCTCCCGACGCGTGCTGGATCCCATTCTTGCTGCCGTGGTCGCGGAGCAAGATTCGGTCTCCTCCCTGCCACACGAGCGTCGCGTGCAGCCGGCTCACGGAGCGGTCTCGGATCACGATGCCGCTCGAGCGGCTGCGCCCAATCGAGATGGCGATGCCCTCCGGCAGATCGACGACCTCGCGTCCCTCGGGGCCGACGACCAGCGCCCACGCGCCGGTGGGAGGGAGTTGGATCGTGCCGGCCTGTTGCGTGCTCGCCGCATCGAGCGAACTGACGTCTCGTGGGTCAGTCATCGTCGTCGTCGTCGTCGTCGGCCTCGCAGCGCGTGATCCAAGCGTCAGCCAGCTCTGCTTCGACCCGCGTGAGGGTCTCCTCGGACCGGCCGGCGTCGACGAACACCGTCCCGGTCGCAGGGGGAGTGAGGTCGTCGGCGAGGACCCGCGCGAGCCGGCCGACGTCGAGGCGCACCTCCACGGTCAGGCTTCCGCCGGGCTGGAGCGAGGTCCCGCCGCCCTGGCAGCGGGTCATGATGTCGAACGGCGCATCGCTCGTGACTTCCACCCGCGCTTCTTCGACGCGATAGACGAGCTCCAGGGTCGGGGCGTCGCCCGAGATCAGCGCCACCCCGCCATAGGTCGCCGGGACGGCCCGCAGCTCCGCCTCGGGAGGATCCTCGTCCAAACGGGTGCGCCCGAGAGGGCTTCCGTCGGGGCGGGTCCAGGCGGGCTCGAAGCCGTCCCCTCGGTCGTTGTCGAGCCGCACCTGATCGAGCTCCACGTGCGCCGAGACCAGCTCCCAGCCGTCGGGCCGGTCTTCCTCGTCCGCCTCGAACCGGATCTGAATCCGCCCGCTGCCGGCCGCGCTGTCGCCTGGCCCCGCGTCGGTCGGCTCCGTGCCGCACTCCCCCACGAAGAGGAGCGAGAGAGCCAGACCGATGCGCGCGACGACCATCACGTGACTCGACTATGCCACCGACGCCTGCAGGCTCAACACTCGCGCGACTCTCCCTCGACGAGCACGGGCATCTCTTCGCCGGGGCACTGCACCCGGCAGACGGTCTCCGTACCCTCGCAGTCGACCGAGCAGTCTTGCTCGCAGATCACCGTGCAGTCGGCGCCGTTCTCACACTCGGCGTCCGCCTCGTCGGCCAAGGTGAAGGTGCAGGTGGCCGCGTCGCACTGGACGTCCGCGTCCCGTCCCGTGGTCACCACACACTCCGAGCCCGCCGAGCAGCTCACCTCGGCGTCCGCGCCGGGTGCGGCGAGCTCGCACGTCCCGTTCACCGGGCAGTTCAGGTCGGCGTTGTCCGCCGTGTTGCTCACGTTGCACACCGCGCCCTCGGCGCAGTCCACGTCGGCGCCCGCGCTGTCCGCGGTGACGCTGCATTCGGCACCGGCGAGGCAGTCGACGTCACAGCCGCTGTCTCCGCACGCGGCCACGCACACGTTGCCGGCAGCGCAGTCGAGCTCGCACGTGGCTCCGGGGGTGGCGACGTCTGCGCACGTCAGCTCACACGAGGCGCTGTCGCAGACGCACGCGGCCCCGGTGCACTCGCAGCCGGGTCCCGGGCACATCACCGTGTCGCCGGTCATCGCGTCGCCGCCGCACGCGACGAGGCTGAGGGTAGATACGAACAAGAGCGAATATCGAAGCACAGGCACCTCCGCTGAGAGCCAAAGCGAGAGGTGTGCCAGCGCCAGACACGAGCCGTGAACCGTCACCGGCGAGGTGAGGGTGTACGCGGTGCGTACAACGGGGCTGATCCGCCCACCCATGATGCGACGGACCCCTCCTCGTCACCCGCAGTGAGGGACCAACACAGCCGCGTGCTGCACGCCTGCTGGGCGCCTCTCTACGCGTTCGGGCCGAAGCTCGTGATCAGGTATCCGCCGGAGCGCTCGTCCTTGCTCAGCTCCAAGAGGCCGCGGTCGCGCGCGTCCTCCAGCAGCTCGCTGAACGTGCGGTACCCGTGGAAGCGCTCGCTGAAGTTGGGGCGCTTGCGCTTGAGAACCTGCTTCACCATCGAGCCCCAGATGTGGCTGTCTCGGTCCTGGAACAGCGCCTCGATGATGTCGAGCACGTGGTCGAGGCCCTCCTGGCGTCGCTCTTCCTCTTCTTCCGGGCTCAGCGCGTCCACGCCGTCGAGGAGCTTGTCGCCAGCCTCGGCACCGTTCTTCTCGCCTGCGTCACGGTCCCCGGCGGGCTTGTCTGCGGCGGGCTTGTCTGCGGTGGGCTTGTCTGCGGCGGGCTTGTCTGCGGCCAGCCTCTCCCCGTTGCGCTCAGGCCGGTCACCGCCGCGATCCTGGCTGTCGCGGCGCGGCGGGCGGCGCTTCTTGCCCTTCTTCTTGCTCGAGGCGCGTCGCGCGCGGACGAGGTCGTCGTAGTAGATGAACGCGTCGCAGTTCTCGATGAGGAGGTCGCTCGAGCTGTTCTTGACCCCCATCCCGATCACGATCTTGTCGTTCTCGCGGAGCTTGCTCACGAGGGGAGAGAAGTCGCTGTCGCCGCTGATGATGACGAAGAAGTCGATGTGCGGCTTCGTGTAACAAAGGTCCAGCGCGTCTACGACCATCCGGATGTCGGCCGAGTTCTTCCCCGAGTAGCTGACGTGGGGGATCTCGATCATCTCGAACGCGGCTTCGTGCATCGAGCGCTTGCTGCTCTTGTACCGGTCCCAGTCGGCGTAGGCCTTCTTCACGACGATCTTGCCCTTGTCGAGCAAGCGCGCGAGGCACATCTCGATGGCGAACGCGTCGTAGCGAGCGTCGCGGACGCCGATCGCGACGTTCTCGAAGTCGCAGAAGATCGCCATGTTCGGGGCGGAGTCACGCAGGTCGGTCACGGCGACAGCGTGTAGTAAAGAACCCGAGATCTTTCAATGGTTCTCGGCGGCTCAGCGTCCGAGTGCCAACACGACTTCGGCCACGCTGAGCTCAGCGGCGAGCGGTGTCCACCCCGCGGCGAACGCCGCGATCCGCGTCCAGCGGGCCCAGTCTTCGGGGTTCATCCGCCAGACGAAGCCGCGCGCGAGTTCGGCGCTATCGAGGTGCTCCATCACTTCCCGGATGGGCACCGAAGGGCTGTCTCCGTCGAGCACCAGCGTGTGAACCCCCTCGGAGGCGAGCGCGGTAGCGAGCTCGTCCTCGCTGCCGATCAAGCGCACCACCGTGAGCTCGGGCGCCGCGGCGCGCGCCATGTCGAGCAAGGTCTCGTCGGTGCTGACCAGGAGCCACATGTCGCCCGCGAGGTCGGGACGCCGGAGGCCCCACGGGGGCGTCTTTCGCAGGTGCACGGCGCCGCTGACCAGATCGTCATAGGCGCCCTCGAGCTCCTCGCTGGCGGACGGAGGCACGGTGATGACCTCGTTCTCTCCGCTCGTCGCCTCCTCGTCCTCCACCCTCGAAGCCAGCGCCAACAGGCTCTCGACCAGCGTCTCCGCGGAGGCGGGGTGGATCGTGCCCATCAGCGCGTCCAGGAGCTCTTCCGTCAGGAACGCGTGCCGCTCGGAGGGGGTGTCCGGGACGGTTGCGAGGCCTCTCTTTTGCAGCGCGAGCGCGAGCGCGTCGGGGGCTCCGGCCTCCTCGAGCGCGGCCACGAGGGCCTCCGGAAAAGAGTTCGACATCAGGCGTGGCCGGCGAGACCGAAGGATAGGAGCGCACGCCGAAGCGGCCAAGAAACGCACGCACACAGGCGCCTCGAACTCGGGACGCACCATCCCGGCCGCCTGCCGCTCCTCCGGCGCGTCGCGCGCCCGATCCATCAACGTCGATTCTTCAGCGGGCTGCTATGGTCCGCCGGTGGTTGCCCCTCACGAGCTCTTCGTCAGTTGTGCCCCCGGCCTGGAGCCCCTCCTCGCGCGGGAGCTGAGTTCGCTCGGAGCGCTGTCCGTGGAAGCGGTGAGCGGCGGGGTGCGGTGCCATGGTCATCGCGCGCTGGTCTGCGAGGCGAACCTGCGCTCGGGTCTGGCGAGCCATGTGCTGGTCCGCGTGGGGCGTTTCTACGCGACGCGCTTCTCGGTTTTGGAGCGCGAGCTGGGCGAGCTGCCGTTCGAGCGCTTCCTGACCCGCGGCGTGCCGCGCTCGTACCGGATCACCGCACGGAAATCCAAGCTCATCCACACCGGCGCCATCGCGGAGCGCGTCGCGCGCGCCGTGGCCAAGCGGCTCGGAGATCAGTTCGCCGATCCGGATGCGGAGGGCGTGCCCGTGCAGCTCCGGCTCTCACGGGACCAAGTCGAGGTGTCGATCGACACGTCGGGCGAGCCGCTGCATCGGCGGGGCTACCGGCTGGACCCGGGCAAGGCGCCGCTCCGGGAAGACCTCGCGCACGCGCTGGTGGTCGCCTCTGGGTGGGCTGGCGAAGGGGCTCTCGTCGATCCGCTTTGCGGGTCCGGCACGATCCCGATCGAGGCCGCCATGAAGGCGCGCGGCATCGCGCCCGGTCGGAATCGCAGCTTCACCTTCGAGCAGACCGAGCTCCTGCATCCTCCAACCTGGGCACGGCTGCGTGAAGAGGCCGACGCGCGCGTCGTGGACGGACCGCCGATCCTCGCGAGCGACATCGCGCCGGCCGCCGTCGAGGCTGCGCGCGCCAATGCGGAGCGGGCGGGGGTGACGCTCGCCTTGTCGACCGCGCCCCTGTCCGAGGCCGCGATGCCCGAGACGCCCGGGGCGGCGTTGGTCACCGACCCTCCGCACGGGCGCAGGCTGAGAGGGGACGCGGGCCCGCTCTACGCGGCACTGGGGAGACGGATCGACGCGCTGCCGGCCGACGCGGCGGTGGCTTTCTTCACGGCGGTCGATCGCAAGAAGCCCGAGCGCCTCGCCAAAGGGCTGAGCTCGGCGTTCGTCACGACGGCGGGCGGCATGAAGCTGCGCGCGATGGTGCGCGGTCGCTCCTCTCAGTCATCCAGCGCGTAGCCCCGCAGCATCGCTTCGAGCAGCGCGATGGGAGGCGACGCCGCCGGGTCGTCGAGGTTGTTGGGGTCGAGCGCGCGTGCCAGCCGGAGCCGGGCTGCAGCGCGCATCAAGGCATCCGGGAGGGAGCCCGAATCCGGGGGCGCGTAGAGCAGCGCCCGCACATAGAGGCGTTCCCCCGGGCCGGGCGGCTCGCTGCCGGTGGGCTGGGCGTCGGCAATCCAGGTGGCGGCGCGCCGGACGAGGTCGTCCGCCAGATCGAGCGAGGCGCGCTGCGCGGCGAGTCGGGTGGCGCGCGCACGGACGTCCGGCGGCGCAGCTCGAGGAGTGCGGGACCTCGACGCCGGGGCGGTGATCCCGCTCGTCCGCAGCGCCTGGGCGACCCGCTCCAGGTAGGCGGCCCCGTCTTCGTCCGGTGGCGGCAGCCCGTCGAGCCAGTCGAGGAGCGCGCCGATCGGTGTGTCCCGCGTCGCGTTCGCGATTCCGAGCGGCCCGAGCTGCAGGCGCGGCACGTACGTCTCCCGCGGCAGCTGCGCGCCCGCCGACGGAACGCCGTCGACCCCGTCGGCCGGAACGAACAAACAGGCGCATTCGGGGCGGGGGGCGCAGCGGATGTGGGTGCCGACGTCCAGGAACCGAAGCGGGTGCGTCCGGCAGCCCTGGGGCTTGGCGGTGGGACCGGCGGCGGCGTGGAGTTGGCAGCGCCGCTCGCGGTCGAGGTAGCTGCAACGGCCCCGCTCGAGCGGGGCGGCGTAGAGGGACGCGTCGAGGCCATGCTCCGGAGTGAAGAAGCGGCCCGGGGCGACGCCCGCGTCGTGGTGGTCGGGCAGGGTGGCCCGTGCGACCGCGGCTTCGAGCGGTGTGAAGATCACGGTCGAGAACGTCTGGCAGCATCCTCCGCGGCCGTCGCAACGGTAGCCCCAGCCGGGCAGCGTCTCGATCGGGAGGTCACGGGCGAATGAAGACGAGACCGACTCCGGATGGGTCTCCGCCGCGTCGAAGAACCCCAGCGCACCGAGCTGATCGACAAACGCCTTCACGTGTGCCTCGCTGACCCGCGTCCCGCGCTGCGCCGCCGCCTCGACCACGCCGGCCAGGCTCCGGGTCCCGTCCAGGGAGGAGACCACGGCCCACTCGCGCTCTCCGAGTTGCAGCGCATTGCCCGAGCGGTCGTCGTGCAGGACCACGCGGCTGCCCTCGGCGCGCAGGTGCCGACGGGCCCGCACGTGGGCGCCCAGCTTGGGGAAGGCGGTCAGAACCCCTGCCGTGAGCCGAGTACCAAGCGCACGCTCTCCACGCCGCCGCCCTCCACGAACGGCGCGGTCCCAAAGGCCAACAGGACATCGAACGCTTGGTCGCGGTCGCCGGAGGAGCGGAAGCCGAAGCCGAAGCTGGCGCGCAGGCGGTCGAAGTCGAAGTCGCTGAAGCGCTCGCCGAACACGTTGCCGATCGAGGCGTGCAGCGAGCCGTCGAGGAAGACCCAGATGGGGTAGCGATACTCGAGCGTCACTGCGGTGGCGCTGCGTCCCACCAGTTGACCTTGGAGGAATCCGCTCATGACGACGCTCTCGTTGCCGAGGGAAGCGAGCTCCGTGAACGGCACCGGCGACGAGGTCCCCAGCGGCTCGGCGAAGCGGAAGGTTGCGCTCAATGACAGGACCCGCTGCTCGCTCACGTCGAGGTAGCCGCCCAGCGCGCCGCCGTACCGCATCCAGCGGCGCTCCGTCACGGAGTTCAGGTCGAAGCCCTGATGCACGAAGCCCTCCACGCGCACGCCGTGGCCGGGGGCCGGTCGCGCCTCACGGGAGTCCACCACGACGTCGAGCCGCTGGTAGTAGGCCGTGTACCCCTCGATGCCGGGCGGGGCGTCGTAGAACCCCTGCGCGATGGCTTGCTCGAGGCTCGGGTCACCTTCCTCGATGTCCGGGTTGAAGCCGTTCTGCGCGAAGTCGTTCCAGATGACCCCGGCCCCGAAGCGCACCTCGGACTCCCGCCACGGACGGAACCGCAGATCGACCCGACCGTCGACGTAGTTGCGGAAGAACCGGCTCCGCCGACTCACGCTGCTGTCCCAGCCGATCCCCTCGAAGATCTGGTCTGGGCGCCGCCACGCGTCGACGGTGACGCCGAGCTCGAACTGGTCGGTGAGCCGGGCGCGGTCGACCAGCGTCGCACGCAGCCACTCCGGGCCGCCGAAGCCCACCTGGGCGCGGATGTCGTTGCCTTCGACAAACGCGTCGTTCCAGAAGAAGTAGAGGCCGACAGCGGGGACGAACCCGAAGTCCCAGAGCGTCGTCGGCACGATCCCCGCGTTGCGCTCGTCCCAGGTGAAGAAGTCGATGAACAGCACGTGCCAACGCTCGCGCTCCATCGTGGTGAGGAACCATCCGATCGGCTGGCGGAAGACGTACTCGAGCACGAGATGCACGGGGAAGAACAGGACCCTCGGGATCCACAGCAGGCCTTCCTCGACCGTGGCCGTCGGCGCGGTGCGGCCGTCGTAGCGGGGGACGTCGCGCCGGGCGAGTGTGGGCTCTTCGCCCTCCTCCCGGACCTCGTCCGAGCCGCCCGTGGAGGCGCGGTCGTTGGTGGGGGCGGGCGGAAGCGCCACGCGAGGGGACTCGCCGAACGGATTCTGTGGGACCTCGGCCTCGGTCCTGGGCGCGGGCTCCTCTTCGGATGCGACGGCGACCTCGGCGGGCTCTTCTTCGGATGCGACGGCGACCTCGGGCTCCTCTCCGGTGGCGACGCCGACCTCGGGCTCTTCCCCGGTGGCGACGCCGACCTCGGGCTCCTCTTCGGATGCGACGCCGACCTCGGGCTCCTCTTCGGATGCGACGCCGACCTCGGGCTCCTCTTCGGATGCGACACCGACCTCGGGCTCTTCTTCGGATGCGACGCCGACCTCGGGCTCCTCTTCGCTCCCCGCCGTCGAAACGCCGACCTCCTGCGCGAGCACGGGGGTGCAAACGAGCGAGCCCGCGAACGCAAGGCCCACCACGAAGCCGAGTGGCCGCGTCATCGCGGGGGCTCCGGCTGGGTCGGTCGCTCAAGCCCAACGAGCGTAAAGCGGTCAGGTCCGGTGGCCCAGAGGTGGAGGCGGGCCGGCTCGGTCGTCTCTTCCCCGGGCGTCTGCGCGATGAGGTCGAGCACCGCGTACACCGGCTCGTCTTCGCTCGCCTCGGGAACGGACGGCAGCGCGGCACACACGTAGGCGGCCTCGGCCCGCCGCAGCTGCGGACGGTCCGCTTCGCGCAATTCATCACGCCCGGTCCATGCGCGTACGGAGTAGCGCCGGCTCGACGCGGGGCGGGTCTCGGTCAGGACGGCGAGGTCCTGGGCGCACACCTCGGGGGCGCCATCGGAGCGGGTGCGCACCTCCGGCCACGTCAGCGGCGAGAGCCGCGTCAGGTAGCGTTCGAGGATGCGGTCGCGGCGGCCGATCAAGATGCGGGCGAGCTCCGACTCGATCACCGGATCCTGGAAGTGGCCCTGCGCCGCCAGCGCACGGAGATGTGCGTCCCCGAAGCGCGCGATGATCCGCGCCATCCACGCCTCGTCGGCTTCGGTCCGCCGGTCGAACGCCGGGTTCGCGTAGCCCGGCCGCCATGCTTCGGGGTCGAACCGGAAGACATCGAAGTAGCCGAGCGTGTCTTCGGCCGCGCCCTGGCGCGCCTCCCGCCACGGTCGCGGCGTGAGCCCGAGCGTCAGGAAGTCGACCAGCACGTGTTCGAAATCCAGGTAGCCGGAGTGACCGAAGCGCCGGACGAGTGGGTCCCACGCGTGCGTGATCCCGAAGCAATCGCCGAAGTCGATGAGGTAGTGCCGCACGTACCCGACGGCATCCTCGTCCTCGGTCATCCACGCCGCCATCGTGTTCTCTTGCCGGCTGTCGATGTGGTCGGTCCACGCCGAGAGCAGGCGCATGCCTCGGAGCTCGCGCCGGTGCTGGTGGTCGACGACGTCATTGGGATCGTCGTCGCGGGTGCCGTCGTATCGCCACGGGCCGATGGGGCGCCCCTCGACGAAGCGCGACACGCTGGCTCGGAAGCGGCCGTCGGGGAGTTCGAGTGCCGCTCGCAACACCGCCTCGACGTGACTCTCGGACAGGGCCTCCTCGTGGCCGTTGCTGTACTCGATGGTGGCTTCTGGGTCGCGCTCGAGCTGCTCGCGCCGAAACTCGACGACCCGGTTGCAAGGCGCCCAATACCCCGCGGCGTGAAAGATCGCGGCGCCCACCGCGTCGGCGGCGCCGGGCCGCCACGGCTGACGCGTGCCCTCCGTCTTCAGGAGATACCGCTGGCCGTTGGCGTCACGGATCTGAAACCCCGGGTTCGCGCCGTCCGGCTTGCCGCCCACGATGGTCCACGGGAACGGCATGGCGAAGTCGGCGTTGCATGCGCCCCGCGCGATTTCGTTCGGGCTCATCGCGCGTCGCGCCAGCCGGTTGGTGTACCAGCTGGAGTTGGGCACTTCGTCGATCGCGTTGACGTTCATCGCCGCGCGTCCGGGCTCGAAGAGGAAGAACTCGCTCGCCGGCCGGAAGAACCCGTTGTCGGCGCCGTCCCACATGTAAGGGGAGTAGAAGCTCTCGGGGCGGGGGGAGAACGTCCTCCGGTCAGGGTCGTCCCACATCACACGGGCCAGCGGGAAACGGCGCGGGCCGGCGGCGCAGGCGCTCAGGCACGCGACGCTCACCAGCAGGGCCGCGAGGCCCCACCCGGGCGTCGACATCGAACCCCGCGACCGCTCTGCTCGGCTCCCGCTCATGTCCTGCTATCGTCCCCGTCCGCGGTCGTCATGGTTCCCCTCCGGGCCGCGTACATAACCCCTACCGTACTGAGGCGCAGGTGACCACGACCCCGACTCCCTCCGACTGGGATCAGCTCCGCGAGCACATCGCCGCACTCGAGACCCTCGAGGGCATCTCCTCCACGCTCGCGTGGGACGAACAGACCATGATGCCGCCCAAGGCCGCGCCTCTTCGAGGCCGCCAGTCGGCGCTGTTGGCGGGCCTCGCGCACGCTCGCGTGACCGACGCCCGCATCCCGACCTGGCTCTCCGCCATCGACGGGAGCGACCCGGTCCACGCGGCGTGCCGGCGGAACCTTCGACGCCTGCACGAACGCGAAACGTGCGTGCCGGCCGACCTCGTCGACCGGTTGGCGCGCGCCAAGAGCGAGGGGTTCGCGGCGTGGCTGGAGGCGAAGCAGGCCTCTCGCTTCGCGACCTTCGAGCCCACGCTGACCCGTCTGTTGGAGCTCAGCCTCCGGCGCGCCGAGGCCATCGACGCAAACCGTCATCCGTACGAGGTGCTCCTCGAAGAGTACGACCCCGGTACGCGCGTGGAAGACCTCCGGGCCATGTTCGCGCGTCTCCGTGAGGGGCTGGTCGAGCTGATGGACGCCATCGCCGACAAGCCCGCGTTGCCGGCCTTCGACGTGCGCTTCGACGCCGACAAACAAGGCGCGCTGCACCGGGAGATCGCGGCCGCGCTCGGCTATGACTTTGCGGCCGGCCGCCTCGACCACGCCGAGCATCCGTTCACCAGCGGTCAAGGCCCCGGGGATGTCCGTATCACCACGCACATCGATGAGGCCGACTTCCTCAACGGACTCGGGAGCACCATCCACGAGGCTGGCCACGCGCTCTACGAGCAAGGCCTGCCGCACGACCACGTCGGCACCACCGTCAACGAGGCTGCGAGCTTCGGGCTCCACGAGTCGCAGTCCCGGCTCTGGGAGAACTTCATCGGCCGGAGTCGCCCGTTCTGCGATTGGCTGGCGGCGCGCATCGCCACGCACTTCCCGGACACGCCCGTGACCGGTGAGGCGCTCTACCAGGGGAGCAACCGAGTCGAGCGCGGCCTCATCCGTGTGGCGGCCGACGAGGTCACCTACAACCTCCACGTCATCGTGCGCTTCGAGATCGAGCTCGCGCTTTTCGAGCGGAAGCTCGCGGTGAAGGACCTGCCCGAAGCGTGGAACGCCAAGTATGAAGAGCTGCTCGGTCTGACGCCGCCGAGCGACGCGCTCGGCGTGCTGCAGGACGTGCATTGGTCCGGCGCCGCGTTCGGGTACTTCCCGAGCTACACCCTCGGCAACCTCTACGCGGCGAGCCTCGGCGCGACGCTGGAGAACGCGCTGCCGACACTGTGGGAGCAGGTCGGGGACGGGAACTTCGCGGAGGTGCTCACGTTTCT
This sequence comes from Sandaracinaceae bacterium, assembly GCA_045106715.1. GTDB lineage: Bacteria > Myxococcota_A > Polyangia > Polyangiales > Sandaracinaceae. Next base: position 33,537 of record JBGCFC010000038.1, read on the forward strand.
CCGGCGCACGATCCACTCCTGCGGCCATCTCCTGGAGGCGCCGGCGATCATCCGGGACGCCGTGGGCGAGCGGGACCACGTGGAGGACCTGCTCGCGCACCTCTGGGGCCGCCACGGTGCGCTCTACGGGGTGACGCGACCCGGTTGAGCACGCACCGACGTAACGAGCGTCGCCGTGCTCCATACAGCGCGGCATGTTCCACCCTGAGATCGTACCGGCGTCCACGACGCACTGGTCTGCCATCGAGTCGATCGCCATCGCCACCGGGCTCTTCGCCGCCGAGGAGGTCGGGGCGATCCGTCCGATGTTCGACGGCGGTGTCGATGGCTCGATGCCGGGGCACACCTGGCTCGTCGCGAAGGACTTGGAAGCCGTGCTCGGCGCCGCCTACGTCGCGCCCGAGCCGTTCGCCGACCGGGTGTGGAACCTCTACTTCCTGGGCGTGTCGCCGGACGCGCAGGGCAAGGGGGTGGGGCGCGCGCTGGTGACCGAAGTTGAGCGGCGCTTGAGAGAACTTGGCGACTCCGAGGCACGCGTCTTGATCATCGAGACGTCGAGCGGGGAAGGGTTCGACGCCACCCGCGTGTTCTACGCGGGACTCGGCTATGACGAAGAAGCACGCATCCGCGACTACTACGGCCCTGGTGAGGCAAAGGTCGTCTTCTGGAAGGCGCTCACCGTCTGAAGGTTCGGCA
>JBGCFC010000039.1:0-13907 GCA_045106715.1 Sandaracinaceae bacterium
GCCGTTCTGGCCCTGTTGACCTTGCTGGCCGTTCTGGCCCTGTTGACCTTGCTGGCCGTTCTGGCCCTGTTGACCTTGCTGGCCGTTCTGGCCCTGTTGACCTTGCTGGCCGTTCTGCGCGAGCTGCTCGCCCTGCCCGCGCTGAGCGGCGCGCTCGGCCGCGCGGCGGGCCACCTCATCGTGGAGCTGGTCGAGTCGGCTTCGGGCGTCACTGAGCGACTGCGCCTCGGAGCCAGCCTCCCGCTGCAGCGCCTCGCGCGCCTGCTCGAGGCTCCTGTCCATCGCCTCGCCGTTGCCTTGATCACGCGCCTCGGCGGCCCGGTTCATGGCCTCGGCGGTCCGCGGCGTGCCTTCGTTCAGGCGCTCGGTCGCGCGGCGCAGCGCCTCGCTCGCTTCCGACGTGGGCAGGTCCGGGGTCTCGTCGCTGCGGTGCATGCGCGCCAGCGCCTCGTCCAACCGGTCGACAGCCTCGCGCATCCGGTCGGCCGGCGTCTCCGCAGCCTCGCGACGCTCCTCGGCCAGACGCGCCTCTTCACGTCGCTGCTCTTCGGTCTGGTTGTCCCGCCAGCTCTGCTCTTGTCGGGCGAGCTGAAGCGCCTCCATCTGCTCGCGCTGCGCCTCCTCTTGGAGTTGTGCGGTGCGGAAGGCGTCCTGGTTCGGTTCGGACGCGGCCTCCCGCCAGCGCTCCATGGCCTCCTGCGCTTCCTGCCACTGCTCCATGAGGCGGCGCGACGCACTGTCGGGGAGGTCCTCGTCGACCGACGTTGGCAGCGACTCCGATTCGCCGCCCGTGGGGCTCGACTCGCTGGCCTCCCCGGACGTCTCGCTGTCCTCGCCGCTCTCGCCACGGCCGACCACCTGTTCCAGCATCTCAGCCGCGTCCGCGATCGCCTCGGCCCGCTCATCCATCGTGCGACGCCGCTGCTCCGCGAGCTCATGCTCGAGCGCGTTGATCTCGGCGTCGAGGCGCCGGTCCGGGTTCTCGGCGATCCGGCGGCGGAGTGCCTCGGCCGCGTCCGCGATCTCCTCGGCCGAGCGAGGGTCCTCCCGGGTGATCGGCTCGCCCTCGCCGTGCAGCCAGGCTTGGATCTCGGGCCAGACCTGCGCGATCGGGATCGCCAAGCCGAGCGCGACGACGGCCGCGGCGAGGTAGCGCGAGGCCTGAAACGGGGGGCGGGGCGGCGTCGGTACGGCGCCGGCGTCAGCGAGAAACGCCCCCGCCTCTTCGATCTGCATGCGCTCGAGCGGCGCCGCACTGTCCTGACGTGAGAACTGGAGCGCCGAGCTGAAACGGTCGTGCGCATCCATCAGGCCGTCGAGCACCAGCGCGCCATCCAGCGCGTCGTGCCATCGCTTCGAGAGTTCCCAGCCGACGGCCGCCACGAAACCCAACCCGGCCGCCGCGCCTGCCCACTCGATCGGCCGCTCGGCCAGGTGCAACGCCAGCGCCACCGGCGCCCCCACCGCGAGCGCGGCCCCGGCACCCGAGAGGATCGCATCGAGCGCGATCCACCGGTTCACCCGGCCGCGCGTCTGGGCGATCGCTTGCTCCATGCGACGCGGCAGCGCGGCGGCTCCTGATGACGTCGAGCTCTCGGCTGTCGACGCAGCCCTTTCGACCGATTCCTCGTCACTCATGCGCGGTCCCCCCCATCGCGTAGCGATGAGACGTCGAAACGTGACTGAAAATCACACGGATCATGACACGGAGGCGCATGCGGCTTTGGGTTCAGACGGTCGAGAGGAGCGAATGGTTCCCGAGGATAGCGAAATCCCCAGGCTCCACTCCGACCCCTCTCAGCCGCACGCCCTTGGATGTCACCGCGCGGGCGCAGACCTGGCCGCTGCTTTCATCGATCGACCCGGTTCCTGTTCATCGATCGAACTGCGGCGCCGGGTCCCGCGGCCAGCCGCGCTGCCGCCACTCGAAGTGAAGGTGTGGGGCGGGTGCGAAACCCGTCATGCCGACCTCGGCGACGACTTCACCGCGCTCGACCCGCTGGCCAGCGAACACGCGGAGCGCCCGGCAGTGCGCGTAGAAGGTCGAGAACCCCTCGTGGTGGAGCAGGATGACCACGTTGCCGTAGCCGGTCAGCTCGTTGCCCGCGTACGCCACCAACCCCCCGCGCGCAGCGAGGATGGGCGAGCCCTCCGGGATGCCGCCGATGTCGACACCGCGGTGCATGCGGTGCGACATCGAACCTGTGCGGGTGTGTCCGAACCCGCGGCCGAGGTGCCCGTTGGGAACCGGAAACAGCAGCCGCTCCGCGGCGTCGGCGTCCTCAACCGCCTCGATCCACTCCGGCAGCGGCCGGTCGTGCATGAGCAACATCGCGGTGGCCCGGTGCCCGAGGGCGAGCTCCGTCGCGAGCGCCTGGGCCGCGCCGTGAGGGGTCGGTGCGATGAAGTTGCCTTGGCAGTGGTCGCGATACCCGCCCCGCGTCTGGCACTCCGCGGGCATTCGGCGACGCCAGCGATCGGGCGTCAGCGGCATCGCGTCGGTGCGATCGTCCAGCCAGCGGGCCGGCACATGCTCACTCAGATCGACTCGGGCAACCGGGGGTTCGGGCCCGTCCGCGGCCACCGGCAGCGCGACGGCGGTGAGCGCCGTTACGGAGCTGAGCAGCATGGGAGTCCAGCGCATCGGGGCCGTATCCTACACGATCCGACATCGAGCGCGAGCGCGCGCGCCTCAGCGTCGCAGCGCCGCCGCCCGGTCGACCCCCCGCTCGAGCCGAGGTCGACTGAGGCCCGCATAGCCGACCTTCATCATCTCCGCGGCTGTGTCGAGATGCGTCCGGAAGGACGGGCCAGAGATCCTGGCCGAGCGTAATAGCTGGCGACGGCGGGTGGATCCTCCCCCGGGGTCGTCGAACCAGTACCCCCAGTGGAGTCCGTCGGTGTGGCCGCACATGACGGTGAAGAACTCGGGTGGATCGAGCGCATGGCGCGGCCAGCCATCCCAGGGTTTCGGTGTCTCGCCCCCCTCCACCGCAAGCGGTCCCTCGAGAGAGAGGTCGAGCACGTCGAAGTCACTGCCGGCCTCCCGCACGAAGGCGAGCGCCGCCTCGACCTCGTCGGGGAAGTCGAAGCCGTAGATCTCTCGAATGATGCGGCGCTCGTCACCCATGTTGGCGGAGATCCTACCCTTCGGAGGCCCGTCCGAAGGCCCGGAACAGCGTCTCGAAGCCACACGCCGCAAGCGCGGAATCGTCGGATGCACCCATCGAGCATTCGGCCGCCTCTCGGTGTTCCGACCAGCCATCGCTGGCCTGCAGGTTGGTGCAGCCGTGCGTCAATGGCGCCCGGTTCGTGGCATCGACGAGCGGCATGTCGCTGCTGCTGTAGACCTCGAACAAGTGAGCCATCAATGCATCGCAGCTGAGCGGGGCGTCGGCGGGGGCTTCCGGCGCCTCGCCGGGCTCCGTGGTCTCGTCCGTCGTGGCGGCGGGCTCCGCAGCGTCGCTGCCGCACGCCGAGAGCAGCGCAACCGCCAAGACGACGATAAGGTGCTTGTCACTCATGATTCGTTCCTCCGTGAAGCCCCGCCAGAAGTCGCGGCGGAGCCATGCGTTTCGGCCAATCGGACTAGCACCGAGGCGCGATCCGCGACGTTAAACGGACCGTTAATCCAGTCGCGCGCGGACGGCGTCAGACGAATCGCTCGAGGGACGCAGGAACGTCTCCCCGGACGCGGTACCCCGTCGCATCACGGATGAGCAGTGCTCGCAGCCCGCGCTTGCGCAGCTCCGCCACCGCGACGCGGACACGGTTGCGACGTGAGACTTTGTCTGCACGCTCGCCGGGCCACACGAGTCGAAACAGGGCCTCGGCGTCCAGTCCCGAGCCGGGTCGGTCCACCCGTTCCACCGCGAGCACCCAGAGCAGGCGCTGTGCGTTCGAGCGCGAACGGAGGTCGGTGATCTCTCCGTCGGGAAGCCGGGCCCAGGCCCCGCCGGCACCGACGACGAGACCGGGACGGGAGCGGTGGACAAACCCCCGCTCGGCGGCCCGAAAGGCGGAGCGCCGGACCGCTTCGGAGAGGATCGGTGCAATCACGGCGATCTCGCCACTCGCAGCGGTCGCGGCCGTCGCCGCATCGAGCACCCGCGCGTAGTCAGACGCCGCGTTGCTCAGGCGCGCCCGTCCGCTCATCACGACCAGCCCCAATGCACGGATGATCCGTTCTTCGCTGGTGCTGGGCCCGCCTGCCGGGAGCCGATCCAGGGCTTCTTCGTAACCGCGCTCCGCGGCGGACTGATCTCCGTCCAGAGCGTCGAGCGCGGCCAGGCATGCGGAAACGGACCACAAGGGCCTCGGCACGACACCGGGGCTCAGCGTGGCCGCCGTCTCGAAGTTCGATCGCGCCTCGGCCGCCTCGCCGGCGCGCCAAGCGGTCAACCCGAGGTACAGGCGGCACACCCCCGCCCCCACACCGTCCTGCATCTCGATCGAATCCTCGAGCGCCGTCTCGAGCATCTCGGTGGCCGTCGACGTCTCGCCGCGCGCCGCGTGGATCAGAGATCGCGAGCGCAGGACAAAGGGCTGCATGCGGCGATGACCGATGGCGTCGAGCACGGGCTGGCAAGCGGTGAGACAGCGCTCCGCCGCCTCCAGCTGGCCAGTGCGGAGCAGCAGCACTCCGAGCATCACGTTGAAGACCGCTTCGTTCACCACCGCACCGACCGCACCCGCGATGTCGACGGCGCGGCGTAGATCCGAAACGCTGCGGGCCTCGTCCCCCGCGAGCGAGCGACCGATCCCGCGCTGTGCCAACACTCGAGCCTCGGTCAGCGAACCTGGGGAACACTGGGCGAGCACGTCGTCGATGTCTTCGGACGCGGAGGCGGACGAGAACTGCCGCGCCGCCAACCGGATCTCCAGGAGCTCCGGTGGGGTGTCGCCTTCGTCGAGGCGATCCGCCGCTTCCACATCGCGCGCCGCCTGCTCGGCGTCGGAGCTGGTGGCCAAGAAGCGGGCGCGGCGGAGTAGCGCTCGACGCCGCAAACGGTCGACATCGGTCACGGCACAGCGGACCGCCCGGTCGAGCAGGGACCGACGCTCCTGACCGTTGCCGCGGATGGCGGCGAACGACTCCATCGCGAGCGCAACGCGGGACGCCTCGATCGGCTGGTTCGGCTCGAGCCAGTCGAGGGCATGCCTCACATTGAGCCTCTCTCGCTCGAACCATGCGAGCGCGCGTGGGGCCTTCGGGGAGACGATCTCCCGCCCGCGGTCGAGCGCGAAGGCCGAAAAGTAGGCTGCGTGTGCTTTCCGCGCCGCTCCGCGCTCCGACGCAAAGCGAACGAGGTACTCACGAATGGACTCCAGCATCTGGAGACGCGGAGTCGCTTCGAGGGTGTTGAGCGTCAACAGCGAGCGCTCCTGGAGTTCCTGCAGGTGGTCCCACGTGCGGCGCGGCTCCGAGACCACGTGCTCGGCCGCCTGCAGATCGAAGCCGCCCGAGAAGACGGCACAACGGACCAGAGTTCGTCTGAGCTCGGGGGAGAGGCGATCGACCGACTCGCCGATCGCCGCCTCGAGGGACGTCACCGCACCATCCCGACCCTCGCGGCGCAGCAGATCGAAGCGCAGCTCGAGACGTTCGAGAATCTGACGCGGAGAGAGCATCGCTCCCCGGTAGGCAGCGAGCTCGATGGCCAACGGAAGCCCTTCGAGGCGCTCGACCAGTTCGGCGAGGTCGGACACCTCGACCCGCGCGCCCGAGCGGAGCGCCTTCAGCCGAGCGAGGTAGAGGGCGGCGCCTTCTTCCACCGTGAGGGGCGGCACCGAGAACCGAGCCTCTCGGGGGTCCTGGGAAAGCACACGCGTCGTTAGAAGGACGCGGACCGTGGGCAGGGCGGACGCCAACGAGTGGAAGAACCCCGGGTCGGCGAGCACCACGTCGTCGACGCCGTCGAACACGAGCGTGCGCCATCCGTGGCGGGCGACCGCGCGCACGAGCGAGTCGATCCGCGCGGCCTGGCCCCCGTTCACGCCCGCCACGCCGAAGGACTCCAATAGCCGCTCGCCGGCCGCCTCCGCGCTGGTGCACCCGATGAGCTCGACGAAGTGCCACGGCTCGGCTCGCCGCCGCGCGCACTCGAGCGCGAAGCGCGTCTTGCCAACGCCCGGGGGCCCGTGAAGGGTGAGCATGCCCTCGTCTCGGTCCGCCAGCCGCTCCAGGAGCGCCTCTCGCCCGATCCAGGTGTTCAAAAGGGCGGCACGAATGGGCGGCAGGGTCGACGTGTCGGTCATGGTCGGCGTGAGCCGAGCGGGGGTCGGAGCGCTGACACGTTCGTTCCATATCAGACTCAGTGCCCACGGGATACGGGTCGCGCCGCGGGTCCACGGCTGGCGGAACGAGGCGGTGGAACGGGACGCAGCTCTCGCCCTACACCAGCGGCATGTCGTGGCCGCGTCCGGACTCCAAGATCGCTTGCAGCGAAGTGTTGAGCGCGACGCGACCGGGGACGAACTGCCGCCGCAGGAGCGCGTAGTCCGCATCGGTCACCGCATGCGTCTGCTTGTGACGCCGAAGCGCCTCCGGCGGCTCCCGATGAACGACCGCGGAGTTGGAGGTCAGCCCCAGCCGACGCTCTCCGATGACGAGGTGGAGGCAGTAGAAGGAGCCGCCGTAACGGAGGTGGTAGCCCTCGTCGATCTGGACAGCAGAAAGCGGGGCGCGGGCGAGCTCGGCGCCGTGGCGGTTCAGCAGACGTGCTTCGTCCGCGGTCACTTCGAGCACCAGCATGCGCCTGCGCCTGTACGCCGACGTCAGAGCCAGAGCGAGCACCAGGCCCGCGGCGTTGAGGAGTAGAGGGGGAAGCGCCGCGATGGCCATCTCGACCGCCATGGACGGGCGCTGCTCCGGCATGATCGCCTGCGCGAGCTGCACCCCGGCGAAGAGCCCCACCATCCCGAGCCCGATCCAGAGTGGAAACGCGACGTGTTTGTACCGGGGGTGCACCCGGACGCTGAGCGGTGGCGTCATGGACACGCAATCTGCGCACTGGCGGGCACGCATTCAACAGGGGAATCCCGTACACGCAGCTGTCCTCGCTGTGGCCCTCGGCCTACGTCAACGCCACCGCGGAGAGACGAACATCAGGACTGCGCAGCATCCCTGTCCGAGATGCTCCTCTGTTTCTTCATTGGACCACGCCTCGTAGACCAGCTCGTCGCAGCCCGGGCATCGCCGGACGCCGCCCCTTTTTTGCTGTACGCTGGGCGGCAGGACGCCGAGAGGCGAGGTCTCGGTGAACCACAACATGCACGTTCGTTGCTTCGATTCACGACCTCGCCTGCGCGGGGTGATTCTGTACGGCCTGCTCCTGGGTCTGGCGGGGTGTTCTTCGGACGAGGCCCCCACCGACGGTGGGGACGCCCGCGACGCGGACACCATGGACGCGGCGGCCGCTGATGGGAGCGTGGTGCCCGACGGCACCCCGCCGGAGGAACGCTGCCTCTCCGCGTTGTGGGGCGCGGACGGCGCGTCGTGGGATCAAGACGGGCGGCTGAGGGACTTCACCGACGTCGGCTACCGGAGCGGCGACGTTGCGATCCCCGACTGGCCGGTGGGAGTGGACGTGTCCGACTTCGGGGCCGTCGCCGACGACGGCAACGACGACACCGAGGCGTTCCGGCAGGCCATCGCCGCGTGCCCCGACGAACACGCCGTGCTGGTGCCCGAAGGGCGCTTCATCCTGCGTGAGCAGCTGCGCATCACGCGCGACGCAGTGGTCCTGCGGGGGCAGGACATGTACGAGTCGGTGCTGTTTTTTCCGGAGAACATGGTCGAGACCGCACCTCCCGCCGAGCGCGCGGAGTTCATCCGCTTCGAGGGCACCGCCGAGCAGGGCATCGAGAACCTGTCGCTCGTCTTCCGGGACCAGATGAAAATGGGGCACTGGGAGTTCCGCGGCGCGGACGCCATCTCGTTCGGTCGCGACGTCGAGGACAGCTGGGCCCGCAACCTCTACATCCGGAACGCGGACCACGGCATCCAGGTGTCCGGCACGCACATCAGCGTGTTGAACGTCATCCTCGATCACTTCGCCGGCCGCGAAGACATCATCGGGACCAGCGGCATCACCGGCTGGGTGGGTCACGTCGGCATCGGCATGACGTCACACCACAGCCTCTTTCACAACATCGAGTTCCGAGGCCGCTACTTCCACGAGTTCGACATCATCAACGTGCCGACGAGCAACGTCGTCTCCAACATTCGCGGGCTCGACATGAGCCTTCATCACCACGGGCAGGGCGCACGGGACAACCTCTACACCAACGTCTACGCCGGTGCGGGGAGCCGCGCGCTCGGGGGGCTCAGCGACTCCCAACGGCAGATGAACGAGACCCACTGGGGCATCTACGGGGACGCGCCGCTCGCTCCGGGAATGATCCCCGAAGACTCGCAGAACGGGCACGTGTTCGTGGGGTTTGGCTCCGACGATCCGACATCGATGACCGACACCCAATGGATCGAGCGCTGCTCACCGGGAACACTGTTCCCGCCCAACCTCTACCTGGCGCAGATGGAGCGGGCGGGAAAGCCGCTTCCGGAGGGCCCACCGCCGCCGCCACCCGGCGTCGACCCCACCGAAGCGAGCGTGCTCCGGATCGCGCCGTCGAACGACGGGCTTCGCTTCGAGCTGTCCCGCGTGGAGTGGAGCGAGCTCCATCGCGCCCGGCTGCGCGTCAACGTCTCGCGGGCGGTGCGCACGCCGTTTGCGATCGAGCTCTTCGGCGTGCTCTCCGGCGAAGGCGACGGCGCGGTGCGCAGCGACGTGCTCGACTCCATCGACATGCAGGAGGAGACGCAGAACCGGTGGGTCGAGTTCGACGTGACCGCGTTTGTGTCCGGTCGTCTCAACGACGGTGAGCCAGACGTGTCCTTCGCATTCGAGTTCGGCACGCCGGGTACGTTCAACGGCAGTCTGAGGACGGGCGCAGACGGCGGGAACGCCCCCGCGCTGATCGTCGAGCGGACGGACTCCGCCGTGCCGGGGCCCCCTTCGGCGCCCACCGGTCTCGCGGCGACGAGCGCGGCCGGGCACATCCTCCTCGACTGGGACGACAGCCCCGAGTCCGACGTCCTGTACTACAACGTCTACCGAAACGAGGGTGGCTCCGCGGGAACGAACTACACCGATCCCATCGCCATGGGACTGCTCTACAGCGCGTTCGCAGACGTCACGTACGAAGAGAACCGCTCCAACGCCGACCTGCCCTCCGATCGCGACTTCCACTACGTCGTGACCGCGGTGGACGAACACCTCAACGAGTCCCCGTTGAGCGCGGAGGCCATCGGCACCGCCCTCCCGACGCCGTAGCCACGATTGAGAACTGCCCAAGCCGCTCGCTTGTCCCCGTGCCGACCGAAAGGGCGGAGCACCCGTGCAGAGCCGCGGTCCAGCTTGACCGCCGACCGGTACAGCGCGCAGTCAGCGTGGATCGCCCACGACACCCGCCGATCACGGCCGCGACCGGCGGCCAGGCTAGTGCATGGTCAGCTCGCGCATTTGGGGGCGGAGGTCATCGAAGGTGTAGCGACCGGGGGTCAGGTCGGAGGAGGAGGCCCCCTCGGCGAGTTCGACGACGATGGTGTCCCCCTCGACCCGCACCCGAAACGGATCGGCGACCTCTTCTTCGTCCTCCGTCTCGCTCTCGTAGGCGCGCGCCCACGCGGGGGTCTCCCCGGCTTCACAGTAGACAGACACGTATCCGCCTGCCTCGACGGAGCCGACCTCCAGCACCCCGCAGCGCGGGATCGCTCGGTTCATCTCGCAGAGCACGACATCGTGCGTGCGACCGCTCGTCGACTGCTCGATGAGGCATCCCGGATCGTCCTCGGCCGGCGTGCCGACTGGCGCTGGCAGGGTGTCTCCGCTGCGCTGCGAGGTGAGGGACAAGAGGTCCACGCGGAGGATCGCGTCGGACGGCCGAGCGATGGACGCCTCGCAGCTGAAGCCGACCTCCGCTCGATAGAAGTTGTCTGTGGTGCTCGACTCGTCGCCCACCAGCTCGGTCTGCCACCAGCCGGCGCGGCCCCGAAGGGCGAGCATCGTTGCGTCGTAGTCGAGCATGCACCCCGGAATGGACCGATGAAACAAGACCGCGCCGTCGACCTGCTCGGTGGCCGACGGCGCGCGCACATCGCTCGGCTCCGCGCAACCATCGGGATCCCAGTCCTCGTAGCTGTCGCAGGTCTCCCCGCAGGCCTCGCCCAGCCAGCTCTGAAGGTCGTCTACCGAAGCGGACGGCGGCGGGCGAGAGACCTCGCCTTCCGTGTCCTGAGCAGCGACGATCATGTCCAGTCGTCCACGGACGATGCGGTTGTCGCGGAGGCTGAGGGAGGCGCGATATGCAAGGGCCGCGCGTGCCGGGTCTTCGAGCGCCTCGTGCACCCGACCGCGGTTGTAGAGACACATCGCCAGGGGCACGCGAAGCTCGGGCGGCGCGGTGGCCGGCCTCGGCAGAAGCGCGAGGGCCACGTCGAGCTCGCGGGCGGCGCGACCGTACTGCTCGGCGCGCAACGCGACGTAGCCCATCTCACAGCGAACCCGCGGCGCGCCCGGCAACACCTCCAGCGCGCGCTCGAACGCGGCCAGCGAGCCAACGAAGTCCTCCTCGGCCGCCAATCGGCGCGCCGCCCGAACCGCGTCGCGGGCGACCCCTGCCGCCGCGGGATCAAGGCGCCGGGGTGACGCTTCGACGGGCTCCGCCTCGTCGATCGGCTCGTCTGCTTGGCTCGTCTCCAGCATGGCGGGCGGCTCCTCGACCGGCGCGGAATCCGACGGCCCCGAGCAGGTACAGCCTGTCAGGAGCAAGGCTAGGATCGGCGGGGCTTTCACGGGACGAGGCTACATCACCCAACCGACGCGAACCGACGATCTGCGATAGCCCGACCCTGACCCTCATCGGCACTCGCTCCCGGGGTCGTGGGTGATCTCGCTTCGGAGAGACTCGACGTAGGCCAACCACCCGGCGCGGATCGTGTCCGGCACCCCCTGTTGGACCAGCACGTCCGAGAGGATCTTCTTCCGACGCTCGAATTGCCCGCCCATGATCCGGTGCGGCTGGTGCGCAGCGCGAAGGGGCCGGCCGCCGTACTCGATGGGCGCGCCCAGGTGCGCCGCCGCGTGCTGAAACTCCATCTCCTTGATGCGCTCTTTCGGCGCGGCGCGGAAGTGAAAGCCGATCATGATGTCGTCGAACATCCGATCGACGAACGTGTCGATGATGGTGCGGAGCGCGGGCTCGCCGCCGATCGTCTCGTACGCGGTGGTCACTCCCGAGGGCTAGCAGGTTGTCCGGCCGTCGTCCGGTCACCGGTCGACGAGTGCGAGCGTCACGGCTCGGTGGTCGGCGGACTCAGGCGCCCCGTCCGAAGGACCCACCGCTCGAACAGGAGCGTGCCCATCGGCGGGAAGGCCGCGAGCACGCCGAGCGCCGTGGCGCCGAGGCTCCACCGGCAGCGCCACGCGCAGAGCAGCGTGACGGGGATGTAGGCGACGAAGGCGGCGCCGTGCAGCGGCCCGAAGATCCGCACGCCAAGGGTGTCGCCGCCGAGCACGTACTTGAAGAGCATGCCGACGAGCAGGCCCGCCCAGGTGAAGGCCTCGAGCAGGGCGATGGCGCGGAAGGCGGCGGGCAGCATGCGATAGAGCATGGGACACGGATCGGCGCCGTCCACTGAAGGTCCGGCAAGAATCCGGACCTTCCCACGCGGCGCCGAAGGCGGCGCCATGAACATCGTCAGTATTCGAGTGTGCAATCGGACGCGCGGAGCGCGGCGCACACTCGAATACTGCGGGGGTGTGCATTGCGGCCACGACGTCACCGTCACACCCGCAGCACCGGGGGTTTGCGTTTGCCGGGGTCTCCGGCGACGGCACGCGCCTTGATGAAGAGCGGGAGATGCGTCGTCTGCTGTGTGTCGTTCTCCCCTCGCTGCGCTCATGAGCGTCTCGGGCGCGCGGGCGCAATCGGGGGTTGCGCTCGAAGAACCCTGGATCCAGCCGTACGCACCACCCGCGCCGGAATCTCCGACCCGCCGCCGCACCCCGCGCTACGTCGATGCGCTCGGAGGAACGTGGGCGGGCTTCTTCGGAGGGCTGCTCGGCGGCGGCGTATTCGGTGTCGCGGTGGGTGCGCTCACGTGCCTGAGTAACGACGATCTAGCCTGTACGCTGGGCATCGTGCTGGGGAGCCTTGGCGGGCTCTCTTTGGGCTGGGCACTCGGCACCCCCGGCGGGCTCGCGGCGGGCAGCGGTATCGACTTTGGGGAGGGCCTGGCCGCGTTCCCTCTGGCGAGGTGACCCTCAGTGGGCCTTCACGGGCCTGTTGCCGATGCAGCGCGTGCCCGACCGACACCTGCATCAGCTCCGGGTCATTCGCGGCGATCTCAGCTTCCAGTTGGAGCTCAACGCTCAGCTGGCCTCGGAGACGGATGGCGGCGAACCCGGGTGGTCGGCGTTCCGCGTGGCGTTCCGGGACGTCGACGGCGACGCGCACCCCGATCTTCGGTACGACGGCATCGGCTGGAGACGAGGCGAAGGGGGCTGCGGCGAGGACGAGGACGGCTGGCCGCACCGGCTCTTGCCCGCCCGCGGCGAAGGCCACGACGACGGGGACGGCGCGCGATGCGTGCCCTGGGACGATCCGCCCACCCGGCAGGTGCGGCGCTACGACCCGGACACCGATCGCTGGCCCATCCCGTACGACTGAACCCGCGCACGCGCACGACCGGCCGACCAACCAAGGGGCGGGCAGGCGACGGGAGGTTGGCGGTTCATCGCTCCAGCAGCTCGTCTCGCATGGGCACCACCACCCGGGCCAGTGCATCCCGGGCGGCGCGGTTCGTCTCGGCCGCGTCGAGCACGCCGCAGGCGAGCAGGCCAGGCTGATGCGCGCCGCCCTCAGGCACGACGGGGAGCGCCACCGAAGCGAGCTGCGGGCGGACGGACGGGTCGGATTCCAGCGCCCAGCGCACGGTCTGCCAGGCGAGCGCCGCGTGGCGCGCTTCGTCTTCGGCGAGGGTCTCGAGCGCGGCCCGGACCATGGCGTCTTCACAATGGGCGGCCGCCCGCGTCGCCATGAGCGCCGCGAGCGTCTCGTTGACGCAGCCTTCAAGGAAGGTGTCGACCACCAACCGGGCGAGCGACGCGGCACGCGGCGGCGGAACCGGCATGGGGCCCGGGACTCGATGCGGCGCGCCGAACCGTCCGGCCATCTCGAACGCGATCTCCGTGTGCCGGACCTCGTCGAGGCCGGCCTTCAGGTGGCCCTCGAGCAACGCGGTCGGCGCCCCCAGCGCGCTCAGCTCCATGACCGCGCGGGCGAACGACGCGACCGACGCGTGCTCCGCGAGCGCCACGTCGAGCCATCGGGCGGCAGCTTCCGGATGCGAGGCGAGCACAGGCGCGTTCCCCTCCACCCCCAGCAGAGAGGCGCGCACCGGGCCCCGATCCGACATGAGCGGACGGCCCTCCATGATCATCACCTGGGGGTCGGGCGGAGCTCCGCCTCCCCCGAGGCTGTCCCGCCATTGCCGGTCGAACTCGTCCGGATCCATCGTGCCGTCGTTGCGCGTGTGCGTCTCGGGCGGCGGCGTCTCGTCCGGGTCCGTGCCCGGCTCTGGGTCGGGCGCCGGCGCCGGGTCGAGGTGCACGACCGGACGGGACGGAGGGGGCGAGCCGCCACACGCGGTGAGCGGGACGGCGAGGGGGGCCGCGAAGACGAGCGCGCGCAGCAGCGTTCGGAGCGATTCGGTGTCCACGCCGGAAGGATATCGTGTCTTGCGGCGGTTCAGACGAGTCCTTGCAGCCGTGTGTCGTCGAGCTCCGAGTGTGCGCGAATCGAAGCCGCGAACCCTACTGGATCGAACCCTTGGGCTTCACACC
>JBGCFC010000004.1:0-8001 GCA_045106715.1 Sandaracinaceae bacterium
CCGCCGCGCAGTCGCAGCCGCCCGCCGCGCGGTCGCAGCCGCCCGCCGCGCGGTCGCAGCCTCCCGCTGCGCAGTCGCAGCCTCCTCCCGCGCAGTCGCAGCCTCCTCCCGCGCAGTCGCAGCCTCCTCCCGCGCTGTCGCAGCCTCCCGCTGCGCAGTCGCAGCCTCCCACTGCGCAGTCGCAGCCGCCCACCGCGCAGTCGCAGCCTCCCGCTGCGCAGTCGCAGCCACCGGCCAAGGCGACCGACGCAGAGGCAGAGCCCGACGACGACGACGATCTGGACCTGGGAATCACGGACGACATCGTGGTTTCCCGGCCGTCCCAGTCTCCCACCGCGGGCGGCGATCCGCTGGTCGCGGCGTTCGAGGCGTTGCAGGATCTTTTCTTCCTCACCAGCCCGTTCGAGGGCTTGGACTTCGTAATGCGGCTCCTGGAGGACTTGCTTCCCGCAGAGGCCTACAGCGCCTGCCTCTACGACATTAACAGCGATCTCCTCCGGTTCGTCGCGCTGACGGGCCCTGGCGCAAACGAGCGCAAGGGAGATGGCGTCCCTCGGCTCGCTGGTTTGATGGGCGCCGCCGCCCGGGCCCAGGGGGAAGCCATCCTCGTGGAGAACGCGACGCAGGACGCCCGGTACGATCCTGGGGTCGACGGCCGCGTCGGACTCGACGTGAACACCTTCGCCGCCGTGGCGGTCACCCACGAAGGCCGGCTCCTCGGGGTCCTGTCTGTATTGAACCGCCGAGGGTCGATTCGCTTCAGCCAGACCGACGGGAATCTCCTGGCCTACGTCGCGGAGAAGCTCGGTGAGTTCCTTCACATGGCCCGGCGACGCGCCGGCCAGTCACGCTGACCTGGCACGCTGACCTGGCACGCTGACGCCAGACCCGCGCACGGACTCGCCGAGATCCAGTCCCCGAAAGATCAACGGGGACGGGGCCTCTCGGCACCGTCCCCGTCGGGTTCACGAATCAGGCCGGTCGGCGTCTCAGCGTAGACCCTGTTGGTGGGTAGGGCTCTCTGCTGCATCGAGGGTCCTGAGCCCCCGATTCAACCCGCGACGGCGCTACTGCTCGAGAAGCGCCCGGATCTCGCGCTCGAACACACGAGCGTCGCCCGAGCGGTACCCGGCGTGGATGTGACGCACCACGCCCCGCCGGTCGATGATGAAACTCGACGGCATCGTGCCTGGGCCGTATCGCCCGGCCACCGCATGTTGGGCGTCATGAACGACCGGGAAACTCACCCGGTGCTCGCCCAGGAAGGTTCGCATGTTGGCCGCAGTCCGGTCCTGCGACACCGCGATGACGGTGAAGCCCTGGCCCCGGTAGCGCTGGTAGAGCCGTTCCAGAACGGGCATCTCTTCGGCGCAGGGTTCGCACCATGAGGCCCAGAAGTCGACGAGCACGACCTTGCCCCGAAGCGACTGGGTGGTGACTCGGTTTCCGTTGAGGTCGGTCAAGCCGATCTCCGGAGCGCGAGCACCCTCGTCCAGCGCGTAGGCGGTGGCGGCGATACCGATCAGGGCCGCAGCAGCGGCGACAGGGAGAACGTGGGACACGAGGCGGTTCTTGGGGCTCGTACGCATGGCCTCTACGACGCTTTCGGGTTGGGGTGATTCAACCGCGGCTCGACTTGAGCGCAATAGCATCGAATCCGTCGGAATAGACACGGGCTCTCGACGCTGCGGAAGGTCCGCAGCATACCATCGTTCGCCCTCCCCCCATCCCGAAGAGTTGCGGCCGAGCGGGTCCCGTGCGGAGACGCTACTGGTCGAGCTCTTCGCGAATGTACGCGGCGAGCGCGCTGGGAGGCTCACGGAAGCGCCGACCGTTGATGAAGAAGCTGGGCGTGCCCTCGATACCGAGTTCCCGGCCCATCTCCCGGTCCGCCTCGACACGCGCCTGCGTCTCGGGCGATGCGAGGTCCTCACCAAAACGATCCATGTCGAGCCCAAGCTGCTCGGCGTATCCCAGCAGATCCTCTTCTTCGAGCTGGCGCTGATGCTCGAACAGGAGGTCGTGCATCTCCCAGAAGTGGTCCTGGTTCCCAGCCGCCACCGCAGCGCGCGCCGCAGGCAGGGCGTGCGGGTGAGCGCTGAGAGGATAGTTCCGGAAGATCACCCGAACCCGCCCCTCGAACTCTCGCAGCACCTGTTGGACGATCGGGTGGGCGCGGCCGCAGTAGGGACACTCGAAGTCCGAGAACTCGACGATGGTCACCGAAGCCATCGGGGAGCCGCGCTCGGGCGCCCCCTCGATGTCGATCTCGAAGCCCGCGTCGCGCCCATACCGGAGGTCGTAGAGTTCCTCGATCTCCTGCCGCTCGTAGCCATCCTGGATCAGCCGGACGAGGTAACGAGCTGCAGGAACGCACCGGCGGCAGCCCGAAGCCTCGCTGTCCGCCCCCCCGCTCACGCAGCGCCCCACGCTGATCGGCTCACCGCAGGGCGAGAGGCGGTCGTTGATGAGCTCGACCCACACCTGACGCTCCGAGCGGGACAGCTCTCCCACGTCCACGGACTCCAGGCTCTCGACGCGAGGGCCGCTGGGACCGGTCGACTCTTCGTCGCGCCCCTCGTTTGCGTCGCCCTGCCCACCGCCGCAGCTCGCCCCCAGCAACATGGGCATGGAGCTGATGACCAGCATGAAAGAGAACGATCGCAGTCCGCGGAAGGGCTTCATCGGCTCCGGAACATAGAAGCCCGCCACAGTGAAGTCAAGCCGCCCCAGCGAGCCATTTCCTCAACAACATCAGTCGGTTGAGGCACCTTGAAAGATCCACCTCGACAGCAGCGAGAGCGCCGCTGCGTCCAGTGCTGGAGCTGGGCCCGGCGGCATCCGGTCGCCGACCACGTGGGGGTCCCCGATCACTTTGTAGAGCAGATAGCTGCGCGACGGCCGCCCGACGCCGCCGGTCACGTCCAGCCTCGCCAAGCCGCGCAGCCCCGTGACCGACCGGTACAATGCTCCGGACTGCGTGCCGACCCGCGTCTGCTCCGCCAGCACGTTGATCGCCGTGTCTCGGATCCCAGCCGGGCTGGACAGGTCCAGTCCGAGCACAGCATCGGGCGGGCGATGGCATCCCTCCGCTGCACACGTCGCCAGAATCGGTTCGACGTCGGCGTATGCCACCGCGGCGGGCGCGGTCTCCTGAATCGCTGTTCCGGTGTCGAACGCGATCTCGTACGGCTCGGCCATCACGAAGCCGTCGAGGTCACGAATGCCGCTCACGCGCAGGCGGTAACGCACCTCGGGGTCCAGCGGGCTCCCCAGGTTGACCAAGTGGAGGCTGCGTTCCACCGGGTCGAACACGGGAGACAGGAACACGCCCCGGCCGCCGGAGGCCACCATGACGCGCCCGCGATGCACGTCGCGCGGGAGGATCGGCCGGTCGAACCAAACCGTGTAGGCGCCGCTTCGCTCGACGTCAGGGTCCCCGTCGGCCGGATCGGATGCGAGGACCGCGGGCCCCGCCGTGGGGTTGGCCTCGATGGGAAGGTCACAGCCCGGGGTCGCGCCCGCAAGCACGAGACCCGCGCACCAGAGCCACGCGCGCCGCGTCCGCGCCGCGAGCGAGGTTTGGCGGTCGACGCACTCCTGGCAGCGGGCGGTCAGCGCGACGTCCGTCTCGGAGTCAGACGAGGGGGCGGCGACCCGCCGAAGGCGCGCCGCATCCCGGCCGTCGAGGCACCCACAAGTTCTGCGGCAACGGCTACGACTCGGTGTAGAGGCCGAGCTGCGTGCGGATCACGTCCTCGGACACGCCGGTCGGGATGTGCTCTTTGAGGCAATCCGCCACCGTCAAGAGCATGTCGTCGATGCCCTTGTCGTCAATGAGGCGGGCGAGGAGCGCCCTGGCCTCGCGGCTGTCGTCCTCGCGCAGGTACTGTCTGACCTGGTCGATGTTGACGTCCCCCGCGAAGTCGAGCTGGGCGTTAGCGAGAAGAAAGCGAGCCAGTTCCTTCACCGAGTCCTCCGTGCTCTGGACGGTCCAGAATCCTGAGGTTGTAGTCGCGCCGCCCCCACCCGCGCAAGAACAATGCGTTTGGGGGGTCATGGGAGCGCTGCCTTCGCACGCACCGAAATGGTAGTCTGCGGGCCATGACGACCCCTCGGATCCGGGTCCTGGCGACCGCTTTCGCGGCGGTCCCTGGCTCCAGTCCCCACGGCGCTTCGCTGCTGTCGATGGTCGACGCGCTGCGTGCGGAGATGGACCTCGTCACCCTGAAGACCGAGGACCTGTCGCACATCAAGCGCATCGGCGACGCTAGGATGTTCCGGGTTCCGGTGGGCACCGTCGCGGTGGGCGAGCAGCGTGACATCTTCGCCCGGGCGGTCGCGCGACAGCTGGAGGCCGAGGACTACCAGGTCGTGCACGTGCTCGATCCCTGGTCGGGGAAAATCGCGGCGGAGCGTGTCGATCGCGGGTTCTCTCTCGTCTACGAGGTGGCCACCCTGCCCTCGAGCGAGGGAGACGAGCTGGAGACGTGGCTGCCTGCGCATCGCCTCACGCTGAGCCGCGCCACCCGCATACTGGTGTCCACTAACGCCAGTGCGCGGGCCCTCGAGGCGCGCGGGTTCTCGGGCCGCATCGAGGTGGTGCGGCCCGGCGTGGACGTGGGCGCGTACGACCACCTGGAGATGCCCCCGCTCGGCGTCCCGCGCCTGCTCTATCTGGGCGAGCTCACGCCGGACCGGGATCTGCTCACCGTGCTCGACGCGTTGGCGCGCGTCTCCGAGCACCGTCCGGTGCGTGCGCTGTTCGCCGGGGAGCGGCGTCGGGAGCGGCGGGCTGCGTTCCGCAAAGAGGTGGAGAAGCGCCGACTGAGCGCGGGCGTCGATGTGCGGGGGGAACCCAACCCGCGCGCCATCCCCGGCCTGATCGCGGCGTCCGATGTCTGCCTGGCCCCCGCATCGAACCAGTCGGTCGATGGCGTGGTGATGCTGCCGCAGCCTTTGCTCGAATACGCCGCGTGCCTCCGGCCGGTGCTCGCCGCGCACGTGCCTGGCGTCCCGGAGGTGATCCGAGACGACGTCGAGGGGCTGCTCTACCCGCCGGGCGATGCGGGCGCGCTGGCCGACGCGATCTTGGAAGTGCTGCGCGACTCCGTGCTCCGGGAGCGCGTGACGCAGGCGGGGTATCAGCGCACGCGGGAGGAGCTCAGCGCGGGGGCGCGGAGACGTCGGATTCGGCGCGTGTACGAGGACCTCATCCCCGGCTCCCAGGCCGAAGACCCATGGGAGGCGAACTTCGAAGCCACCGGCCTCATCGAGCTGTCCACGAGCGCGCTCGAAGCCCTGCAGGAGCAAGTCGAGCCGGAACGCAAAGCCGCCTCGGTCCCGCCGCCTCCCCCGCCCGGCAACGTCACGCTGGCCCAGCCCAACGTACTCGACACGCAGCCCGGCCTCCGACTGCCCGACACCGATCCCGGCCAGCGCTCGTAGCGCTCTCACCGGCAGACGCGACGCAGCGCCTCGACGTCGCCGTGGCAGGTCCGGCAGGCCCGGTCGTTCAGAGCGAGCGCGCGTCCGCAGTTCGCTTCGAACCCCAACGGATGCGGGCTGACGCCGGCCCCCACGCCGCTGGCGCCATGACACTGCACACAGTCGTTCTCGCTGTGGCAACTGGCGCATGTGTTCATCGCCCGGCGCGCCTCGATGCCGTGCTGCACGGGACCGCGGGTCCAGAGCGCGGCGGGCGGGTGGTAGCGGACCGCCAGCCGCACTTCGGGCGCGGAGATCGGAGACAGCCCCAGCCGGGCGTGGCACTCGCCACAGAAACGCGTGACCTGATGGCAGCTCGCGCAGCGCGGCTGATCGCGCCGCGCCTCAGCGACATGCGTGGTGAGGTAGTCCCCGGGGTGCAAGCGCTGCAGCCGAACGCGGCCATCATGGCAATCGACACAGTCCGACTCCTGATGGCACTGCGCGCACATCTGGCCCTGGTCGGCCGCCACCCAGCGATGCCGCACGAGCCACTCGTGGTCGTGACGCATGTCGAAGAGCCAGCTCGGCGGGTTCATCTCCCCCTCGGGAAACCGGGTACGCAGCAGGCCATCCGGGCGGGTGAGGTGGCAAGTCTCGCACGTCGAGGGCGCCGACGACTCCGCCGCGAACCCGGGCGGCCCGTGGCACTCGAAACACTGCCGCATCGTGGGCAGGTGGCCACGGTCGGCCTGCTCGGCGTCCCCCACGCCGCGGTGGCACTCCAGACAGCGCGTTCCGCGGTTAACATGCGTGCGGTGACTGAATCGCAGTCGGGCGGTCGGGATCACCGTGGCCGGCACCTCGATCTCGTCTCGCTCCCCGAAGCCGATGTGGCAGGTCCCGCAGCGCGCCTCACTCGGGGCGACGCGATCCAGGTCGGCCTCATGGCAGGGCTGACAGCTCTCCTCGCGCGGCAGGAGCGAGTCGCGCGCGCGCTCGCTGACCCCCGCCCCACGATGACAGCGCACGCACCGCAGCTCTCGGTGAGCCGGGAGCGCGTGATTCATCCGAAGGGCGATCTGCTGCGGCGGGTAGATCAACGGTGACGGCGCGTCGGTCCCGCGAGGCGTCTCGCGCGGCGACGCGGCCGGATCACGCCCGACGCTTTGATGGTGTCCCCTCAGGTTCTCACGCGCGTGATCCTGCCCGCGCGCTGTCCCCAGCCCAAAGGCGGCGCACGCCATCAAGCCGATGAGCGCAGCTCCCGCCAGCCATCGTCGTGTCATCGCCATGTGTCCACCCGGAGCGCGAGGATGCCGCGAAAGCGATGGCCGACCACCCGGCTCGTCGCGTGCTGCGCCTGAACCAGCAACAACGTCTCACGGCTGATCTGGAACCGCGCGGACAGCACCTCGCTCAGCACCGTGCCGTAGAGGACCTGTCGGTTGGGGTCGTCGAAGTGCCAGACGGAGACGTCGAGAGCGAGCTCGAACCAAGAGAGGAACCTTCGCGAGAGGTCGAGCTGCACGCCCGCGAGTGGACCGAGTGAGCCGGACCATATGAAGCCGCTCACCCCGAAGCGAAACCCCTCCCAG
This sequence comes from Sandaracinaceae bacterium, assembly GCA_045106715.1. Lineage (GTDB taxonomy): Bacteria > Myxococcota_A > Polyangia > Polyangiales > Sandaracinaceae. The sequence continues at coordinate 7,026 of JBGCFC010000004.1, forward strand.
CGGGTTCGAAGAAAGCCATCGCCGCCGAGATCGAGGTCGTCGCCGTACGGCTCGCCCAGCTCCGCCCGCCGCCCCCGCAGTGAGCCTCCGAGAGAGACGTCCGGCGTGACTTGCCACGAGGCGCCGAGCTGCGCCTGGTCGATGGGCGCGACCGCGAACCACGCCCAGATCGTCCCAGGATCGAAGCGCGGAACATGCCGGCTCACCTCGGCCCGAACCCGAAGCGGCCCATCGCCGAGCGCCACCCTCCCCGACGCCTGGATCACCTCTTCGGTCATCAGGTCGAGAACGCCGCTCGCATCGAGCCGTAGCCAGGTCGCTGGCTGGCTCGACACGGCCGCGGACGCCCGACTGAGCAGCGTACCGTCCTCCTCCCACATGTGGCGGAGCGTGAGACGCAGCTGAAGCCAGCGCCCGGGCCCCCCCGAGACCGACGCTCCGACGACGTATGTGTCCACGCCCGGCTCCGCCCACGGCGCCCGGTTGGCGAGCTCCGTGTCCAACCGCACCGCGCCCGGCAGCTCGGATCGCGGCGTGCCGCCGAGCGTCGTCCCGCGGACCAGCCACCCGCCGACCACCTCGGCCGCGAGCCAGGACGTGGGCGCCGCGACAAGGCGCAGCCCGTCGACGCGCGCAAACCCGATCTCGTCGAGCAGAAGCTGGCGACCCAGCCGCGCCGAGAGCCCAAAGGGCAGCCCATCGAGCTGCGCCCACACGGCCGGGACATCCAGCCGGGTATCGGCCGCGAGCGGCTGCCATGCCCCCGGGTCGCTCGGGTCCGTGGCGTCGACACAGAAGTCGCGCCCGAGCAGGCAGGTCTCCCCGAACTCTTGCTCCAGGCGCAACTGCGCCTCAGCCGTCAACCGGAGGACCCGACCGTCGTCGTCCGGCTCTCCGAAGTTGTGGGCGAGTCGCAGCGCCAATCGGGACAAGAGGCGACGCCGGGCCTGAAACGCCCGGGCTCCGACCGCACGGA
>JBGCFC010000040.1:0-15492 GCA_045106715.1 Sandaracinaceae bacterium
TGATGGCGTAGGTCGCTCCCGGCTCGATGAAACGTGACTGGGTCACGCATGGGCACGGAGCAGGATCGACGCCAGAGGGGCGGTCAATGATCTCAGCAGCTTACGGCGCCCGATCGGCGAAGTGGCGGGCGGGACGCCGCCGTCGCCGCCGGAAAGTAGAACGCCCCGGAACCGAGAGGGTTCCGGGGCGTAGCGTCCCCAGCGGGGTTTTCTCAAAGGAAACGCTGGCGGTTCCCCTGGGTTTGGCGGCGTCGTGGTGAGTCGCCGCCGGGATACCAGTTGCGCCTTGAGGACTACTCCGATCGTGAAGGACTGATCGCGGCTATCCAGTGACCGCACTCGTCGCCGACCAGTCGGCGCGCCTTGCACATGGTGCTGCGGGTGGGCCGCTATGGCCCCCGATCCACCGTGAACGTAGCCACGACCGAAAGACATCGACTGGTTTCGCCCATCTTGGGCGAGCTGCTTTCAGCCTGGTAGGGTGGCTAGAAGTGCAATCCAAGAGCGCCGCGAGCTCGGACACAGGCCGGGTCCGAGATCAGAACGAGGATGCCCACCTCGCTAACGACGATTTGGGTTTCTACGTCGTCTGCGACGGAATGGGCGGGCACGTCGGCGGGGAGATCGCGTCGAAGATGGCCGTCGACATCTGCGAACGCGTCGTCTCCTCGCACGCGAAGCTCCTCGAAGACGTGCGCGAGGGGCTCGTTCCGGAGGATCGCCTCCTCGGGATCGCACGGGAGTCCATCGAGGCGGCGTGCGCCGAGATCTTCAAAGCGGCGATGGAAGGAAAGCCCGAGCATCGCGGCATGGGCTGCACGATGACACTGGTTATCTTGGGCGCACGCCGCGCGGCGATGGCGCACGTCGGAGACACTCGTCTCTACCTCGTACGCAACGCTCGGACCCACCTCTTGAGCACCGACCACACGATGGCTGCGGCGCTCGCGCAGATGGGAACCCTGAGCTGGGACGCGGTCCCCGGGCACACCCTCAGCCATACGCTCCTCCGAGCGGTCGGAATCCAGCCGACAGTTCAGGTCGACACGCTGCTCTTCGACATCGCCGACGGTGATAAACTCGTTCTCTGCTCGGACGGGCTCACCGAGTACATCGATGATCCGCAGGAGCTCAGCGACGAGATCGAGACCGATGAGGTCGCGGAGGCGGCGAGCTCGCTGGTCGAGTTGGCGCTCGAGGCCGGGGGGGGCGACAACGTAACCGCGATGGTGGTTCGTCTCGGTGGAGCCAAACCCGGCTCACCCAAGCCGGACCGAAAACACGAGCTCGACGTGATGCGTCAGAGCTACCTGTTCCACGGAACGACGTTCGCCACCCGGACCCGAATCCTCGGTCACTGCGAGGTCGAGCGCTACGCCGCCGGCGATACGGCAGTCGGGGAAGGCGCGAGCTGCGACGTCATGCCTCTCGTCGTGGAGGGCGCGCTCGGGGTTGAGGGAACGGACTGCACATTTGGACCGGGCGACCTCGTCGGAGAGACGATGCTCCTCAAGGAGCGCCCCGCCCGGGCAAAGCTGACCGCCCTCACCGACGCGAGGGTGATCGCGCTCAGCCACCGCCAGTGGCTGCGCCTCAGTCGTCGCCATCCCTGGCTCGGCGTGCGCCTCCTGGAACGGATCGCGACCCGGATGTCGGAGCGGTGGATGACTGGAGAACAACCGGCGATCTGATCACGAGCGCGAACCGACTGCACTCCCAAAGTGCGCAGAAGCTGCGCATCGTCTAGCCGGGGGCTCAGCTTGGCTGGCTTCCCGCCTTCGGCATGGCGTCTGCATTCGCGACGGTAAGGCCGTCCACCTCGGGAGGCAGTCATGAGAGTCCGACGGATTCAGTCGCTGAAGCTCAAGCCGGAGCTGGCCGAGGCCCTCGTCCTCGCTCGGATTCGGCATGGATTCTCGGGCGCGCCCGAGCTCGAAGAGGACAGGGTTGCGCGGGCGGAAGCGGCACTCGACGGTCGGATTCCGGACTCGATCCTCGCAATCTGCGCGGCGACCGAACGGGACGTGGCGACCCTCACCGATCTGACCGACGACGCCCGGGAGGCCGGCCTCGACCCCCGCTTCATCGCCTTCGCGGTCGAGGGCGGCGGCTACTGGTGCGTTCGCAGCGGACGGCGTACCTCGGACGTGCTCGTGGGCCGGTGGAGCGCGGGCGAAGACGAGCCGCTCCTCGAGTGCAGTGTCGCCCGGTTCGTCCGCCGCCGCTTCGGCCTGGTCGACGGCGCCAGCGAGAGTGAGCTCCCGCAGCTGAGGGAGGCGCTGCCGAGGTTTCGACCGACCCTTCGGCGACGGAGTCCCGCCGCATCGCGATTGGTGCGCCACGCGAAGTTCGGTGAGGGACTCGTCCTCCGCGAGATCCGGGATGGAAACCACAAGCTCGAGATCCAGTTCGCCGTGGGGAAGAAGACGATCTTCGCGCGCTTCGTGACCGACGTGACGACGCCCCACCGCGCGGCCTGAGAGAGGAGATCGAACGATGCTACTGGAAGAGTCAGCCTTCAGCTTTCACGAGTTCTGTGACCAAGTGCTCCTGGCGCTCGACGACATCGAGCCGTACTGGCGCGAGTACGTCGAGGTCGACGATGTCCTCGACTGGCTGAGCGAGAACTGGCCGCTGCCGACGCACACGGCGCGCGATCCCAGCTCGGTCGCGCGCTACTGCCTCGCCGACATGGAGGAGGCGCAGCTCGAGTGTTTCGCCAACGTCGGGTGAGTCGGACTCATAAACCAGTCGAGCGCGAACGCGCGCTGGACGGGAGCGTCGCGCGAGCCTGGCGCGACGTCCAACTGGATCTGGCCTCCACGACGAAGTCGACCCCTCGCCCACTTTCTTCTTGGTGAGGCATCCGCCGGGCTTTCGCTCAGGCGAGCGGCCGTGGGGCCCTCCCGGCGGGAATGTCCTCAGCCCCACCCACCCAATCGAAGCGCGGGAGGGTTGGTCACCTGCTGTGCGACGAGGCACGCGATGCGCTGCGTGAGCCCGAGCAGCACAGGCGCCGCGGACCAGAGCGGTCCGGTCAAGCTCACCGACTCGTCGGCGGGCTCGTCGTTGGAGAGGTCCGCCTCGCCGAGGGTGAGGACCTCCGGCCCAAACCGCTTGAGCTGTCCGCAGAGCGAGCGTCGAAGGAGGGTCGGCTCGGTACCGGCGGTCAACAAGACCACGGCATCGCTAGACTCGAGGAATCCGGCGGGACCATGGTGAAGCTCCGCCGCCGACCACGCCGAGCTCGGGATGCGCGCGAGCTGGCTGAGCTTGGCCGCGGCCTCTTGGGCCGCCGCGTAGAGAGGTCCGTCTCCCACCCAAGCGACGCTTCGCGCCCCAGCGAGCCGATCGGCCACCCGCTCGGCGACGCTTTCGCCCAGCGCGTGTTCGAGATCGTTCGCCGCGTCACGGATTGCTGGCCGCACCGAGACACCCGACAGTGCCGCCGCCGCAAAAAACGCGGCGCTGACCGATTTGGTCATCAGGTCGTGGTCTTCGCTTCCGACGCCGGTCCGAAAGACGTGGTCGCATGCGGTGTCGAGAAGGACTCGGCCCGAGCCCGCGCTGGTGATCCCGACGACCTCCGCTCCCCACATCCGCAGGTGCTCCGCAACGCGTGCTACCTCGGCGATCTCTCCCGAGGCCGAAAACACGAGCACCGTCGCGTCAGACCAGCTCGCGTCCACTTCGGGGTTCTCATCGAGGAAAGACGGGTCGAGCTGGAGCGCGGGTCGACCGGTCCGCTCGGCCTCGAGGTGTACCGAAAACCGCGCGGCGAAGGCGGAGCTCCCGCAACCGACCACCACGCGCTGAGGACGTCCCTCGAGCCGCTCGAGGATCGCTCCGGCTCGCTCATCCCATGCTCCCGCGCGACTTCGCCAGAGGCCGGGAAGAGCTGCCGCGGAGGCCCTCATCGGGCCCCTCCGGGAAGCCTGTCCAGGCACCCAGGTGCGGTGTCGCGGAAGAGGGGCATGAGAAAGTGGTGGCGACGACGAGAGCGAGCCCCGTCTCCTCGAAGGGATAGTCTTTGCTATGGCGTGCTCCTCAGATCGATCTCCAGGAGCGGAAAGGGACGCCCTCGCTCGTCGTCGCCAAGTTCTGGTCTGAGCACGTCCCGTGCCGCGCCACGAACCCGTGTCGACGAGGCGACCCAAGGATGGGCGTGCAAGAACTGCGCGCCCGCGGAGGGCAAGCGCTGCGCAGCGAGGAGCGTCATGCCTGGTGCCCGATGCGGCATGGCGGTTGCGTAGGGTCACCGGGCGTGGACCCACTCGGATGGGTGGCCGCCGCGAAAGGAGATCCCGTGAACTGGACCGATGCGCATCCGGCCTCGGCTGACGCGTTGATCATGAGAGGTTCGAGGAGCCGCACGAGCGAGCCAGACATGCAGGCCTCAGCCGGACCCGACGTGCACCTCAACCCGAACGTGCGGGGCCTGGCCCGCTCCGCCACCCTCGCGATCAACGAGCGAAGCAACGCGCTCGTGGCCGAGGGGCGTCGGGTCTTCAAGCTCGGCCTCGGTCAGTCGCCGTTCCCGGTCCCTCGGCCTGTCGTCGAGTCCCTGCGAGCTCACGCGCACGAGAAGGATTACCTTCCGGTGGAGGGACTGCGAGGGCTGCGGGACGCCGTCGCGGCGTACCACAACCGCAACGAGGGTTTGAGCTACGTCGGAGCCGACGTCCTGATCGGGCCCGGCAGCAAGGAGCTCATGTTCCTGCTGCAGCTCGTGTACTACGGCGACTTGCTCGTGCCGACCCCCGCCTGGGTGAGCTACGCGCCACAGGCTCACATCATTGGTCGGCGTGTGCGCTGGCTGGAGACGCGACACGAGGAAGGGTGGCGTCTCACCCCCGAAGACCTCGAGCGGCTCTGCGACCACGACCGCGGTACGCCGCGGCTCCTGATCCTCAACTACCCGTCCAACCCGCATGGAGGCACCTACGGCCGAGGCGAGCTCGAGGCCCTCGCCAAGGTGGCCCGCGCGCATCGGATCCTTGTCCTGTCCGACGAGATTTATGGGGAGCTGCACTACGAGGGCCAGCACGTCTCGATCGCGCGCTTCTACCCGGAGGGCACGATCATCAGCAGTGGCCTCAGCAAATGGTGCGGCGCCGGAGGATGGAGGATTGGGACGTTCACGTTCCCGAGCGGGCTGCGTTGGCTGCTCGGGGCGATGGCGTCGGTAGCGAGCGAGACCTACACGTCGACCAGCGCGCCCATCCAGTACGCGGCCGTCCGCGCGTACGAGGGTGGCACCGAGCTCGAGGACTATCTCGGGCGCTCACGGCGCATCCTCGGCGGGATCGCACGCGCCCTGCATCGCCGGCTCGAGAGCGCCGGCGCCCAGGTGCTGCCGCCGCGCGGCGGCTTCTACCTCTTCCCCGACTTCGAGGCGATGCGCGGGCGTCTCGCCGAAGTGGGCATCACCGACTCGGCAACGCTCTGCGAGCGGCTGCTCAACGCGACGGGGATCGCGCTCCTCCCCGGGAGCCATCTCGGACGTCCCGGCAGCGAGCTGAGCGCGCGGATCGCGTTTGTGAACTTCGACGGCGCCCGCGCGCTCGCCGGGGCCGAAATGGCGAGGGGGAAGCACAAGCTCGACGACGCCTTCATCCACAGGTACTGCGAGCCTACGCTCACCGCGGTCGACACTCTGGTCGAGTGGCTCGCCGCACCGAGCTGATCGCTGACGCGGAGTGATCGACCGGGGGCGACTCTCCATGGTGCCCGATGGCGGGCGCCCTCCGTTGCCCTCACTCCGAGCCCTAGCTCTTGTTGGGCCGCGCGTACCCCGCGAGGCCCCACTGCCGAAGACGGTACTGGATCGTGCGGCGGCTGATCCCGAGGATTGAGGCGGCCTTGCTCGGCGAGCCGTCGACCGACTCGAGCGTCCGGAGGATCGCGTACCGTTCGAGCTCGGCGATCGTGATGCCCGGTACGAGAAAGTGAAGCGGGTCGAAGTTCTCCCGGGGCGGGTGGATCGGAAGGTCGGCGACATCGATCCGCTCACCCTCGGCGAAGACCACGGCTTGCTCGACGACATGCTCGAGCTCCCGCACATTGCCGGGCCAGGAGTATGCGTGCATCGCCTTCTCCGCCGCCGCCGTGAAACCGAGAACGGTCCTTTCGTTCTCATTGGCGTACCGCTCGAGGAACGCGTGTGCGAGGAGCGGGATGTCGCTCGGCCGCGCGCGGAGTGGGGGGACCGCGAGCTCGATCACTCGGAGACGGTAGAAGAGATCCTCCCGCATCTCACCGCCCTCGACGAGCATCTTGAGGTCGCGATTGGTCGCGGCGACGACGCGGACGTCGAGCCGGACGGTCTCGTTCCCCCCCACGCGTTCGATCTCTCGCTCCTGCAGGAACCTCAGGAGCTTGACCTGGAGCTTGAGCGGGAGCTCGGTGATCTCATCGAGGAAGAGCGTGCCGGTGTCAGCTTGTTCGAAGCGACCGATGCGCTTTCTGTCGGCGCCGGTGAAAGCGCCCTTCTCGTGCCCGAACAGCTCGCTCTCGAGAAGGCTCTCGGCCAGCGCCGCGCAGTTTACCTTGACGAGTGGCCCCTTCGATCGAAGCGGGCCAAGGCGGTGTAGCGTCTCTGCGACGAGCTCCTTTCCCGTGCCGGTCTCGCCCACGATGAGGACGGTCGATCGTGCCTTCGCGGCCGTCTCGATCCGCTTGAGGAGCCGCTGCATGAGCGGATGAACTCCGACGAGCGCACGGGAAGACTGGGCGGGATCGACTGTGTCTTCTGACATGTCGCACCCGACTCTTCAGCGAGCGACGGTGGACGATGGCCTCTCGGCGAGGCGTCGCTCGATCGAATCGACGACCCCGGCCGTAAAGTCAACGCCTTCGAACAGGCTCGCATGCCCCAGCCCTCCTGGGCTCCGTACGTTGATCTCGACCGCCTTGGTGCCGATCAGATCGATCCCAGCCATCCAGATCCCCTGGTCGGCCAGCAACTCGGCGATCTGGCGCGCGGCCCGGAGGCGCGGCGCCTTGAGCTCGGCCCGACTCGGTACCGAGCCGACATGGATGTTGCTCCGAAACTCTCCTTCGGGCGGAACGCGCCGCACCGCGCAGACCTTGCCGTCGACCGTGAGCAACTCGCCGTCCACTGCGACGATGCGCACGTCGCCCTCCGAAGCGCGTCGGAGATACTGCTGCGCGATCACGAGGCCGTCGGCGGTCAGCACTTCTATCAACGCGTTGAGGTTGACGCCGCCCGGCCGGACGCGAAAGACGCCCTGTCCCCGGCTCCCGAACAGCGGCTTGAGGACCTTGGCGCTGTCCCCGTCTTCGACGAAAGCCCGCAGCCGGGCCGGGTCGCTGCTCACCAGCATCTTGGGTCGGAGCGACTCGGGGAGGTGTGTCAGGAAGAGCTTGTCGCTCGCCTTCGGGAGCGCGTCGGGATCGTTCAGGACCACTACCCCACGCGCCTTCGCGACGCGGCAGAGGTTGAGGGCGGCCTCATGCAGCGCGGTCCGTCCCTTGTCACGGCCCGGGTTGGTGCGGATGAGGAGCGCGTCGAGCTCCGTGGATCGCACTTCCATCGGGTTGGCGGTGGTGAGCGCTGCTACCGCTTCGTCGGCCGATTGAGCCTCGACGGGGAGCGCGGCAAAGACGACCGTCCCATCGGGGTCGAGGGAGACGTCCGTCAGGCCCGCTACCCAGGCGGTTCCGCGCTTCGCGATCTCGACGGCGATCGCGGTCGTCGCCTGGTAGGCATGCAAGTCAGTGCGTTCGTTGATGAGGGAAAGAACACGCATCACTCGTCCTCCGCCGTCTCGGCCGGCTCGTCCAAGACGTCGACGGGAAGCTCGTCGACGACCTCGCCGAGGTGAAGAATACGCGCGCCGGTTTGCCCGACGGGATTGGTGCTTCGACCAATCACCACGCCACTGTGTGGGGCGTGGTACTCGCAGACGACGTCACCAAAGATGTCACGCTCTCGTGCGATGAGGTCCCCCTCGGCGACCATCTCTGCCACCTTGGGAAACACCTCCAGCAAGCCGCCGTGGTCGGTGTAGATCCAACGAGAGGACTTGCAGAGCACCGGTGGACGGCCTGGCGCAACAGCCCGCTTCGGCAGCATCTTCACCTCGGCGAGCATGCTGCGAATCCCGGTCAAGGTCGGCTTGATGTACTTCGGCTGGGTCACCTGTGGGTCCCCGATCTCGATCGTGATCGCGGGGATGTCGAGCTCGGCCGCAGCCCCCCGCAGGGTCCTGTCGGAGGGCGGGTTGTGCAGAATGATCTGAGGTCGAGCCAGAACGGCGAGTCGCGCGCTGATCGAGTGGCGCATGTCGGCTCGCACATAGAGCGAGTTCTCGCGACCGAAGCTGGCGGTGTGAAGGTCGACGAGAAAGTCGAAGTGCTTCGCCAGCCGTTCGATCAGCCGGTGCGCGTACACCGCAGACGCGTGGCCGTCGGGCTTTCCGGGGAAGGCCGAGTTGAGGTCGCGCTGATCGACGAAGCGGCGGATGTTGCGGTGAAATCCGGGAACGTTGACCGGAGCCGCGGCGACGATCGTGCCCCGAAGCTTGTCGGGCTCGAGGCGCTCGACGAGGCGATGGATGACTGGAATCCCATTGAGCTCGTTGCCATGGACGGCGGCCGTGATCCCGAACACGGGGCCGGGCTTGTTGCCCTTGATGACGATGACGGGCACGGCCAGGGGTGCCCCGAAGCCGTCATGCACGATTTCGAGCCAGAGCCGATTGGGGCGCCCCCCTGGCAGCTGCGCCAGGTCGAGCTCCGCGACATGGCGCGCGGTCATTGGATGATCTCCTCGAGCAGGGCATCGTCGGGGTTGAGCGATCGGAACAGCTTGCGACCGAAGCGACCCTTCGTCGTGATCAGCCGTTTGCTCATCTCGTCGATCGCCGTGACCGACAGCACCGTCTGGACATACGCGTCGATCATGTCATCGAGACCAACGCCGAGCCGGTTGAAGTCGCGCGCGTCCATCAACACGAGTCGTTCGCTTTCGGTGGTCCAGGTGCCGTTCGGGAGCTTCACCGAGAGGTTCGTTCCGAGCACGCCCCATGAGTCCTGGGGCGCCTCCTTTTCGAGGCTCTTGCGCCCGCGGCGCGCATACATTGCCGTGGGGAAGAACCCATCGACTCCGCAGCCGACCATGAAACGGAAGTCGGCCACGTACAGCTTTCCGTGTCGATTGGGAACCGTCCCGACGTGGTAGATCGCGCCCCGTTCGGAGCGTGAGCTCCATCCGACGTTCCCGATGAGCTGCTGGACGATGAACTGGTCGTAGTGCTGTTCACTCTCCATGAGAGCCGCGAGCTCGGACTCGGTCGTGATGGTCCAGACCCCTTGCCCAGCGTTTGAGTAGGGGTTCTTGACCACCGCGCAGCCGCCCATCCGCTCTACCCAGATTGGGATCTCGCGGAGCGAGACATCCCAGATCGTCTCCGGGCTCTCGATCCGGAGTCCTTGCTCGGCGATCTGCGCGTTATGGAGGTCGTAAGCCTTCGCCGCCAGCATCTTATTTCGTCCACCGGCAAGACAGACCACGACAGGGTTGAACACCAGCGTCCGCGTGATCGGAGGGATGCGTGACCAGGGCCGCTGGGTCACGTAGCGGTACGCAGCGCGCACTTCGAGCCACTCGTCGTCAGGCGTGCGGATCTCGATTATGCGCTTTTCATTCACGCGCACCCACGGCGGATCGTCATCCACGAAGCACGGGACGAGCCATACGTCCTCCCCCGTGAGGTCGGCGATCACCGCTGCATACCCGGAGACCTCCATGTAGTTCTTGTCGTAAAGCACCGCGAGAGCGCCCGGTGGAAGGCCGCGGCGCTTGAGCATCGGGACGAACGTCTGGCTGAGAAGGCGCCGGTAGCTCCCCTGCTCCTCCATCTCCTCGAGGCGAGGAATCGACTTCTGCCCCGATGGGCAGCTGTTCGTCTCGATGACGTACATCCGACGGACCCCGTCGGCGTCGGCCGCGTGAAAGAGGTCTGCCCCTCCCCACCGAAAGTGCGTCGTCTTATGCGTGAGTGCATGAAGAACCGCCTCCTCCTTTACGAGCGGATGGAGGTGGCAATAGCGTGCAGCGATCCGAGCGTTGTCCATCCCGAGAAAGAAGCGCACCAACGGGTGGATCTGCGCGTTGAGGACGCGCGGATAGTAGTGATTCTCGGGTTCGAACTCACCCGGTCGAACCAGGACCGGTACACGCGCCGTCGTGCTCATTGGTTTTGCTGCTCTTCCAGTGGGATGTAGCCGCGCTGCGTTTTGCCGAAGTGCACGCCCGAGTGCGGACCCTCTCCCGTGTCCATGGGGGATAGTCGCTTGAGTCTCGAGTCTCGCCTAGCAAGTTCGTTACCCCCGGGATTCGCATTCCCCCGAAGGCCGGCCGGCGGGTCGGGCAGGGCCCAGGCTGCCACTCGAACGGGGGGCTGACCCCGAGCGCGCCTCGGCCGGACCAGTCGTCTCCTCGCGCGCGAATCTCCTCGAAGCCGTGCGCGAGGGGGCGCGAGCCGGAGAGTCGTCTCTTCGAAATCGCACGGAAGTACATCGAGGCTCCGAAGCGCCGCCGCTGAGGACACCGCGGCCGACACCTGCGACATCGGGAGCTGCCAGCTCCCCCGGCGCCCCGTGGACTCCGCGGCCCAGTCCGCCGCCCTCGCGCCCCGACGCAAACGTGCTCAGCTCGCGGGCCGAGGCGCTCGTTCGAGTCAGCTCGGTTGGTGCGCTTCTTTCTCGGGAGGGGAGTTCCGCCACCCGGACCACTCGAGCCGTAGACTGGTCGCGCGTCGACCCCGCTGCCGCGGTTATGCGCGCAATCGTACACGGACGTCGCGGTGCGGAACTTCGCCGCCGAGCTGGAGCGGGAGAAGATCTCGCAGAGGACCCACGAGCACCTCCTGAACAAGGCGCGCAAGGGGCTGGTCGCGGGCGGGCTCGTCTTTGGCTACGACAACGTCCGCCGGCCCGAGGGCGGCACCGTGCGCGCCATCAACGAAGAGCAGGCCGACCTCGTGCGCGAGCTCTTCGAGCGCTACGCCGAGGGTGCGGGGCTCCGAGCGCTCGCCAAACGACTCAACGAGCGCGGCGTGCCCCCGCCCCGAGCGGGCAAGCGCGGCACCGGTTCGTGGTCCAGCTCGGCCATTCGGGCGATGCTCCGGCGTGATCTCTATCGTGGCGAGTTGATTTGGAACCGCTTCCAGAAGACGTACAGGGGCGGAACAAAGGTCCGCGTCGAGCGGCCTCCGGAGGAGTGGGTCCACGTCGATGTGCCCGAGTTACGGATCATCCCGGAGGAGCTGTGGAAGCGTGTCCAGGACCGTCACCGCAACAACGCGCGCCTCGGTCGCAGCCCTCGCGGCAGGAAGCCGAAGTATCTGCTGACTGGGCTCGCGAGGTGCGCCGAGTGCGGCGGGCCGATGACCGCGTCGAACCGCCGCCAGGGCCGTGCCCCGATCAAGGTCTACTCATGTAAGTGGCATCGGGATCGGGGGAACAGCGTCTGCACGAACACCTTGGGGCGGCCCGTCGCCGGGATGAACAAGGCGGTGATCGACTGGATCGAGACCAACATCCTCACGGAGGAGCTCGTGGTCGCGGTCGTGGATCAGGTGCGCGCGCAGCTCACGGCCCGCGTGAACCGGCTCCCGGCCGAGACCGACAAGCTCCACGAGCGGGTCGGACAGCTCCGGAGCGAGATGGCGAACCTCACGGCAGCTCTGGCGACCGGCGTCCAGTCGAGCACCGTGATTCGGGCCATCGCGGATCGCGAGCAGGAGGTCTCCCGACTGGAGGCCGAGCTGGAGGTCAAGCAGGCCGCTCCCAAGGCGATCGAAATGGAGCTGCACCGGATGAGGCGCGAGGCGCGCCGCCGGATCGACGACATGCAGACAATCATGGAGCGCAACCCCGACGAGGCCCGATCCGTACTGGAGGGGCTCCTCGGCGGACCGATCCTCTGCGAGGCGGATCAGAGCGCCCGCATGTACCACATGCGGGCGCCCCTCAGGATCCCGGAAGCGCTCGGGATTAGCGTTTCCTTTGAGAACGTCCCCAGCGGGATTTGAACCCGCGTTACCGGCGTGAAAGGCCGGCGTCCTGGGCCAACTAGACGATAGGGACAGGACTGACGAACATGAAAAAGAACCTGGCGGTCAAGGAGACCATGGGCCGTGTGGGGCTCGAACCCACGACCGTCGGGTTAAAAGCCCGCTGCTCTACCAACTGAGCTAACAGCCCGCTCGGCGGAACGGCGTGTAGCACCTCCGCACAGGTCGTCAAGCGAAGAGGGGTGGTCAGTCGATCCGCCAGGGTGGCCACCCGAGGCGCCACTGGTGTCATGCCTGCGTTTAGGGACGCTCACCTGGGAGCGCGCCGGCTCGGATAGACCGAATCGCGACGCAGCGCGTCACAAATGCAACGAAGTGTGCGTCATACGGCACAGAGAAGTGTGACGAATAGAACAGACTGGCACGCGTTGTAGAGCAGGACTGGACGGAAAACGTTTTGGCACCAGTGTTGCTGCAGCGATGACCTAGCAGGAACCGGAGAGAGAACCATGGCGAACTCGAAGACATTGGCAGTGCTCATCGCAGAGCAGAACGCGGGATGGGGCGGCTGGCTCGACTCCTTGCGCGCCGAGGCGGACGAGGTGGCTGTGGTGCTCCAGCGTCAGGGCGAGTCCCCCTCCGCGCTCGCGATGCGAGTGCGCGCTTGCATCGAGGAAAAGGGTCGTGATTCCCGTCTGTTGGCCGCGGCGTTGGTCGGCGCGGACGGGTTCGACTCCTCGACCCTCGGTTCGCGCTCGCTGATGATCCGCACGCTCGTCTCAGAGATGGTGGCGTCCGGCGAGGGGCAGCTGTTCCTCGACGCGGGCACGTCGTCGGGGCGCGGACGGTTCGCAATGCAGGCGCTCGCGTCGGTCGTCGAGGACCAGATTGTCGACACGGGTGTCAATGTCATGACGGTGCGCGGCCCCCAGCGGACGATCCGACGCGCGGCCTGACCCGCGCCGGAAATGCACTCATCGACCGACGTCGGGCGTCCCTGAAGGGGGGCGCCCGATTTTCGTTGGGGCCCCCAGGCTCAGCTGGCATCGGACGTCGAGCCGCGGGCGGTTGCGTTCCCCTTCACCGTGGGCCCAGCTCGCTCAGCCAGCTCGCTCAGCGCAGCTCGCACACCTTCTCACCGAAGATTTGTTCGAGGCGGCTCATGAAGGCTTCACTGGGCTCGACGCTGTACCCCGTTCGGCCGATGGAGACGATCCACTTTTCGGCGCTCCAGATCTCGAGCGTGAGCGGACACGGGCCGGGGTTCTTTTCGATGGCCGACTTGAGGCTGCCCAGCTTGCTCGCCTCGGTCTTCTCCACCTTGAGGCGGATCCGGACGGACTTGGTCTTCTCCCGCAGGGCCTCGGAGAGGCTCTGGGCGCTCTCGAGCACGAGCTTGGTCTCGTTCTCTTCGCTGCCGCTGTCGTTTCCGTCGCGCTTGAACTCGAACTTGATGGAGGCGGTGAGCAGGATCGGGTCGCCGGCGGTCAGCGCCTCCCGGGCGGCCTCAAGCGTCTTGGTGCGCACGATCACTTCCACGCGGCCGAGGGAGTCCTCGATGTGGAAGAAGGCCATCTTGCCGCCGCTCTTCGTGTTGCGCTCCCGGTAGCCCTCGACCGAGCCGCCCATCGTGATGGAGGTCCCCGGCTTGACGCCCTGGAGCGACTCGCTGTTGACGGAGCAGAAGCGGTTGAGCTCGGTGGTGTAGCGATCGAGCGGGTGGCCCGAGACGTAGAAGCCGAGGGTGCCCTTCTCGCGGGCGAGCAACTCGCGGAGGTCCCACGGGTCGACGCTGGGGAAGCGGTTCACGGGGCCGGCGTCCGCGGCAGGCTGGAGCATGCCGAACAGGTCGGTCTGGCCGACCTCGCGGTCCAGGCTCGCGCGCTTGCCGCGCTCGAACGCGGCAGGGATGGCCGTGTGCGCGGCCGCGCGGTGGACGTCGAGCTGCGCATGCACGGTGTCGAACGCCCCGCATTGGACGAGCGCCTCGGCCACGCCTTTGTTCACGCGGGCGAGGTCCACGCGGGAGGTGTAGTCGAAGAGATCCGTGAACGGCTGCTGGGTGCGTGTGCCGGTTTCTTCGTCGACGGTGCTTCGGGCTTCGAACACCGCCTCGAGCGCGCTGGAGCCGATGCCCTTGACGCCGCCGAGGCCGAACCGGAGCTGCGGGCCCTCGGGGTCCCGAACCTCACCCTTGAGCGAGACGGGTTGGCTGGGGCGCCGCTTCTTAGGCTTGTCGGGGCGCTGGTAGACGACGGTGAAGTCGATCTCCGACTGGTTGACGTCGGGGGGCAGCACGGTGATGCCCATCGAGCGCGCTTCGGCGACAGTGCGGACCACCTTGTCGGTCTTGTCTTTGTCGGCGGTCAGCGTCGCGGCGACGAACTCGACGGGGTAGTGCGCCTTGAGGTACGCCGTTTGATAGGTGATCAGCGCGTACGCGGCGCTGTGGCTCTTGTTGAAACCATATCCCGCGAAGTGGGCGACGAGGTCGAAGATGCCGCCGGCCTCCTCGGCAGAGTGGCCGTTCTTGAGGGAGCCCTCGATGAAGATGGCGCGCTGCTTGGCCATCTCCTTCTCCTTCTTCTTGCCCATCGCGCGGCGCAGGATGTCCGCGCCACCGAGACTGTAGCCGCCCATCTCCCGGGCGATCTGCATGACCTGCTCCTGGTAGACGATGACGCCGTAGGTGTCCTTGAGGATGCCCTCGAGGCAAGGGTGCGGATACTCGACGCGCACACGGCCGTGTTTGCGCTGAACAAAATCCTCGACCATTCCAGTGCCGAGCGGGCCCGGTCGGTAGAGCGCCACGGCGGCGACGATGTCCTCGAAACAATCGGGCTTGAGCTGGCGGAAGAGGCCCTGCATGCCCGAGCTTTCCAGCTGGAATACATTCGTGGTTTCGCCGGACTGAAGGAGGGAGAAGGTAGCCTTGTCCTCCATCGGGATCGCGTTGATGTCGAAGGGCTCGGAGCGGTCAGGGCGCTTGTCGATGAGCGACACGGCGATGTCGATGACCGTGAGCGTCTTGAGGCCCAGGAAGTCGAACTTCACCAACCCGGCCGATTCGACGTCGTCCTTGTCGTACTGCGTGACGTAGACCCCGGGCTCCGGGCAGAACACGGGCACGTGGTCCCAGAGCGGGCCCTCGGAGATGACGACACCCGCCGCGTGCATGCCCGCGTGACGGTTGAGGTTCTCGAGCTGCATCGCGGTGTCGAGCAGGTCGCGGACGCCCTCGTCCTCGTCGTAGGTCGCCTTGAGGCGCGGCTCGTCGACGAGCGCCTTCTTGATCGGGACGGTCTTTCCCTGCACCGCCTCGGGGATGAGCGACGCGATGCGGCCCGCGTCGGCGGGGGACATGCCCATCACACGGCCGACATCCCGCACGACGCTCTTGGACTTGAGCTGATGGAAGGTCGCGATCTGACCGACGCTGGTCTCGCCG
>JBGCFC010000041.1:0-82162 GCA_045106715.1 Sandaracinaceae bacterium
CACGGAACTGCCTGCCGCGCTCGCGCAGTCGCTGGAGGCGCGCTTCCTCTCGTGGGACGACGACGCCCTCTGGAACCACGCCGAACACAGCTGCAGCTGGACCATCCTCCCGCGCGCGTTCCAGCAAACCGTGCGCTGCGAAGGGCACATGCGCTTCATCGCGCTCGGCCCAGAGAAGACCCGCATGGACCTGAACGGGGAGCTGTCGGTCGAGCTCGACCGGCGCGGCATTCCCGGCTTCCTCACGGGGTCGCTCGCGCGCGTGGCGGAGAAATTCGTGATGCGGCAGCTGACGCTCAACCTCGAGAGCATGGCCAAGGCGATCGAGTCGTACCTGACCGAAGACACCGTCGTCTGACGCGGTCAGCTCTTTCCGTCGTCGGACGGCGTCTCGCCACGGAGCCGCGCCAACCGGCCGGCCAGCTTGATCTCGAAGCCGCTCTGCCGCGGGTGATAGTACCGGCGCCCGAGCAGCGCCTCCGGCAGATACGTCGCCCCAGAGGCGTGGCCGCCCTCCGCGTGGGGATAGCGATAGCCCTCGCCATAGCCCCACTGCTTCATGGCTTTGGTGGGGGCGTTGCGGAGTGACATGGGGACGGGCAGCGGACCGTGTTCACGGACATCGGCCTGAGCGGCCTTCCACGCGTCGTAGCTCGCGTTCGATTTGACGGTGCTGGCCAGGTAGGTGCAGCACTGCGCCAGCGCGAACATCGCTTCCGGCATGCCCAGGCGGTGGAACGCCGCGTCGGCGTCGAGCGCCACGCGCAGCGCCGAGGGGTCTGCGTTGCCGACGTCCTCGGAGGCAAAGATGATCATGCGTCGCAAGACGAAGCGCGGGTCGTCTCCCGCTTCGAGCATGCGCATCATCCAGTAGAGCGCGGCGTCCGGGTCGTTGCCGCGCATGGATTTGATGAACGCACTGATGACGTTGTAGTGCTCCTCGCCACTCTTATCGTAGAGGAGCGTCTTCTCGGCCAACGCCTCGCGCGCGAGCTCGCTGTCGAGTGGCTTCTTCGCCGCGTGCGCCTCGAGCGCCGCCAGCTCCAGCACGTCCAGCGCGCGCCGGGCGTCACCCCGGGCCAGCTCCGCGATCATCGCCAGCGCTTCGTCTTCGACCTCGATCTCCAGCTCGCCCAGACCGCGCGTGCGGTCTGTGAGGGCGCGCCGCAGGATGGTCTGGAGCGCGTCTTCCGGCAGCGCCTCGAGGCGGAACACGCGAGCCCGGCTGAGGAGCGCCGCGTTGACCGCGAACGACGGGTTCTCGGTCGTCGCGCCGACCAGGATGACGGTGCCGCGCTCGACGTGCGGCAGCAGCGCGTCTTGCTGGGCTTTGTTGAAGCGGTGGATCTCGTCGACAAAGAGCACCGTCGGCCGCCCGTAGAGCTTCTTGCGCTCCTTGGCCTTCGTCATCAGCTTTCGCAGCGCGGGCACGCCGCCCATCACCGCCGAGAACGGCTCGAAGGTGCCGCGCGTCTCCGTGGCGATGACCTTGGCCAGCGTCGTCTTTCCGGTCCCTGGAGGGCCCCAGAGGATCATCGACGGGATGCGGTCGCCGCGGATCGCTTTCGCCAGAAGTCGGTCGGACGCGATCAGGTGAGACTGCCCGGCGACCTCGCCGAGCGAGCGAGGCCGCATCCGATCGGAGAGCGGGGCGCCCTCGAGATCTTGCTCGCTCGCGTGGTCGAAGAGATCCATTGCCGCTCGGGCGTCAGCGCACGATCTTGAGGCGCGTCGGGCCCTTCGCCGGCGGCGCCTTCTCGCCGCCCGTGCGCTTGAAGTGACGCTGCGCGACCGCGTTGGCCACAGACTCGGCAGCAGCTCCGAAGGCCTTCGCAGCCTCCGAGTCGGGCCGGCTCTGCACGACGGGCATGCCCTTGTCGCCCCACTCGCGTACTTCCGTGTCGAGCGGGATCTGGGCGAGCAGGGGCGCCTTTGCGAAGTCCGCGATCTTCTGGCCGCCGCCGGCCCCGAACAGCTCGTGCTTGACCCCCGCGCTGTCGATGAACCAGCTCATGTTCTCGATGACCCCGAGGACGGGCACCTTGAGCTTCTCGCACATCGAGACCGACTTGTAGACGTCCTGAAGCGCGACCTCTTGCGGCGTCGTGATGACCACCGCGCCGGACACCTTGAGGCGCTGCGCCATCGTGAGCGCCACGTCCCCGGTGCCGGGAGGAAGGTCGAGCACCAGGTAGTCGAGCTCGCCCCAGTCCACGTCTTCGAGGAACTGCTTGAGCGCACCGTGCAGCATCGGGCCACGCCAGACGATCGCTTGAGTCTCGTCCTCGAGGAGGAACCCGATGCTCATCATCTCGACCCCGAAGCGCTGCATCGGTGCGATGCGCTTCCCGTCCTTGCTGACGGGGTGCCCGCTGATGCCCATCATGGTCGGGATCGACGGTCCGTAGATGTCGGCGTCGAGCAGCCCGACGCGGGCGCCCATCGCCTTGAGCGCGAGCGTCAGGTTGACCGCGCAGGTGGATTTTCCGACGCCGCCCTTGCCGCTCATCACGAGAACGACGTTCTTCACTCCCGGAATGGGGTCGTCGCCCATCACCTCACGGGTCGGCACCGCCGTCTCGAACGTCAGCTCGGCGGTGGCCGAGATGCCGCGGAGGGCTTCACCGATCTGCTCTGTGAGCTGCAGTTGCAGCGCCTGCGAAGGGCTGGAGAGCCGCACCTTCGCGTGGACCGTGGTCCCCTCGAGCCGCAGGCCGGACAAGGTGCCCAGCTCGAGCATCGGCTTGTCGAAGACGGGATCGACGATGCCCTGCAAGGCCTCGCGCACAACGGATTCAGTCAGATCGCTCATGGTCTGTCCGGGCTATGGAATCGCAGCCGCGGTCCGTCAAGAAGCCGAGGAGCCGGCGAGCTGGAGCCGGCGACGATTCGGCCCCTCGCTGAGAGAAGCCCCCGAGACCCGGGCGATCAGCTCGCGGCTTCGCGCAACGTCGAACGGTGCTCCGTGGCGTGCTTGAGCAGCGACTTGAGGGCCGACTCGATCTCACCGAAATCGAGGCTCTCGGTGGGCAACTCGACCGTGAGCACCACGTCGCCGTCCTCGTCGTACGCGAACTTGCACTGGTACATGTCGCGGTTCATCCGCAGCAGCCAGCGTGCCAGCTCGAAGGAGTTGTCCCCTCGCGTCGTGAGAAAGGGAACAACCGAGGCGATCAACCAGTTGTCCGTGAGGCGCACATAGACGATGAGTTCCCCCTCACCGGTCTGGTGGGTCACCTTGTAGGTGTTCTCACCGTGGTCGGTCGCGCTCCACCCGAGCTGGGTGAGGGTGCGCGAGAGGGTTGCGTCGTCCATGCTGAGAGCATCGAAGGGCGGCCGACATCGTGTCAAGCCGCGTCTTCTCTGAGGAGTCCATGCAAGGAACCATTCGCAAGATCGGAATCGAGGGCGGCGTCTGGGCGCTGATCACCGATGACGGCCAACAGATCGAGCTCATCGGGGCCCCGGACGGGCTGAAACAGAACGGGGCCCGTGCACGTATCGAGGCCGACGAGGAGAAGCCCGTCGACGTGAGCATCGGCATGATCGGGAGCGCCGTCCGCGTGAAGAGCTTCGAGATTCTCGACTGAGAGATTCGTTCGGGCCCCGCGTCTCGGGCTCCCACGGGAAGCTGGCCGGACTACCGCGCGGGCACGCGGAGACGGAACCAGGCGTCGCCGTCGGTTCCGCCCGCTTCGAGCGTGGCGTGCAGGCCGTCTGCGAGGGCGCGCGCGGCGAGCAAGCCCAGCGCGCGGGAGTAGCGACCGTCGGGGCGGCTCTTGATCACCTGCTGCCCGTCCAGATCGAAGACGTGCTCGCGTAGATCGGCGCCCACCGCTCTTCCGGCGTCCCGCACCTCGATGATGACCACGTCCTCTTCCCGGCGCACGTCCACGCGTGGGGTGCCGCGAGCGTCGTGCTGGAGGGAGTTCCGGACGAGCAGCTCCACCGTGCGGCTGAGCGGCGCGCCCCCGTACTTCGTCTCGCCGAGCACGTCGGCGTACGTCACGGGCACCGTCTTCTCGATGCGGTGAAGCGCAGACTCGACCGCCTGCCTCACGTCGCCGCCCGCCGCTTCAACGGGCTTGCTGCCGCCAATCCAACGCGCGATCCAGGCCAGCTGCTCGAGCCCGCGCATCAGGTCGTTCATCGCCAAGTCGACGTCGTCGAGGGCCTCCACCAAGTCGGAGTCCCCCTGCAGCGCCTCGGCGCCCTCCTCACGCACGAACGACACGTTGGCGCTGATCGTCGCGACCGGGTTGCGCAGATCGTGCACCACCAGCGCGAGCATCTCGGACACGCTCCGCCGGAACGCCGGCTCATCGTTGCCGTCAGTCATCGTGCCCTCATTGTACCGCGCTCCGACCCAGCCTGTGTCTCTTACTCACACTGCGTCTCTTACTCACACTGCCTCTCCTGCGCTTGCTACTCACCCACGTCCCGGTCCCCCGACGGCGTTTGGCCTTGCAGATCTTCTCTCGACACCTCGACCGTATCGCCGAACGGAAGGTCGGCGCTTTCTTCGAGGCTACCGATCGCGCGCGCGAGCGTGAGGACCAGCTCGTACGGAGTCTCGGTGTCGCTCCCACGCGATGCCGGCGGGATCCCGAGCATGTCCGCCCGACGCTCCAGCACCGGCACGACGAGACGTCGAAGCGCCACGTCGCGCTCCAGCCTTTGGCGGGCGTATCCCCGCAGACGCCCTTGCAGCAGCAACGCCGAGACCACGAGGCCGGCCCCAAGGCCGCCGACTCCCACGGCGATCAGCTCCCAAGCTGGCATCGGCCCGTCTTCACCCGCGCGAGCATATCGCGAAAGCAGCATCGGCGACGATCCGCGTCCATCCCCCCTGTGTTCACGTGAACAGCAGGGTACTCGAGGGGCCGCAGCCGCCATCGCTCAGGCGGCGCGCAACACCTGGAGAAGCTGGGTGAACTCTCCCATCTTATGGGCGAATGCCGTGCCCGTGGCCTCCGCTCGCGCCCGGAGTTCGGTCTCGGCCATCCCGGAGTAGAAGACCACCCGCGTTCGGGCCAGCTCGTCGTCCTCACGCAGCAGGTCGAGCAGCTCCAACCCGTTCAGGCCCGGCATCTCCATATCCAGGAGCACCACGTCGGGCTGGCTCGCCGCGATGAGGTTCAGCACCCCGTAGGACCGATTCGAAATCTCGACATGGAAGCCGGCCTTCTCGAGACGAAGTCGCGTGATGCGCGTGTGCGGCGCGTCGTCATCGACGAGGAGAACCTTCGGCATGCTCACACGAACGGCCGAAGCACCTGCGTCGTGAAGGGGCGGGACCGGCTGTGCGTCCACCGCCTCCAACTTCCGGCGGAGATGCCGTTGGCTCTCGGCGTGCCGCAGAGTCAACTCCCCGCCGCGGGCTCCGTCTTGGACCCCGCTGACCCGCCCATGATCGTCCGCGATGCCGACGCGGGCGGATTCCTTCGCGTCAACGAGGCGTTCGGTCGGAAGGTCGGCTTCAGCCGGGCCGACCTCGCCCAACAGCCGCTGCTCGACTGGATCGACCCGCGTGACCACGCGCGCCTCCGCGAGCGCCTCGTCGGCGGCGAGGGGAGCATCCAAGTCCGGCACCGCACGAAGGACGGCGAGGGGCTGCCGCTGGAGCTGAACGTCACGCGGCAGGCGGGGGCCACGGTGGTGCTGGGCCACTGCGCAGAGTCCCAGGAGGCGATCGCGCCCGAGGAGGGCGACGCCGCGACCGTCAGCGGCACGCTCCACCGGATCGCGCGCATCGTCGAGGAGCAGAACCCGGGCTACAAGTGCTCGATCCTTCTGGTGGAGGACGGTCACTTCGTGCGAGGCGCCGGCCCCAGCCTGCCCGAGGAGTACAACTCGGCCATCGATGGTTTTGCCATCGGACCCCATGTCGGGTCCTGCGGCACCGCCATCTTCTGGAATGTGCGGGTCGTCGTCGAGGACATTCAGAGGGACCCCCTTTGGAAGCCGTTCGCCGAACTCGCCAAGCGCGCCGGCGTGGCCGCGTGTTGGTCCAACCCATTCACGAGCGGCTCGGGCGCGGTCCTGGGCGCGCTGGCGCTGTATTCCCCGGTGCCCCGCGCGCCTACCGAGCTCCAGCTGAGGAACCTCCGCGCCGCCGCGCGCATGACGGGCCTCGCGGTCGAACGAGGGCGCGCCGAGGAGGCGCTGCGCGAGCAGCGACTGCGCGAGCTCGAGCTCGAGGAGCAGCTGCGCCAGGCAGCCAAGATGGAGGCCCTCGGCGTGCTCGCGGGAGGCGTCGCCCACGACTTCAACAACGTGCTGGCCACCATCTTGGCCAACGCAGAGTTTGCGCTCGAGCTCATCAGCGACGACGCCCCGGACCGCGAGATGCTCACGGAAATCGCAGCGGCCAGCCAGCGAGCGGGCGGTTTCTGCAAGCAGATGCTGTCCTACGCGGGGCGCGGTTCGATCGAGTCGAGCAAGCTCGAGGTGGGTGCCTTGCTCGGGGAGCTGCGCGGCCTCGTGCACGCCGGACTCTCGAAGAAGACCACCCTCGCCTACGCGCTGCACGACACGCCGGTGTTCGTCAACGGGGACCAGAACCAGTTGCTGCAAGTGATGATGAATCTGGTGATGAACGCGGCCGAGGCACAGGGCGACGAGACCGGGCGAATCGACGTGCGGTCTTCCATCGCACGCCACAACGAAGACGAGCTGGCAGAGATCGCGCCCCAAGAGGCGCTCCCGGCCGGCGAATACGTGACGATCTCCGTCGAGGATGACGGCTGCGGGATGGACGCACAGACCATCGCTCGGATCTTCGACCCCTTCTTCACCACGAAGCTCACGGGGCGCGGGCTCGGTCTCGCGGCGGCCAAGGGGATCATCCTGAATCACCACGGCGCGATGACCCTGAAGAGCGAGCCGGGCGTCGGGACGACCTTCACCATCCTCTTGCCAACGGTGGCCGTGGCGAAGCCAGCGCGCCCGTCGAGTCAAGCGCCCGACGCGACCCAGACGAGCGCCCACGTCTTGGTTGTCGACGACGAAGACGGGCTCCGGAGCATCCTCGCCCGGAGACTGCGCCACCAGGGCTTCGAGGTGACCGAAGCGGAGGACGGAGACCGCGCGATCGAGGTGTTCACGGCCCAACCCGACGTGTTCGACTGCGTGCTGCTCGACCTCAGTATGCCGAAGCGCGGGGGTGACGAGGTCTTCAGCGCGCTTCGCGAGATACGTTCAGACCTGCCGGTCATCCTGATGAGCGGCTACGCCGCGCAGGAAGTCATGGAGAAGTTCCCGGCCGACGGAATCGCAGGCACGCTTCAGAAGCCGATCCAGGGGAACGAGCTGCTCACCACGATCCGCGACACGCTCGACCGCGCCTCCGTCGAGGCCTGATCACTCCCAGACGAGGACATCCTCGGCGCCGTGCACCGAGACGAGGCCGCCGACGTAGCTGAGCAGGGCCAGACGGCGCTCCATCAGCTCGTCGATCTGCGCGGGGACGAGCAAACTCGCCTGGCCGTCCGAGATCCGTAGCGCGCCCTCGAGCGACGCCTGGTCGAGCGCCTCGACCCGCTCCACGAACCCGCGGCTGAACCGCTGCACGCGCTCGAGGTGGGCCTGCACCCGCGTGTAGCGCGCGTCGTTGAGGGGAGCCTGGAACGCAACGTTGTGATCACGAACGTACAGGCGCCCCGCGCCGTCGCTCGAGACGTTGCCTCCGCTGAAGCGGTCCCAGTTTCCGATGAGGTAGTCGAACGCGATCATGGTGGAGAGATCGCGCGCTTCGGCTGCGGCGCCGTCGGGCAGCGCGCCACCGACGCGCAGCCAGTCGGCCGCCCGTTGCAGACCGCTGACCGTGTCCAGACTGGAGCGCTCGAGCGAAGGCACCCAGTAGATCGTCGCCCCGCGCACCACCCCGGGCGAGTCCCATAAGATCTCTCGCCGGAGCGGCTCCCAGTCAGAGGGGTCGTCGCTCTCGAAACGGTTGTCGAGCAGGGGCCGCGGCAGCTGACGCGGAACGACGGGCGGCACGTTGTCCATGCCCAACATCCGGGCGACCCGGTACGCGGCGATCTCCGCCTGAAAGCCGCGCGGGTGGCTGCGGGTCCGCGGCTTGAACGCCGCCGCCGACGCCCCCTGGAAATCGATCCTCAGCGTGACGCTGCTCGTGCCGACCTGTCGAAAACGGCGAGGGATGTCGCGAGCCAGCTGGCTCTCGATCTCGGCGATCGTGCGCTCCCCGCCCAAGAACGGGACCGCATCGGGGCCCGCGCCCGTCTCGACCGGGGGCTGCGCGGAGGCGTGCCCGAACAGCAGCACGGACAGAACCGCCGCCAACGAGGCCGCCGTACCGCTCTTTTGACGCCCCACGAGCCCCCTCACGCGTAGTTGGCGAGCACGCTTCGCGCGATGACCATGCGCTGAATCTGCGACGTGCCTTCGTAGATCTGGAGGATCTTGGCGTCCCGCATGAGCTTCTCGACGGGGTACTCCTTCATGTAGCCGGCGCCGCCGAAGACCTGAACCGCGTCGGTGGCCACCGCCATCGCGCCGTCCGCGCCGAAGGCCTTGCTGTAGCTCGCGATCAACGAGCTGCGCTCCCCCTTGTCGACCATCCACGCCGCTTTGTGCACAAGCATGCGCGTCGCTTCGTAGGTGATGGCCATGTTCGCGAGCATGGTCTGCACCATCTGGTGCTGTGCGATCGGCACCCCGAACGTCTCGCGCTCGAGGGCGAACCGGCAGGACTCGTCGAGCGCGCGGCGCATCAGCCCGCAGGCCGTCGCGCCGATCTCGGGACGGGTGCGGTCGAAGGTCTGCATGGCGACCTTGAACCCGTGACCCGCCTCCGCGATCACGTTGGCCGCGGGCACGACGACATCCTCGAGGATCACCGTGGCGGTGTCGCTCGCGCGCTGGCCCATCTTGTCTTCCTTCTTGCCGATGGAGAGCCCCTCCGAATCGGCGTCGACGACGAAGGCCATGATGCCCTTGTGGCGCGTGCTCGGGTCGATGGTGGCGAAGACGATGAACCAGTTCGCGAAGCTCGCGTTGGTGATGTAGATCTTCTGGCCGTTGAGGACCCAGTCGTCGCCCTTCTTCTCGGCGCGGCACTGGAGACCCGCCGCGTCGGAGCCGGCCGAGGGCTCGGTGATCGCGTACGCCGCCATCACTCCGTCGCGGGTGATCCGCCCGAGATACTCCTTCTTCTGAGCGTCGGTGCCCGCGACGAGCAGCGGGGTGGCCGCGAGCGTGGTGGCGCCGAGTGACGTCTGGATGCCAGTGCAGCCATAGCCGAGCTCCTCGACGATGAGACAGTGCTCGAGTTCGCCGATCTCGGCGCCGCCGTACGCCTCTGGGATGAGGGGCGCGACGATGCCGAGCTCCCACGCCTTGCGATAGACCTCCATCGGGAACTTGCCCTCGCGGTCGGCCTCCGCGGCGATCGGGACGATCTCCTTGGCGGTGAAATCACGGACAGTGGAGGCGAGCGCCTGCTGCTCTTCGGAGAGGGCGAAATCGGGCATCGGAGAGGGGAGTCCTCGGGGTGGGGGTTACTTCTTGCGTTCGCGGCGCCGGCGGTCGTGTTCGGCCCGCGCTGCCCGGGCTCCAAGGACATAGCCGATGGCCGAGCCCACGAGGAGGATTCCGGGGATGTAGATGATGTGCTCGATCGGCACGGCGTCAGGCGCCTTCGTCGGCCGGCGGAGCGTCCGCGCGATACGCTTCCAGGTCCTGCCGGAGACGGTCGAGTTCGCGCTGCGTGTTGTTCTGGCGCATCGCGAGCGAAGCGACATAGCCGAAGATCAGGATGAAGACCGCGCCGTACGCAACGATCATCAGTGTACCGCCGGGCACGTTCTCCGTCTGGGCACCGGTGGCCGCTTCGAACGTGTCGGCACGCTGATCAGCCGGGTCGACGCCCGGGTCGTCTTGCGCCGCCGCGACTCCCACGACGATCAGCGTCGAGAGCAGCAGGGCCGAGATGATGGGCACAGCGGAGAGCGTCTTGATCAAGGTGCGCATCAAATGTCCTCGAGGATCCCGCGCTCCGCCGCCTCGAGTTCGAGGGACCGCAACGCTTGTCGGGTTCGTTCTTGTCGGATTCGTATCCAGGCGAGCAGCGCAAACAATGCGGTGAACAGCACCAGGCTGACGATGAGCGCGTGGCCCATCTCCGCGGTGATGCCGCCGCCCCGGTTCGTGATCACGGTGGGGTGAGTGCCCCGCCAGCGCTGAACCGCGTAGTGGATGACAGGGATGTCGAGCGCGCCGACGATGCCGAGGGCCGCCGCGAACCTTCGCTCGGCCTCGCCTCCGCCGAAGGAACGCAGCACGACGTAAGCCGTGAAGATCATCCCGGCGAGCAGCGTGCTGGTGAGACGCGGGTCCCACGTCCACCAGACCCCCCAGGCTTTGCGCGCCCACAGCGGTCCGGTGATCAGCATGGCGATGCAGAACAGCAGCCCCACTTCGGCCCCGGCGACCGCGACGGCGTCCCAGCCTTCGGTTCGCTTGACGAGGTAGACGATCGAGCCGATCGCGCACATCGCAAAGCCCAGGTACATCGCGTACGCGCTGGGCACGTGGAAGTAGAAGATCTTCTGCACGATGCCCATCCGCGCCTCGACTTGGGCGTGGAAGAAGATCGTGTAGAGGGCCACCACGAAAAGAAGCGCGGTCACGGCGGTCAGAACCGTGAAGGCGATCGGCGGGCGCGAAGAGGGTTGGCTCATGGCGGTGCGCTCAAGTACGTGGGGTCGCTCTCCGCATCGAGGAAGTCGGCCCCATCGAGGAAGTCGCCCCATCGAGGAAGTCGGCCCCATCAAGGGAAGCTCGGCTGTTATAACCCGGGTTGGGTCATGTCGCCTCCTCTCGCGTTGGACTCCGCTTGGCTCGACCTGCTGGACGAGCTCGGCCCCGCCTTGCTCGGCGCGCGCGACCGGACGGGCGAGGCGCTCGAGGGACATGTCGCGGCCGCCAGCGCGCTCTACACCCGAGACCGGCATCGGCTGGGCGAGGTGGGCCTCGCAGCGCGTCTCCGGTTTTTCTTCCCGCGCGATCTTCCGAAGGTCGAAGGCCCTCTGGCCGAGTTGCACGCGGCCGGCGCGCTCCCGTCGGGGCCTTGGCGGGTGCTGGACATCGGCGCGGGCCTGGGCACCACGTCCCTCGGAGCGGCCGGCTACGCGAAGCGGCTCGGGGTGCCGTCGGTGCAGATCCACGCGGTCGAGCGGGACACGGCCTCCCTCGACGCGTTTGTGCAGCTCGCTCGCGAGGCGCAGAAGGCGGGCCTCGTCCCGCCGATCTCCCTGACGTCTTCGAGCGAGGATCTCGAAACGTTGAACGTGGCGTCGCTTCCCGAGGCGGACCTCATCGTGTTTGGTCTCGCGCTCAACGAGCTCTTCGTCGACCGCAGCCCGTCCGACCGGCGAGCGGCGCTCGAGACGTTGATCGCGGGGCTCTCGACCCGACTCGCGCCCGGGGGCGCGCTGATCGTGCTGGAGCCCGCGATGCGGGACGGGACACGCGAGCTGATGCGCCTGCGGGATCGCTTCGAGGCCCGCCCCGACGTCGCGGTCTTCGGACCCTGCCTTCGTGACGGGCCGTGTCCGCTGCTTCGGCGCGAGCGAGACTGGTGCCACGCGGAGCTGGCCCTGGCGCTCCCCGATCGCCTAGCGGCCCTGGCGCGAGGCGCGGGGCTTCGCTGGGAGAAGCTGACGTACGCCTACCTGACACTGCGAAACGGCCCTCGGGCCTGGGATGGGGACGCGCGGGTCTGGCGCGTGGTCGGCGGACCCGTGGCGACCAAGGGCAAGACCGAGTGGGACCTGTGCGGCGGCCACGGCCTCGTCCGCATCCGTCGTCTCGAGCGCGAGCGTTCGGAGAACAACGCCGGTCTGGACGAGGCCCGCCGTGGCGCCCGCCTGCGCATCGAGCAGCCCCTGGCGGACGGAGATGCGCTGCGGGCGCGACCCGGCGTCTCGGTGCAGCGGGTCGATTGAGCCGCGGCACACGCCGGCACGGGGAGCTGTGACGACGTCGCGCGATCCGGGCGGCAGGCGTGTCGTTGAGTCGTGATCTGGCGCTTCAGGAGATCTGGCCCGGTGTTTGCTCAGAGTCTGGGCATGGGACTTTCCGTGAACACACTGGGCGCACGACTCACCGCCCTGAGCATCGTTGTCGGCCTGGCCGGCATGCTGGCCCCGAACCAAGCGGCGGCGTGCGGAGGCTGTTTCGCCCCGCAAGGCAGCCCGACGGTCGTCACCCGCCACCAGATGGCGGTCTCGCTGACGATGGAGCAGACGACGCTCTGGGATCAGATCGAGTACGCCGGTGCGCCGGAAGACTTCGTCTGGGTGCTCCCCGTGCGGGGCGGTGTCCCGGTCGAGCTCGCGGACAACGCCTTCTTCGAGGCGCTGGAGGCGGGCACGCAGATTGTCCTGCAGGCGCCGCTGCCTCCGCGTACGTTCTGCTCCGACCCGTGCGGCGGCAGCTTCGCCGGCGCCGCCGACTCCAGCGGCCGCGGTTTCTCCGACGCCGGCGTCGCCCCGGTCGAGGTGTACCACCAGGCCACGATCGGCCCGTACGAGACCGTGACCATCGGCTCCGAGGACCCGGAGGCCCTGGTCAACTGGCTGCGTGACCGGGACTACACCGTGCCGGACGCGATCCTGCCGACCATCCGGCACTACACGGACCTGGACATGAACTTCGCCGTCCTGCGGCTCGCCCCGGGTGAGGGCGTCAACCAGATGGTGCCGGTTCGCGTGTCGATGCCGGGCCTCAACCCCGTCTTCCCGCTCCGCATGGTCGCGGCGGGCGTCGAAGGTTCGGTCGGCCTCGAGCTGTTCGTGTTCTCCGAAGGCCGCTACCAGCCGGACAACTTCGGCTCGGAAGAGGTCGACCGCGATGCGGTCACCTACGACTGGGCCACGGGCCAGTTCGACTACGACCTTCGCTACGAGGAGGCGGCCTCACGCAACGGCGGCCGCAGCTGGGTCACCGAGTTCGCCGGCGCCGCGCCAGACTCCATCGCTTGGTACAGGAGCTACGATGACCAGGGCAACGAGCACTCTGCGATGGACGACTACGCGGTGGTGCTCGAGCACCTCGAGGCACCTTACCTCACTCGCCTGACGGCCGATCTCCCCGCGGGTCAGCTCGACCAGGACCTGGTGCTGGTCGCGAGCGACGGCGACGACATCGGAACGCTCATCAACGTCACGAGCGAGCTGAACCGCGCGCCCGACATCGTCTGCCCCACCGTCTGCACCGACCCCTACGGCTCCGGAGGCACGACCGGCACCGGCTGGCGTGACGGCGGCCGTGGCGATGGTCTCTGCACCGCGAGCCCTGGCCGGTCCGGCCCCCTGGCCGCATTCGGCCTGCTCGCACTCGCCGGCGTCGCGTTCGCCTTCCGCCGACGTCGCTGAATCCGCTCCGCTCGATCCCGCCGCGGCGGCCCGATCTTCGGGTCGCCGTTTGGCGTTTGTGGGGCAGGCGCTTGACGGTGGCCTCGGAGCGCGCTGAGTTGCGGACGTGCCGCTCCGCGTCTCGGCTTGTGATGCCCAGCCCCCGTCGTACTCGAACGACGTGGACCTGGACGCGCATCTGTCCGCGCTGCCTCACGACGGGACGTGCAAGGGCCTGTTTCTTCGTGACGCGATCCGGTGCGCGAAGGCAGCACAGCCCGAGGTCGATCTCTTCAGGGAGGCCGGCATGAACGAGCGCCGCATCTTGCCCTTCTTCGATTACCCGTACGGCGATCTGCTTCGGCTCCTCGTGGCCGCCGCGCGCATCGCCTGGCCGCGACTGCCCCCCGGCGAAGGGCTGCGACGACTGGGACGGAGCGCTT
Organism: Sandaracinaceae bacterium; assembly: GCA_045106715.1. Classification (GTDB taxonomy): domain Bacteria; phylum Myxococcota_A; class Polyangia; order Polyangiales; family Sandaracinaceae. The sequence continues at coordinate 13,826 of JBGCFC010000041.1, forward strand.
TTCTCGCGATGGCCGACCAGCAGATCGGGCGCGTGATGTTCCACGCGTTCATCCGCGACTTTGGGCGCCTTCTCGACGTGGGCTCACGGGCTTGGGGCGTCGCGGTGAGCTTCGGCGAGGTGCAGTACCAGCGCTTGGGCGACGGACACGGAACCTATCGGTTCGAGGGGCTCGCCGGGTTCATCGACAGCTACCAGCTCGGGGTCGTCGAGGGCGCGATGCAATGGTGCGGAGCCACAGGTGAGGTTTGGGTGCGGCGGGACAGCGTCTCGAAAGGTACCCTCGAGTTCTGGTGGGAGTGACGATGCGACGAACGGGTGCAGGGCGCTGGCTCGCGATGATGATGCTCGGGTTCACGCTGGCCTTGGGCGGCTGTGAAGAAGAGGAGGACGAGGACGTCGACTCGGTGGACACACCGGTCGCGCCGATCGCTCCCCAGGTTCAGCCGACACCGGTCGCGCCCCCGCCGCAGCCGGTGGTGCCGGCGGTCGTGCCGGAGGCGGTCGGAGACACCCCGGCGGTGGAGCCAACGTCTCCCACGGAGACGACACCCACCGCAGCGAACACCGGCAACACCGGCTCGAACAGCGGCAACACCAACGGCGGCTCGAACAGCGGCAACGGCGACGAAGATCGGCGGACGCAGCAGGAGGCGGCGCTGATCGAGGCCCAGCGTGCGCTCGGCCAGTCGGGGAACGCGCAGCGCATGATGCAAGACTTCGTCAACCAGCACCCCAACTCGCCGCAGGCACGCGTCTACCGCCAGCTGCTTCAGGGCGGCGGTGGGAACTCCGGCTCGAACGGCGGGAACGCCCCCACCCGTCCGGCAACCCCGAACCTCGGGAACCTCCCCAACCCGGGGATCCTCCTGCCGCAGTGAGGCCGCTGCTCCTCGGTGCGGTGCTGGTCCCGTTGCTGGCCAGCTGCACCGCCGAGTGCACGCTCGTCGGTTGTGAGAGCCGACTCGAGGTCCAGCTCGAGCACTCGCTGAATCTCAGTGAGGGTTCCTACCGGCTCGAGATCACGACGCCGCTGCAGTCGCTCCGCTGCTCGTTTGGGCCGGAGGCGACGGGGGCCAACACCTGCTTCGGCTACCGCTTCACCGATCTGACGTGGAACGAGGAGCGCGTGACCGTGTCGCTCATCGACCCATTCTACGACATGGCGACCAACCCCGATGGCGAGCCCTTCGAGTCGGTCGACGTCGTCCTGTTTCGGGGCATGGATCGCGTGGCCGAGCTCACGGTCGACATCGCGCCTGGACCCCCAGATCAGCCCAACGGAGACGGGTGTCCGCCGACCTGTTGGACTGCGCGAGGCCAGGCCACGCTGCCGTAGCATGCGCGTCAGTCCCGACCTCAGCGGCGGCGGCGCCTTCCGAGCCAGGCGAGACCCACCAAGCTGAGTACCAACCACGGCGCGCGCGGCCGGCTCCCCGGGTCGACCGTGCAGAACGCACCGCCCGCGACGCCGCCGGTCCGCCGCACGTCCGCGTCCGGATCCCCCACGCCACCGTCGCCGACGCCCCCGTCCGGGAGGCCGCCGTCGGCGCGCGCTTCGTCGCAGACCCCAGGGGCGCCACCGCTCGTGTCGCATCGCATGCTGGCACACGAGGCCGAGCCGGTGAGGCCCGCCGTGTCATCGCCGCACACCTCGCCCGCCTCGATCAGACACGCGCTGGTGCAGCCGTCGCCATCGTCTGTGTTGCCGTCGTCACACCCCTCCATGGGGTTGAGACGTCCGTCCCCGCAGGCGTCGGGCCGGAAACAGATCCCCGGCTCGCCGCCCCCGGTGTTGCACATCCCGCTCGCGCACGACATCGCACCCGTCGCGCCCGCGCTGTCCGCGTTGCAGGCTGCGCCGTCCTCGACGAGGCAGTCCGCATCGCAGCCGTCGTCGACAAACGCGTTGGCGTCGTCGCAGCCCTCCCCGTCCTCCAGCACCCCGTTGCCGCAGCTGGCCTGGCACACGCCCGGTGCGCCCATGCTGTCGTCACAGACGCCGCTGGCGCATGACGCGTCGCCCACCTCGCCGTCTGCTTCCGTGCCGCACGCGGTGCCGTTCTCGACGAGACAGCGCTGGTTGCAGCCGTCCATCGGGTCGTTGTTGCCGTCGTCGCAGCCCTCACCCATGTCGATGACCCCGTTGCCACAACCGGGAAGCACGCGGCACACCCCGGGGCTGCCCCCGCCGGTGTTGCAGAGTCCGGTGGCGCAGCTGAGGTTGCCGAGCTGACCGGGGAGCGCCGTGTTGCAAGGCGCGTCGATCTCCACGAAGCACATCGCGTTGCATCCGTCGCCCGTGTCGAGGTCTCCGTCGTCGCAGCCTTCGCCGGACTCGAGCACGCCGTTGCCGCACACCCCCGCGACGACACACACGCCGAGGCTGCCCCCGGTCTGGTCGCAGGCGCCGCTCTCGCACGAGCTGTTGCCGACCGTGCCCGGCGCCGCGTCGTTGCAGGCTTCGGAGAGCTCCCGAGTACAGGTCGCCGAGCATCCGTCGGCCGGGTCGGTGCCCCCGTCGTCGCAGCCCTCGCCCGCCTCGAGCGTGCCGTTGCCGCAGGTGTTGGACGCCTCGCAGATCCCGGGCGCGCCACCGGTCGCGTCGCACACCCCGCTCTGACACGAGTCCGCACCGGCCTCGCCCACGTCACGCGCGTTGCAGGCGCCGCCGTTTTCGATGCGGCACGCACCGTCGCAACCGTCGCCGGAGTCGAGCGCGCCGTCGTCACAGCCTTCGCCGGCCTCGAGCACGCCGTTGCCGCAGATGTCGGCGGCCATGCACATCCCCGGTACGCCCGCGGTCTGGTTGCAGACCCCGCTGCTGCACGACCCCGGCCCCACTGTGCCGGGCGACGTCGTGTTGCAGGCGTTCCCGTCCTCGATGGCGCAGCTCGCGCTGCACCCGTCGCTGGCGTCCGCGTTGCCGTCGTCGCAGCCCTCGCCCGCCTCGAGCACGCTGTTGCCGCAGGTGTTCGGCGGCTCGCATGTCCCCGGCTCCCCGCCGGTCGCGTCGCAGATCCCGCTGGCGCACGAGGCCTCGAGCCGCACGCCCGGGTAGGTCGCGTTGCAGCCTTCGCCGTCCTCGACCAGGCAGAACGCGTTGCACCCATCACCCGGTGCCACGCCGCCGTCATCGCAGCCCTCGCCGGGGTCGAGCCGTCCGTCGCCGCAGGCCGGCGGGTTCCGGCACATGGACGTGTCGCTGGCGCAGAACCCTGTCGCGCAGGACGCCGATCCGGTGAGCCCGGGGTCCACCGTCCCGCACGCGCCGCCGCTCTCGACGCGGCAGGCTTCGGTGCATCCGTCGCCGTCGACGGCGTTCCCGTCGTCACAGCCCTCCCCCGCCTCGAGCACGCTGTTGCCGCACGCCGCGCTCGGCTCACAGATGCCGGCGCCGCCCTCGGTCTCGTCGCACACGCCGCTCTCACAGCCGGCATCGCCCGTGCGTGCATCTGCGCGGGTGTTGCACGTGCCCCCGTTCTCGATCGAACAGTTGCTGTTGCAGCCATCGCCCGCGTCGAGGTCACCGTCGTCGCAGCCCTCGCCCATCTCGAGCACGCCGTTGCCGCAGGTGAGCGCGGGCACACACAGGTCGTCCGGGCTGCACAAGCCGCCGGCGCAGCTCGCCGACCCCATCAATCCGGGGGCGGTGGCGTTGCAGGCGTTGCCGTTCTCGATCGTGCAGTCGCCGCCACACCCGTCGCCGCCAAACACGTTGCCGTCGTCGCAGCCCTCGCCCGTCTCGAGCACGCCGTTGCCGCAGCTGTCGGCCGGCGCGCACAAGCCTGGGGTGCCCGCGGTGGCGTTGCAGATCCCACTCACGCAGGACGCATCACCGAGCAGGCCCGGGTTGAGATCGCCGCACGTGGCCCCGTTTTCCACGAGGCAGAGCGCGCTGCAGCCGTCGCCTTCGAAGAGGTTCCCGTCGTCGCAGCCTTCGGCCGCCTCGAGCACGCCGTTTCCGCAGGTGTCCGCCGGTTCGCAAACACCGGGGACGGCGTTGCCGGAGACGTCGCAGATCCCGCTCGTGCACCCTCCGCCCGCAACCGCGCCGGCCTCGTTCGTGTTGCAGGCGCTGCCGTCATCGAGCCTGCAGGCCGCCGAGCACCCGTCCCCGTCGGCCGTGTTCCCGTCGTCGCAGCCCTCGCCCAACTCGAGCCGTCCGTTGCCGCACGTGTCCGCCGCTTCGCACTGCCCGACCGTGGCGTCGCACACGCCGCTCGCGCAGCTCGCCCCGTCGGTCAGGCCCGGTGCCGTGGTGTTGCAGCTCTGGCCGTCCTCGACACGGCACGCCGCCGCGCAGCCGTCTCCGTCGGTGGTGTTCCCGTCGTCGCAGCCCTCGCCCGACTCGAGCACGCCGTTGCCGCAGGTGTCCGCCGGCTCGCACACGGCGGCGCCGCCGGTCGCGTCGCACACGCCGCTCGCGCAGCTCGCGGCGTCGGTCAGGCCCGGCGCGGTGGCGTTGCAGCTCTGGCCATCCTCGATCCGGCATGCGGCGTCGCAGTCGTCCCCGTCGACGTTGGCGCCGTCATCGCAGCCTTCCCCGGCCTCGAGCACCGCGTTGCCGCACGAGCCGGCCGGCTCACAGGTGCCCGGCGCGCCGCCCGTGACATCGCAGATCCCGCTCGCACAGCTGGCCGTCCCCTCGGCGCCGGAGGCGTCGTCGTTGCAGACGCCGCCGTCTTCGATCGCACACGTGGCGCTGCAGCCGTCCCCGTCGGCGGTGCCGCCGTCGTCGCACCCCTCACCGGCCTCGAGCACCGCGTTGCCGCACGCAAGGGCCGCCTCGCAGGTGCCCGGTGCGCCGCCCGTGACGTCGCAAATCCCACTCGCGCAGCTCGCGTCACCGGTGTCGCCCGTCACGACCGCGTTGCACGCGGTGCCTGTCTCGATGGCGCAGCTCGCGTCGCACCCGTCGCCCGCGGCGGTACCGCCGTCGTCGCAGCCCTCGCCCGCCTCGAGCACACCGTTGCCGCAGGCGAGGGCCGCTTCACAGACACCTGGCGCGCCGCCCGTGACATCGCAGATCCCACTCGCGCAGGACCCCTCGCCGACCGCGCCGGCGGGGTCGACATTGCAAGGCGTCCCTGTCTCGATGGCGCACGTGGCCGAGCATCCGTCGCCGTCTGCGTTCGCCCCGTCGTCGCAGCCCTCGCCCGCCTCCAACACCGCGTTGCCGCACGTGCCGGCGGCCTCGCATTGGCCGGGCGCGCCGGCCGTCACGTCGCAGATCCCGCTCGCGCACGATGCGGTCCCGGTGGCACCCGACCCGTCCGCGTTGCACGTGTTGCCGCTCTCGATCTGGCAGTTGGCGTCGCATCCATCGAGCGGCGCCACGCCGCCGTCGTCACACCCCTCGCCCGCCTCGAGACTGTTGTTGCCGCAGACCAGCGTGGCCTCGCACACCCCGGGCGCACCCCCGCTCACGTCGCAGAGACCGCTCGCGCACGACGCGGCGCCGGTCGCACCAGGCGCGATGTCGTTGCAGGCAACGCCGTTCTCTACCTGACAGACCGCGTTGCATCCGTCGCCGGCTTCCGTGCCGCCGTCGTCACAGCCCTCGCCCGCGTCGAGCACCGCGTTGCCACACGCACCGGCCGCCTCGCAGACGCCGGGCGCCCCGCCCGTCGTGTCGCACACGCCGCTCGCGCAGCTCGCCGCGCCGCCTCCTCCGCAAGGCTCGCCCGTTTCGATCCGGCACGCGCTGCTGCATCCGTCACCGCCCGACGTGTTGCCGTCGTCGCACGCCTCGCCCGCCTCGAGCGCACCGTTGCCACACGTCAGCGCCGGCTCGCACACCCCGGGTGCGCCCGACGTCGTGTCGCAGATCCCACTCTGGCAGCCGGCTGCGCCGAGCGCGCCAGGCGCCATCGCGTTGCAGGCATCACCGTCTTCGATTTGGCACGACGCATCGCAGCCGTCGCCCGTCGCGTTCGCTCCGTCGTCGCACCCCTCGCCCGCCTCGAGAACCCCGTTGCCGCACGCCAAGGCCGCCTCACAGGTACCCGGCGCGCCGCCTGTCGCGTCGCAGATCCCGCTCTCGCAGGAGGACGCACCGGTGAGCCCAGACCCGTCGGCGTTGCACGCGCTGTCGGTCTCGACGAGGCACGCCGCGCTGCAACCGTCGGCGTTCGCCGTGTTCCCGTCGTCGCAGCCTTCGGCGGCCTCGAGAACCCCGTTGCCGCACGTGAGTGGAGCCTCGCACGTACCGGGCGCACCCCCGGTCACGTCACAGAGGCCGCTTGCGCAGGACGCGGCGCCTGTCAGCCCCGGCGCCGCATCGCCGCACGCCTCGTCGTTCTCGATGCGGCACGCCGCATCGCAGCCGTCGCCCGGCGCAGTGCCTCCGTCATCGCAGCCTTCGTTGGGCTCGCGGAAGCCGTTTCCACAGGCGGCCGCGACCCGCACCGTCGCCTCATCGGGCACGACGGAGAAGAGCGTCTCCGCGGCGCCGGCGATCGCACTCGGATCGGCCGTCGTGTCGGCGAGGTCCCCGGCCGCGAGCGCGCTCCGGTCCCACGCGTCGTAGCTGAACCGGCCTGTGCCCTCGGTCGATCCGTCGGGCAGGAAACGAAGCCGGTCGGTTGGGCCAAGCAGGCGCGCGCTCGTCTCGCTGACCGCGCCGACCGCGAGCCACGTTCCGCCGCCGTCGAGCGAGTACTCGTACGTCCCGGTGCCCACGCCCGTGAGCGCCGTGATGGCGATGCCGTTGCTCACCGCGGCGGGGCTCTGGGTGGAGGTCCCGAGCAGCGCCGCGACGGTGTCGCCGCTGGGATCGGTGTCCCCGACGCTCACGTCCGAGAGCCGCTCGTTCTCGTCGTCGCGCGCCTCTGGGATGAGGTCGAACGTCGAGATCAAGCCGGGCTCGCCGTCGAGCAAGACGCCGAGTTCCACGCTCCCGTTGAAGTTGTCCGGCGGAGTCCAGCGCACGTTGCCGGCCACGATGGCGCCGACAGAAAGCACGACGGTACCGTCCGGCTCGACGGCGTATCCGGAGCCGGAGAACGTCCCCGCGTCCGGCGCGCGCACGAGCCGGATGCCCTCCCGTCCCAGCCAGCTCGCGCCCGCGCCATCGAACTCGTACGGGTTGAACGCGTTGGTGCTGCCCACGGTCTGCACGCGGATGACTTCGCCGGTCGGCGTCGACTCGCGCGAGACGGTGATGCCGCCGAACTGAGGGTCGGTGTACTCCCCGAGGTTCGCGTGGTTGGACACGACGCCAGTCGCGAGCCCCGCGTTGGTGACGAGCTGGGTGGGGGTGTCGAGGCTGACATCGCTCCACGCGGTGAGGTCGCCCACCGTGACGCGGTTGCCGAACACGAGGCCGCTCGAGGTGCTGTTGATGAGGTCGATGAAGATTTCGACGAGGCCGCTGTTCTCGTTGGTGTCGTTGGAGAACACCGCCGAGTAGCGGACGACGCCGGCCGTGGCGCCCGCGGGCACGGCGAACGTGAAGTCGGAGCCGCCCACCGAGTTGAAATCGCCCACGCCGAAGGACGCCGGGAACACGCGTGCGGGCGACCCGGCGCCGGTCCGCTCGGAGAACTGGGCGTTGTACATGTTCGTCCAGTTGCTCGACACGGTCGCCGGCTCCTCCACGACGAGCTCGGTGCCGTCGAAGTAGAGGCGGAGATCATGGCGTGAGATGGCGTCGGCCGCGGTGTCGCTGCCCGTGTCGGCGGAGGCGCTGACAAACGGCGCCGAGGCGTCGGTCCCCACCACGTAGTCCCGGAACCCAAAGGTCACCGTCTCCGCGGTCCCGCTCCCCGCCAACATGCAGATGACACCGCTGGCCACGAAGGCGCCCGACTCCTCGCGGATCACCACGCGCGAGACCATCTTGCGCTCGTGCTGCGCGACGGTGCCGTTGCGGAACCCATAGCCGGTCAGAACAACCAGGTCAGCGTCGGTCGGGAAGTCGAAGCGCGCGGTGGTGCCCGCCGTGGTGGAGAGCACCTCGGTGCTGGACCCGAGCGAGTTGAGCGAGTCCGAGTCGACGTCGAGCAGCTCAACGTGGGCGGCGTATTGCAGGGCAGGCGCATTCTGCGGGAACGAGATCGAGAGCGTCGTCGCCGTCGCGTCGACGATCACGTCGCGCCGGTTGCCCACAAATCCAGTGACGTCCGGCGCCGCGCTCGCCGCGCTGCCGAAGCTCTGGTTGGCCCAGGCGAACTGCGAGCGATCGGTGGGGCCGCTGAGGTCCTGAATCGATCCCGTGAACGTGCGCGCGACCAGGTCGGCGTCGATGCGCAGGATCGCAAAGTTGTCGTCGGTCGCGCTGGACGTGCTGGCGTCGGTGCCCACGATCGTGATGCGCAGGCTCGACGCGTCGATGCCCGCGATGTCGATGTTCATCGGCCCGGCTGCGCCCTGCGCGAGGAACCCGGTTCGCGTGTCGACGATGTTGGGCTCGTCACCGCCGAGCAACAGACGCGGGCCGATGGTGATCGCACTCGCCAGGTTGAACGGCTCGTCTTCCACGCCGGTCACCGGGTGCACGGCGACGAAGCCCGTGTCGACGTTGTTCTCGGTGATCTCCGCCGAAGCCGCGCCCACGTCAGAATCCCCACCGGCGTCGCCGGTCGAAGCGCATGCGGAGAGCACGAGCGCAGAAGACACGAGCGCCGAGAGCACACACGCCGGCTGGAGCTTCATCTGTGAGGAGATCGCCATCTCTGCCGCCCTTGCAAGATCGTCGCCACAGCGTACCAGGCTGGAGACATGGTTCCGACCGTGGGGCTGGACCCACGCCCGACGGGGGCGGACCACGCGCACCCCCCTCGAGCCAGTGGCGGTGAGCCGATCGGCGCGTAGGTGGGGGACCATGAGCACGCCCATCTCTGAGCATATGACGCTGCAGCCGCACACCATCGGCAAGGACCAACCGCTCTCGAAGGCGAGCGCCCTGATGCGGGAGCACACGATCCGCCATCTCCCGGTGCTGCACGGCGGGCAGTTGCTCGGCATCCTGTCGAATCGGGACGTCTACCTGGTGGAGAGCCTCAACGACGTGGATCCCGACACGGTCACCGTGGAAGAAGCGATGACCCCGGACCCGTACTCCGTGACCCCGGAGGTCGCGCTCGTCGATGTCGTGGGCCGGATGGCGGAGAAGAAGTACGGGGCCGCAGTGGTGATGAACGGCCGCGAGGTGGCCGGGATCTTCACCACCATCGACGCGCTTCGCCTCTTGGGCGAGCGGCTCTAGGACACGACGGCAGAGACGCGTGATGGAGCGCGGCGTCCTGTCCAGCGCGCCGGGCCGAGGACGAAATGCTGGGCATTTCGGGCGAGCGACTGGCGGGTTGGGCGCGGCGCCCCGCCCTCGAGGCGCGCGTGGCGACTTGTGCCGCAGCGTCCTAGCACCGCCGAAGCAGGAGTCAGGCCGCGAAGGGCTCGACCAGCGACTCGATCGCGGCGCGCCGGAAGTCCGGCACGTGCAGCTGCGGCAGCACGGTTCGGGACAAGTCCGGGAGCTGCTTTCGCAGGGTCGAGATCGCCCGCTGCTGCATGTTCTCGCGCAGCGCGCGCTGCCGGCCGGCGAGCGCGAGCGAGCGGAGCGCCGAGCCGTCGAGCAGCTTGTCTGGCAGCTCGGCGATCGGTCCCCGCTCGTGCGACTTGAAGAGCTTCGGCAGGACCCCGTTCACGACCAGGCGGCCGACGGGCATGTTCAGCTCGTTCTTGATCGCCTCGTGCAGCTCGAGCGTCTCGTTGACGGGCATGTCCTCGGGCAGCGTGACCAGTACGTTCGCCGAGCGCGCCGGGTCGCGCATCAGGCTGAGCGCGTTCTCGGCTTCGGTCCGCAGCAAACCGGGCGGGGCCACATCGCAGATGACCTGAGGCACGCGCAGCATGTCGAGCGCGTGGCCGGTCGCCGGGCCATCGACGATGATGAGGTCGTACCGCCTCCGCCCGTTGTCGAGCTCGTTGGCGTGGAAGTACGCCTTGCCGAGCATCGACCACGCCTCGATCCCCGGAGTGCCGCGCAGCACGGCGGAGACGAACCGGTTCTCGAAGACCGCCTTGTAGAGGCTGCGGACCTTGAGGACCATCATCCCGTACTCTTCGAGCGCGATGGCCGGCGTCATGTTGACGGCGTCGAAGCCAGGCTCGATGCGCTGGTTGCGCGTGCCGATGGCGTCCACCTCGAGCAGGTGGCTGAGGCGCTCCTTGGTGTTGCACATCGCTACCAGGACGCGCTTGCCCTGGCGCACCGCCGCGAGCGCGAGCGCCGCGGAGACGGTCGTCTTCCCCACGCCACCCTTGCCGGTGACAAAGAGAAAATCGAGATCGAGCAGGTCCGGCATCGGCGCCGCGGACCATAGCAGGCTCTCCGCGGGGAGACAGCGCTGCTTCCGCCGCTGTATGGTGAAGGTCCCCGTGCCCCCGAAGCCGCCCTCCCCCCCGCCGGTGCCGACCGCCCCCCCGCCCCCGATCGGCGGACGCTATCGCTTGTTGGACGTCGGCGGACGCGGGGGGATGGCGGTGGTCTGGCGCGCCGAACAAACCGGTCCGCGCGGCTTCTCGCGGCACGTCGCGGTCAAGCAGATGCACCCACACCTCGCGACGGACGCCTACTACCGGGACATGTTCGCCGAAGAGGCGCGCGTCATGGCGGCGATCTCGGACGCCAACGTGCCCCAGATCCACGAGTTCGTGGAGGAACGCGGGCAGCTCTACCTCGTGATGGAGTGGATCGACGGGATCGATCTGGCCACGTACATCCGCTACGTGCGCGACATCGAGGAGCGCCCGCCACGCTGGGACCACGTCGGCGCCGTCGGGGTCGGCGTGCTGCGCGGATTGGCGGCGGCCCACGAGCGGCGCGGCCCCGACAACACCCCTCACCCCGTGGTGCACCGCGACGTCTCTCCGCACAACGTGCTCATCAGCCAGAAGGGCATCGCGAAGCTGATCGACTTCGGCCTGTCGCTCGCCGACGACCGCGACGCCGAAGACACCGACCCTGGCCTCGCCAAAGGCAAGCTCCCGTACCTCTGCCCCGAGATCGTGCGCGGCGGCCGCGCGACGCCGCAGTCCGACCAGTTCGCGGTCGGCGCCACACTCTGGGAGGCGCTCGTCGGGCACAAGGCGTTCGAGGGCGACACCCAGTTCGAGACGTACAGCCGGCTCGCCAACGCCCAGTTCACGCCGCTCGAGCAGATCCGCCCCGATCTTCCGCCGGCCATGATCGCGCTCGTGCACCGCGCGATGGCCCTCCGGCCCGAGGACCGCTTCCCCACGAGCCGGGAGATGGCCCGTCAGCTCGGCCGCATGCTCGCGTCCAGCGACGCCGTCGAGGACCTCTACGTCTCCCTCGCGACCATGGTCGAGAAGGCCCGGCACGGCCTCCGCATCGGCCGTCGCACCATGGACTTCTCCGTCGCCGAGCCCATCGAGGAGGACCTGTCGGGGCTCACCGAACTGCTGCCCGTCGACATCGAGGCGTCCGAGAAAGGCGACCGCGGCTGGGTGCCATCGATCCTCGATCGCATCCGGGGCAAGGGCTGATCTACGTGATCTCCAGCGGCTCTTACCGGTCCCACGGATTGTCGAACGACGCCTCCGCGCCGTAACGTCTCTCCAGGGTCACCCGCCGCGCCCCGACCCGCACGACCACCCGCACCCGATCCGACCGCCGCCACCGCGAGCGTGTTCGGACCCGGATCGACAGGGCGTGCGGACGGTCCGCCGCCCAGCCTTGCCGGATGCTGGGGGCGCGACGCCCCTCGGACCGGACGCGGGTCGACACGATCGGCAGGTTCTCAGAGCGCCGGCCCCGCAGTCTCATGACAGACTCGACGACCACAGGGAGCGTGACCGAGCCGTCGTCGCGCTGAAGGTTCAGCTCGATGAACGAGGCCCGCGACGAGGCCTGAAGCTCAACCGACAGCCCCGCCACCGTCGCCTGCGACCGAGGCGCGACCCGCAGCGCGCTCCCCGCGGCGGGCGATGCGAGCCCACACGCGAGGGCCGCGAGAAGAAGGAGCGAAACGCGATTCAGCATCGTCCGTGGCGGGGTACTTGCTACGCGAACCGACCGCGCTTCACTCCGCCGAGGCCCGAACACCGGTGAAGGTGCCGTCCACGTCGCCGGTCATGCCGCCCTCGGTGAAGGTGCCGTCCCAGACACCGTCGTCGAGGCGGCGCACGAGGCCGGTGTCGTAGTCGATGTCCGCGCCCATCGCGGTGCCTTGGAGCGTGAGCACACCGTCGGTCATCAGGCGGCCGGCCAGCTCGTCTTCAAGGCGGGCTCCGATCGTGCCGAGAGCGGTGTTGCAGTACCCCTCCAACGTGGAGGCTGAGGGCCCGAAGCCGAAAGAAATGTCGTCGATGATCGCTTCCAGCGAGACCCCTATGGCCGCGCAGTCCACGAAGGTGGACAAGAGGTCGCCAGTCGAGGTCACGCCGAAGATCGCGTCGAGCAGAACGTTTCGGTAGATGTAGAGCGTGAGCTGACCGAAGTCGATGTTGAACGAGTGCGCCGGAATGGTGAGCGTGTTGCCGTCCACAGTGCTCACCTCGGTCGCCATCAGGCTCGTGAAGCCGGCGTCGGCGAGCGCAAAAGTGCGCGTCTCCATGGCGCCGGGAGGGTCGGAGTTGGGGTTCTCGTAGTCGACGATCATGTCGATGAGTTCGTGCGTGATCGGCACCTCGAACTCGTTGCCCGCACCCGCGGTCGTGATGGTCAGCCGGGACAGGATGTGCGCGTTGGTCACGGCTCGCGCCAAGTCACTGGCGAGCTGTGCCCAAGCTTCGATAAAGTCCGGGACGAGGCGAGCGACCTCCGCGTTGACAAGGTTCTGGACCGGACGAACGCCGATCTCCCAGGCTGCGCAGCCTCCCAGTCCGGTGGCAAAACGCGACTCCGCCAAGCTCCAGCTCGCCAGGTTCTCGGTGTAGACCCCCGCGAGGTCTCCGGTGGGGTGGTTCACCTCCGAGCACGAGTCGTAGTCCTCGCCCGGCAGGCACTCCCACCGACACGTCTGGCGAATCACGATATCGGTCAGGAACGCCCCCGGGTCGACGCCGAACTCCGGCGCGTATCCGTCGCCGTCCATGTCCGTGAGCTCGAAGTCCGGGTCGCCGAAGCTGTCGACGCGGTCGTCGTCCCCGATTTCGGCGAGCACATCGAGCACGCCCTGGGTCGACGGCGGCAGGGCGCCGCCGAAGTCGAGGCGGTTGTCGAGGTCCCACTCGCCGACGAAGTTCGGCGGCAGGTCGATGTCAGAGAGGGTGATGTTGACGGGCGTGTCGCCGTCGCTGACGACGATGTTGTCCTGGCAGCCGAAGGCGGCGACGTGGGTGGCGTTGCGCGCGACGATGGCAACGGTGTAGTCGTTGGCCGGGGTCAGGCCGGCGAAGGCCGGGCGCGCGCCGATGTCGCTGACGGCGGGCGCGGAGCGGAGGCCCGCCGGGACGGCGTTGGCGTCGAGGCCGGCGCAGTCCTGGCCCTGGAAGAGCGTGGTGTCGAAGCGCACGAGCGTGCGCGTGCCGGCGTAGGTCATGGACACGGTGATGGAGCCGAGGATCTCGTCCGAGACGGACACCTCGAAGCGGGCCCGCGACTCGGTGCTGGAGACGACGTCGACGCCGAACATCGTATCGCTCATGCCAGACGTGAGCGTCATGGACGTCTGGCCCGTCGCGTCGGTGACGGCTTCACGCGCGCCGAGGCGCGCGCCGCCGTCGTCGCCGTCGATCGCCCAGGTGAGCACGGCATCCGGGATGGGCTCTCCGTCGGCCGTCTCGTAGATGACCGTGAGGCTGGTGGGCTCGTCGTAGCCGAGGTTCACCACGGGCGAGCCCACGATGCGAATGACGTTCGCGTCGGGCCCCGGGCCTGGGCCCGGACCGGGCATGTCGTTGGCGCACCCCAAGAACAGGGAGGCGAGGAACGAAACCGAGAGACTCAAGACGACAAGACGACGCAAAACAACACCTCGTGAGGGCAAGGCCATCATCCTACTGGACGCCGTGCCCACATGCGACGCCGGCCGTGCGATCCGTCTCTGTTCGAGAAGTGCGCGGCCGGGGGGCCTCGAGACGGGCACCGATTACCCGAGGACCCTCCACCAAAGTCGCTGCAGTCGCGCAGCGCACGTGACGCCAGCCGCGATGGGTGGCGCCACGTACCCCGCTGCAGCGGCGCCCCCCAAGCGGTCACGGGCACCACCCCGTTCGGCGCCGGTTCGCGCTGTTCGACCGCGGGCGCGCGGAGCCGCGGCGCGGTGGGCGAGGAAGTCCCTGCGAGAGGCAAGTGGGTCGAGACACGCCTCGATGTTGTCCAGCGAGGGCGAGAACCGCGTTGAGCGCGGGCCCCCTCATGCGGCGATGCGCTTGCCGCTCTCCTTCTCGTCGACGTAGAGGAGATCGACGAGTCCACTACCGAAGCGGAAGAGCGCATCGTGGTCGCTCTTGCCCAGCGGGACCGGCGCGGAGGCAACCTCCCCCAACCCTGGGCTCACCCAACCGAGTCCTATGGAGCGCCCGTCGACGGTGGTGGCTCGCCGACGTCGACTTGACTGCCAGCGCGGTGCAGTAGAGTCGGAGCATGCGCCTCTACCTGTGCCTGCTCGCCGGAGCGCTCGGCGCGTGTGGCTCCCCAACGCCCGCCTCGCGACCTCCTGCGGAGCAAACGTCGACAGAAGTTCCCCCCACCCCCACCACGAATGCGCCTGACCCGTCGTACTATAGCGACGCGGAGCTCGTGTCCGAGGGGTTCTCCGTGGAGCCGGAAGACGCCTTTCCGACGCGTCAGATGTTTGGGCCCGACGGCCCCTCGCCGACGGTCGAGGGATACGACTTTCTCTGCCGTGGGGAAGAGAGCTCCCGGACCTGCGTCTGCCGCCGGCCTCTTCCCTGCACCGCGGAGGGCGACTGCATCACTTACGAGCGCAACATCGCCGTGTTCCGGGAGGCGCTCGCCGACCCGGCTGTGAACGTCATCTGCGAACACGCCGAGATCGGTCGCTGCGGAGACTGGCGCTACTTCTACTTTCAGGGAGGCATCCACCGGTACGAGATGCGCCTTTACGATGCGGAAGGCGCCCTGGTCGCCCAGAGCAACAGCACCGACTACAACGAATACTGCAACCACACCGCCGGCGTTCAATGGATGGGTCGCGTGCCCAAGTGCGACAGGTTGGTGCGCGAGGAGCTGATCTGCGGTGAAGCCGAGAGAGCGCTCAGGGCACCGCTCGCCGACCTTCTCGGATACACCGGCCGAGGCCTCTAGAAGACAGCGGACAACACAAGACACCCACTTTGAACGGGCCGCGCGAGATTCCGAGAGTTGGAACGCCGAGACTGCGCGAGACGCGTGAACACGCGACTCGGAGGGTCGAAGACGGAGGGCTCGCCGGTAGATCCCGAGCGCAGACCACGCGCGCATCGGGCTCTCGAGCAGGACGCGGGACTCGATCGCGGTCGCCAGCTGACGTAGCCGCTCCTCGGCAGGCACGTCGTATTGAACTGTCGCCCGAAGCAGCGCGCGGAGGTCGATGCGCTCCATGGCGCAGAGCGTCTGGCCTTCGAGGTGCGTGTCGAGCCAGCTCTTCAGGCCATCGCTGAGGGGCACAGCGGTCGCGGCTCAGGTCGGTCTTCCGGCAGCGTCTTGCGGGTATCGGTTCACCCGACCGGGACACACTACTGCGAGAGGATGCAGACGCGGTGGCCGAGCAGGGCTCCACGCGGGAGGTCGTCGACAATCGTCTGCGCGACGTCACCCATGTGAACCTCCGTGACGCGCCCTTCACCCAGTTCGTCGAGACTCACACGGCGGCCCTCGCTCGGACCGGCGTCGATCATGCGGCCCGGGCACAGGAATGTGTGCGGCACACCGCGGGCGGCCATCCAAGCCATGGACTGAAGGTGGCCTCGGGTCATGTTTCGGATGACCTCGCGCGGCATGCTCCCCGAAAGCCCAGACTGACCCAGGGCCTCCGCGTCGTCCCAATCCTGCACGAGCACCTGGCGCTCGGTGCCCGGAGCCCAGAGCGCGCCGAGCCCGCCGACCATGTAGAAGGCGAGCACATCCGCGGACGCCTGACCGACGATCGCCTGCGCCAGCTCGAGCGTGGAGTTGCCGCCCGCGGGCGAGGTGCAGTTGATGGCCACTTCGCAGCCTTCACTCGCGGTGCGCACTGCGTCTGGGTTCGTCACGTCTCCTTGGAACACCTCAACCTGCGCGGAGGCGGGCATCGGACCCAGCTTGTCGGGTGAGCGCGCAAAGGCGACCACCTCATGCCCCGAGGCCATCGCGGCCTTCAAGGTCCATTGGCCCAGCCCGCCGGTCGCTCCGAATACGACGACCCTCATGAGACGCCCCGCGCTGCTCGAGAACGTCGGGCCTGGAAGAAGACGAAGAAGCTCATCAGCACCGCGGCTCCGCTGATCAGCGTCATCACCGTCCCGGGCACAAACTGGTTGTGGCCACCGAGGTCGATGAACAAGAAGTAGCCAACGTCGGCCAAGCCCCCCACGAGCGCGGAGACGAAGATGGCCACCGGGCTGCCCCGCCAGACGAACACGCCCCCGACCATCGTGGTGAGTCCGATCCAGCCGAGGTTGAACCCGTGCTGTCGAATGATTGCCCCGGCCGCCGCGGGGTAGGCCATCTCCAGCGTGGTTGGGTCCACTCCGTCCGCGATGCCCGCGACGGCCTCCGGCGTACCGAGCGAAACCGTCATCACGCCGGCGAGCAGATGAACCACCCCCCAAATCACCCACAGCACCCCGGCCCCCTTGAGCAGCGGAGAGTCCAGCCTCGCTTCTCTCGTCGTCATCATGGACTCACCCTAGAGTGACCACTTTCGAGACGGTAGTTGCCGAAATACGCATCTGATGCGCATATTTGCAGCACATGAACAAGTGGAATGAGCTCCGCACCGCCTACTGTCTCGCCAGGTTGGGGAACGTGAGCGCGGCCGCGCGTTCCCTCGGAGTTCACCGGGCCACGGTGGTGCGCCATATCGATGCGCTCGAAGCCGAAATGGGCGGGAAGCTGTTCCTTCGCCATGCGCGTGGCGTGACCCCCACCGACGCGGGCCTCGACCTCATGCGCGTGGGCGCGGCGACGGATGAACAGTTCCGACAACTCGCCGGCAGGACAGCGGGCCAAGGTGGGGAGCTCCGCGGCGAGCTCATCGTGACCTCCGTCGAGATCGTCGCCGACCCGCTGATGCACGCAATACGCCAGTTTCGCGCAGCCCACCCCAAGACCACCGTGCACTACCGCGTGAGCCGGCGTGTCCTCGAGCTCGCCTACGGCGAGGCCCACGTCGCGGTGCGCTCCGGCCCGAAGCCTTCACACCCCGACAACGTGGTCCGGCGCTGGATGACCGTTCGGACCGGTCTCTACGGTCACCGCGACTACATCGCCGCGCGCGGCCTCCCGTCGTCCGCCGCCGAGCTCGGCACGCACGACTTCATCGCCGGCGATGAGGGAACGATTGCCTTGCCGTTCTTGGAATGGCTGAAGGACAATGTGGCACCCGAGCGGGTGGTCTTCCGGAGTGAGAACCAGCGCATCAAGTTCAAGGCACTCGAGAGCGGATTGGGGCTCGGTTTCTGTCCGGAACACCACGTTGCGAACCACCCGGAGCTCGTGGAGGTCGTCGCCCCGCGAGACGAGTGGGACGTCCCGTTCTGGCTCGTGACGCACGTCGACCTTCACCGGAGCAGGAGGGTCCAGGCGCTTCTTCGCGCGATCTCGCAAACGCGGTAGCCGCGGGCGAACGCGGCGACCGGAACGACGGAGAGCCCTGCGCGACCGAGAGAAGCACCATTCGGCAACCCACGTTGCACAGTCCACCTTGGACGGGACGCGCCCGATCGCTCGTTTGCGTTCGGCGCGCGTTCTTCTTCGCTTACCCGTTCCCCGCGCCTACGGCAGACACACCTGCATCGACGAGACCCCACCCTCGACCGCGGTGCACGCGAACGGGGTGTAGCAGTCCCCCGAACCGGTGCAGCGGTCCACGCAGAAGAAGCGCCCGCTCGGGTCGGCGTCGAGCGCGAGGCACACGCCTCCTTCCGGGCAGTCCGCGTCGGTCGTGCAGTCCGCGGAGCAGAACGCGCCTTCTCCCTCGGTCCCGTCGCTGCGCGTCAGGCGCACGGCGTAGCAGGCCATCGAAGGCGCGTCGCAGTCGAGGTCGTCGACGCACTCGGCGTACGGGGGGGCGCCGCTGCCGCACCCCGTGAGGGACATCAGCCCCACGAACAACGCAATCGCGCGCACGCGATCAGCGCCGCATCGAGCCGGCGGCGGCGGTGGTGACGTAGGTGCCGTGCGGCCAGTGGCGGTACCACTCGGCCTCGAGGATGGGCCCGGTCTCTTCCGACCCCTCGTCGGAGACGTGGCCGTAGATCTTCACGAGCGAGCCGGTCCAGAGGCGCTCGGTGCCCTCGACGAGGTCCTCCTGGCGAAGCGTGACGAGCGCGGTGAACGGACCGATCGCGCGCTGGGACACGGTCACGCGGCAGGAGCCTGCGGTCTCGTCCGAGCAGAGATGACGGTCCTGGTGCGGCCGGAGCTGCAGCCGGAGCCGCGCGCGTCCGGTGTTCCGGTCGAGGCTCTCGATCTCGGCGACGGTGCCGAACCAACCGAGCAGGGCGTCGGCGTGCCGGTCCGGGAAACGACGGACGTCCTCGTAGGACAGCTCCACCTCGCGCTCGAGGTATTGCCCCTCGTCCCCGTAGGTCGAGTAGGTGCGGTCGTATCCAAAGCGCCCGCCGCCGCAGCTCGAAAGGAGGGCGAGGGCCGCTCCGATCCACCATGCTCGCTTCCACATGCGGCGCACCGTACCGGAGGCCTGGCCGAGGCGGTAGCCGGCGAGCCCCAGACCGTTCGCGACGCCCTCGACGCAACCGAGCGCGTGACGGTCGTGGTAGGAGTCAGCGATGAGGCGCTCTCCCCTTGTCGTCGCCATGATCCTGGTCGCCTGTGGTGGCGCGGAACCGAGCGGAGAGAACCCCGAAGTGGCCCCCCGAGAGTCGATGAACGACACCGACCAGCTGGAGGCTCCGCTCCCGCCAGGGGGGCTCGCGGTTCGGGTCGAGCTCGAGCGCTCACACATCCCGGCCATGACGAGCCCGAGCGCGTCCATCGAGGCGCGGGTGGAGGTCAACGTCTTCGTACGCGCCGCGCCCGGGACCGAGATCGATGCCGCCGTGCAGATGGCCCACGAGCTGACCTGGACGTTCACCGCGGACGACGGGACCGCGTGGGAGCCGACGTTCCTCCCGCCTCCGATGCCCATGCCGGGCGGCCCACCGCACCACGTGGTGACCCTCGATGACAGCGGCGAGGCGCGACTTGGTCGCATCTCGAGCATCAGCGGATTCCACCGCCCCGACGAGGAAGGGTTCCAGCCCGGGCTGCCCGCAGGGGAGTACCGAGTCGCGGTCGGCGGTTTCGTCTTGGGCGACGGGCCCCCGCTGGACGCGCCCCCCGTGACACTGACCGTGCGCTGAGCCGCCTTGCGGGCGTTCGTTGCTACGCTCGGCGCGACGTCATGACAGAACACTTCGACGTGCTCGTGATCGGCGCGGGGCTCTCCGGGATCGGCGCGGCCTACCACCTCGAGACGCGCCGGCCAGACAGCTCGTTCGCGGTGCTGGAGAGCCGCGCGCAGCTGGGCGGGACGTGGGACCTGTTCCGCTACCCGGGCATCCGCTCGGACTCCGACATGCACACGCTGGGCTTCTCGTTCAAGCCGTGGCGCGACGACAAGGCCATCGCCGAGGGGCCCGCCATCCTTCGGTACCTGCAAGAGGCGGTCGAGGAGAACGGGCTCGCCTCGCGCATCCGCTATGGGCACGCCGTCGAAGCGGCCCACTGGTCGAGCGAGACGGCGCGCTGGACGCTGAGCGTGCGGGTCGACGGAGAGCTGCGCGAGCTGACCGCGGGGTTCCTCTTCACCTGCTGCGGCTACTACGACTACGAGGCGGGACACACGCCGGAATTCGACGGGCGGGACACGTTCGAGGGCCAAGTCGTGCACCCCCAGCACTGGCCGGACGACCTGGACTACGACGGCAAGCGCGTGGTGGTCATCGGCAGCGGCGCGACGGCGGTCACGCTGGTCCCCGAGCTCGCCAAGCGCGCGGCGCACGTGACCATGCTGCAGCGCTCCCCCACGTACTTCATCTCGCGGCCTTGGACCGACCCTGTCGCTCTGGCGCTGCGCTCGACCCTGGGTGACCAACGCACCTACGAACTCGTGCGCTGGAAGAACATCTTGCTCCAGCAAGCGCTCTACCAGTTCTGCCGTCGCGCGCCCCGCGCCGCCCGGACGCTGCTCATGTCGGGGGTGCGGCATCACGTCGGGCCGGACATCGACGTCGAGCGGCACTTCAACCCGAGCTACGACCCGTGGGACCAGCGCGTCTGCCTCGTGCCGGACGCAGACCTGTTCGCGGCCCTTCGGAGCGGCGCCGCGTCCATCGTGACCGATCGCATCGCTCGGTTCGTGCCCGACGGCATCGAGCTCGAGCAGCGCCAAAGCATCCTCGAAGCCGACTTGGTGGTCACCGCCACAGGGCTCCGCCTCCGGTTCATGGGCGGCATCGAGGTCACCGTGGACGGCGAGCGCGTGGACCCCGGAGAGCGCGCGGCGTACCGCGGCATCATGATCAGCGGGGTCCCCAACCTCGCGTTCGCGTTCGGCTACGTGAACGCGTCGTGGACACTGCGCGCGGACCTGACGAGCGAGTTCGTCTGCCGGCTCCTCAATCACATGGACCGGCACGATGCGCGGCGCTGCGTGCCGTTGGACGACGGATCCGCGGGCGCGCACAACCCGTTCTGGAGCCTCAGCTCCGGGTATGTGCGGCGCGCGATGGAGCACTTCCCCAAGCAGGGCGAACGCGCCCCGTTTCGCGCGGTGCAGAGCTACTTTGAGGACCGCGCGAGCTTGCGGAACGGCTCACTCGACGACGGCGTGCTCGAACTGCGTTGACGGGGGAGGACGACGGCAGGACAGCCTGCTAGGGTTCGCGACCTCTCGCTCTATTGCCATTGGGAGACTGAGATGCCGGGACACGCAGCGTCGGGACTCACCCTTCAAGAGCCGCTCATCTTCGAGCGCGGGACCGCCGGTCGGGACGGCTCGTCCGTGCCGTCGTTGGACGTGCCAGCCGCCGATCCCAAGGCGCTCTTCGGAGACGCCTACCGGGACGAGGCGCCGAACCTCCCCGAGGTGAGCGAGCCGGAGGCCTTCCGCCACTACGTGCGGCTGAGCCAGCAGAACTTCGCCATCGACTCGGTGATGTACCCGCTTGGGTCGTGCACGATGAAGTACAACCCGAAGGTCAACGAGTGGGCCGCGCGCCTGCCGGGCTTCGCGCGGCTGCACCCGTATGCCCCCGAGCGCATGCTGCAGGGCGCGCTCGAGCTCATGCACCGCCTCGAGCGCGGCCTGGCGGAGGTCGTCGGGATGGACCGTGTGACGCTGCAGCCGGCCGCAGGCGCGCAGGGTGAGCTGACGGGCCTGATGATGATCCGCGCCTGGCACAAGGCGCAGGGACGCAGCCCGAAGAAGGTGCTCATCCCGAAGACGGCGCACGGCACCAACCCGGCGTCCTGCGCGCTCAACGGACTGAAGGCCGTGCCTTTCCCGGCCGGCGATCGCGGGATCGTCGTCGCGGACCAGCTCGCCTCGATGATCGACGACGACGTCGCCGCCATCATGATCACCAACCCCAACACCGTCGGGCTGTTCGAGAGCGAGCTGCCGAAGCTCGCCCAGATGCTGCACGACAAGGGTGCGCTCGTGTACGGCGACGGAGCGAACCTCAACGCGCTCATGGGGCGCACGCGCCCGGGCGACCTCGGCATCGACGTCATGCAGTTCAACCTGCACAAGACGTTCACCACGCCGCACGGTGGCGGCGGCCCGGGGTGCGGACCGGTCGCGTACAAGAACACCCTGGCCCCCTTCGCTCCTGCCCCGACGGTGGAGGAGCGCGGCGACGGCACGTTCTATCTGGACCACGATCGTCCGGCGTCGATCGGCCGGATGCGCAGCTTCTACGGCAACTTTGGAATGATGGTGCGCGCCTACGCCTACATTCGTGAGATGGGCGCCGAAGGACTGCGCGGGGTGAGCGACCTGGCCGTCCTGAACGCGAACTACCTCCGGGTGGCGCTCGGCGAGACTTGGAAGGTCGCCTTCGACGAGCTCTGCACGCACGAAGTGCTCATCAGCGACCGCCACCTCAAGGAGACGGGCGTCACCACGATGGACGTCGCCAAGCGCCTCGCGGACTACGGCTTCCACGCGCCGACGGTGTACTTCCCGCTGGTCGTGAAGGGCGCGATGCTCATCGAGCCCACCGAGACCGAGACGCTCCGCAGTCTGGACCGGTTCGTCGAAGCGATGGCCGCCATCTCGCAGGAGGCCCACGACGACCCCGACATGGTTCGCGCAGCGCCCCATCTGACCCGCCTACGCCGCCTCGACGAGACGCGCGCCGCCCGAAAGCCGGTCCTCCGTTGGCGTCCCGAAGTCGCCGAGACCGCCGAAGCCGCAGAGTAGCCAGCCCGCTTCTGGAAGCTCCATTGAATCGAGCCGGGTCGGGCGACGTCGGCAGCTCGTCGGGGGCCTCCGCTGAAATTGGCGTGGGAAATCTCGGCGCGCCGCCGTACTCTCATCGTGTTCTTCACCGTGCGATGCACGCCACCGAACGAGGATGATGCCCCGCCCGAACCGACTTCTCCGCTTCCTCCCCCTCGCTGGCCTGCTCGCTCTTCTGGGCGCGGCCGTGGTCCCGGCGCCCTCGTCCGGCCAGGGTCCCGCCCCGAGCACCGCGCTCAACGGGACATGGCGTCTGCAGGGCTCGGTCCAGCAAGCGCAGCAGACCATCGCCGCGGCGGTGAACCCTGCGGTCCAGCCGCTGGCGCCCGACATTCAGCGCATGGCGCGCGCCCGCATCGCGGAGTCGACGGCCGTGCCACAAACCATCCAGATCAACGCGTCCGGCGCGCAGATTCAGATCGCCATCACGGGCACCGACTCACGCACGTTCACGACGGCGCCGGGCCAGCCGCAGAACATCTACAGCCGCAGCGGCGTGCGGGCGCAGCTCATTCAGCAGTTCCGCCCCGGCGGCGGCATCGAGCAGAACCTCCGCGCGATGGACGGCACGCAGCACAACTTCTACACACCGCACGGCAACCAGATGCTGCTCGATGTGATGCTTCAGAGCCGCCGCCTCGCCGGCGAGGTCCGCTTCCGCCTGACCTACACGCGCTGAGGCGACTGTCTGCTCAGCGCCAGCGGAGGGAGTAGGTCAGGTCCCGAACCGGCATGCCGTGAGCCGTGCCCGCGGACTCAGTCTTCGTGAGCTCGACGCGCACGTCTTGGGCGCCTGTCTCCTGAAACGCGTACCGCATGAACGGTCGGTTCACCGTGTCGCACCAGGCCACCAGCGGGTCGGGCACCGCGGTTCGGGTCGCCTCGATGTGCGTCGGGCTGATCTCCCGGGTACGCGTCTCGCCCCAGTCGAAGTAGCGGGGCGTGAGGCGCTCCAGTCCCTTGGCGACGAGCCGCGGCGAAGCGAGCTTGAGCAGCCATGAGTAGACCCCGGAGAGGTCCTCCTCGGCTTGGTCGATCGCGCGGGCCTCCAGGTATTTCGTGTTGTCCTGCCCCACGAGCCGCGCGCTGAGCTCGTTCAGCGGGACGATCGGCATGTTGTCGTACCAGGATGCCGCCAAGAACGGCTGGGCGGCGAAGCGCCTGAGCGCAGGGTCCTCGATGGCAGCGAGCAGTCCCTCCCGCCCCCCGTCCACGTCACGCTCGATCGTCAAGAACAGCTGGCGGTAGACGAGGCCCTTGATGCGGAAGGGGCTCTGCCCCGGCTCGAACGTCCCGCGCATCAGCGGCCCCGGCCAGAGGCATGTGCACGACGGCGCCAGACGAGACCCACGAGCACGAGCCACAACCACCCGGCGCGGCCGCGGTTCGGCGTCGCCCGGCACGAGCAGCCTCCGTCGCCCATCGGCTCCAGGCCCCCGTCGAGCAGGCCCGCGTCTGCCATGCCCGCGTCGCACATCGTGCACGCCACCGAGTCGAGCGCCACCGCGCCGCCGGGGTCGCAAGACTCACCGGTGTCGAGCACGCCATCGCCGCAGAACGCCTCTCGGCAGTCCTCGCGGCACGCATCGGGCGCATCGCCGTTGTCCTCGCCCTCGTCGCAGGCCTCGCCCTCGTCGAGCCGCCCGTCGCCGCACGCAGGGAGCTGGCAGTTCAGGCGGCAGGCGCCCTCTTCGGTGTCGGAGTTGCCCTCGGCGTCGTCGCACTGCTCGCCGGCCTCCCGCTGAATGAGCCCGTCCCCGCACGACTCCGCGCAGGCGCTCGGGCCTTCGAGCTCGAAACACAGCCATCCCGGCTCGACCGCGCAGTCCGCGCTGCAGCCGTCGCCGGGGTCGCGGTTGCCGTCGTCGCAGGCCTCGCCCGGCGTGCGGTTTCCGTCCCCGCAGGACGTGACGCAACCGCCCTCATCGTCTCTCACGAAGCCGGTGGCGCACTCGCAGATGCCCGGTGCGCCGATCTGATTGACGCATCGCTCGTTGGCCCCGCACACGATCGTGCCGCAGTCGTCGACATCGGCGCACACCAACCGGCCGTCCCCGATGTAGCCCTCGTTGCAGCCGCAGGCGTAGTTGCCGACCTGGTTGGTGCAGGTCGCGTCCGGATGGCACGCCCCGGGGGTCAAGCACTCGTCGACGTCGTTGCAGAAGTTGCCGGGCCCCTCGTACCCGTCGATGCAGGTGCAGGTGAACCCGCCCCCCGTGTTCCGGCACACGGCGAGGTCCGCGCAGTCGTCGATGCCCAGGTCACACTCGTCGATGTCGACGCAGGTCCCGCCGACCTCTTCGTAGCCGGCCAAGCATTCACAGGAGTACGTGCCCGGAGCGCCCTCGATGCAGGTGTGCCGACGGCCGCACGGCGCGCCTTCGCACTCGTCGATGTCCTCGCAGTCGTCTCCGCGCCCCCGGAACACGCTGCCGACGCCGAGGAAGCCCGTGTTGCACGTGCAGTTCCAGTTGGTCGTGCCGATCGCGGTGCACGTGGCGTTCGGGTCACAGTCGTCGTTGTTGGCGGTGCACTGGTTGTTCACCACACACGCACCGCCCGAGGACACGTATCCGCTCGGGCAGCTGCAGCTGTAGGTGGACGGGGGCGCTCGCTCGATGCAGTTCCCGGGGCTGCACGGGTTGCCTGTGCACTGGGTGGCCGTGCAGCCCGACGCGCTCGGGTCCGACGGGCCTCCAAACACCTGCCGACGCCCGTTTCCGGTGTAGCCGGCGTTGCACCCGCAGGTGAAACCGAAGAAAGAGCTGCTGCTCGGGGTGCTGCTGCTCGACGAGGTGTTCGTGCAGCGCCTGCCGGTCCCCGTGAAACAGTTGGTGTAAGCCCTCGGGGCGTACGAGTAGCCGAAGGACCCCGCCTGGAGGACGCACTCGTTCGTGTGGCGGGAGAAGAGGTATCCCGGCCGCGTGACGTAGCTGTTCGAACCCACGGTGGAAGACGTCGTGTACGAGGAGCCGAAGTACACGAGCTCCTGGCCGTTCGTGCGGCGGTCCCCATCGGAGTCGCGGTCGCGGAGCCAGGCGTCCCACCGACGCGCCGTGCGGCCGCCCGTGGTGCTTCGGAAGTCGTTGCCAAACGAGTTGAGACAGGGAGGTGAGCCGCAGCCGCCCCCGCCCGCCGAGTTGTTGTGGCACGTGAGGCAGGTGTTGACGTCCGAGTTGGGGACGAGGTCGAGGTAGCTCGGGTGTGCCGACGCGACCGGCGCGAACAGCATCCCGAGGACCAACACGACAGCCCCCCAGGCGTGCCTCTCGATGAAGTGACTGGGTCCCCCTTGCATGGGGTGGAGCGTAGATCAGTCTCAAGCGTGCACGCCAGCTGACCCGCCCGGCGCCGGCGCGGTACAGTCGGCGCGTGACGTCGGATGGAACCGCGATCGTGCTCTCCGGTGGAGGAGCGCGTGGCGCATACGAAGCAGGGGTGGTCGCGGGCATCGTCGATGTGCTCGGCCCGCGGGACCGCGCCCCGTTCTCGATCTTCACAGGCACTTCGGTCGGCGCGATCAACGCCGCGTGGCTCGCCGCACACGCCGATCAGGGCGACATGGACATCGAGGGGCTACTCAGACACTGGGCCGAGCTCCGGCTCGACGAGCACTTGGCGGTCGACCCGATGCGCTTCCTTCTCGGTCCCAGCCTCGGTCGGAGGCTCGCCGCGTGGCGACGGCGCGCGGGACACGCCGACGACGACCCGGAGCGATGGGGGCGTTCGTTCCTCGACCCGACCGCGCTCGAGACCCTCGTGGAGACCGCCATCCCGTACGAACGCCTGCATCACAACATCCGGCGCGGCGTGGTGGATGCGCTGGTGGTCGCGGCGCTCGAGATCTCGACCGCACGGACGAGCATGTTCGCCGAGCTCGCTCCGGGCGCGACGTTCTCGCCGTCGCGCGACCCGCGGCGCCTCGCGCGCCCAACGGTGATCGAGTCCAAACACGTGCTCGCGTCGGCGGCCATCCCCCTGCTGTTCCCCGCGAGGCGGATCGGCGACCACTACTACGCGGACGGCGGGGTGCGCTTCAATACGCCGATTTCGCCGGCCATCCGGTGTGGCGCCAACAAGCTCGTCGTCATCTCACTCCTACACGAAGCCGCCAAGGGCGCGGAGGAGTACAGCGAGGAGGCCGAACACAACGAGCGCGCGTACCCGAGCCCCGTTTTCCTGCTGGGCAAGGTGCTCAACGCCTTGCTTCTCGACCCGGTCCGCTACGACCTGAACGTGCTGGCGCGCTTCAACGCGCTGCTGTCCACCCTCGAAGACACGCTCGAGCCCTCCGAGATGGCGCGCGTGAAGGAGGTCCTGACCAAGTCGCGCGGCGTGCCGTACCGCCAGCTGGAGACGTTGGTGTTCGAGCCATCGGAGGACATCGGCGCCCTCGCCCACGAGCACGCGCGCAAGACCGCCCGGAGCTCCGTCTCGAGCCTGCTGGTCCGGCGCCTCGCAGACCTCGGTGAGGACTTCGAGGCCGACCTCCTCTCCTTCATCCTCTTCGACGGAGAGTTCGCCGCGTCCCTCGCCGAGTTGGGACGAAATGACGCGGTTTCGCGCGCCGACGAGATCCAGGCGTTCTTTGGGGGAAATCAAGACTGAGACGACGCTAAGCCACTGAAATCAGTGGTGAACGCACTCATCCACAGCTTGTGCACAACGTGTGTGCAAGCGATGCGCACCTCGTGGCGACTGCCGCAGTGCGTCAGAGCGAGACACCCCTCCCCAGAAAGGGGTACGGAGTCATTCGGCTGGAGGCGCGCTCGGCTTGGGTCGGATCGGGACGAGCTCCCCCTGGAGGTGCTGCGCGCGGGGTGCCGGGGTCACGTCGCTGTGGCACGCACCCTTGCCGTCCGCTGCGCCCATCCGGCCCCGGGTCTTGCTCGCGAGCTTGTGGATCGCCTCTGGCGAGAGCACGCCACGTTGCTCGAGCACACGCTGCTGCTCGGGCGTCAGCGCGGCGCTCTTGAGCACCTTCTCGCGCTGGAAGCCCTCAGCCTTGCCGCTGTCCATCTCCATGATTTCTTTGCTGATGCGCACCGAGCACCAGTCGTGCCCGCACATCGCGCAGAAGTCGGTGTCGACGTCGAGGTCCTCGTCGTGCATCGCGCGGGCGTACTCGCCGTCGAACGCGAGCTCGAAGTGCTTCTCCCAGTTGAGCGCGGCGCGCGCCTTCGTCAGGTCGTCGTCCCAGTCGCGCGTGCCGGGGATGCCAAGCGCGACGTCGGACGCGTGCGCGGCGATCTTGTACGCAACGCAGCCTTGCTTGACGTCGTCTCGCTTCGGCAGCCCGACGTGCTCCTTCGGCGTCACGTAGCAGAGCATGCTCGCGCCGTGGAACCCGGCCGCCGTCGCGCCGATGCAGCTCGTGATGTGGTCGTACCCGGGGAACACGTCCGTCACGAGCGGGCCCAGCACGTAGAACGGCGCGCCGTGACACAGGCGGCGCTGCAGCTTCATGTTGTATTCGATCTGGTCGAACGGGACGTGTCCCGGGCCCTCGACCATGACCTGACAGCCGTGACGCCACGCCTTCTCGGTCAGCTCTCCGAGCACCGCGAGCTCCGCCAGCTGCGCCGCGTCGGTCGCGTCCGCGAGGCCACCCGGGCGGAGGCCATCGCCCAGCGAGAAGCTAACGTCGTAGCGCCGCATGATCTCGCAGATTTGGTCGAACAGGGTGTACGTCGGGTTCTGCTTGCCGTGGTGCAGCATCCACTTGGCGAGCAGCGAGCCGCCGCGGCTGACGATGCCGATGAGGCGCTTGCGGACGAGCGGGATGTGCTCGCGGAGGACCCCGGCGTGAATCGTGAAGTAGTCGACGCCCTGCTTGGCCTGATGCTCGAGCATGCTGAGGATGGCCTCGTCGTCGAGGTCCTCGATGCTGCGCCCGATGATCATCGAGTAGATCGGCACAGTGCCCACGGGCACGGAGCTGTGCTCGATGATCGCCTCGCGGCACGCGTCGAGGTCGCCGCCGGTCGAGAGATCCATGATCGTGTCGGCGCCCCAGCGGACGGCCCACTCCATCTTCTCGACCTCGGCCTCCGTGCCACTCGACACGGGAGAGGCGCCGAGGTTGGCGTTGACCTTCGTCTTGCCCGCGCGGCCGATCGCCATCGGGTCGAGCTGGTGCGTCAGGTGAACGCGGTTGGCCGGGATGATCATCCGCCCGGAGGCGACCTCGTCGCGCACCTGCGCGGCGGTGAGGTGCGGCTCCCGCTCGGCCACACGTGTCATCTCGGGCGTGATGGTACCGAGGCGTGCGTGCTCGAGCTGCGTGATGGGGGTGAAGCCCTCGGGCGCCACCGCGAACCCGTCTGCCCCGCGCGTCCAGCCATCAGGCAGGAAATCCCACGCTGTCTTGTCGCTCGGCGCCGGCATGCCGGGCGTGTCGGGGCTCGAGAACATCAGCGGGCCGCCGAGGTCCGCCGGGTTCGCGAACGAGCCCGGGGTCGTGCCCTCGCCGAGGGTGGAGGGGTTTTCGGCTCCGCGGACGGGGAGCTCGGGGCGGTTCTGTTCTGCGGTCATGAAGGCGCGGAACGTAGCAGACGGCGGTGCGCGTCGCCCGAGCACCGCGAGTTTGAACACACCACCCACCAGCGCGCCCCTTGACGGAGGGAGAAGATCGGTTTCGAGCCGTCCCGACCCTGCTATCCTCCGCGGCCCGGAGGAGTCGTGAGCCAATCCATTCTGCCCTACGATCGTGAGCACGACGTCGTCGTCATCGGAAGTGGCCCCGGCGGCGAAGGCGCGGCCATGAAGAGCGCCAAGAGCGACCGCTCGGTTGTCATCGTCGAGCGCGGCCGCGCGGTCGGCGGCAACTGCACCCACCGCGCGACCATCCCGTCGAAGGCGCTACGGCACTCCGTCACCACGGTGATGGAGTTCCGGAAGAACCCGCTGTTCTCCAACGTCGCCCAGCGTGTGCGGTTCACCTTCCCGCAGCTGCTTCGCCAGGCCGAGAGCGTCATCGCCAAGCAGGTCTCGATGCGGAGGGACTTCTATCTCCGCAACCGGGTCTCGGTGGTGCACGGCCACGCCCGCTTCCTCGACGAGCACACCATCGAGGTCGACAGCGGGGACGGACAGCGCCGCAAGATCCGAAGCAAGCACTTTGTCATCGCGACCGGCGCGCGCCCCTACAACCCCGACGACATCGACTTCAGCCACGAGCGTGTTCGCGACAGCGACACCATCCTGAGCCTCGGCTTCACGCCGGACACGATCACGATTTACGGCGCGGGCGTCATCGGCTGCGAGTACGCGTCCATCTTCCGCAACCTCGGCGTGAAGGTGAACCTCATCAACAGCCGCGACAAGCTGCTCAGCTTCCTCGACGACGAGATCATCGACGCGCTCAGCTACCACCTGCGCGACCAGGGCGTCGTCATCCGGCACAACGAGGAGTACGACCGCATCGAGCCGCGTGACGACGGCGTGTGCATGCATCTGAAGAGCGGCAAGAAGATCAAGAGCGACGTCGTGCTCTGGGCGCAGGGGCGGACGGGCAACACGCAGGACATGGGCCTCGAGGCCATCGGCATCGAGCCCAACCGGCGCGGCCAGCTCGACGCCGACGAGACCTTCCGCGTCGGCGGCAAGCAGCACATCTACGCCGTCGGCGACGTCGTCGGCTACCCGAGCCTCGCGAGCGCCAGCTACGACCAGGGCCGCTTCGCCGCGAGCCACATCCAAGACCCGACGTCGGACCTCGCGCTCGTCGAAGACATCCCCACCGGCATCTACACCTCGCCCGAGATCAGCAGCGTCGGCCGCACCGAGCGCGAGCTGACGGCCGAGAACATCCCGTACGAGGTCGGCCACAGCCTCTTCCGCAGCCTCGCGCGCGCGCAGATCACCGGCAACAAGGTCGGCATGCTGAAGATCCTCTTCCACCGCGAGACGCTGGAGATCCTCGGCATCCATTGCTTCGGCGATCAGGCCGCCGAGATCGTGCACATCGGCCAAGCGATCATGCACCAAGAGGGCGACGCCAACTCGGTGGAGTACTTCGTCAATACGACGTTCAACTACCCGACGATGGCCGAGGCCTATCGTGTCGCCGCGCTCAACGGCTTGAACCGGCTGTAGATCCGCCACCCGAAACGCCGTCCCGCCAAGCAGGCGAGACGGCGCGGGTTGGTCCCCGAACGCGCGATGCGACGCATCGTGGAGAAACGACGGAGGCCGGAGGCCGGCGCAAACCCGGAACGGATCTGCCGCCGGGTCCTACGACCCGCTGAGAATCTGAAGGTGGCGGCAGGCTCCGTCCACGCAGCTGTCCGCGGTGCTGGCGTCCTCGTCATCGCAGTCGAGCCACTCACACGTGTCGCGCACCGTATCGATGGACTGGCACTGCCCACTGACGCATCGCGCGCGCATGTCGGGGCTGTCCGAACCGCAGTCCCGGTCGCGCGCACACTCGTACCAGGCGCCGAGGCTGTCTTCCTGGGCGCTCGGGCGGCGCTCGTGGGCGCAGTGCCCGCGCTCGCACAGGTCACGCGTCGCGTCGACCCCGTCGTCGCAGTCGGACGGCTCCGAGCAAAGGGAGATCACGGAGCCCGGGGCGACTTCTTCGAAGGCTTGATCCGCGCGGACGCAGCGGTTGTTCTGGCAGGAGCTATCGGGCCCCATGCCTCGGCATTCGGAGTCGGCGATGCAGCAGTTCTCGATCTCCATCACGGTGCATGTGCAGTCATCACTGCATCCCGCGCTGAAGCACGCAGCGCGCGGTCCGTCGCCGATCAACCCGGTGCAGTCGGAGCCGACGACACACTCGTCCACGCCCTCGGTGCACACCCCGCTGTCCGTCTCGCGGATCAGTGCGCAGTCGTTCGCCAGGCTCGTTTCGTAGCGTGCGCTGTCGACGATGTGCTCTCCCTCCCACCAGGGCTCGGCGAAGTCGAATCCGACGCGCGCGCCGAGCTCGGGGACGAGGCCGACGCGGAGGTCATAACAGAGCTCCGCGACGTTCTCTTCGTTCGAGGCGCCGCGAACCCGCGCGTCCAGGTCCATGTCGAGCTCCGAGTACAGCTGGAGTCCCAGCCAGCCGTCGAGCAGCTGGACGGCTTCGATGCCGATTCGGGGCTCCAGGTAGACCCGCGCCTCGAGGGAGCCCTCCGCGCGTGCGGTCGGACCGATGGGGTCGAAGCCGGCGGACCGCGAGACCGTCATTTCGACGCCTTCCCCGCGCTCCCAGTCGAGGCGGGCCGACACGGACGCGTCCAGCTCGAAGCCCGCTTCTGCGCTCAGCGAAGCGGCCGAAGTCAACTCGTAGCCCGCGACCAAGCTGAGCGTCACGTTCAGGCCCAGTGGACTGACCGCGATTTCGACCGGTCGACCCACCGGCCACTCCTGGGCGCGCTCGTACTCGGCCTCCAGCTCGAAGTACGCATGGAGCGCCGCTTCGAACGACCCCGTCACGGAGATGTAGGCACGGTCGGGGCGACCGAATCCCCATTCGATGTCGTAGTCGATCACGGTGTCGAAACCGAACTCGCAACGGTCGATGCCGAACCTGACGCCACCCCTCTCGTAGATGGGGTCGAGTGTGTCGGGGTCGCAGCGCGTGGGGTCTTGCTCGGCGTCTCGCATGGCCTCGGACGACGCCCCAACGTCGCTCGGGGGAGGGGTCGCCCCGTCCATGCGGCGCACGGAGTCCGGGTCGTTGGCCCGCGCGCGGGCCAAGTTGACGGCGTAGCGGCGGCGGATGCGTCCCCTCCGGAACACGTCGTTCATCGTCGTCGCCTCCATCGTCAGACGAAGCCCGCCCTCGATGGGCTCTGCGGCCGTGACGCGCGACACGAGCGGCCTCCTGAGCGCACCCATTCGCGGCCGAAACACGCGGGCGCCCACATGAAGGCGCTCCCGAATCGAGTCGCCGTCGAGCAGCACGTCGACCACGCCCGCCTCTACGATCTCGATCCCTCGGATGCCCGGCGTCGTCATGGCGAGCAGCAACGCGTCATCGGCCAGCTCGAGGCACTCGCCGTCACTACCGTCATCACAGGGTTCTCCCAGTAGGGCCTCCACCTCGGCCACCGCGTCGTCTTCGCCGGAAGGCGCCTCCGCGACACACCCTGCAGAACATAAGATGAGTCCCAGAATCACGGGGACGAACGGGCGAGCGAACGTTTCTTCGGTCTTCATTTGAATCCTCCGTCCCGGGCTATCGCAGGCTTCGTGCCACCGTCGCGG
The DNA here is from genome assembly GCA_045106715.1 of Sandaracinaceae bacterium. GTDB lineage: Bacteria > Myxococcota_A > Polyangia > Polyangiales > Sandaracinaceae. Next base: position 46,611 of record JBGCFC010000041.1, read on the forward strand.
AGCGTTCGACGTGGGCGTCCCAGGGGGTTCGCAGGTGCGCGAGCAGCTCCCTGGAGGCCCGTCCCTACAGGCAAGCCTCACCCGCTCCAGCGCCGCCCCAAGCAGTCCGCCCCCGCATGCGGGCGCATGCGGGGGCGGCGTGGTTCGAGAGGCGGCGTGACGAGGCGCCGTGACGAGGCGCCGTGACGACGGGCTGTGACGACGCGCTACCGCCCGCTCTCGCGGATCGCCTCGTCTACCGCCATCCAGCGGGCGCGGCCGTCGCGGACGATCGGCTCGAGCGCCTCGAGGAACGCCTCCCATGCAGAGAGGTCACGCGGCGTCCCCAGACTCCACACCATGGACACGTGAACGCGCGGGTCGGTGCTCTCGCTGAGAGCCTCCTCCACCAGCGCGACCACCGCCTCGCCGTCGTCCGCGCCGAGTACACATTCGCCGGCGGGAATCTCGAGGCCGGCCGCGCGCTCCCCCAAACACTGCACCACACCGAACGAAGGCGCGATCACGACCCCGCCGTCTGCGTCCTCCTCGATCCACGTTGCGCCATCACGGACCCGCATGGGCTGCAGACGTTCCTCGGTCGTGTACGGGTAGGGCCGGTGGCAATCGAGAATGTTTGCGCACCCCTCGAATCCGTCGGGCCGTCGGGCCTCGGGAAGGGACATCAAGCAGTACTCGACCACCCCGCTGACGTACTCGAATCCAGCGGCCTCGGCGGCCGTCACCCAGTCCACGTGCGAGCAGATTCCGCTGACGTGGGCGGGCGGCACACCGAGCGCGACCAAACGCTGCCGCATCGCCCGGAGCGTCTCGGTCATGCTCTCCGTCGTGAGGCCGGGCTCCCGCCGGGCCCCCACGTCGGCGTGCAGTCCGATGCTGTGACCTCGGTCGCGCAGCTCCGCCAGCACATTGTCGTCATAGAGTTCGATCCCGTCCTGGATGGTCGATGCGTCGAGCGAAAGCACCGCTCCATGGCTCTCGAACACGCTGGCCCGCTCGCGCAGGACCCGCGTGAGGTGCTCGAACAACGTACGGTCCGATGTGTCCCACCCTTCGATGTGCACCACCATACTGAGGGTCGCTCGCGGGGGGAGCGCGGATCCCGCGTCACGTGGGAGACCGCCATCGCGAAGCCTTCCCGCATCGCGCAGAGGGATCCCCGAATCGGCGGGGAGAGGTGCTGCGTCCCTCGGCCCTCGTCCCGGTTCGCGCGGCTCGTCCGGTGGCCACATCGTCGGTGAAGACGCGTCTCCGGGCGGGTTCTCCGGCACCACGGACGAACAGGCGCTGGACACGAGCAGCAGCCACGAGACGAGAAGAAGAGGCAGAAAGCGGCGTGGATGAGTCATGCCCCCTCCGACTGCAACGCCCATGCCTCTTGGACGGTGGGTTTGCGGCCCTTCCAAGACCCAAACGCCTGCGCGTCGTACTCCCTGTGGTCTCGCGCCTACAGGCAGGCAGCGCGCCCCAATGCTGATAGGCTCGGCCAGTCGATGGACCGGACCATGAACCACGACCGCAGAGGGCCCCCCCTCAAGCGCCTGCGGGTCACCATCGTCGAGGGCCTCGATGCGGGTCGGTCGTTCGAGCCCAGCGGCGCCACCCTGTCGATTGGGACCGGGCCGGACAACGACGCGGTGCTCACGGACCCCACCGTGAGCCGGTACCACCTCGAGCTGACGCGAGCGGGGGACGGCATCCGAGTCATCGACCTCGGCAGCTCCAACGGCACCTACGTCGGGCACACGCGAATCGAGCGCGCCGTGGTCTCGCCCGGTGCCCGCGTCGACCTGGGGCGCACGGTCCTGCAGCTGAGCGACGGCGCGCCGCGGACGGAGCAAGCGACGCAGAGGGTCGAAGTCGCCGGCGTGGTCGCCAGGAGCGAAGCCATGCAGCGCGCTCTGTCGACCGCGGTGCAGCTGGCCAAGTCGGAGGTCCCCGTGCTGCTGCAAGGGGAGACGGGGACCGGCAAGGAAGTCCTCGCTCGCGCGGTGCACGAAAGGAGCGCGCGCAAGGACGGTCCTTTTGTCGTCGTGGACTGCGGCGCGCTGCCGGCCACGCTCGTTGCCTCGGAGCTGTTCGGGCACGAACGCGGTGCGTTCACCGGTGCCGACCGTCGGCGCATCGGAGCATTCGAGCGCGCGCACGGCGGCACGTTGTTCCTCGACGAGATCGGCGAGCTGCCGAGTTCGGTGCAGCCGGCGTTGCTCGGGGTCCTGGAGCGGAAGCGTTTCCGCCGTGTCGGCGGCGATGTGACCGTGGAGTCGGACGCTCGTGTCATCTCCGCCACCCATCGAGACCTGCGTCCGGAGGCCAACGCCGGCGCGTTCCGCCCAGACCTCTACTTCCGCCTCGCCGTCGGGAGGGTCCGGATCCCTGCGCTTCGTGACCGGCCCGACGACATCGACGCGCTCGTGGAGCACTTCGCACGAGAGATGACGGGCACGGGGGACGAGGTGTTCGGTCCGGCCGCGCTCGACGCTCTCCGCCGTCAACGCTGGACCGGCAACGTGCGGGAGCTTCGAAATGTGGTCGAAGCCTCCCTCGCGATGGGTCGGCTCGCCCTCGAGGCCACCGCTCCGAGCCCAAACCCACTCCACGTCGTGGAGCGGGCGTCGGCGGATTCGTCACCGCGACTCCCGTATGCCGAGGCGCGCGCGGAGGCCACCGCGCAGTTCGAATACACGTATCTCGCAAGCCTGATCGACGAGACCGAGGGAAACGCCTCGGAGGCCGCGCGCCGGGCGCGCATGGACCGCGCTTGGCTCCTCAAACTGCTCAAGCGGCACGGGCTTCGTTAGCCCTCCTCGCTACGCATGGAGAACCGACGCACATACCGGCTCGAGCGCCGCATCGGCAGCGGCGGGATGGCCCATGTCTTCGAGGCGATCGCACAGAGCCCCGGCGGATTCGAACGGCGCGTGGCGGTCAAACGAATGCTGCCGGATCTGAGCGCGGACCCGCGCGTGCGGCGTCTGTTCGAGGACGAAGCCAAGATCGCGAGCCACTTGCATCACGGCGGCATCGTTCAGGTCATCGACTACGGGTTCGCCGACCACGATGCGTTCTTGGTCCTCGAGTTCGTGGACGGCATCGACGCGCGCAATGCATGTCGCCGCAATGCGGGTGCCGGCCGCCCCATGCCGCTGCCCGTTGCGTGCCATGTGGTCAGCGAAGTCGCTCATGCGCTTGCGTACGTGCATGAAGCCGCAGCCCCGGACGGCGTACCCCTGGGGATCGTGCATCGTGACGTCAGCCCGGCGAACCTCCTGTTGTCGTGGGAAGGAGACGTGAAGCTCTCCGACTTCGGGATCGCCAAGGCGACGGTGCGCGTGGCCGAGCAGACCGAGAGCGGACAAGTCCGAGGCAAGCTGAGCTTCATGGCGCCGGAGCAGCTGCGAGGCGAGGCTGCGACGGGGAAGGTCGATGTCTACGCGCTCGGAGTTACCTTCAGCGCACTCCTCAATGGGGGGGCTCCCCCGCTCCGCGGAGCGGAGGCGCTCGACCGGCACCGGGAGCGGACCTCGTTCCCCGTCGGCGGCGCGGTGCCTCCCGAGCTCGTGAGCCTCATCAAGCGATGCACCGACCTCGACGCGACGGCGAGGCCCACCGCGGTGGAGTTGGCCGCGCTGGTGGACCGCGTCGCGGCGGCGCAGCCGGGGCCGCACGGGCGGCGCGCACTCAAGGCATGGCTCTCCGCACTCCAAACAGACAGTCCACGCCCGTCGAAGCTCGACCAGCTCGTGGATCTCGTTTTGGTGTCGGGTCCGCAGGAGGGCGATGTCATCGTGACCACGCCCGCGAGACCGCGAGCGGCATCCCGAGACAGACCTCGCACAGCTCCGACAACGGCTCCGACGACAGCTCCGAGCCCCCCTCTTCCGACGACGCACGACCACGAGGCGCAGCGGGGCAGCACCCACGAATGGGGCACCGTCCCCTCGACCGCGCCGCTGGTCTCGCCGCCACAGAGCGAGCCGCGGAGCCCGCACCGTCGAGGCGGGATCGTCTGGGGCGCGCTGGCGGTTCTCGGGGTCGTCGTCACCGCGCTGGCGTCCGGGGCCTGGCTGGCTTCACCACGCCCGAGTGCGTCCGATGAGCGCCCCGACCGACGGCTGGACGCGGGCCCGAACGAGGCCGGGACGCTTCCCGTCGCGTCGACGGTCTCGCCCGACGCGACGGACGCCGCCAGCGACGCTCCCATCGAGGCGACGTCGGACGCCGGCTCGGCCCCGCCAGCGACGCCCCCGAGCGCGCAGCGCGGTCGCGGGTCGGCGCGCCCCCATCGCGTCTTGGAACCGGAACCGCGCACCCCGACGCCAACCCACGAAACAGGGTGGCTCCGCATCGGAGGCGACGCCGTGTTCGGGCGATCGGTCTTTGTCGACGGAGCGCGGCGCGGGCAGGCACCGTTACTCTTGGAACTCCCGGTGGGGTCACATCGCATCCGCGTCGTGAGCGACACGGGGACCGAGATCCTCGCCCAGAGCGTGCGCATCGACGCAAGTCATCGCCGGAGCGCCGCCGCCCGCATGGGCCGGTGATCTATCCGCCTGGAGTCACCCCATTGTAGCAGGCCCTTTGGCGCCCTCGCCCGTCCATGGGATAGAGCTGAAGCCGCGCCACCATCCCCTCGGGAGGGACGGGAAGAGGTGTCATGAAGCACTCCAGACTGGAGGCGGGTGGCATCGGGACGTCGGTCTCACACAGGCGCTCGCCCTCTCCCGACACCGCCATGACCCGGACACACAGGGACGCATCGCGCGGCACCTCGACGACCTCGCTCTGGAGCTCCGCGAGCGACGTTCCGATACTGGGGAAACACCCCTGGTAGACCACCTCACACGCTGCATCGGTCGCAGGGTTCGTGCAGGTCTCACAAGCACTTGCCTCCGTGCTCCAGATGATCGCGGCAAGCCCCGAGGCGCTCTGCGTGAAGGCTCGCTCCGCTTCGGCGTCCTCCAACTCGACGCGGAGAGTGGGTGCACACCCCCACAAGCCGGATGCGATGAGCATCGCCAGCACGCGCGCCTGGCGCATCACCGTCCTTCCAGGCCCGGGAAGAAGGCGACTTCACGCGGCGCGGTCAGCACCACCGCAGGCACGACGATGGCCGCCGTCACCGCGATCAAGCCCAGGGCGATGCCGACCCAAAACGCGGGTTCCTCCTCGATCGGGGTGGGGCCTCGGCGTTCTGCCAGGAGCGTCCGAAGCGACTCGTCGATCGACGTCGGCACGACCGGACCGTAGCGGGAGTCGACCGCGGCGTCGTAGAGCGCCACACGCTCCTGGTCGACGGCGAGCACCAGGCTCGCCTGGTACGCGTCGGCCCACCGCCGAAGGGTGGGCAGATCGATGCGAAGTCCGTCGGCCAGCTCCGCCTGAAGCCGAGCCCGCGCGGCCTGCGTGCTCACGGGGGGCAGCTCGACTCGCTCGGTCCGCGCGCGGTCGAGCGAGAGGCTGCTGACCACCCGGGCGTACTGCGGGTGGCGGACGACGACGACGTGAGGCCCCGGAGGCACCTCGACCTCACAGCGTCCCCGCTCGCATGCGCGCTCACGACCGTCGATGGCCACGGCCGCATCGGCAGGAACGACCTCGAGGGTCAGCGCGACACGGGGTTCACGCGCCAGCTCGACGAGGCGCTCCTGCACCACGCGCCGATGCTCATCGACCAGGTCGGCCCCCGCAAGTTCGCCGTCCAGCCCTGCGATGAAAGCGCGACGAATCGCGGCGGTGGCCGCGGTGGTGTCGCCGAGACCCACTGCGCATCCTGCTGCGAGATACACAGCGCGGCCGGCGGCGGCCCGTTCGCCGGCCACCAGCAACCCCGTCAGCCTGGCCTCCTGGCCGGAGAGCGCTGAACCGCAGGCCTCAAAGTCTGCCGCGCGGTAGGCCCGTCGCGCATCGGCCAAGGGCGCGGCCGCGGCACCCTCGCCCACCTCGGGACGCTCGGACGGCGCAGCGGCTTCCCACGCCCCCGGGCTCTGCCTCGACGCCTCTCGAATCCACCCGTCGGCGTCGGGTCGCCCCGTCACGACGAGACCCCGCTCTTGAGCCGACGCCGTCACGGAGGAAAGCGCGAGGAAACACAGCACGGAAGAACACAGCACGGAAGAACACAGCGCGAAAGAACACGGCGCGAGCAGTCCCGTTGCCCACCTCGTCGAACACTCGGCGGTCGGTTCATCGAGCCGGCTCACGCCGCGAGCATACCGCGACCGGTACGGTGCGTGCCGGAATTCCGCGGGGCTGGGCCTTGCTCCAAACCGACCGACCGCTCACGCTGCCCGCCCATGCCCCGCGCGACCGAGATGCCCCTCAGCGTGGCGCCGATGATGGACCGGACCGACCGGCACTACCGGTTCTTCGTTCGGCAGATCACCCGGCGCACGCTGCTCTACACCGAGATGGTCACCACCGGCGCGCTCGTGCACGGGGACCGCGCGCACCACCTCGACTACGACGAGGAGGAGCACCCGATCGCGCTCCAGCTCGGCGGCGACGACCCCGAGGCGCTCGCCGAGTGCGCGAAGATGGGCGAGGACTGGGGTTACGACGAGATCAACATCAACGTCGGCTGCCCGTCTGACCGCGTCCAGCGCGGCTGCTTTGGGGTCTCGCTCATGGGCCGCCCGGAGCGCGTGGCCGAGTGCGTCGCAGCGATGCGCAGGCGCGTCGACGTGCCGGTCACCGTCAAGCACCGCATCGGGTTCGACGACATCGATCGCTACGAAGACATGCTGCGCTTCGTCGACATCGTGGCGGAGGCCGAGTCCGACCGGTTCACGGTGCACGCGCGCAAGGCCTGGCTCGAAGGCCTCAGCCCCAAACAGAACCGCAACGTGCCCCCGCTCCGCTACGACGAAGTGCATCGGCTCAAGCGAGAGCGGCCGCATCTGTTCGTCGAGATCAACGGCGGCATCAAGACTCTCGACCAGGTCGCCGAGCAGCTCGAGCACGTCGACGCGGTGATGCTCGGCCGCGCCGCCTACGACGACCCGTACCTGTTCGCCGACGCCGACCGCCGGTTCTTCGACGACGACCGAGATGTCCCGAGCCGCCACGAGGTCATCGAGCGCATGGTCGACTACGCCGACCGCTGGGTGAAAGACGGCGGCCGACTGCACCACGCGACGCGGCACCTCATGAACCTCTTCTCCGGCATGCCGGGGGCGCGCGCGTTCCGGCGTCACCTGGCAGAGAACGCGACCCGGAAGGGCGCGGGCGCGGACGTGCTTCGGGAGGCGCTCGCGAAGGTGCCGACCGAGGCGAGGAAACGCGCGGGCTGAAAGAGGCCCCGGCTCAATCCGGTCGGGAGGCCTCGCGCGCCAGCGCCAAGAGACGCCAGTACGGCGGCCTCCGATCGTAGCGCTCTCGGTACTCCTCGATCGCGACATCGAGCCGCGCGCGGGTCTGATCGTGGCGCGCGCGGATCCACTCGACGCGCAGCCCGGTCGTCGCCGTCATGCCCTCGGGCACGGGGCCGTGGCTACCGGCCAGGGTCGCCAGCACACTGTAGCCCTTGAGCACGCGCGCCGGGCCGAGCATGTAGAACTCGTAGTCGACCTCTTCGCCGGCCTCGGCGCGCTCGAGCAGGGCGTCCAAGATGGCGTTGTCGACGTGGTCGTGAAAGAGCGTGTCTACGTCGCGCCACTCGGCGACGACGCGGAGCTGTGGGTCGTACTCGAGGTCGGACGGGTTGAGGGTCTCGAACTCGGTGACACCCAGCACGCTCAGCCAGCGGGTCAGGCCCTGGCTGCTCATGCTCGAGAGGCCTTGCCACAAACGCACACCGCGGTCCTCGTAGACGGCCGCGGGGACCTCCGAACAGAACTGCCGCTCGTGGTCGACGAAGTCCATGCGGAAGTCGTACGGCACGTGGCCGCCCTGCGCCGTCTCGAGCGCGGCGGTGGCGGCGATGTGCGGGAGCATGGGGTTGTCGACCAGCTCCGGGAGGTCGGCGCGCGGGCGCAGGACCATGATGCGGAGCTTGACGTCCTCGAGGTAGTCCGCGGCGCTGGTGATGACGACGCCGTTCTCGATGTGGCTCTCGATGACGCTGGGCACGCCCTCTTCGGAGACGTGCAGCATCGCGATGTGGGAGAAATTGCCGGGGTAGTCGTTGCCGCGCGCGATGAAGGCGCTCGTCATGGCGCCGCCGCGGGAGACGAGGATGTCGCCGCTGTGCACGCGCACGCCTTCGACGACGGTCGATGGGGTCTCGGACGGCTCGTCGGTCCCGTGGATGAGCGCCGGCACGTTGCCCTCGGGCGCCTGGAGGATCAGCTCCTCGAGCGCCGCGCGGCTCCCGTACAGGAGGCGGTACACCCGGTCCCGCGACGCACGCGCCTCCGGGTCCCAGGCCTCGCTCTGGTGCTTGACCAGGGTACGCAGACGAGTGAGGCGCGGCACCAGCTCGACGATCCGGGCGGGGCACGCGCCAAAGAGCGTGGCGGTCTCGAAGAGCTTCTGCTCGAGCACGGTGAACGCGGGGTCGTCGGGTTCGCGGGGCGCTCCGTCGATCGCGGAGATGGCCTCGTCGAGCGACGCGAGCTCGCCGTCCAGTCGGGGCGTCGTGGCCTCGCAGCCGGCCTCGCGCGCTTCGTCGAAGCGGTGCTCGAGCGACTCCCAGAGCGGGTCCGCGCCCCAAATGAACGGCTGGTAGTCCGCCGGCGCGACGATGTCGGGTGTGCCGTCGGGGAACCAGAGCGCGACGAGCGCGAGCGGGATCAGCCCGAACGCCCAGCGCCGTCTGGAGCGCGGCGCAGGGGAAGAGCTTGTGTTGGAAGGCTCTGCGGCGTCGGCTGCCCTCTCGGCGTCGGCTGCGCTCGCGGCGTCGGAGGAGTCCGAATCGGCAAGGTCATCCTCGGACGGGTTGGGCTTGTCGTGCGCGTCGCTCACACCACGAGGATACCGAGAGCCGCGCGCGTGTGGGGATTGACCTCACGTTTCGGTTTGGCGGTACTGCCGAAGCCGCCGGAACAGCGTGGCCTCGCTGATGCCGAGCCGGAGCGCTGCGGTGGCGCGGTGGCCGCCGACGTCCGCCAGGACGCGGCCGATGTGTGCGCGCTCGACGTCCGCCAGGGTCGCTTCCAGCGGCGTCTCTGGCGTGGTCGGCACTTCGAGCCAGGAGAGGTCCTCTTCGCCGAGCAAAGCGCCTTCGGCGAAGACGACGGCGCGCTCCACGGCGTTGTGCAGCTCACGCACGTTGCCCGGCCAGGTGTGGGCCAAGAGGCGCTTCGCGGCGCCGGGCGCGATGCCCTCCATCGAGCGCCCCACCCGGTCCCCCGCGGCGGCCAGCATCCAGCGGGCGAGCGGGAGGATGTCATCGGGACGCTCGCGGAGCGGGGGGATCTCGATCTCGATGACCTGCAGCCGGTAGTAGAGGTCTTCGCGAAACGCGCCCTCCGCCACCCGCTCCTTCAGTCGCCGGTTGGTCGCGGCGAGCACCCGAACATCGACGGGCCGCGGCGTGTTTTCTCCCAGGCGCCGCACCTCCCGCTCCTGCAGCACACGAAGCAGGCGCGTCTGGAGAGCGAGGGGCATCTCTCCGATCTCGTCCAGAAAGAGCGAGCCGCCCCGCGCCGCCTCGAACAGCCCCTCGCGCGCCTGCCCCGCGCCCGTGAACGCGCCCTTGGCGTGCCCAAACAGCTCGCTCTCGAGCAGCGTCTCAGGGAGCGCGCCGCAGTTGATCGCCACGAACGGGCCGCCGCTCCTCGCCGACTCCTCATGCAGGAAGCGCGCGACCCGCTCCTTGCCGACACCGCTCTCGCCCGTCACGAGCACCGTCGCATCCACGCGCGCGGCCTTGCGCGACAGCTCGAGCACACGCCGCATCGCGTGACTGCGCGCGACCATTCCCGCGTCGGGCGCGGGCGCCGGCTCCATCAGTCGGCGGCGCCGTCGGACGTCGCCCTCGAGCGTGTGCAGCGTGTCCCGCAGGGTGCGCAGCGACGCGTCCAAGCACGCGCGCTCGTAAGGCGCACGGATGGCCTCCAGCCGGTCTCCCCAGTCGGCCGCGCGCCGACCGACCATGTGGCAGACCGCGTCGCCCTTTCCGCAGCAACGCGCCTCGACGCAGTAGATGGGCTCGCCGGTGACGTAGCTGAGGTACCCGCTCGCGAACCCCGCCAGGCTCCAGCACACGGGCTCCGCCGCGCGGCCGCAGTGAAGCACGTGCTGTTCGGCTTCGTAGGAGTCGCGCCACAAGGCCTCCGCGAAGGCATCCGGATGCAGTCGCTGCGCCGCCGGAACCGGCTCGAACTCCACGAGACCCTGAAGCCGATGCAGGCGGCCTCCCGCGATGCGCCACTCGCGCTCGTCGTCCCATGGCAACGCCGATTTCAGGCCCTCGGCGGTGCGGTAGCCATGGCTGTATCCGAGCCGCGTCAGCAACCCGCGCGTGGCCGTCACGCCGAAGGCCTCGATCAGCTGGTGGCGCAGCAGTCCCAAGGCCGCGGCGTCGTAGAGCAGGGCACGCTGGCCCCCGAAACGCAGCACGCCGCCCGTGCTCGGGAGCTCGAGCAGGTCCTCCATCCGAAGCTCATCGGCACGCATCGCCCTCCCTTATAGGCTGGTCGCCAGCGCACCGGAAGCTATCAATATGACCCGCCAAACTATCATATTGAGAGCACCGAAGAAGCCCGCACCTCATGGGGAGCGCGTTCGCGGCTTGGCTCGCCTCATGCTGAGTGGAGGTGCATGCTCAACATTCGACGCAGCCACGATCGTGGCGCCGCCAACCACGGTTGGCTCGAGACGCGACACACCTTCTCGTTCGCCCGCTACTACGACCCCGCGCACATGGGGTTCCGCTCCCTTCGGGTCATCAACGAGGATCGTGTGAGCCCGGGCCGGGGCTTCGGCACACATGGGCATCGCGACATGGAGATCCTCAGCTACGTACTCGCCGGCGCACTCGAGCACGAGGACAGCCTGGGCACCGGTTCGGTGATCCGTCCCGGCGAGATCCAGCGCATGACCGCGGGCACCGGCGTGCGGCACAGCGAGTACAACCACTCGAAAGACGAGCCGGTGCACTTCCTTCAGATCTGGATCGAGCCGAGCCAAAAGGGCCTGGCGCCCAGCTACGAACAGTGTGCGTTCGATGCGCCGGAGGGCGAGTGGACGGTGATCGCCTCCCCCGACGGAGACCACGCGGTCACCCTGCACCAAGACGTGCGGCTCTTCGTCACGCGATTGACCGAGGGACGAGGCGTCTCGTGGCAAAGGCCCGCGGGGCGACACGCCTGGCTGCACGTCGCGCGCGGAAGCGTGGCGGTGTCGACCGGAGGCGCGCCCGGTGAGACGCTGTCCGCCGGGGACGCGGCGTCGACCAGCGACGCTCCCGAGCTGAACATGACTGGAATGTCGGCGGACGCCGAGGTTCTTCTCTTCGACCTGGCGTGAGCATGAGCGACCCCGACACGAAGCGCGGCCTCGAGACCCTCCCCGGCATCCTCACAGCGCTCGAGGCAACACGCCTCTTGGTGATCTGCCCGGCCTCACGGCGCTTCCTCGACCGGCTCGACTTCGGCGACCGGCCAGTCGAGGTGTTCGACGGTGCGACAGCGCACGTCCCCGAGCGCTGCGTTCGGGCGGCCGAAGTGGCGCTCAACGCGTCTCGCGCCGACACCGTCGTCAGCCTGGGCGGGGGCTCGGCCACGGGTCTGGCCAAGGCGCTGCGGCTCCGGCACGACGTGCGCTTCGTGGCCATCCCGACGACCTACGCCGGCTCGGAGCAGACCCGAATCTGGGGCATCACGGACGGCGACACGAAGCAGACGGGTCGCGATGATCGGGTGCGCCCCGACGCCATCCTGCACGCGCCCGAGCTGTTCGCGGCGATGCCCAGGACGCTGAGCGTGCTGAGCTTGCTCAACGCCATGGCGCACCCGATCAGCGCGCTCTCGACCGGCGAGTTAGACGCGGAGACCGAGGCGCTCGCGCTCTCGACCGTCGAGGTGCTCAGCTGGGCGATCGGCGACGTGCTCGAGGCGCCGACTTCTCCCCTCGCGCGGGCGGACGCGCTCCGCGGTGCGGCGCTGGCCGGACAGGTCATCGACCGCGCCCCGCTCGGCGCCCATCACCGGGTCGCGCACGCGCTCGGCGGCGCGCTCGGCCTGCCGCACGCCGCGCTCCACGCGCTGCTGCTGCCGCACTTCACACGGCGTCTCATGGACGCGGCGCCCGATGCGTTCCGCGCGATTTCGGACGCAGCCGGGCAGACCGACTTGCCAGGCTTCTTCTACGACGCGCTGACCCGCGTCGGCGCGGCGCGCTCGCTGCTCGATCTGGGCGTGGACCCGGCGGCGTTCCACGACCTCCGCGAGGACCATGAGCCGCTTCGCGCCGGGTGGGTGAACGACGCGCTGATCGGCAGGCGCCCGTCGGTCGAGCAGCGACGCTGGTCGCTCGAAGGTCATCCGGACTGCAGCGTGTGGGGCCCGGAGTTGGGGGACGCCGCGCGGGTCGTCGTGGCGATCCACGGCCGCGGTGCCAACGCAGGGCGCATGCTGAACGAAGTGCTCGACTGGACGGGGCACGACCTCGAGACGGCGGTCGTCGCGCCGCAAGCGCCGCTCGACCGCTGGTACGACGAGAGCTACCGGGCGCCGCTCGCCGACCAGGAAGGCGCGCTCGACCGCTCGCTCGCGCACCTCGGCCACGTGCTGGACGCAGTGCTCGAACATGTCTCCGAAGAGCGCGTGTTTCTCGCCGGGTTCTCGCAGGGCGCGTGCCTGGCAGCCGAGCTCTTCGCGCGGCGACCGGAACGATTCGGCGGCCTTGTCGCGCTGGCCGGCGCCCGCATCGGGCCGGCCGCGGAGCAACCCGCGATCGAAGGCCCGCGCACCGGGACCGTCCTCCTTGGCGCATCTCGTTCGGACCCCTGGCTCGACCTCGCCGACATCCATGACGCCGCCGAGGCCTTCCGCGCGGCCGGCGCGGACGTGCTCGTCGTCGAGGCGCCGGGAGACCACCACGAGGTCACCGCCCGGCAACGTGCCCTCGCGTACGAGCGGCTCGTCGGCAGACGCGACGCGCCGAGCGGGTTCGGCAACGGGCACGCCGTCGAGGCGCTCCCGGGCGCCCTCCCCTCACGGCAGAACACGCCCCTCGCCCCCCCATACGGCCTGCACCCCGAGCTGGTGAACGGCACCGGTTTCACGGCCGCGCGCCACGACAACCACCGCGTGTGGCTCTACCGCATCCGGCCCTCCGCCCAGCACTCGCCGCTCGCCCCGCTCGCGCACGACACGCTCGTCGCCGACTGGGACACGCTCCCTCCCGAGCCCAATCTGTACGGCCATCGCCCGCCTCCGCCGCCCGACATGCCGACGGACTTCGTGGACGGTTTGGCGACCTACGCCGGCGCCGGCCACCCGTCGATCCGGCGCGGCTACGCCGTTCATCTCTACGCGGCCAACCGCAGCATGGAGCATCGCGCGTTCTACAACGCGGACGGGGATCTCTTGTTCATCCCGCACGAGGGCGCGCTCACGCTGCTCACCGAGCAAGGCACGCTCGAGGTCGGACCCGGGCAGATCGCGGTCCTGCCGCGAGGACTCAAGGTCTCGGTCCTGCTGCACGGGTCGTTCGCGCGGGGCTGGGTCGGCGAGGTCTACGGGCGGCACTTTCATCTCCCGGAGCGCGGCCCTGCGGGCAGCAACGGGCTGACCGACGCACGCCACTTCCACGCGCCGCGCCCCTTCTTCGAGGATCGTGTGGTGCCGGGCTACCGCGTCACCGCCAAACTCGGCAACGCGCTGTTCGAGGCCACACAAGATCACTCTCCGTACGACGTCGTCGCCTGGCACGGGGAGTACACACCGTACGTCTACGACCTCGCGGACTTCTCGCCGATCGGCAACACCCGCTTCGACCACCCCGACCCTTCCATGCACGTGGTCATCGGCGCCCCACTCGACGAGCCGGGGCAGAGCGCGCTCGACTTCGTGTTCTTCCCGCCGCGCTGGGACCCGGCCGAGCACACCTTCCGCCCGCCGTTCTTCCACCGGAATCCCGTCACCGAGTTCAACGGCATCATCTCGGACCCAAGCCTGCGCCCCGGCGGCGTCTTCGAGGAGGGGATGAGCTTCGTGACGCCGCAGCTCACCGCGCACGGCGTACGGAACCGAGGCGTGCATCGCGGCTATCAAGACGCAGGCGAACCCGCACGGGTCCCCGATGGCTCGGCGTGGTTCCAGCTGGAAGCCGCACTCCCGATGTCCCCCACCCGATGGGCGCGCGACGCCTCCACGCGCATCCATCACTGGCCGGGCGTGTGGGGGAGCTATCGCCCTCGCTTCCGCCCCCGCAGGCGGGCATCGGATGACGAGGCTTCAGGCCGATAGCGACGCCAACGCGTTGTGCCGCGCGGCCTCGACCTCCTCGCGCACGTGGCACCCCTCGAGGTGGTCGTTGACGATGCCCATCGCCTGCATGAATGCGTAGGCCGTCGTCGGGCCGATGAACTTCACCCCACGCTTCTTGAGGTCCTTGGCCAGCCGCGTGCTCGTGGGAGTCTTGGCGAGGCGGCCGACCGCGCCGAAGTCCACCACCTTCGGCCGCTCCGCAGCCGGCGGCACGAAGCGCCAGAAGTAGGCGGCCAGCGACCCGAACTCGTTCCGAAGCGCGAGCATGCATCCGGCGTTGTGAATGCTCGCTTCGATCTTGCCGCGGTGCCGCACGATGCCCTTGTCACCAAGCAGCCGGGTGACGTCGGACTCGCCGAACTTCGTCACCTTCTCCGGGTCGAAGCCGGCGAACGCCTCTCGGAACGACGTGCGCTTGCGCAAGATCGTGAGCCAGCTCAGCCCGGACTGAAACCCTTCGAGGCAGAGCTTCTCGTAGAGCCGATGCGCGTCCGTGACCGGGCGGCCCCACTCGTCATCGTGGTAGGCGACGTACTCCGGGTCGCTCCCGCACCACCAGCACCGGGCGTCGGAGGAGTCGCGCAGCAGGCCATCTTCGGGAGGGGTCGGCATGACCCCGAGCCTGCGCCGTGTGCGGAGTCATGACAACGAACCGACGACTGTCGATCGGAGATCGGGAGTTCGAGAGGCTCGCCGCTCGACGTGGCGCGCAAGCGCCGCCAAGAACTCGGCGCACGGGATGCACCCCGGCGCAGAGAATGCGCCGAGCTTCAGGAGCCGGCGAACGTCACGAGCCAATAGGCCACCGTCAAGCCGGCGGGAAACAGCGTAAATACCAGGGGCAACGCGGTGGACGAAGCGGTAGACGTGGACTCGGGCGTCGACATGGCCAGCGACCTTTGCAGTGGTCGTGCCAGGATCCAGCGGGTAGCTTTGGAGGCCGTGACGACGACGTCCCGCTACCTCCCCCACGGCCCCGCCGCGTTCGCCCACCGCGGAGGGCTCGCGGTATGGCCCGAGAACACCCTCGTGGCGTTCGAGGGCGCGATCGCACTGGGGTACCGGTACATCGAGACGGATCTGCACATGACCCGGGACGGCGCGATCGTCTGCGCGCACGACCCGACGCTGATGCGGTGCACCGACGGAGCGGGCCGCGTGTTCGACCTGACGCTGGACGAGCTGCGCACCCTGGACGCGGGCTATCGCTTCACCGCCGACGGCGGTGAGACCCACCCGTTTCGTGGCAAGGGCGTCACGATCCCGACGCTGGAGGAGGCCCTGGCGCTTCACCCGGAGCTCAAGCTCAACGTCGAGATCAAGCAGCGGGAGCCCGCGATGGAGGCCGCGCTCTGGGACGAGATCGAGCGGCTCGATGCCCACGATCGGCTCTTGGTCGCCGCCGAGCAGGACAGCCTCGTGCATCGCTTCCGAGGCCTTCGTGGAACATCGATGCCGACCTCCCCTGGCACACGCGGCGTGGCGCGGTTCTGGCTGGGCGTGCGCTCGGGCCTCCATCGGTTCGACCGCTATCCGTTCGATGCACTGCAGGTCCCGGTCCACTTTCAGGGCATCCCGATCGTCACCCCGGCCTTCATCGAGGCCGCGCACGGGCACGGGATCCAGGTCCACGTCTGGACCATCAACGACACCGATGAGATGCACCGCCTGCTCGAGCTCGGCGTCGACGTCCTGATGACCGACTACCCCGCGCGCCTAGCCGACGTCTTCCACGCGCGCGGACTGGCGCTCGATGGTGGCACCGCCTGACGGGCCGCGTCGGCGCGGGGCTGCTATGCCTTGGGTCTGACGATGCCGCTCCCGATGATCGACACGAAGGCCGCCGCACCCGCGCCGTCCACTCCGAAGACCCACCGCCGGTTCGACCGCGCGGCGCGCCTGTTCAGCGAGCCGGGACTGCACCGGCTGATGCGGTCGCGTGTGCTCGTGATCGGGCTCGGAGGCGTCGGCTCCTTCGCCGCCGAAGCCCTGGCCCGGAGCGCGGTGGGGGAGCTCGTGCTGATCGACTTCGATGACGTCTGCGTGACCAACGCGAACCGGCAGCTGCACGCGCTGCGCGGCAACATCGGCAAGTCCAAGGTCGAGGTGATGGCCGAGCGCCTCCGGCTCGTGAACCCGGCGGCCACGATCACCGCGGTCCCGCGGTTCTACAACGCCGACGCCAGTAGCGTGCTGCTCGAAGGGCAGGTCGACTTCGTGGTCGACGCCATCGACAACCTCACCGCGAAGGCGCATCTCTTGGCGACGTGCCTCGCGCGCGGCATCCCGCTGGTCTCGTCGATGGGCGCAGCCGCGCGCGTCGACCCCACCCGCATCCAGGTGGCCGATCTCGCCGACACCCAACGTGACCCGTTCGCGCGGGCGCTGAGGAAGATCCTCCGAAAGGAGCACGACCTCACGATCGCCCCCGGGCAGCCGATCGGTGTGCCATCCGTGTACAGCGACGAAACTCCGCGCGAGCCGGCCTCGCTCAGCTACGACCAGGCGAGCGGCTTTGTCTGCGTCTGCCCCAACAAGTCCAACGGCTTGCACACGTGTGACCAGCGCACCCGCATCGACGGAAGCGCGGCGTTCGTGACCGGCGCGTTTGGCCTCGCCGCCGCGAGCGTCGTGGTGAACACGCTGACCGAACCTTCTCGCGACGCCGAATGAGTGCCAGGCTGTAAGCGCATGGTGGTCGAAGCGCAGGTGAGAACGGCCCATCGGAGCGATGCCTCCGAACTGGCCCGCGTTCACCTCTCGAGCTGGCGATGGGCGTACCGCGGCCTGCTCCCGGACGCGCACCTCCGGCAGATGCACGAGCCCGACCTGGTCGCGCGGTGGCGGGCACGTCTCGAGATGCCCGAGCTCGACGAGTCGATCCGCGTGGTCGAGAGCCAAGGGCAGATCCGCGGGTTCGCCACCTCCGGCCCGCTGCGCGACGACCCGAGTTGGCTCGGTCACGCCGGCGAGGTCTACATGCTGTACGTGGAGCCCTCCGCGGTGGGGCATGGGCTCGGCCGAGAGCTGCTCGACGCGTGCTTCGAAGAGATGACACGCTGCCGGTGCCACTGGGCCGTGGTCTGGGTCCTCGCGCGGAACGAGCGCGCGCGGGCGTTCTACGAGAGCTGCGGCCTGCGCCTCGACGGGGGTCGACGCTGGGACGCGTTTGGTGACCGCGCGGTCCCGGTCCTCCGGTACGCCAAGGCGCTGAACCCCGTGTTCGACTTCGACGCGATGCGCGCCCGCGCCCGAACGCGGTGACACTCGCGGCCTTCGTGTCGGGCGCCCTCCTGCTGCTCGCCTGTGGCGCGCCCGCCCGGAGTGACCCCGCCACGCGCACCTCACCCCGGGCGAGCGAGAGCGCGCCGCCCGCCAACCGCGCGACCTCCGGCGATCGCCCGTCCGCGTCAGGGGCCGCTCCGGAGGTCCGTACGGACATCGCGTTCTCGGAATGCCACGTGTCGTGCTGCAGCCCCACGATGCTCGCACAGCAGGAGCAGGTCGCGGCGGAGACCGGAGACCCGACGATCGCCGGCGAGTGCTGCATGTGCGCAGAGACCGCGCCGTGACCCCGCCCTCCTGACGCGCACCTTCACATCACGACAAACAGAGAGGTGAGCCACTTCTGGACGGTCGGCGTCGCCTCGTCGCGCCGGACCTCCTCCTTCGTCGAGACGAAGGAGAGGGTCGCACCGTCCGCGGGCACGTGGGTTCTCGAAGCGAGCCCCTCCCGTTCGAGTCGTGTGATCGACTGGCTCGACGAGCTCTCCGGCGAGTGACGCCGAGCCTACTCCGTGTAGGTCGGCAGCTCACGATCGTTCACCACCGCGAGCGCGTCGTCGTACACGTCCCGCATGTACTGCGTGTACGTGTCGAGGCCGCCGCCCGTGGCGCTGGCGCGGTAGGCCAGCTCCAGCTCGGTCACGCTGCCGTCGCCCACCGGGCGCAGGATGAGCGAGCCGTTGATCACCGAGATGAGCGTGCTTCCGTCGGTCTTCTGCCAGCGGATGGCCACCACCTCGGGCGCCTCGGACGTGCCCTCGACCAGGCCGTGTCGCCAGGTGACCTCCCACTCGACAGTGACGATGTCGTTGGCGATGTGGTCGATGGTGTAGGTCGACTCGTACTCCGCGTCTTCAAGCGGGCTGGTCGTCCACTCGGGCGGCGTCCGGCGATCGGCGCCGACCGCCGGGTCCTGGAGCGCCGTCCAGACCTCGCGGATGGGAGCCTGGATGTAGCCGCGGCCCAAAACGAGGTCGGAACGGCCGCCCTCCGTTCCCTCGAGGATGAACTCCTCCGGGTAAGGGTCGTCCGCCGTGCCCATCGGCGGGGCCAGGAGATTCTCGGCCACCGGCTCGAGGCCGTCGGGAAACGCGGTCGTCTCCGTACCGAAGCACCCCGCGAGGAGGCCGAGTGCGACGACCGGCGGAACCAACAAACTGCGCGACAACTGCATGAAGGCGCCCAGTTTTCATGAGGCGTCCGCGGCGGTCAATTGGCGTATGTCAGCCGTTCGCGGCGGAGCGCTTCAGGCCCCAGGTCTGGAACTGCCCCGTGCGCGCGCGCGTCTGCACGGCCGCGGCGCCGCTCATGAACCCGTAGAGCGAGAGGAACAGCGGGGAGTCCAGCTCGAACAAGAGCGCGTAGCCCGCGCCGATCGCATACCAGTGGTAGCGCCCCTCGAGGAGGTGCAGCGTCGCGGTAGCCACCCGGCCTGTGCCGCGGCGCGCCCACCACCCGAGCCCCGCGGCCCCGATCATCGTGGCGGCGAAATACGGCCATGAAAGCGGATCGACGGCGAGGATCGGGGTCTGCATCCAGACGAACCCCAGCACGGCGGCGGCGATGACGGCTCCGTCGACCGCAAAGAGCCGGCCCGACAGCGCCCAGCTCCCGAGGATGGCGAGGAACGCGACATACACCGTCGGGTGCGCCAGGTAGAGCATGCCGACGCCGAAGCCGGCCGCGACGAGCGGCGCGATCCAGTCTGCGCGCGGGAACCAGCGGTAGCCTCCCCGGTGGAGCAGCTCTCCGACTGCGTGCGAGGCCCCAAAGCCGTAGGCGAGCGCCGTCATGAGCAAGATCTTGGCGAGCATCAGGTAGACCACGTCCTCATTGTAAGGCCGATCAGGGGTCTCGCAGCCCCTCTCCGCCAAAGAGCGCCCACGCGTTGTCTCGAGTCCGCTCGGCCACCTGGGCGAGATCCACACCCCGCACCTCGGCGAGCGCCTCCGCCACCCGCACGACGTCGGCGGGCTCGCCCCGCGTCTCTCCGAGCCGGTGCTGGTCGGGGCCGTCGGTCTCGATGAGCAGCCGACCGTCGGGCACGGCGCGCGCAGCCTCGCGCACACGACGCGCGCTCGGACGGGTGATGCTGAGCCCGAAGGAGATCGACAGCCCGAGCGCCAGGTAGCGCGGGACGAGCTCGGCCGAACCGCTGTAGGCGTGCACCACACCATGGAGCGGCGCGTGCGGGGCCAACCGGTCGAGCGCGTGCCCATGACGCCCGACGACATGAAGGATCACCGGGCGCTCCAACGCCGCGGCGAGGCGAAGCTGCTGCTCGGCCACGTCGTCTTGCTCTTGGAGAGAGATGCGCACGTGGCGGTCCCAACCGAACTCCCCGACGGCCGCGCCCGGGTGCGCCTCGAGCCACCCGCGAAGGCCCTCGAGACCCGCTCGTCCGACGGCCGGATGCGCGCCCGCGGAGCGCAGGACCCTGAGGCCATCCCGTACGATCAGCGCATCCATCCGCGCGCGCTGCGCGAGGTCGACGCCCGGCACGAGCACCGTGTCGACGCCCGCCCGCACCGCCCGCTCGAGCGCTCCGTCGGGCAGGCTTGGGAAGTCGAGGTGGCAGTGGCTGTCGAAGTACATGACGGCCAGGCGTGCTCGCCCCGTCTTTACGCTTCGGCCGCGATGCTGCCGGCCGTCGAGCCGGTCTCGACGGTCTCAACCGCCGGGTCGATGGTGCCGTCCTCGTGGTACCGAGCCAGCTCCTTGTGCACGCGACGCAGCCACGCCTGCTTGACGTGGAACGGGAGGAACGCCGCCTTGAAGCCGTTCCGCAGGATGCGCTTGATCTCCCGGAGCGAAAGGCCCACCTGCGTGTGCGTGAGCCACAGCTCCTTGCTGACGCTGGTGTCGGTGATCAGCCGGTTGTCGGTGTTGATCGTCACCCGGAGCCCGAGGTCTTGATAGAGCTTGATCGGGTGGCTCGCGAGGTCGCGGACGGCGCCGGTCTGCACGTTCGAGCTGGGGCAGCACTCGAGCGTGATGCGGTGATCGTTGACGTAGTGGAGCAGGTCGCCGTCTTCGCGCAGGCGGCAGCCGTGGCCGATCCGGTGCGCGCCGCAGTCGTGCAGCGCCTGGTGGATCGACTCCGGGCCGTAGGCCTCGCCGGCGTGGATGGTCACGTTGATGTTGTTGTCACGAACCAGCTTGAACGAGCGCCGGTGGTGCTTGGCCGGGTGGTCGTATTCCGCGCCCGCGAGGTCGTACGCGACGACGCCACGCCCCTTGTAGGCGACCGCGAGCTGGGCCATCTCGAGCGAGCTCTCCGGGGAGATGTTCCGGATGCCGCAGATGATGACGTTGGACTCGATGCCGTGGCTCTCCTTCGCCTGCCAGAGCCCCTCGAGCACCGCCTCGACCACCGTCGTCAGCCGCAGCCCTTTTTGGGTGTGCAGCATCGGCGCGTAGCGCACCTCCATGTAGCGGACGTTCTCCGCCGCCGCGTCCTCGGCCAGCTCGCGGGCCGCCCGGATGAGGCCTTCCTCGGTCTGGAGCACCTTGAGCGTCGTGTCGAAGGCCTTGAGGTACTCGACCAGAGAGCCCGTGTTCTGACCCAGGTGCATGATCCGGGCGAGCTCGGCGGGCTCGGAGCTGGGGAGCTCGACCCCCTGCTCGGCCGCCATCTCGATGAGGCTGGTCAGGCGCAGTGACCCGTCCAGATGGACGTGCAGATCGGTCTTGGGGAGCTTCTCGAAGAACGAAAGGGGGAGCGACATCGAAGCAGGGTAGCAGGCGGATGCACCCGTGGCAGGTCCGAGACCCAAGGTCGACGTCGGGAGACGGGTTCCACCCTCCTATGGCCGCGACGCACTACCTCGACGTGCTCGAAATCGACGACCCCTGCCCGCTCCCGTGGAGCGCCCTCCAGGGCGAAGGCCGGGTCAAGCACTGCGGGACGTGTGACAAGAACGTCTACCACCTGTCACGCATGACGCGGGACGAGGCGGAGGCCCTTCTGCATCAGCACGGCGACTCAGTGTGCGTGCAGTTCTATGCCCGAAGAGACGGCACGATCGTCACCGCGGACTGCAAACCCGCGCGGCTCGAGCGGGCGCGCCAGGCGGCGAGACGCGCGATGGTCGGCGCCGGCGCGATGATGGCCGGTCTGTTGGCGTTCACGCTGGGCTTGGCGGCGCTGCTGCTCGGTTGGGTCTCGCGCGATGCCGCGGCCCCCGTCGTGTCCAAGCTCCAGGCAACGCAGAAGGTCCTTCAACCCATGATGCCGATGCCGCTCGTCCCCGTGCCGGAGCCTCCGCAGTACGAGAGCGCGCGGCCCGAGCCCTCCCTGCCGACGCCGCCCCACTACAACCCGGACCACATGCACGCGGCCGGCGGCATCCGCATGCGCAGCGATGAGGCGCCTCCCTTCTGATGCGACACCTCGACGTCGTTCAGGTCGACGACCCGTGCCCGCTTCCGTGGGACGCGCTGAAGGGCGACGGCCCCGTGCGGTACTGCGGCACCTGCGCGCACAACGTCTACGACCTCTCGCAAATGTCCGAGCGCGAGGCCGAGCAGCTCATCGAGACCCACGAGGGCCGTCTCTGCGTGCAGTACTACGCGCGCGCCGACGGGACCGTCATCACCGCCGACTGCACCCCCTCGCGGCTCGCCCAAGCCCGCCGCGCCGCCCGCCGCGCCATGCTCGGCGCCGGTGCCCTGATGGCTGCGCTCCTCGCTTTCACCCTCGGCCTCGCCGCCGTCGTCGTCGGATGGGTCAGCCGCGAGACCGCGGCCCCGGTGGTCGCCCAGCTGGAAGAGGCCAGCAAGGTCTTCAAGCCGCTCGAGCCGATGCTGCCCCTGCCCGTGGTGGAGACGCCTGTGGAGCCGCAACGACCCATCCGGCATCTACGTGGGCGCTACGCACCGCCGCGACCGCGTCTCGCTCCGCGAGCGGACTGAGCCACACGAAACCTACGCGGTGAGCCGCTCAGCAAGGTCCATCAGCCGCGCCTCGCTCCCCGGCGGGCCGAGCAGCTGAAGCCCGCGCGGCAGGCCCTCGGCGAAGCGACCGTAGGGGACACTGAGCGCGGTGGCGTCGGCCAGGTTGCCGAGCTTCACGAAGCTTGCGAGACCCTTCGTGCGGAGCGCAGTGCCGTGTCGCGGGGCGGGAAACGTGCTGGTGGGCGTGACGAGCAGGAACCCAGAGTCGAACAGGGCGTCGACCCGCGCGCGCAGCCGGATGGCTTCCTGGAGCGCGCGCTCGCGGTCGTGCAGGGTCGCCAGCAGGGCGAGCTCGAACAGGACACGCGCGCTGTCGGGGTGGAGCGCGCGGCTCCGGCCGGCGAGCGACGAGAGCACGTCCGTGGCGGTCACCGGCGGGTGCACGAGGTGGTGGCGGTGGCTGGCGATGAGCGCGACGAAGGCGTCGTCCCAGATGCGCGGCGGGGGCAGCGGCGCGGGGGCGACGTCGAGACCGGCGCGCCGGAGCGCGGCCGTGGCGGTGTTCTCGAACCCGGCCCAGTGGCCGCGGCTGAAGCGGTCGGGCGCGAGCATCAGAAGGCCGCGGAACGCCGGGAGCGCGGGCGCAGAGCCGACCGCAGAGCCGACCGCAGAGCCGAGCAGCGGGCGGGCGACGTCGAGCACGCGGCGGAGCATGTCGAGGTTGGCCGCGATCGGGCCCATGCCCATGAGTTCTTCGAGAAGCGGCGGACCGCTCACGAAGCCGGAGGGAGGCGGGTACGCGCGGTGGCTCAGGCGCATCCCGTAGACGCCACAGAACGCAGCCGGCAGGCGGATCGAGCCGCCGAAGTCGCTGCCCCAGTCGAACGCGCTCATGCCCGTGGCGACCGCCACCGCGGCCCCGCCCGAGGAGCCTCCGGGCGTGCGGGTGGCGTCTTCAGGGTGCACGGTGACGCCGCCGACGAGGCTCCGGCACTCGGGGGTGAGTCCGCGGTCGGAGAGGTTGGTCTTGCCGACGAGCACCGCGCCGGCGTCTCGGAATGCGGCGTGGACCGGGCCGCTGTGGGGCTCGTCTGCCGCGGGGCTGGCCGAACCGTAGGTCGTCGGCGCGCCCGCCACGCGCCAGACGTCCTTGAGCGTGTAAGGCACGCCGCTGAGCGGACCGGGGCCGCCGTCCTCGGCGATGGGACGCAGCACGGCGCGGAGGGCCGGGTTCCGTGCGGCGAGCACCACGCGCGCTTCCTCGGGCGTCACGTTCTCTCCTTGAGGTAGAGCCGGTCCTCGAGCACGAGCGCGTCGATCCCCGTGCTGAAGAACACCGCGAGCGCATCCTCCACCGAATGCACGATCGGCTTGCCCATCACATTGAACGATGTGTTCAGCACCATCGGCACGCCCGTCTTGTCGCAGAAGGCGTCGATCAGCGAGGCGAACCCGGGGGACCACGCGCGCTCGACCGTCTGCAGGCGTGCGGTGCCGTCGACGTGCGTGATGCCCGGCACCTCAGCGCGGCGCCCCGGACGCACGTTCAGCGCGCGCTCCATGTAGGGACTGGGCGCCGCGTCTTCGAACCACGCCTCCGCGCGCTCGGAGAGCACCGACGGCGCAAACGGGCGGAAGGCTTCGCGGAACTTCACTTGCGCGTTCAGCCGCCGCTGGATGTCCGGGTCGCGTGGGTCGGCGAGGATCGACCGATGCCCCAGCGCGCGAGGTCCGTGCTCGGCGCGCCCGTGCGCCACCGCGACCACCTTGCCCTCGGCGACCAGCTGCCCCGCTCGCTGAAGCGCCGTGACGCCCTCGAGCGGCATCGGGACCAGCCCTCCCAGGCGCGGCACACGATCCAGCGCCGCCGCGTCCAGGTGGGATCCGAGATACGGTGACAACCGCGCGCGGGGAGGCGGACCATGCCGGTCTTCCGCCTCCGCGAGCCACGCCGCGCCGAGCGCGTTCCCGTCGTCGCCCGGCGCCGCCCAGACGAACAGCTCGTCGAACCCGGTCCGCGCGCAGAGCTGCCCGTTGTAGAGCGAGTTCAGCGCGCATCCGCCTCCGAGCACCACGCGGCGCGCACCCGTGCGGCGGCGGAGGTTCGTGAGCAGCTCGCTCATCACGTCCGCGAACACCGCCTGCCCCGTGCAAGCGAGGTCCGCGCTGTCGAGCGCGGGCCCCGGACGCCGCATCACGCGGAGCACCTCGATGGTCCGGTACGGGTCCCCCACGAGCCGAAGCCCGTCGACGCCGATCATGCCCCGGAGGCGCCGAAAGAGCGCGTCATCGCGATTGCCGTAGGCGGCGAGGCCCATGACTTTCCATTCCTCGCCGCGCGTTGGGTCGAAGCCGCAGCCGAGGCAGAGCGCAGCGTAGAACGCGCCGAGGCTGCCCCGCTGACGAAACGGGCGGCGCGTCGGTGGATCGAGCGGGGTGAGCCGGCCGCCATCGTAGACGAAACAGGACTCGCTCGAGCGCTCCCCATTGGCGTCGACGATCGCCACCGCCGCGTCCGAGAGACCGCTCGCAAAACACGCCGCGGCGGCGTGCGTGAGGTGGTGGTCGAAGTGCCGGCGATACAGGCGCGGCCCCTCCGGGTCGTGAACCCGCAGGCGATGCTCGAGCTCGAGCGACGCCACGTCGAAGCTGTTCATCTGTCCGAGCACCGTCGGCCGGAGGGCGACCGGCACGCGGGACTCGGCGAGGCGGTACGCAGCGCGGAACAACGGCCCTGTCCAGCGGCGCGAGTTCCACGACTGCGCGACGACCACCTCGGCGCCCGGCGGCACGAAGCGTTCGAGCAGCGGGTCGACCACCGACGGCAGGTCGGGCGGCGTGTGCCAGGCGCGCTTGACCTGGAGCGGGCGCTCGGTGGCCTCCGCGAAGAGGACCTCACCGCCTTCGGCCACGACCGCGATCGCCGGGTCGTGCACCGTCGAGGCCAGCCCGACGTAGACGCGCATCGATTAGATGTCCTCGGCGTCGTCCTTGGAGACGCCGAGGCGCTCGAGCACGAAGCCGAGCTTCTTTCGCGGCAGGCTCACACGGGTCGGCATGCCGCCCTCCAGGCCAAACGCCTGCAGCAGATCCACCCCGCTGTCGAAGCGCGCCGCGCAGGTCACCGTGGACTCGTCGTAGACGACCGAGATGCGCGCGCGCTCCTGGCCGATCAAGAGCAGCTGGGTCTTGTCGTAGCTGCGCTCCCGCTCGGTGGCGTTGACGAGGGCGACCTCGCCGAGCACGCGGTAGCCCGAGGACAGGCGCCGGGCCTCGGCTTCAGACTTGGCGAAGAGCTCCGCCGCGTCCTTGATGGGCCCGAGAAGCCCGTCGTCGACCGCGCCGTTGGCCAGGTAGCGCACGATGAGCCCTCGAAGCCCGTCGTCCCGCGGGCGCCCGCGGAGCGCACGGTCGAGCATGGCGCCACGGGGGGACGGAGTGCCCATCCTCGTGTCGATCGCGCGCGCGTCGGCGTCGGCGCCCTCGTAGGGCTCCTCCCCGCCGCGGATCCACTTGGCCGCGGCGCACAGTCCGTCGAAGTCCGTGTGACAGCAGACTGTGTCGACCTTGCCCGCCGCGGCGACCCGCTCGGGCGTGACCATCTCGGGGCAGGCCGGGTGCTGCGCTTTGGTGGCGAGCACGAAGCGGGGGTCGTCCGCATACTCCGCGTGCAGCACATGGTCGTGGTGGTCGATCCACATGGCGAGCCGGTCGCCGAGCCCATCGATGAACTTGCCAGTGACCTTCTTGAAGCTGGCGCCTCCCGTCTCCGCCGCGAACGCGATGTCGAGGACCACCACGCGACCGGGGAGGTCGGCGGCCTTGGGGAGCCGGCGCGGGGTGCCGTAGGCGATGTGCGGGAGGGGCATGGCCCCGGACCATGCGGGCACGGGTTCGCCGCCGCAAGGCTTGACGCGCGGGGCGCGGCGAGGAATGCAGTCAGCGCGGCGTCACGCCGGCGGAGGACAGGAAGCATGCGAATCGGGATCCGAGCGGGCTTGGTGCTGGCGTTGACCTTCGGGCTGACGGCAGGGTGTGACAACGACGGCGGGACCGACGGGGGAACGATCCCCGCCGACTCCGGGACCCGGGACGCCGGCCGACAGGACGCGGGCACGCCCGACTCGGGCCCGGATGCGGGCACGATCGACGGCGGCACGATCGACGCCGGCACGGACGCGGGCGCGGACGCGGGCGCGGACGGTGGCGGGACGGACGGCGGAGCGACCGATGCAGGCATCGACGCCGGGATGAGCGACGCAGGGACGGATGGCGGCGAGACGGACGCCGGCGGGACGGACGCAGGGACCGATGGCGGCGGGACGGACGCAGGGACCGACGCCGGAATGGCGGATGGGGGCCCCGTCACAGGCATGACTCCTGTGGCAGGCGACTTGGTGATCGTGGAGGTCCAAGGCAACCCGACGAATGTCTCCGACAACCAGGCCGAGTACTTCGAGGTGCTGAACGTCAGCGGCCGCACCCTGGACCTCGACGGCGTCTGGCTCGCTTTTCATACGTGGGTGGGCGGAGAGCCTGACGTCTCGGTCTCCAAGACGCAGATCTCGGGGACGGTGCTGGTCTCACCCGGCGGGCGCGTGCTCTTTGGCCGCTCATCTGGCGGCTTCTTTGGCTCCGGCACCACGCCGGATGTCACCTACAGCGCCTTCGAGTTCAACAACGGGCAGCCGAACCGACTGCGTTTGCTGGTGCCGACTTGGGGGGGCACCGAGCCCCCAGCCGCCGCCGATCTCATCGATGGGGTGGTCTTCGAGGCGGGGGCGTTCGACAACGATCTTCGCGGCCAGGCCTTTCAGTTCAACCCGAGCGTCGGCGCGGCCACCCCGGCCAACAACGACGACAACAGCAACTGGTGCCACACGAGCATGTCTCTCGCTCCGTACCTGATGTCTGGCACACGGGACAATCACGGCACGCCGGGCGCTCCCAACGACTGCGGCTGAAGGCGCGAAGTCGAACGCCGCTCCCATCCGGCTGGACCTACAGCAGGAAGCGGGAACGCTCAAGCGCGGCTCCGAAGCGACCGTTCTTCTTGGGTGTGCTCCCGCTCCCCTTCCAGCAGCCAAGCTCGGCCCGCTCGCGGCGGTCTCAGCAAGCGGGGACGCGATCTCACGAATCGGTGCGATCGCGGAATCTTGTGAAGCGCGGCGCTGTATCCTCCGTCAGCCCTTGCGTGAACCGCCGAGAAGCCCGAGGTTGGATCCTATGAAGCGCGTTGTCGTCGCCCTGTGCGCCCTGTTGATGCCCCTGGGTGCTGCGACGGTCACCGCCGCACAGGACCTCCCCTCGTCGGTCACGCGTCGCGCGGTGCGCGCGGCCGTGAAGATCACGAGCGAGTCGGGCCCCGGGGAGGGCGCGACCGGGTCCGGCAGCATCATCGATCCACGTGGCTACGTGCTGACGAACTTTCACGTCGTCGGGCACACCCACCCGGGCAACGGCGCGCCGGGCACGCTGATCAACACGGGCAACGAAGTCCGCCTCGCGATGGTGACGACGCCTCGGGAGAACGCGCAGACGCGGTACCTCGGACGGGTCGTTCGTGCGGACGCGCGGCTCGATCTGGCGCTCATCCGAATCATCAGCGACATGGACGGGAACCCCATCCCGCGCTCCCAGCGCTTCCCTTCAGTGCCGATCGCCGACACCTCGCGCCTGCGGCCCGGCAGCCGGTTGTTCGCGTTCGGTTTCCCGCTTGGGGTGCGCACCATCAACGTGACGAGCGGCGAGATGAGCGGCTTCCAGATGAACAGCCGGGACGAGGTCGCGTGGATCCGCACCGACGCCGAGTTCAACCCCGGCAACTCGGGCGGCATGCTGCTCGACCGAACCGGTCGCCTGGTCGCGGTGCCGACGGCGGTCCTGTCCGGCCGCGGGACTCTCGAGCCGATCGAGCTGGCCCGCCCCGTCGAGCGCATCCCGGACGAATGGCGCCGCGCGATGCGGGGACGCGAGATCGAAGACGTCCAGATCGGCGGCGTGCCCGAGCTGCCTCTCGACACGGAATTCGTGGACGAGGCGGTGGGCGACAGCAGCGCCTTCGACCGGCCAGAGATGCACTACTACCGGCTGCCGGCTGAGCGCCCGCTCCGCATCAACATCAGCCCGGGGCTCGCGGTCGGGTTGCTCACCGCCGAGGGCCGTGTCCTCCGAGAGGGACGCGGTCAGGTCGCCATCGCCGAGGGCGACCCGGCCGACATGGTGCTGGCCGTCCTGATCCCGCCGCGTGCCGACTCTGGCGGCGGAACGCTGGCGATCCGCATCCGCGCCCGCCGCGGCAACGGCGGCCTGCCCGGTTGGGAGCTTCCGCCGCCCGGAGGCCGAAACGCTGCGCCCCCCGCGCAGCGGCGCTTTCCAGTGATGCCCGGCCGCCGCCAGCGCCAACGCTGACCTCGCTGGCCACTACACCCAGTCGGGGTCGAGCTTGGTCCGCTCCGTGCGCTGGTCGCCCGTGTTGACGGTCGACATCGGCTCGAACAGCACAACCTCGACGAGGTCCTCGCAGACGGGCTTGTGCTCGGTGCCGCGCGGAATGACGAGCAGCTCCCCGGGACCGAGGCGCACCACCCGATCGCGGAAATGAATCTCGAGCTGGCCGGACACGACCCAGAACATCTCGTCCTCCTCGGCGTGCTGGTGCCACTCGAACTCCCCTCGAAGCTTGGCGACGAGGACCTTCTGGCCATTGAGCTGCGCGATGGTGCGGGGCGACCAAAGCTCGGTGACGGCGGCGAGCTTGTCGGACAAGACGATCTTGCGCGCATGGGGGTCGAGGGTCATCGAAGGCTCCGGTGCATGCTGTAGGTGTCGACGCGGCGTTCGCCCACGGGGTGTGGCATACGACGGGGGTGCTGTCCCCGCCTGCCGTCGCCCGTGTGCTCGTCGTGGACGACGACGAAGTGAGCCGGTCGACCCTGGCCAACGTGCTCTCGGAGCGGTTCGACGTCGCGTCTGCCGACTCCGCCGAGGGCGCGCGCGCGTTACTGGAGGAGGAGACGTTCGAGGTGGTGTTGTCCGACCACCACATGCCTGAAGGCACAGGCCTCTCGCTGATGCGCTGGGTGTCGAGCCACGACCCCA
Organism: Sandaracinaceae bacterium; assembly: GCA_045106715.1. Lineage (GTDB taxonomy): Bacteria > Myxococcota_A > Polyangia > Polyangiales > Sandaracinaceae. Next base: position 76,271 of record JBGCFC010000041.1, read on the forward strand.
GCACGCTCCGGATCCTCGTGACCGGCTTCCTGGACGCACCGCGCATCGTCGAGGCGTTCAACGACGGCTCGATCTGGCAGTACGTGGCCAAGCCCTGGAAGCGAGAGCAGCTGCTTCAACTCGTCGAGCGTGGCCTCGAGTTTCGGCACAGCCAGCAAGCGCTGCTGAGCGCCGAACAACGCTACCGAGACCTGTTCCAGAACGCGCCCGTGGGGCTGATGCGCATCGCGGTGGACGGTACCGTGCTCGAGGCCAACCGGGCGATCGCGGCCAGCTTGGGCCTGGAGCACGTCGACGTCCTGTCGGGCGCGGCCATCGAGCACTTCGTGGGCGCCGTCGGCTGGACCGGGCTGCTGGACGATTTGGACCGCCGGCAAGTCGTGCGGCGCCGCGAGATGGTGCTGACCAGCGGCTATGGGCGGCCCGTACACGTGCTGTTGGACGCCGCCCTTCGCGCCATCGACGGGGAGGTCGTCATCGATCTCACCACGCTGGACCTCACCGCGGAGCGGAGCGCGCGGGAGGAGACGGTCGCTCTGGAGAAGCAGCTCGTTCGGCTCCAGAAGCACAGCGCCATCGAGTCGTTCGCAGGCGGATTGGTACACGACTTCAACAACTTCATCAGCATCATCAACACATCGGTGGGCTTCGCCGGGCTGGTGCTTCGGGAACAGCCCGACTCCGAGTGGAAGTCGGAGCTCACGGGGTGTTTGACGGACATCGAGCACGCCTCGGCGGAGGGCGCGGCGCTCGCGCAGCAGCTGCTGACGATGGTCCGCGAGGGCGGAACCGAGCGCACGGCGCTGGAGATGAACTCGATCTCCGAGCGCGTCGTCCGGCTGCTGCGGCGCGGCTACCAAGGAGGACCACGCCTCTCGACGGAGCTCGAGCCTCACCTTCCGCTTGTGTACGCGAACGCCTCGCAGCTGCATCAGTGCATCCTCAACCTCTGCTTGAACGGGCTCGAGGCGATGTCGGGAGATGGGCTGCTGCGGGTCATCACCGAGTCCGAGCCGGGCGCCGTCTGCATCACTGTGGCGGACGATGGGATGGGCATCCCCGATGCTGTCCGAGCACAGATCTTCGACCCGTACTTCACCACCAAGGGGGACGACGGAGGGACCGGGCTGGGGCTCTCGATGGTGCGCGCGATCGTGGCGCAGCACGGCGGGGAGGTCGTCGTCGATTCAACGACGGGAGAGGGCAGCCGGTTCACGCTCCGACTCCCGACCGCCGACGCGACCGACGCGTACACGGCGGAGGTCAGGCCGGTCGAGGGCACGGCGGTGGAAGGGGCGCCCCGTGTGCTCTTCGTCGACCACGATCCGGCCCTCGGACACCGTGTCGCACGCGCCCTCGAGCGGTACGGTTACCGGGTCATCACGGAGTCCGACGGGTCGCGCGTGCTGGCCCGCTTCCAAGCAGCACAGCACGACCTCGCGCTCGTGATGCTCGACGTGGCCCTGTCCGAGGCGGGCGGTGCGGAGCTCGTCCGGTCCTTGCGCGAAGAAGCCCCGGATCTGCCGATCGTGTTGGCGGCGGCGAGCACGCAGGACGCCAACCTCTGCCGCGCGCTCGCCGACCCGCACGTCATCGTGCTCGAGAAGCCCTACCGCCTCGAGGAAATCGCCGAGGTCGTGCAGCGCGCGCTGGAGAGCTAACTGTCCGTTGAAGAACCTCTCGCCGCACCTCAGAACCGGGACGCACCGCCCTCACCGCTTGCCGCTCCTCCAAAATCCTCAAGGATGCACGTCGTCGCGTCATGCGACGCGGACGGCACGTCGCGGGCCCGATCCATCGACGTCGGTTCTTCAACGGCCAGCTAACGGGCCTGCCAACGGTCGAAGCCAACGACTCGTGCTATCGATCTCTTGGGGATGCGGGTCGAAGAACTCAAGAACGGGTCGCGAGCGGTGGTGGTTCTGCCGGGCCCCGTCGACGCGGCCGCGTGTCGGGCGCTCGAGGACACCCTCCGCACCCTGCCCGACCACCTGAAGGAGGTCGTGCTCATGTTGGAGCCGGGCGCGCGCATCGTTGAGGCGGCGGTCCCGTCACTGACGCGGGTGTGGCGCGGGCTCGTGCGGCGCGAGGTCCGCACCGTGTTCGTGTCCAACCGCGCGCTACAGCGCGATGTCGCACGCGGGGTCATGGCGGACGCGGGCGACTCCCGATCCACGGTGACCGTGAGCCGCGCGATTGCCGAAGAGTGGCTGGCCCAGGCGCGCAAGAGGCGGCGTCGGGGCAGCGACACGCTCACGCAGATGGAGGCGATGGAGGCCGTCCAGTCGCGGATGAAGTCGCTGCGTGACTCGGTCGGCGAGTGACGCTCTTTCTGTTCATCGGGCCGTTTCTCGTGGCTCAGGCGGTCCTGCTCGATCAGCTCGAGCGCGCGTCGGGAGGAGCTGTCCTCCGACCGAGAAGGAGCGACTACGCGGCGTTCGGCACGGCGCTGGGCTGGCTCGGCATCCCGCTGTGTGGCGTGACGCTGATCGTCGCCTTGCTGGATGCAGACATGCGCATGGTCGCGGTCGGCGTCGGCGCGCTCGCCGTGGCCGGGTGGTGGGTCTCCGGACGACATCGGCGGCGCCCGGAGCCTCACCTGGACGATCTCGCGAACCAGGCCCACGCGCGGCTCGACACGGACGGGGCGGGGACTCCGAGCACCACCACCCCGCGCGTAAGACTGGAACGCGCAGGATCCGTCGCGGGCGTGCGGTGGCCAGCGAAGACGCTCCTCCGGTTCGACCACGACGGATGGCTGACCGAGGCGGTGCCTTCCGACCCGATCGTGCTCGGAGGCCACGCGGCCAAGGTCGGGGAGGCCGTGAAGTTCGACGAGGCGGGCCGGGTCCGCGAGCTGGTCGCAGGGGCAGATCTGGTCGTCGGCCGACTGCCGCGCGGAGCGACCGAAGCCCGCGGCGCAGAGCTGGTCACGCGTGCGGGCACCGTCTTCGACCCGCGGCAGCTGCGCGGGATCGTGTTGGCTCGGGACACGCTCATCCGAGGCGTCGAGGTCCCCGCGGGGTCGACGGTCAGCGCGTTTCACGGCGTGCGCGTGGAACTCGGGGCGGACACCGATGTGTTCGGGCAACGCATCGAGAAGGGCGCGCGGCTGCGCTTCGAAGCGACGGGCGGGCTCACGTCATGGCTTCGTAAGCGCCCCGAGGTCCGCGTCTCACTCGTGCCCAAAGACGGATACCGAACCGGCGGCGAGCGCCAGACGATCTCGCTCTACCCGGACGGTCGCGTGCAGTGACCCAGCCCGTCCTGCTTTCGCGCGCCAACGGCCTCTGGGCGGTGAACAAGCCCTCGGGATGGACCGCGCACCCGCAGGGTGACCCCGGGATCGACGACGTCCTGACGTGGGCCCGAGAGGTCCTGAGCGCGCCCGCCTCCATCGCGCCGGTGCACCGACTCGACCGCGCGACCAGCGGGGTGTTGCTGCTCAGCCCCGACGCATCGGTCCGCGCGGCGATCGGAGGCGAGCTCGCCGAAGGCCGCGTCCACAAGCACTACCGTGCGCTGGTCTACGGACGCGCGAACAAGAAGGGCATCGTGCGCCGCCCCATTCGTGACCGCCGACGCGGCGCGTCCGTGCCGGCCGTGACGCGCTTCACCCGACTCGCGGCGTTCAAGTCGGTGAGCCTCTTGGCCGTGCGCCCCGAGACCGGACGACGGCACCAGATCCGCGTGCACCTGTCGGGCATCGGACACGCGCTCGTCGGCGACGAACGCTATCCGCCGCGCCGCCGACGCTCCGTGCCGGGCTTCCCCGGGCGCCTCTGGCTGCACGCGCTGCGGCTCGAGTTGCCGGACGGGACCACATTCGAGGCGCCGCTTCCGGAGGCGCTCGAACACCACCTGACACTGCTGGGGGAGCGCGCGTCGACCACGAGGGCGGCCCCTCAGTAGAGGAACTCGTCGGCGCCGTCGGTGACCATCACGTAGAGAATGGCGTCGCCGCGGCTCGCGGCCGGGAGCGCGTCCCAGGCGGTGGCGACGGATTCCCCGTGCATGGGACCGTAGGCGACGACGAAGAGGATCTGCTTGGCCCAGTCGTCGGCCGCCGCGACGTTCGCCGAGCTGTCGGCGATGTCGGCGAGTTTGTCTTCGAGCAGCGCGGTCGCCTGCGACACGGGGTACGGGTCGTCCCTTGGAAAGCCAACTGCGCGCGTGACGCTGACGCCGATGCGCGTGCCGCCGAGGCTGACGAGGAAGTCGGTCTTCTTGCCGGACGGGTCGGTGTAGTCGATCTCCGTCTCGGTCTTCAGCAGCAAGGCCCCGTCGCACCGGAACAGCAGCTCGTAGGCGAACGCTTCGGACTCCACCGAGCTGCCGCCCGCCGTCCCGTCGCGCAGGATCTCTTGGCCGCCCTCGCTCAGGCGTGCAGCGTCGGTCTCGATGTCGAAGTCGGGCGGAAGATCGAGCGCGGCGGCGAATCGGAAGGACAGGGGCGAGGCCAGCTCGGCGTCCAGCTCGCCACAGCTCCCGGAGAGCGCGCCCACGCCCGTCGGAGAGCCGGCGTCCGTGCTGCCCGCGTCGACCGGACCCGCGTCCACGATGCCGCCGTCGGACGCACCGGAGTCGCGCGAGCCGCCGTCGGGCGACCCTGCGTCGAGATCCAGAGGTCGCCGCTCGTCGCAGCCCGTGACCGAGAGCAGGACGAGGAAGGAGATCAGCGCGCGTCGCATGACCGCCGTATAGCGCGACGTCAGCGGAGCATGAAGAAGATCACAACGCCGGTGACCGAGACGTACACCCAGATCGGCGCGAGGATGCGGGTGACCTTCTTGTGGGTGGCGAACCGCTTTCGGTAGGCGAGCCAGAACGCGGAGAGCGCCATCGGCACGACCACCATCGAGAGCAGCACGTGGCTGATGAGCACGATGAAGTAGACCGTGCGGAGGACCCCCTCGCCCGTGTAGCGCGTGTCGCCGTGCGCGTAGTGGTAGACGATGTAGCTGACGAGGAAGAGCGACGACGAGGCGAACGCGGAGACCATGAAGTACTGGTGGAGACGACGGTTGCCCGCGCGGATGGCGAGCCAGCCGGCCACCAGAAACGCCGCCGCGACCGAGTTGAGCCCGGCGTTGACCGCGGGCAGGAACGACAGGTCCGCGTTCACGCCGCCGCCCTGACGGAGCAACAAGAGCCACGCCAGGAAGCTGAGCGCCCCCGTGGAGAGGATGGCATTGAAGACGTAGAACGCGCGGTCGGAAACCGGCGCCGGGGCGGCGACGTCGTTGCTCACGCGAGGGTTCATGGGCGCGACGGCGCCGTCCGGCAAGCGGCTACCATCCGCCTGACCCCGCTCCGCCCTTGAAAGGGCCAACGAGCTCGGGCGTCACCCAGCCGCCGTAGAAGTCCCCCGGCTGTGAGCCCACAGGCTCGCCGTCGACGAAGCAGCTCAGGCGCGACGCGTAGAACGCGATGTGGCCCGCGATGGGGACGAACTCCTCGAAGGGCGCGTCGTAGGACCAGCCCACGGAGGCCTCGCGCCGCGCTCCCGCGACGACGTCCCAGTAGCGGGCAACCCCCTTCCATTCGCAGCCGGAGCGGCCCTCGGCGCGGACCAGGCACGCGTCGTTCACGTCCTCCCGCGGGAGATAAAACGTCGGCGGGTGAGACGTCTCGAGCACCCGCGCCGCGCGTCGGGTGTCGGCGACGACGGTGTCTCCCAGAAGCACACGCACGTGCCGGTCATCGCCCACGAGCGCGGGCGGGCGGGGGTAGTCCCAGACCGACTCCTGGCCGGGCCCGGGGGTGTCGGCGAACGCGGGGCGGCGGCTCCCGGTGTTCACCCACCCGAGCCGGCCGATCTCCGCCCAGCGAGGAAGTCCTTTGGCCATAGCGCAGAGGTAGACCCAGTTGCGCGGCGAAGCCAGAGCAGAG
>JBGCFC010000042.1:0-46529 GCA_045106715.1 Sandaracinaceae bacterium
TCGTCTTCGGTGTCGTCTTCGGTGGCGTCTTCGGTGTCGTCTTCGGTGTCGTCTTCGGTGTCGTCTTCGGTGTCGTCTTCGGTGTCGTCTTCGGTGTCGTCTTCGGTGTCGTCTTCGGTGTCGTCTTCGGTGTCGTCTTCGGCGTCGTCTTCGGTGTCGTCTTCTTCCTCGCTCGGATGCTCCGTCTCGACCGGGGCGTCTGCCCACGGGTCCAGGTCGGAGAGTGGCGCGGTGCCTGCGGCCGGATCCTCGGGCGGCTCGGTGTCGGACGGCTCGGCGTCGGACGGCTCGGCGTCGGGCTCCTCGGCATCGGGCTCCTCTAGGTCATCCGACTCTGTGTCGCTGACCCAGCTCGGCGTCTCCCCATCCGGAGTGACACCGAGCGGGAGCCGGCGGACTGGCTCCTCGGGGGGCAGCGGCGGCAGGGTGGCGCGCAGAGAACCGTGGAAGGTCAGGAACGCCAGCACGGCTTCCAGATCGTCCGCGCTGACGCGGTGGGCGGGGATCGGCGGCATCAGACGGTTGCCCTCGCGCACCTGACGGCGCATCTGCCCAGGTGTCCAGTCGTAGTCCTCGGGGCTGACCCGACCGTTGTGGCAGGCGGCGCAAATGTACGTGAAGACCTCTTCGCCGCGCTCGACGTCACGGGACCGCAGCGCCCCTTCGTAGCCTGTGTCGGCGCGCGTGCCGCCGCACCCGACCACGCACGCGAACGCGATCACCATCACCCCTCTGTGACCCATCGGCCCCCCGAGCGCAGAGTACATGAGCCGGTTCGTGGCGTCGGCGCGTCGAACCCCCATGCGCGTCTTCTCTCTCCTGTGCCTGAGCTCCATCGTCGTGTTCGCGGGTGTCCTTCTGACTCCGGTCGCCTACGCGGACGGTGTGCCGACCTGCGAGGAGATCCGACCGGGGCTGGTCCGTTGCACCGAAACCCACATCGAGGGCCGGCGTGGACCCTCCGGGTTCTACGTGCTCGGGCGGAGCGAAATCGATCATCCCCCGACCCCGCTACGGCGCCCCGATCACACCGCCTCGGTGCGTCGATCCGTCCAGCGTCGCCCCTTCTGACGGGGCGTTTCTCCGCTGGTCAGCCCCGCGAAAATGACGTCGAGCAGGACGCTGCGGTATGGTCCGCCGGTGCCGGACCGAAGTGACCCAGGGAGGCCGACGCTCCCGGAGGCAATGGACGCCGTGTCCCTCTTTGGAGACGCAGACGCAGCGCCTGTGCTCGTGGTGCTAACCGGCCCGCAGCTCGGCCAACGCATCGTTCTCGAGGACGCGTCGCTGATGGGGCGCGACCCCACCTGTGCGCTCATGCTGACGGACCCCGCGGTGAAATGGCACCACGCCCGGGTCGAGCCCTCCGGGCACGGTTGGCTGCTCACGGATCTGACTGGCGGCGAAGGGCGGACCGAGGTCAATGGAACTCCGATTCGTGCCCACGCGCTCGCGCCGGATGACCAGGTTCTCGTGGGGCACACCGTCGTGAGGTACGACCTTCACGATCCCGTCGAGCGGGCCTACGACGAGGCCGTCCTCGAGCGGCTCTACAAAGACGAACTCACCGGGCTCCCCTCACGCCGAAAGTTCGACCTCGACCTCCAGAGCACGCTGGCCTTGGCGAAGCAGGGCCCCGCGCCCCTCGCGGTGATGATCCTCGACCTCGACCACCTCAAGAAGGTCAACGACACCTACGGTCACGCCGCGGGTGAGCACACCATCGCGACCGTGGGGCGCCGCCTCGGCGAGGCGATGGGCGACCGCGGCTTCGTAGGGCGGCTCGGCGGCGACGAGTTCGCGGCGTTCGTGATGGCGCCGCCGGAGTACGCGATGTCTGTCGCCGAAGACCTCCGCAAGGCCGTCTCCGACACGCCGATCCCGTATGAGGACGCGTCGCTCCATGTCGCGGCCTCCATCGGAGTGGCGTTTTTCCCCGACCACGGCGACACCGAGCTGAAGCTCCTGCGTGGCGCCGACCAGGCCCTCTACGCCGCGAAGGGCCGCGGCGGCAACCGCTCCGTCAACTGGTTGGGGTGATTCGTCCGCGGGCGGCCGCGTTGCGCGCCACACTCGTCGTGCAACCGGGTCGGTTTCGTCGTACGCCCCCGGTCCGTGGAGGTTCTCTACTTCATCGTGCTCGTGGGCGTGCTCATCTTCGTGCACGAGCTGGGGCATTTCGTCTGGGCCAAGTTCTTTGGCGTCCGGGTGCTGAAGTTCAGCTTGGGCTTCGGCCCGCGGCTGTTCGGGTTTTCGCGCGGAGAGACCGAGTACGTGATCGCCGCGTTCCCGCTCGGCGGCTACGTGCGCATGCTCGGCGAGAACCCGTACGACACGATCCAGGAAGCTGACGAGGGGCGCGCGTTCTCGCAGCTGCCCCTGCTGAAGCGGGTCGTGATCGTGTTCGCCGGACCGGCCATGAACCTGCTGCTGCCGCTGCTGCTGTTCTTCGTGGTCTACATGGGGGACACCACCACCCGTCCGGCGGTGATCGGGACGGTGTTCCCCGACCAGCCTGCGGACGGCGTGCTCGAGCCAGGGGACCGCGTGCTCTCGGTCGACGGTGACGAGATCACCACGTTCTATGAGCTCGCGCGGATCATCGAGGCGCACCCGGAGGAGGAGCTGGAGCTCGTCGTCGAGCGCGGGGAAGACGAGCGCACGGTGACGCTCACCCCCTTCCGAGCACGTCGGGTGCGCCCTCTCGACCTGATTGACGAGATCGGGCGGGTGGGCATCAAGCCGCATCACCCCCTGGCGGTCATCGGGGTGACCTCGCCGTCCAGTCCGGCCGCGGTGGCTGGGCTTCGCACGGGAGACCGGGTGGTTGCGGTCGGCGGCCATCCCGCGCGGCAGCGCTGGCTCGATCTGCAGCGCGCGTTCGCGGGCAACCGAGGCTCCACCGTGCCGCTCAGCTACATGCGGCCGACCCCCGTGGAGGGGGCGCTCGGTGGGCTCATCGAGTTGGACGTCTACGAGCCGCGCATCACGCAGATCGCCCCTGAGCCCGGCCCCGGTGAGGCCTTGGAACGAGCGGGGCTCGAGCCGGTCGACCTCTACGTCAGCCACGTCACGGCGCCCGCCACGACCCGCTCGGCGGCGCTCCTTCCGGGAGACCGTCTCGTGGCCTTGGACGGCCGCTCGCTTCGGATGTGGGCGACGATGCTGTCCGACATCGAGGTGGAGCCCGAGCGCCGTCACGAGCTCACGTGGCGCCGCGGCGACCAGCAAGTCACGCGCGAGTTCCAGCTCCGCGCGGCCGCCTCTGTTACGAGCGACGACGCCGACCAGCGCATCCTCGTGTTGGACCCGGACACCGGTCGTCAGATCGCGACACTCGACCACGACTACCCCTGGGTGCTCGACGAGCCCATCGAGACGCCGAGCCCGATCCTCTACGCGATCGACCAGTCGTTCCGGATCACCGCCGAGCTGATGGAGGTGACGGTCTACTCGGTCGTTCGGCTCGTCCAAGGGCGACTGAGCGTGCGCTCGATCGGCGGCCCGCTGCAGGTGCTCGAGGCGACGGAGGCCGCAGCGCGTGAAGGTGCGCTGAACTACCTGATGTTGATGGCGTTCATCAGCATCAACCTCGGGCTGATCAACCTGCTCCCCATCCCGATGCTGGATGGCGGGCACCTCATGTTCTTCCTGGTCGAGGCGCTCACGCGGCGCCCCGTGAGCACCCGCGTGCGGGAGGTCGCGTCGCTGATCGGGTTGGTGTTGTTGATCTCGTTGATGGTGCTCGCGTTCAAGAACGACATCGAGCGCCGCTGGCCCGAGATCCGTGAGGCGTTCGCCTCGGAGGAGGCAGAGTGAGCGGGATTTCTCCGGGCCGCGCGGTCGCCGTCGAGGTGCTCCACCGGGTGGCGACCGACGACGCCTGGGCGATGCCGAGCCTCGACGCGGAGATCCGCCGCGGCGGCCTCGACCGCCGTGACGCCGCCCTCGCCACGGAGATCGTGTACGGCACGCTTCGCGTGCTGCCCTCCCTCGACGCCCTGCTCGCGCGCTTCTTGCGGCAGCCCGACAAGACCGAGGCGTACCTCCGGGCGACGCTGCGTGCGGCGGCTTACCAGCTGATGCACCTGGACCGCGCCCCCGCGCACGCGGTCGTTTCGGATGCGGTCAGCATCATCAAGCGAGGGCGCTCACCCAAGCTCGCCGGGGTCGCCAACGCGGTCCTGCGCAAGGTCGCCAAGGCGCGCCCCGAGGCCCCGGCGCGACCGACTCGCATCGAACTCCCAGCGTGGCTGGAGACCCGACTCCAGCAGGCGCTCGGTCCGCGCACGGGCGCGTTCCTGGAGGGCGTGGGTTGGCCGCCGCCAATGGGCCTGCGCTTGGTCGGCGACGGCGCCGGCGTGCTCGACGCGATCCGCGCCGCATGCCCGGAGGCGACCGTCACAGCGGTCGGCGAGACCTCGGCGCTGCTCCGCAATGCGGGCGACCCCCGCGCGCTCCCGGGCTACGCGGAGGGGCGGTTTGCGGTCCAAGAGCTCGGCGCGCAGGCGGTGACCCGATGGGCGGAGGTCGCGCCCGGCGAGCGGGTGGCGGACCTGTGCTGCGGACACGGCACGAAGACGCTGGCCTTCGCCGAGCAGGTGGGGGAGGGCGGCCATGTCGAGGCGGTCGATCTGCACGAGGCCAAGCTGGACGCGCTCTCGACCGAACGTGCGCGCCTCGGGATCCCCCCCTCGCGGGTCGGTACGCGGGCGGTCGACCTGACGGTGGGGCTCGGCGGTCACGACGAGGGGAGCTTCGACCGGGTGATCCTCGACGCACCGTGCACGGGGCTGGGTACGGTGCATCGGCGCCCGGAGCTCGCCCTTCGCATCACGAAGAAGGACCCGGGGCGCCTCGGTCGGCTGCAGCGTGCCCTGCTCGACAGCGCGGTCCGTCTGGTCCGGCCAGAAGGGACCCTCGTCTACATCGTGTGCTCGCCGACCCGAGAAGAGGGGGAGGCCGTGGTCGCCGGGTTTACGGAATCGAACCCGGGCGTGACGTTGCTCGATCGAGTCGAGGTGGGGCCCTGGGAGGGCGAGCGAGACGCCTACGTCGCGGCGCGCTGGCGAATCCGCTGAGCTTGGATTCCGGTCCTTGACAGGACGGACGCACGCGCTAGGTTCGGCTCTCTTTTGAATCGGGGCGTAGCGCAGCCTGGTAGCGCGCATGGTTCGGGACCATGAGGTCGGAGGTTCGAATCCTCTCGCCCCGATACTTCGAGCGAGTCTGTTGTGTTCGTCGGCCGCGAGGCCTTTGAGCAGTTCGTTCGAACGCCGCCCCCGTTCTGGGGAGCGGCCAGTCCGAGGAGGGTAGGTCGATGGCCAAGGCGATCCCTGCAGTTCGCGTGCTCGTCGTCGATGACGATCCCGCCATCTGTGACTACATGGAGACCTTCCTCGCGAAGGATGGTTTCGAAGTCACGACCGAGACCGACCCGACCCAGGTCACCGAAGAGGTCAAGCGGGGTGGCTACCACCTGGTGGTCCTCGACCTGATGATGCCGAGCATGGACGGCATCGAGCTTCTGGAGCGTATCCGGAAGGTCGACTCCGACGTCGCGGTCGTCATCTTCACCGGCTATCCCTCGTTGGAGACGGCGGTTCAATCGATCAACCTCGCGGCGGTCGGTTACCTCAAGAAGCCGTTCAATCCGGATGAGTTCCGCGTCGTGCTCGACCGGGTGATGAAGAAGAAGGGGCTTGTCCGAAAGCCGGAGAAGTACCTGCATCGCTTCATCGGCGAGACGATCCGCGGGCTCCGCAAAGGCAACGGGCTGACCCTCAAGCAGATGTCCCGGCGAACAGGACTCAGCGTCTCGCTGCTCTCTCAGATCGAGCGGGCGGAGTCCAGCGCGTCGATCACGTCGCTCTACAAGATCGCGTCGTCGCTCGACGTGCACATCGCTGAGCTCTTCGGCGACTTCTGAGCTCTTCGGCGACTTCTGAGCTTCGGCGACTTCTGAGCGCTTCGACGTTGCTGAGCGATCCGGCAGCGGTTCGGCGTCGCTGAACGGTTCGGCGTCGCTGAGCGGTGCCGCTCTCGCGACGGTCACACTGGTTCGTGGAACGGACCGGTCACTTCGAAGGTCAGTCCGCCCTCGCCGCCGCGTTGGCTGCTGAAGTAGAGGCGGGTGCCGCTCGGGTCGAACGCCGGGCCGGTGATCTCGGAGCCGCTTTGGTTGACCACCTGGATGACCGGTTTGAGGCTCCCGTCCGGCAGGATCACCTGGATCTCCATGTCGCCGCCGTCTTCGGCCACGAGGATGTCGCCGCCCGCCGAGCCTGTGACGTTGTCGACGCCGGTCAGTGCGCCGCTGCCATCATAGATGACGGCGAGGGTGGCGGCGGCGACGTCGTAGGCACGAACGTGGTTGTCGCCTTTGCTGCTGAACGTGATGATCCCGTCGTGGTACCAGATGCCCTCGCCGCCATCGAACGGGGTGGCGGACGCGACCTGGCGTCGCGTCGCGGTGCCTTCGCTGCGCGTCGGATCGGGGATCGCGACCCACGTGACGTTGTTCGATCCGTCGACCACCGCGCACTCGAGCGTGCCGCTCGACAGGTCGGGAAAGCCGCGTGCGTTGAGCTGGTCGGGGACGAACCGATAGAAGAGCCCGTCCCCCTCATCCTCGGTGAGGTAGAGGTGGTTGCTGACCGGATCGACGGCGACAGCTTCGTGTTTGAAGGTGCCTAGCGCCGGTCGAACGAGCGCCGCGACCTCGCCCCACGGGTCGCACTCGTAGACCTGGCCGCCGGCGACCTCTTCACACGACAGCCAGGTGTGCCACGGCGTGTGGCCGCCGGCGCAGTTGACGAGTGTGCGCTCGAGGATCGGGTAGGCGGCGGTGATGGCGCCGGCGCTGCTGAAGCGAATGGCGCCGACGCCCCCGATGAGGGGAACCTCGGAGTTCGACGTGTAGATCCAACCGCCGTCCTCGGTTGCGAAGGTCGCGCCACCATCCGGGTTGAGGTGCCACTCGTAGCTCGTTCCTTCGACGAGCTGGCCCGTGCGCGCGACGATGCGCGAGCTGAAGCCCGGCGGAAGCCTCACCTCGTTGGCGTCCGCCTCTCCGAGGTCCCCGATGTCGGCGATGAGCGAGCGCAGCGGCGCTGGCGCCGGGATGGTGCGTTCCGGGAAGTGCGTGCCGTTCTGGCCCGCGTCCATCGGGCCCGCGTCCGGCGGCCCCGCGTCGCCCATCGACCCTGCGTCACCCGTGGACGCGTCCATCGTGTCGTCCCCGTCACAGGCGTTCATCACGGGGGCCATCATCGCGGCGGCGAGGCCGGCCAGGCCGCCACGCAAGACGGTGCGGCGGGGGAGGGGGCGAAGGGAGGGGCGTTCGGCGTTGTCCTTGGGCACGGGCGCACTATGCCAGACAACGGGCGACTCGTCCGGGGGCGAGCGGGCCTACTCCGCGTCGTCGAACAGCACGCCGTCGAAGAGCACGTTCTCGCTGACGGGCTCGATGAACTGCACCCGCAGCGTGCCTTGCATCGAATCGAAATCGAGCAGAGTGGCCGCGCGGGTCGCGCCGTCGAAGTACGCGAACTGCGCGCACGGGAAGCCCTCTTCCCCGGTGATGACGCCTCCCGAGACGAGCGCGGGGACGGGGTTGCGGCTGCGACTGTCGCCCGGTCCGACCGCGACTTCCCAGACGTTGTGGCCGGCGCCTTCGGGCTCGATTCGGGCGACGAACCCGAGATGGAAGTCGCCCGTCAGGAAGACCACATCGCGCACGTTGCGCTCGGCGATGAAGTCCACGAGGCGCGTGCGCTGGGCGTCGTACCCCTGCCAGCGGTCGTCCTGAAAGCCCCAAAGCGGCAGCGGAAAGCGTGTGATCGGGACCGAGTTGAGCACGACCTTGAAGCGCGCCGGGCTGTTCTCGAGCCGGTCGAACAGAAAGCTCAGCTGTGCCTCCGAGAGGTACTCCGCGTCCGGTGTCTCGCGCGTCGCGACCTGTCGCTCGCTCCGGGCGTCGAGCACGATGAACTCGACCGAGTCCCCCCAGGGGTAGGCGTTCCAGAACGAGCGACTGCCGTCGCGATCGACCGGCTCGACGGGCAGGTTCTCGTAGAACGCGTCCGTCCCCGCTTGGCGGACGCTCTCGGGGATGTCGTAGTAGCCGCCCGAGTCGATGATCTCGTGGTCGTCCCAGGTGTAGTACGCGCCTGCGTTGGACAGCATCGCGAGGTAGCCCGGGTCGCTGAGCGCCGATCGCCACGACGAGCGGAACTCGGCCCGCGTCCGGGCGCCGTCGTTGTAGACCATGTCGCCGAGCTGCACGAAGAGGTCGACGTCCTGTTCGGCCATCCAACTGAGTGACTCGAACGGCGCGCGCGCCTGGTTGGTGCACGTCGTCGCGGCGACCCGGAGATGCGCCTCGGTGCCTTCCGGGATCGCGGTCGTGAAGCGACCCACGGTCGAGCGCCCAGTGAAGTCAGGGGTGGTCCCGACGAAGAACGCATACCGATAGCCTGTCGCGGGCGCGAGGCCTTCGACCGTCATAAGCACGTAGCCGCCGTCGACGGGGGTCACTGTCGTCTCGTTGGCGAGCCGAACCTCGTCGCCGTCGTCGCGCCAAACCCGCAGCGTGATCGGATCCATCGCCGTCGCGTGGGTCCACAGTCGGGCGCTCGTACGGCGGATGGACCCAGCCTGGACCCCGAGGTCGAAGCGCGCGTCCTCGGCGACCGCGTCCGCGTCGAAGGCGACGACCGTCGAGCCGTCCGCCGTGTCCCGATCCAGGACCAGCTCAGTCGGCCGGTCGAGCGCAGGGCCCGGAGTCGGTGGCGCGGGGAGCGCGGGGTCAGGGCAGACGAACGGCCCGGAATCGGTGCGCGGTGGTGGCGGCGGGCCCGTGTCGATGGGCGGTGGGTCTTCGTCGCAGCCGACGAGGGTCACCAGAAGACACATCGCGGCGAGTGTTCTGAGCATGGCTCGGCCAGGCTAGCGCTCGCAGCCGTAGCGGTTAACCCGTCTTGGTGATGGGCGGTCGCCGCGAAGGTGTTGGAGGAGGCTGCTCGATCGCGATGAGAAGCTCTCGGAGCCGCGTGCGGCCCGGGCCGTCGAGCCCGGGGTTGTCGACGGCCTGACGGATCGAGGGCAGCGCGTCCTCGGACCAGTGCTCGCTCACCAGTCGTGCCGGCATCGGGTGCCCTCCGGCCGCCACCATGCCGAGCAGGTCGCGCAGGATGCGGGGGTCGTGTCGAGCGTTGGGCGCGTTCTCGAGCGCGCGCTGGTAGGCGTGGATCGACAAGGCCTGCATCCCACGCGCGGCGAACAGGTGGCCCAGGAGGAGCTGGGCGTGGATGTCGAACGGGGTGTCGCGGGCGTGCTGCCGGAGGGCGCGCGCTTCGGACGCTTCGACCTCGCGGCCAGCCTCCACCGCGTCGTGGACCAGCTGTACGGGGGGCGCCAACGTCGCGTCGGCCCAGGGGTCGCCCGCGACGGCCGGCGTATCGGTGGGCGTCTCGACATCGGGCTCGGCCTCTTCGACCGTCGCGGAGTCGGTGACCGCCGTCTCGACCGCGGTCGGAGGGTCGCTCGTCCACAGCACCGCGCCGATGACGATCAGGCCCAGCGCACCGAGCAGTCCGGCACCACCGAGGAGGAGGGGGACGAGAGGCCGCGTTCGCTTGGGCGCGGCGGACGGTGCGGGGGTCGGCTCGGGGAGCAAGGGCGTCGGCAGCGCGTCGAGCGCGTCGAGCATCGCGGCTGCGTCCGCGTATCGATCTGTCCGGCGCGTGGCCAGCGCCGTGGCCAGGAACGCATCCAGCGACGCGGGCACCTGGCGATCCGGCATGGCCTCCGAGAGGCGCATCGGATCCTCGACGATCTTCTTTCGGAGCACGTCGCGCAGTTCGCCCTCGAACGGGCGGCGTCCGCTCAGCATCTGGAAGTAGAGAACGCCCGCGGCGTAGAGGTCCACCCGTGCGTCGACGGACGAGCCGCCGAGCTGTTCGGGCGCCATGTACTTGGGTGTGCCGAAGATCTTCCCCGCCTGCGTCAGGGGGCGGCCGTCCTGCTCGCCGGGGTCGCCCGAGGTGAACTTCGCGAAGCCGAAGTCGAGTAGCTGCACGTGGTCGCCAATCCGGCCGAGCTCCTGAAGGAAGACGTTGTCCGGCTTCAGGTCGCGGTGGAGCAGGCCCTCGGCGTGTGCGTACGAGAGCGCGGTGAGGATCTGCCGGAGCAGCGCGGTCGCGCGCGCGGGAGAGAGCGGACCGCCGTGTTGCAGGCACGCGCCGAGGGTGTCGCCGTGCAGTCGCTCCATCACGAGGAACGCGCACCCCTGTTCCACGCCGAAGTCGAGCAGCGAGACGATGTGCGGGTGGCTGAGCGCCGCGAGCACGCGCGACTCGCGGGCGAAGCGGCCCCGGAGCTCGTTGGACACGCGCACGCTTCGCCGGAGCAGCTTGATGGCAACATCGCGCCCGAGCTCGGTGTCGTGCGCGCCGAAGACATACGCCATGCCGCCCGAGCCGAGCACTTCGTCCACCCGGTACCGCGCGCTCAGCGTGCGCCCCAGCCACTCCGCTGGGTCGTCCTCGATGTCGTCGCCGCCCCCCACCGCGCGCTACTCGAGGGTGGCCAAGGCGGCCTGGGCGGCCGCCTGCTCGGCCCGGTTCTTGGAGCGCCCACTGCCGCTCGCGAGGACCTCGTCGCCCGCGTGCACCTCGTCGTGGAACGTCCGGGCGTGGTCCGGCCCCTCGGTGGCGACAAGCGCGTAGAGGGGCGCCGTGTGGCGCTCGCCCTGCAGCACCTCCTGCAGGCGGCTCTTGAAGTCGTGTGCGCCGGGTGCGTCTTCGGCGACGTGCGGGACGAGCAGCCCGCGCGCCAGCGTGATCGCCTCACGCTCCCCGCTGTCCAGATACGCCGCCGCGATCAACGCCTCGAGTGCGCTCGCCAAGAGACGCGGCTTGTCTCGCCCGCCGGTCTTCTCCTCGCCCTTGCCGAGCCGCAGCATCGGCCCAATCGACAGAGTCTCGGCGATCTGCGCGAGGGTGCGCTCGCAGACGATGTCCGCTCGGCGCCGGCTCAGCTCGCCCTCGCGTGCGCCGGGGTAGCGCTCGAAGAGCAAGGCGGACGCCGCCAGATCGAGCAGCGCGTCCCCGAGGAACTCCATGCGCTCATTGTCGCGCGGCGCGAGGTCCGGCCGCTCGTTGACGTACGACCGATGCGTCAGCGCGTCGCGGAGGAAATCGCGGTCCTGAAACCGGTAGCCGATCGCCTCTTCGAGCGCGGCCGCGGCCTTGTCGTCCAGCATCGCTTGGGTATAGCAGGGCTGCCCGGCATCGGCGCCCACCCGCTGTGAACCTCAGATCCCGGTCAGCTCATCGAGGGCGGCGGCCAGGGTCTCGAGGCCCTCGGAAGCGCCTACCTCACGGTGCACGACCACGCCTTGGTCGTCGATGATGAGCGTCGCCGGGAGGCTGCCGTCGTAGTAGGGCAGCACCGAGCCCGCTGGGTCGCGGAGCACGGGGACCTGCCTCAGCTCAAAGCGATCGCGCCAGCCGGCGCAGTAGCTGGGGCTCGTCTCACGGTAGTCCGCGTCCTCGACGAGAACCTGCACGACGCGTACGCCGTCGGCGCCGTAGCGGGCGACGATGGCGTCTTCGAGTTCGGCCGTCTCGCGGATGCAGGGCGCGCACCAGCCGGCGGCGATCGAGACGACGGTCAGGCGTGAGGCGCAGTAGCCCTCGTCGTCGCCGTAGAACACGTAGGGCTCGCCTTCGCACTGCTCGAGCACCATCGGCGCGAAGCCCATGCCTTCGGTGACCCCGAGCGGAGCGGTGGCGCCGCCGCAGGATCCGACGGCGTCCGTCGCCGGTGCGACTTCGCCGGGGTTGGCACACGCGAGCACGAGCAGGCTCGAGAGGACGATCGTGATCGGGGTGGCCTTGTTCATCGTGCGCTCTTCTCGTGGGAGGGGGATCATCGGGCGGCCCGGTAGCCGACCCACGTGAGGTACGGCAGCTCGCTGCCTGCGTCTGGGACGACTTGCCCAGCTTCGACGCGGCCGGTGCCGAACGACTCGAAGCGGCCTTCCTCCACGACGTGGCCCGAGCTCAGCTCGGTGTAGATGCCGCCCACCACGAACAGTTCGACGGGCGTGCCTGCCGCCAGGCCTGTCCGTTCCGGAAGCCGGAAGGGGATGCCCGGCGACGCACCCAGCTCAGGGCCGAAGGCGACCAGCCCGAGCACGCCCGGGACGGCGGTCACGAACTCCGGGGCGCGGCTGAGCGGCACCTCGGTCGCGGCGAGGAAGCTGTACGAGTCCGCGAAATCCAGGTCCGACGGCGTCACGTCGAGCTCCACGCCGGACGGGAAGCGAACCGTGCGGACAGATGCCGGGTCGCCCATCGGCGGCATGTCCGCCGAGGTGGTCAGCGAGACGAGCTCCATGGGCGCCGGGACGTCGATGACCGCGTACACGGGGGACAGCGAGATCTCCTGGAACGAGATGCCGTAGCGTTGGTCGGCGCCGTTCCGTGTCGCGCGGACCACGGCGTGAGTGAGGCAGCGTGCGTCGTCCGGCGTGACGATGGCGAACCAGCCGTTCGCGTCTGTCGGAGCGGGCTCGAGGCATCGCTGCACGTGCCCCTCGAGCCGGAGGCACATCTGCACATCGGCCTCGGCGACCGGGGCGCCGACCTCATCCAAGACGCGACCTCGGACCCCGGCCACCCAGGTTCCCGTGCAGGCGGGGTCGGTCATGCGCTCCTCGGCGGTGAGCGGGAGCGGCGGGGGAGCGTCGGTGCTGCCCATGCAGCCGGTGAGCGCGAGAGCGAGGGCGAAGAAGGCGGCGGGCTTCATGGGGAGCGATCCTCGGTGGGGGGTGAACAGGGACGTCGACATGCTTCAGCTCTCGCTCGCGACGCTGCGCACGGTGCTGTCGGAGACCTTGCCGATCGGGGCGGCGATGACATTGCCTTCGGTCATCAGGAGCGCGACGCCCGCGCCGCTCCGGCTCAAGGTCCAGAGCATCTCGTTGTTGGTCTCGTAGGCGACGGGCATGGTCAGCCCGAACTCGCTCCGCACCGCGCTCGCGGAGGCCGCGTCGGGAGGGCCGTAGCTGCCGTCGGCCCGCCGTACGTTGCCGACCAGGATGACCATCTCGAAGCCGCTGGCGCGCAGCTCTTGGTAGAGCGCCTCGGCGTTGTCGGCCATCCAACGGCGGCAGATGCCGCAGCTCGCTGTGTAGCGGTAGATCATCGCTGAGCCGTTGGCGCAGATGGAGCGCACCGAGATCTCCCCGCCCTCTGCGAGCGGCACGGAGAAGTCGGGGGATACCTGCCCGACGCTCGTTCCGGTGGATCCCGTCGGGGGACACATCGCGCTCTGGGCCTGGCAAGTGCCTGCGGCCGAGCAAGTCGCGGTCCCGTTGCAGCTCCCGCAGCTCCCGCCGCAGCCGTCGTCGCCGCACTCCCGTCCCGCGCACTGGGGCGTGCAGCCGAGGGGAGGCTCGTCGATCGGAACCACTCCGCCGCCGTCGACCGTCGTGCCGCTGTCCGTAAGGCCGGGGCCGGCATCGCCCATCGGGGGCGGGCCCATCGGACCGCCGAGGTCGACGCGCGGGGTCGACCCCCCCGGACCGGTCTGCGCTGCCTCGATGGCGAGCGCGCCTTCGCAGGCGGGCAGAAGCGGGAGCAGCAGAAGGGCCGACAGAGGCAGGAGCGTGCGGACGAGAGAAGGTCGCATGCTCCTCGATTGAGCAAGGGCCATACCGACTCCGATCTCCGTGGTCCCTGGCGGTTTGGTGTTACCCCCTCGGTTACGATCGGGCGGCGCAGGCGCCCCGCCGCGAGCGGTGTCACTTGGCGGGTGACGGCCCGCTCCTCCAGCGCGCCCGATCGAAACCCGACAGGTACGGGGGGCCGGCGATCCGAGCCGGATCCGAGCCTGGCCCGCTTCTTGGAGTGCACAGGGGCATGACGTTCCACCGCCTCCGTTCGCTGCTCCCGGTTGCGCCGCCGATCTTCGCGCTGCCGCTCTTCGCTCTGGCGACGCTCGGCTTCGCTGCCCCCGCCGCTGCCCAGGACGTGGCGGTGGCTCCGTTCACCGGACCGCGTGCGACGGCCGCCCGACGCGCGGTGGTGGAGGTTGTCCGCGAAGCGGGGCCGCTGAGCTACGTCTCGGCCGACGACCACCCTGACATGGTCGTCAGCGCCCGCCTTCGCGGGCGAGGTCGCAGCGCGCAGGTGCGCCTGACGGTGGAAGACGCGGACGGACACCGTCTGGCGTCGCGCACCGTGCGCATGCGCTCGCGCCGGAGCTTTCAGCGTGGCGTGGAGGCGACCCTACGCCGGTCGGTCGCGGCCTACCGGCGGCAATCCCAGCGGGACAGCCGGCGTGAGGAGCGCCGGGAAAGGCGGGCGTCGCGGGACGACGACGACGATCAAGACGAGGCGCCAGCGCGCCGGAACCGTGCGACCCCGGGTGAGGGGATGCAGCGCCCGATCGTCGAGGTGCTCGCCGGCGTGCGGCTCGCGGGCCGGCTCGCCAACTTCGAGATGACCGACGGCAACCGGCACCGAAACGACGTGGCCTACCCCGAGCTCAACCTCGACGTGGGCGTGCGGCCGTGGCGCGACGAGGAAGGCATCGAGCGCGGGCTCGTGTTCCGCGGCTTCTTCGGACATGCGGTCGGGCTGCGCTCGATCAACACGCTCACGGGCGAGCCGGTCGGGACGACGTTCTTCCGTGGATACGGCGAGGTCGGCATGCTGTTCGAGCCCGACCCGAACGTCGAGCTGGGCCTGGGCATCGGCTTCGGTTGGGATGCGTTTGCCTTCGAGCCGCAGGCACTCGTGGTCCTGCCGAGTGCCGAGTACGCGTATCTGCGTCCGAACCTTCGCGGTCGCTTCCGCATCGAGCGGGAGCTCGCGGTGCTCGATCTGGTTGCGGGCTACCGCGGGGTGCTGGCGCGCGGGGAGCTCAGCCAACACTTCGGCGAAGAAGGCCAGACGCAGGGCTTCGACGTGATGGCGCGATTCGGTGGCTCGCTCGACCTCGGCTTCGCGTACGCGGTCGAAGCGGGCGTGACGAGCTACTTCCACTTCTTCAGCGGCGACGCCTCGACGACCCCCGCGCGCGAGGGCACGGACGTCGGGCTCTGGCTCGGCGCGAGCGTCGGCTTCGCGATCCGCTGAGGATCTTCGCTATCCTCGACAACGCATGTTGGACCCCGAGCTCGAGGACCGAGTCGACGCGCTGGTGAAGGTTGGGCGGCACGACGCCGCGGCGGACCTCTGCCTTGCTCACGAAGAGCCAGCGCGCGCCTCGGAGCTGTACGCCGCGGTCTGGAAGTGGGACGAGGCGATGGCCACGGCCGAGCTGCACGGCCTGTTCGATCTCGCGTACCGCCACGCGCTCGCCGCCCAGGACCGCGAGGCCACGGGCCGGCTTTTGCTCGAGCTCGAGTCGCACCCCGAGCAGGCGGTGCGGGCGGCGAACTACGCCGAGCGCAAGGGGCTTACGCTCGATGCGGCGCGGCTGCGGGAGGTCGCCGGCGAGGCCGAGGCCGCGGCGGTGTTGTACGAGCGGGCGAGCGAGTACCGAGACGCCGCGCGATGCCGGCTGACGCTGGGTCAGAGCCGCGAGGCGGGAATGCTCTTCGAGAAGCGGCTGCGCGAAGACCCCGCCGACGCGGAGAGCGCGCTGGCCCTCGGGCGCATCCTGGCGCAGTTCGGTCGCTGGGATCACGCCGTGCGCTCGCTCCAGCGTTCGGTCGAAGACCCGGTGTACGAGGCGCCTTCGCTGCGGCTGCTGGTGGCGTGCTTTTCTGCGATGGGCATGGACGACGCCGCGGGCAGCCGGCTCGACGCGCTCCGTCGGCTGGAGCCGGACCTGCCGATGACCGTGTCGGCGTTCCTCGAGGCCGAGTTCGGCGACAAACGCGGCGCGGCGGCGCTGGTGGGGGAGGGCGCGGGCGACCGCTTCCTGGGCGGCCGCTACCGCGTGCTCGAGCCGCTCGGCGCTGGCGCGACGGGCCGCGTGTTGCTCGCGCACGATGCGTTTCACGACCGCGAGGTGGCCGTGAAGGTGCTGAACGTGGGAGGCGGCTCCGCGGGCCGCGATGCGTTCGTGCGGTTTGCGCGCGAGGCGCGGGTCGCCGCCGGCATCTCGCATCCGAACGTCGTCTCCGTGTTCGAGTTCAACGCCGACGGCCCGTATCTCGTGATGGAGCTCATGGCGGGCGGCACGCTGTCCGACCGCATCGATCCCGCAGAGGGGCCGCGCCCGTTCCCCCCCGTGCAGACCTGGCACGTGGCGCGATCGGTGCTCATGGCGCTCGAGGCGGTGCACCGACGCGGCGTGGTGCATCGGGACCTGAAGCCAGCGAACATCTTCTTCGGCAAGAGCGGCGACGTGAAGCTCGGCGACTTCGGCGTCGCGCACCTCCAGGACCTCGGCTCGACGCTGACCGGCGCGATGGTCGGCACCCTCGCGTTCATGGCGCCCGAGCAGATCACGGGCAGCCGCCGCCCCAACGCCTCCACCGATCTCTACGCCTTTGCGGTCATCCTCTTTCGTTGCCTGACTGGGCGCCTCCCGTTCGAGGGCCCCGACTTCGTCGAGCAGCACCTCGAGGCGACGCCGCCCGTGCCCAGCGAGGTCGCGCCTTGGCTCGGCACCCACTTCGATGCGCTCATCGCGAGCCTGCTCGAGAAGGACGCCGCCAAGCGCCCCGGGTCCGCCACCGGGCTGCTCGAGCAGCTGCGCGGCATGCCGTGGACGACGCTCGAGCCGGACGCGTCCAACCCCGAGCCGGCGCCCCGCCGTGCGTTCTCGGAGCCGCCCCCCGACGCCGAGGGCGCGGAGCGGTTCCGTCCCACCCGCCAGCTCTCCGATCGGGTCACGCTCGCGTTCGACGAACTGCTCGAGCGGAGCGTTCAGCTCGTGGACATCGACGCCGCCGCCGCCGCCCGCCTGCTCCGCTACGCCGGCGCCGACCACCCGTTCCTGCAGGCCGTCTACGAGGTCGACGCCCTCGCGGGGCGCGCCGTGCTCGAGCACCCGACGGGCGCCTCCTGGAGCGCGCTTCCCGAGACTGATCCGCGCCGCTCCCACGCCCTCATGGAGCTGCGGCATGCGATCGCCCGCCTGCACGAACACGGCGTCGCCCACGGTTCGGTCGACGCCGACCACGTCGTGCTGGGGAGCGCGCGCAGCTGCCTGCTCTTGCCGCTCGACGCGCTCGACTCCGGGCGGGAGACCACCGCCGACTGGGAGGGGCTGGACCGCCTCGGCGGGCATGTTTCACGGACGAGGTGATCGTGCCTCGCTCGAGGGGTACAAATCCTGTTCCGTGAACGCTATGTTGGCGAGCATGCTCGCAGCCCGTTGAAGAACCGTTCTGCCGCGCTTCGAGCCCGGGATGTGCCGCCCAGGCCGCCTGTCGTTCCTCCAAAATCCTCAAGGATTTCGTCGTCACGCCATGCGACCTGCACAGCACATCGCGAACCCGATCCGTCAACGTCGATTCTTCAACGGTCTGCTCGCTCGCCTGGCTCTCGCTTCGTTTCTTGTTCTGAGTCTTTCGGCCAACCTCGCGCAGGCGCAGGCTCCGGCCCCGATGACGGACGCGGTCCATGTGCGCGTGGTGGGGGCGGACGGCACCGCGCTGCACGAGTCGGGGCAGTCCTGCGAGGTGCCGTGTGAGCTGACGCTGGCGGTGCGAAACCACCGCTTCGGGGTGTCGCTCCGGGGCGGCGACGTGCAGACGACGGATAGCCTCGCGATCGAGCGCCCGGGGCTTCTTCGGGCTGAATACGAAGACCGGTCCCAGACCCGGAGCGCGGGCTGGTCGGTGTTCGGGGTGGCCATGACGCTGGCCGCGGCGAGCGGGATCACGGCGGGGCTCGCCGACGCGGCGGTCGACGACACCGAGGAGGGCGACAACCTGGGCGCGCACCTCCTGGCGCTCACGTGCTACGGCCTGGCGTTCGTTCACCTGGTGATCGCCGCTGCCATCGGGCTGCCGCTCGCGGCGCTCGGCGATGGGGCCTCCGTTCGCTTCGAGTGAGCGATGTGGGGGGCGGCGAGTCTTCGACGGATGCAGTTGAGCGGCCGCCGGACGTCGGTGTCTTCTCCTTGAACGAGGGGAGGGTGTGGCGGAGTTGCCCCATGCTGAAGTGGGGGATTCTTCCAACCGCCATGCTCGTCTGCGCGTGTGCGAGTCCGTATGAAGCGCGCCGAGAGGCGGTTGTGGGGGGAGCGCTTCCGACCGCGAAGCCGCCGTGTCGATCGTGTGCGACGGTGTCCAGGGATGCTCGGGTGGGGTGATCGGCCCTTATGCTGTGTTGACCGCGCGCCACTGTGTCGAGGAGGACGGGGACCTCGTCGACCTGGCGACGATCGCGGTTCATGTGGGCCGCAACAGCGACCGGCCCACCCGGTCCGTCAGCGTAGAATCGGTGCTCGTCGCGGGCGGAGAGGGGGAAATCGGTCCCGATCTCGGCGGCTTGGACCTCGCCGTGTTGATTGCTCGCGATCATCTCGGGGTTGTCCCGTTTGAGCTCGCGGGAGCGGACCCTGATCCCGGTTCTGAACTCACCGTGATCGGCTACGGTCTCCCCGAGCCCGGGCGGAGAACCGAAGGCGTCCTGACCCTGAGGGAGGTCGCACCCTTCGGGCCGCGCCAGTACGGGGAGGGGGGCAACCTCCTTCTCACCGAAGCGGGGGCCGGAGCGAGCGCGTGCCCAGGCGACTCGGGCGGCCCCACCCTCAACTCCGAGGGAGAGGTCGTGGGGGTGCTGGTCCGTGGCTCGGTTTGCGAGCTAGGAGCGGCGAATAGCCTCACATCTGTACAGGGAGCGCGCGGTCTCATCGCGGCCAGCCTTCGACGGGTTCCGGGCTGCAGCCCTCCCGATGCACGAGCGGGGTGCGAGGCAGCCCCGACCTCGTTGGTGCGTGATGTCGCGTTTCCCGAGGACTTTCAGCCACGAAGCTTGGCTTGGGTCGGCGATCGACTGGCCGTCGGACTGTTCGAACGGGCGGCCATCATCGAGGCGGACGCGTCTCTGCCGATCCGCTATCTCGACCGAGAGGCCGCGGCCGACATCGCGGTTGCAGCCACGTCGACGCAGCTCGCCTTGACCGGCGCTGTCGACTTTCTTCCGCAAGCATCCTCGACGCCAGCGATGCCTTCAGCGCGGTGGGCGACGCCGTCTTCTCTCACTGCGCGGCAACTCTGTCCCTCGATGCCACGGGCCTCGTCGTGGGGTGCCCCTCGGAAGACGCAGACGGTGCGGCCTCCTACGATTCGCGGCTCGAGGCATCCGCGCCTCCCGTCGAGACCTCATTGCGGAGCCCGTCGACGGGCTCGGCTGTACAGGCCGCGGGCCTCCGGTTTTTCGTCGGCGCGCCCACAGAAAGCGCAGATGCACCTCATCAGGGTCTCGTGCACCAATTTGCCACCGCGGATCCCACAACGCCCGAAGTGACGCTCGTGGCACCTCTGCCGCAGGTCCTGGACGGCTTCGGAGCCAGCCTCGCATACGTGGAACCACGGTTGTTCGTGGGGGCCCCCCGCCGCGATTCCGTGGATGGCGACGAGGGCGCCGTCTTCGTCTTCGACGTGAACGCTCCGGACTCGCCGCCTCTTGAGATCGGCCCCGATGAGGCTGGGTTTGGAGCGCTCTTCGGAACGAGCGTCGCTGCGGATGGCGACCTTCTCGTGGTGGGCGCACCGGGAAGCGGGGGCGGGGCGGTGTATGTCTTCGCGTTGCGGCCTGACGGCGGCTGGGGGCTCTTGCATCGTCTGGAGGGGCCTCCCTCGATGACCGGGTTCGGAGCGGCCGTCGCCGTGCGGGGAGGACGTGTTGCGACCAGTGCCGGGATGCCCGTGGGCGCCGGCGGCCGTGTGTTCATCCACAGTGTGGCAGGGACCTGTACCGGACCGTCTCCGGAGCCGGCCGCTTGCACCCCTCCACCGGCTCCTCCGACGCCACCTGACGCTGGGCCGGACGCCGGATCTCAGGACGCAGGAACGGCGAACGAGGACGCGTCGGTCGAGATCTTGGACGCCACAGCCTCCTCCGATGCAGGCGTCGCCCCGGTGGACGGCGGGGGTGGTTGTCGCGCGGTTCCCGGGTTTGGATCCGCGCCATTCGGGCTCATCGCAACGCTTCTCGGGTGGGTTGCCTGGCGACGACGGCCCCGGGAGAGACCCGCCGCTGATCACGGCTGAAGGTCGACTAAGCCGCAGGCGATGCCGGTCAGCGCGCCCACCGCCGCGCCGTACATGCCCGCCTCGTCGCTGCTCGCGTTGCCCTGCAGGCTGCGCTTGTAGACACCCTGCGCGATGGCCGCGAGGCGGAACAGGCTAAACGCCTTGTAGTAGCTGAAGTCGGAGATCCCGTCGCGCCCGGTGAGCGCGCAGTAGCGTGCGACGAAGGCGTCTTCGGTCGGGATGCCGGTCTTGTCGAAGTCCACGCCGAGCAGACCGCCGACCTTGGGCAGCGTGACGTCGTAGAGCATGCAGGTGTAGGCGAGGTCGGCGAGCGGGTGGCCGAGCGTCGACAGCTCCCAGTCCAGCACCGCCATGCAGCGGGGCTCGGTGGGGTGGAACTTCAGGTTGTCGAGGCGGTAGTCACCGTGCGCGAGGGTCGTCTCGTCGGCGTCCGGCATGTTCGCGGGCAGCCACTCGATGAGCGCGTCCATGGGCGCGACGGTCTGGGTCTCGCTCTTGCGGTACTGGTCGCTCCACCTCCGGATCTGCCGCGCGACGTAGCCGCCTTGTTTGCCGTAGCCAGTGAGCTTGGCGTCCTCGAGGTTCACCGAATGAATGGCCGCGAGCACGCGCGCGAGCTCTTGGTAGATGGCGGCGCGCTCCTCACTTGATTCCACCTCGGGCAGCTGCACGTTCCAGAAGGTGCGGCCGACGACGTGCTCCATCAGATAGAACGGGGTCCCGATGACCGCTTCGTCGTCGCACCGCCCGTAGAGCTGTGCAACCGGCACGTCGCTCTTCGCGAGACCGCTCAGCACCTGGTGCTCGCGCTCGACTTGATGAGCCGAGGGAAGCAGCTTGCCCGGGGGCTTCTTGCGCAGGACCAGCTCGCGCGTGCCGTCGGAGACCCAGTAGGTCGGGTTGCTTTGGCCGCCCCGGAACTGGCGCACGGTCAGCGCGCCAGCGGGGGGCATGCCCGCCTCGGTCATCCACGCGCGGAGGGCGTCGACGTCGAAGCGGTTTCGTTCCGAGGGCTCTTTCGTATTCCGAGGGGCTTGCAACATGCGACGCATCGTACATCGCGATGCAACTCCGAGGCGGGCGGCTCGATAGCGGCCGGATGCGACACTGGATCACCGCGCTGCTCTTCGTTCTGTTCACGTGGTGCTTCGTCGCGCGGGGGCCGAGGTGGCGCGCTCTCCGTTTGCTGTCGTCCCGCAGCTCGAAAATAAAGTGGGGGCCCCGGCGCGCGACCGAATTGCCGCGCGCTGGGGCCCCCGCGGGAGCTGAGTGGGTTGGGAGGGGCGGTCAGGGGAAGTCGGCGCAGCCGTCGAAGCCCTCGGGCAGGGCCTGTTCGGGGGTGTCGGCGTCGATGGAGCGCAGGAACTCGATGAGGTCCGCGCGCTGCTGGTCGAGGTCGCCGGTGGTGAGGAACGCCGGGTTGGCGGCGCGCGTGTGGTCGTTGAAGGCGCTGTCCGTGAACAGAGCCTCGAGGGTCTCCGCGCTGCCGTTGTGCAGGTACGGAGCGCCGACGTTCACGCCGTACAGGCTCGGGATGTTGTAGCCCCCCTCACCCTGCGCGAGCGCGCCGGTCGCCCGGACCTCCACCCCGGCGGAGCCGAAGGTCCCGACGTTGCGGATGACACACGCCACCTGAGGCGGCCCCTGGGCGGCGCCGCTGGTGCTGGCGATTGCGGGCTGAGCCGCGATCTGAAGCGTATGATCGGTCCAGCTGTCGGCCCACGCCGTGGGGGGCGTGAAGACCTCGGTCGTCAGGGCCGTGTTGTTGGCGCTCGAGGGCGTGTAGAAGCGCCGCGAGGCCGTCCAACCAGCGCCGCCGTGGCACGCCACGCAACCGCCGTTGTTGTCCGTGCTCGTCGGCATACCGAAGAGCGCAGCACCGCGTGTCACCGCGGCCGAGTCGAGGAAACGGCGCGCCCGTGGGGGCTCGACCGTGCGGACCCAAGCGTCGATGGAGTCCCAGTCGCCTTCGGTGCAGTTGTCGCTCAGGTCGGCGAGCTCCTTGACCGGCTGGCCAACACCGCCGCCGAGCACGACCTGCGTCTCCGCCGCGAGGCCGCTGCCGCAGTCGCCGTTGGTGACCGCGCCGACACCGCCCGAGACGTTTCGCGTGTTGCGCTCGAAGTCGTGCAGCTCGTCGAACACCGCCGTCCAGTTGAAGACACGCTGGATCTGCGGGCCCGCGCCGTGGCTGAAGCTACCGTCGAGCGAGGTGGACTGCCGCGGCCCGGCCGGGAAGGCCCAGGTCACGTTGTCGGTGAGGCCACCGGGGTGGCAGCTCGAGCAAGACGACCAGCTGTTGTCGCTCCAGCGCGCGCGGCCCGTGTGGAAGAAGCGGTTGCCGCGCGCCACGTCGGCCGCGGCGCCGGTCGGGAGATCGCTGCTCGCCACGGTGGCGGTCAGCGCCTGCATGCTGAGGTCGATGATGCCGACGCTGCGGCTCTGCCAGCAGTTGAGGAACGCGCGCGGTCCGTCGTGTGCGGTGACGATGCCGGTCGGGTTCTGGCAGCCGCGCGCCGAGTCGCTCGGGGCCGCGTTGACGTCGATCTGCAGGTTCGCCGTGCTGCCGATCTCGGCGGTGCCACCGCTTCGGTCGAAGACCACGCGCTGAACCGCGTCGGCGCCGCGGCTGGCCGCGTAGGCCACCCCGCCGGTCTCACCGATGAAGGCGAGGTCGACGGTGTCGGCCAGGAAGAGCTTCGTGTCCGCCGTGGCGTCGCGCACGCGCTGGGCGAGGTTGAGGGTGCCCGCGCCGTCGCGGACCTCCGCGCGTCCCGCGATGTCCACGACGTAGACGACGGGCTGCACGTTCAGGTTGAAGCGCACCGGCGCGGCCGGCGAGACCGAGATGCTCGTGATGTAGAGGCGGCCCTCCTGGATGGTGACCGAGTGCAGCTGGTTGGGTGACGTCATCACCGTCTCGCTCGAGCCCTCGGGCGCGAAGCCGCTGTCGAACGGGGGCAGGGTGATCGGCCCGTCGGGCTCGAGGTCGCTCAGGCGGTAGACCCGGACGAAGCCCTCACGGCTCGCGTCGCTCGCCTCGGTGCCGATCGGCGTGCCGAAGAACTCGGGCACGAAGAGCAGCTCGTCGTCGTCGTCCGCGTCGAGGTCGTTGCTGACCGTGATGGCGAACGGCGCGTTGGGCCCGTCGATGCTGTCGGTCCGGACCATGGTCGCGGTGTCGATGACGCCGACGCTGCCCTCGCCGTGTTCCGCGACGAACAAGCGGGCTCCCGTGGGCGAGAGCGCCAAGCCGGTGGGCTCGGAGCCGACCTCGACCGTGGCGGTGACGCTCGGCGAGGTGGTGTCGATGTTCTCCACGCGCACGACGGTTGCGTCGCCACGGTTGGCCACGTAGGCGGTCGTGCCGAAGATGACGACGGATGAGGGGCGCGCGCCGACGGGCGTGCGGGCCAGGACCGAGCGCTCGCCGGCCGACACGGTGGTGAGCTGTCCGGCCTGCGGATCGACCATCGCGACGACCGCGTCGTCCTCGGTGATCGCGACCGTGGCCGAGCGAGAGGGACGTGCGAGAACGGCGCTTGGGGTGCCGCCGTCGGTGCCCGCGTCTTCGCCGCCCGCGTCTTCGCCGCCCGCGTCCTCGCCGCCGCCGGCGTCCTCGATGGGGCCGCCGTCTTCCGGCATCATGTCTTCGTCGCAGGCCGTCAGGCCGCCCATCGCCAACAAGGCCACGGCCAGCGCCGCGTGCCGCAGCGTGGCCGCGGTTCCCCTCGTCAACGGGGTGTCGTCGACCGACTCCCGATTCCCTCGCGCCCAGTTCATCATGAGAAGCTCCATCTCCCGCGTCCCCGCAACCCGCGGGGCGACAAGCGCCAACCTGCCGACCGGGCGTGGCGGCGACGAGTTAAGCGGGGTTAAACGGGGGGCGCTGACGTGAGAGCATCGATGCCACGTCGCCATGAACGCACCGCTCGAATCCGAGGCCCCGCCCCCGCTCTGTGTCACGCACGGTGACGCCGCCATCGGCGCCTGCTCCGACTGCCGTCAGCCACTCTGCGACGCCTGCGTGGACGCCGAACTGGGCCGCTGCTCGGCCTGTCGAACCGCGCACGAACAAGCGCGGATGCGTCCCCCGGTCCTCTGGGCTGCCCTCGCGATCAGCGCCTCGGGACTCCTGTTCACGGCCGCCTTGGCCGGCGTGACCCTGTATCTCGTGCTCCAGGCGCAGGCCGGAGAGCTGTCCGCGTTCGAGCAAGGGATGGTCCAGGGGATGGGCGCCCTCCCCGAAGACTTTGGGATGGAGCAGGCGGGCGAGTTCGATCGCTGGTGCCCGCGACCCTGATCCGACTCTCTTATGTGGTCTGCATCTTCGCGCGCTGGCGTCGGCCTCTGTACGGCGTGATCGCGGTCGACGTGGTGTACACGCTGACCGGCATCGTCTGCTGCCTCGTGGGTCCAGTGCTCATGGCGATGCTCATCCTGAACAAGCCGGCGCAGCGCCACCTTCGGACGTAGCGCACTCGCGTCATGCGACGTTGAGGGGCACCTCGGGGTCGAACCGATAGCCGCCGTCGTGGCGCTGAAGAAGTGGACGCAGCCCCAGCTTGCGCAGCGTCGACAGTCCCACTTTTAGGCGTTTGGCGGCGGACTGAGGGCTCATGCGCTCCCCCGGCCAGCCCGCGTCGATCAGCGCGTCGGGGCTCACGGATTCGCCGGGCGCGTCTCTGCGGTGGTGGACCAGCGCAGAGACGAGTCGCCAGATCACATCGCGGGTGCCGAGCGCGATCGTCTCTCCATCCGGGAGGGTGAGCGTCTTCTCGTCTTCGTTCAGGGTCAGCGCGCCGCGTCCCAGCGCGGCCGAGAGCAGGCGATGGGCAAGCCGTGCGTCATCGCTGCGCTCGAGGGAGGGGGCGCTCACCGCGTCGAGTCGCAGAAACGCCCGCCGACGGGCGTCGTCGAGGGCTCCGTCCCGCCGACCGCGTGCCAGGTCGAGGTGGCCGCGGCTCAGTTCGACCGCGTCTCGGACCCCGTCGTCATCGACCCGCTCGAGCTGTTCTTGGGCCATCGAGAACGCCTCCTCGGCCGCGCCGATGCGGTCCCTCGCAGCCTCCGCGGCGCCTGCGAGGCTCGAGACCAAAGCGCCCAGCCGCGCATCGCCGACCGTCGCCAGCACGTCGGTCGCCTCTCCGTAGCGCGCGACCGCCGCGTGCAGTTCGCCGCGTTCGTGTTCCAGCGCTCCTGCGTAGCCCGCGAGGTGGGCTCGAAAATGCCGATGGCCCACGCGCCGGAGCCGGTCGATGCCGCGCTGATAGTGCTCCGCGGCCTCGTCGAAGCGGCCGAGTTCCTGTTGGAGGATCGCGAGGTTTCCCTCGGCCAAGCCGACGGCGACGGGGTCGAGTCGCGCGTCGAGCACGGTCAGCGCTTCGCGGTACAGCTCTTCGGCTTCGTCGAGCCTCCGTTGGGCGAGCCGGACGGCGCCGAGGTCGGCCATCAGGCGCGCCGCGTGGCTCGGGAGATCGTGCGTCCGCGCGAGGCGACGGCCAGACTCGAAGGCGTCGCGCGCGTCTTCCAGTCGCCCTCCCGCGTGGGCGACGCGACCCTTGGCCCGAAGCGCGTCGACGGCGACGGGCGCGGGGGTGGATGCATCGACGCGGTCGACCGCGTCCTCGGCGTGGGCGCGGGCGATGTCGACGTGGCCCCGAGCGAGTTCCGCATCCGAGAGGGCGGTGGACACCTCGACTTCGAGGCCCGGCACGTCGAGGGCTCCTCCCTCGACCGCGCCGAAGCTCTGCACCGCGTCGGCCACACGGCCCGCGAACACCAGCGCGCGTCCCCGCCCGAGATGAGCGCGCGCTGCCACGGTTCGGTCCGTGGCGTTCAGCAGCGCGTCGAAGACGGAGACCGCTTCCTTCTGTGGGCCTCGCACGCTCAGCACCCGACCGAGGGCCAACCCCACGGCATCTCGTTCGGGCCCCTCGGCCGAGCGCTGAAACGCTGCCCGAAGGCCCTCGACCTCGGCGGCCAGTCGCTCATAGGGGTCGAGGTCCGCCTCCGCCGCGCGCGCGAGCCGAGCCATGGTGCTGGCGTGTCCGGCAGCGAATTCGTCCCAAAGCCCGAGCGTCCTGGCCTGCTCCTGCGCGAATGCCCGGACCGGCGCATACAAGCGCAGCCGTCCGCTCGAGGTCTGCGTGATCAGCGAGCGGTGCCGGAGTTCGCCCAGCGCCTCGAGCGCCCCCTCGCCGAGCACGTCCTCGGCGGTGGCAGCATCGAAGGAACTCGGGAAGACGGCGCATCCGGCGAACGCGCGCGCCGCCTCGGGACCGAGGGCGGAGACGGCGTGCGCAAGTCCGTCTTGGAGCGCGTCGCGGTCCGTCGTGGCGTCGATGAGGCGCCGCAGGAGCTCTTCCGGACGAAGCACCGCGAGGCGGGCCGCGGCGAGCTCGATGGCCAGCGGGATTCCGTCGAGCGCGTGCAGCAGTCGGTTCCAGACGTCCGGGTTCGTCGGTCGCTCGAGTCCCGCCCGAGCGAGCAAGAGGGCGCCCGCCGGCCCGGACAGCGGATCGTCCCCCAAGTGAAGCGGTCCGACTTCGATGATCTGCTCGAAGTCCACACCCACGCGAACGCGGCTGGTGACCACCGCCGTCAGCTCAGGTGCGAGCTCCAGCCACCGGCGCAGCAGCGCGCCCAACAGATCGATGCTCCCATCGGCCTCGTCCAACACGAGGGTGACGGCCCCGCGGCCTTCCAGCGCGTAGCCGAGCTCCTCCTCGTAGCTGCTCGTGCCTAGCCAGCTGAGCCTGAGATCGAGCGCGCCCGCCACCCGAGCTGCGACCTCATCGGCGTCGTCCGCGCCCGCCAGGTCCACGAGCGCCGTGTCGGGTTTGGTGAGCACCTCCTGCGCCAACCGTGTCTTCCCGATCCCGGGCAGCCCGGTCAACGTGATGAGCCGCGCGCCCTCGGCGCGGGCGCTCGTGAGCTGGCGCAGTGTGTCGTCGCGGCCGAAGAGCAGCGACAGACGGGGGCGGGCAGGGGAGGGCACCGCGCGAGGGTAGCAGCCCGTGCGACGTCGTTTTCGCGCGACTGCCGTGCCATGCTGACGGAGATGCGTGGATCAGCTTGGCGTCGGGCGCGGTGTTCAACCGGGTTGTGTTCGGAGGTGCTGTCTATCGGGGTGCTGTGTGCCAGCGCCTGGCTATGGGGGTGCAGCCCGCCCCCGGAGGCTTCGCCTCGTCCAGGGGGAGGCGCGACGGGCACGTTCGAGGGACACCTCACCGTCTTCGTGCTGGGCGCCGACAGCGAGCGGGTCGCCGACGCCGTGGTGCGGGCCGGCGATCTCGAGGCGACGACGAACGAGGAGGGGCGCGTCGACTTCGACCTCGACGGCTACGATGGAGTCGAGGTCTCGCACGGCAGCCGAGCCGAGCGATGGTTCGGCCTGCAAGCCGCGGTGGTCACCGTGCCCATCGAGCGCGACGTGGTCGGGGGGAGCGGCACGCTGAGCGGCATGCTCGAGCTCGGCGGCCTGCTGCCCGCCGATCCGGCCAACCACTTGTCCGCCGTCGTCGCGGCCTCTCACACCCGCCAGCTCGATCGAAACGCCCCATCCGCCGCGGTGCGCTGTCCGGACGCCAACGACTGCGCCTTCACGCTCACGGCACCTCCGTCTTCCCGTCGGGTGTTCGCCGAGGTCTTGGAGCGGGACGCCGAGGATGAGGTCGTGGCGGTGCGGGGGCTGTTCCTCTCCGCCGCGCGCGAGGTCGTGGCCGATCAGACGACCGCGGTCGAGTTGCTCCCGGTCGACGCCCCGGTGCCGCTCGAAGTCGCCCTGCCGTCCGGCGCGGAAGGATTCGATGAGGTCGTCGGGGTGCCCGGGGCGACGCTCGACGGGGCGGTCCTCGTGTTCAGCGAAGAGGCCGCAGGGCATCCACGCCTGCTTCCGCCCGGCAGCAGCGCCATCTGGGCGGTCGCCGTCGGGCGGAGTGGTCGTTCCGAGAGCCGAAGCGTCGTGCGGACCGCGAGTGCGACGACCAGCCTTCGCACGCCCGCTCTTTCGCAGGTTCCGGACGCGGCGATCGACGACGACACGATCACGCTCCCGGAGGCGAACTACCGGGTGCTCCGGGCGGGGTTCGACACGGTTCGTGTGTTCGATGCGCGAGTCCGGGTCCCGCGCCCCGTCGGTGACGAAGTCAGGCTCGAGATCACCGATGTGGACATGTCGCCCACCGACGTCAGTCTCGACGCCATCGAGACGGACTGGGTCCACCGCGTTCGCACCACGCTGTAGACTTCCGGGGATGCAACCCCGCCTCTCTTCCTCGATCGCGGCGTTCGCCACCGCGTTTCTTCTCTGCGCCGCTGGCTGTGATGACGAGCCGGTGGGGGACGCGGGGGCCGACGCCGCCCTCCCGGACGCGGGGGGGACGAGGGACGCGGGCCGCGCGGACGCAGGCGAGATGCTCGACGCGGGGCCCGGCGATGCGGGGCCCCAGGACGCTGGGCTGGACGACGGGGGGGTCGACGCCTGCACGGGGCCCGAGGTCTGCAACGGAGCGGACGACGACTGCGACGGCGACGCCGACGAGGGCTTCGACCTCGACAACGACACGGCGAACTGCGGCCTCTGCGGGATGGCGTGTGACGCTGGCGACGTGTGTCGGTTCGGGCTGTGCGCGGAGGATGTCCCCCAGCCGGTCAGCATTGCGGCCGGCGCCGCCCATACGTGCGTCCGGATGTCCGACGGCGATGTCCGCTGCTGGGGCGACAACGCGCTCGGCCAGCTCGGCCAGGGCGACCTCGAACCGCACACGGGCATCGTCACGGTGATGACCCTGTCCAACATCCAGGCTGTCGACGCGGGCGCGAACCACAGCTGTGTCGTGACGCGCTCGGACGTCGCGGTCTGCTGGGGGGACGACGCGATGGGCCAGATCGGGAACCGCGCGCCGGTGGGTGCACCGCGCCCGGCGACGATCCCGGCGGGCGTGAGCGGCGGGATCGTGGGCGTCGAGACCATCGCCCTCGGCCACGCGACGAGCTGCGCGGGGACGCCCTTCGGCTCGCTGTTCTGCTGGGGTGCCAACGGGTCGGGGCAGATCGGCGACGGGACCACCGACCAGCAGGACAGCGCGGTGCCCGTCATGCGGGACGACGGCCTGTTCGACGGGATCGACACGGGTGAGGCGCACTCGTGCGCGTTGCTTCGGGTGACCGGCGAGCCGGCGGCCGTGCGCTGCTGGGGCGACAACTCCGACGGGGCGTACGGCTCCGGTGCGTTCACCGCCTCCAACACCCCGGCCGTGACGTCGTTCCCGGGGGCGACGCAGGTGCAGACGGGGGCGGGAGTCACGTGCGTGCTCACCGGAGAAGGCGACGTGCACTGCGCGGGTCGCAATCGACGGGGGGCCCTCGGCGATGGGGTCGCATCCCACGCGGACTTCGACACCGTGGACCGGAGCGCCACGCCGGTCACGGTCGCGGGGCTGAGCGACGCGGTCGAGGTCGAGCTCAGCCACGAGCACGCGTGTGCTCGGCTCGCCGACGGAACCCTCCAGTGCTGGGGCTCGAACGCACACGGGCAGCTCGGCGACGGTGCCACCCACGACGCGTGCCAGGACATGCCCAGCGCGGACTGCGCGTTCTCCCCCGTCGCGGTCCCCGGGCTCAGCGACGCCATCGACGTGGCCACCGGCGCGGAGCACACCTGCGCACTCCTGCGAGATGGGCGTGTGTTCTGCTGGGGGCGGAACGCCGAGGGGCAGCTCGGCGTGGAAGGCGCAGACCGGTCCACACCCGTCGAGGTCTCGCTCTGACCTCGATGCGGCAGCTGCGGAAATTTCCTTTATTTACAAATTTGCGGGGACCGGTAGTCTGACCCTATGTCTCTGCGTTGCTTTGGCCCGTCGTTGGCACTGCTCTGTCTGCTCGCCAGCGCGTCTACGGCTTCTGCCCAGACCTCGGTTCAGCCTTATTTCCTCGTGATTCTCGATAACTCGGGGTCGATGACGAATCTCACCGGGCCGGGAACGAACAGCTGCGGGCAGCCCCAGAACCGCATGAGCGACGCGAAGTGCGTGCTCCAGAACGTCGTTAACGGGTACGGCGAGATCCAGTTCGGACTTGAGCGGTTCACACGTAGCTGCACCGGAACGTGCAACTCCACCAGCTGCGACGACACCTGCGGCTGTGGCTGCACCCAGACCTGCGACGCGACCGCGGCGTCGGGCGAGATCATCGTGCCCATCGCGCCGGGCAACCAGGCGGACATCGTCAACTGGGTCGACTACAGCTGCCAGACGTGCGGAACGAACCAGGCCAACGAGCCTGAGCTGCACGCGGGTGGAGGCACCCCACTCGGCGGGTCACTGCTGGCGGCCCAAGACTATTTCGACGGGAGCAGCAGCTTCCCGAGTCCGATCGTCGGCGACCCATTCAACGCGTGCCGTCCCTACGCGGTCATCCTCCTTACAGACGGCGCGGAGTTCTGCGGAGGGGACGCGCCCGCAGCGGCGCTCGCGCTTCGCTCGACCCTCGTCGGCGGGCAGGCCTACGACATCCAGACGTACGTGATCGGCTTCGGCCGCACGCCGGGCGACACCGGCATCGAGGCCATCGCGACTGCCGGCGGCACCGACGCCCCCGGTCCGACCCGGGGCTTCTACGCGACCGACGAGACCACCCTGTCGCTCGCGTTCTCGCAGATCATCGCGGACAACCTGCTGATCGAGACCTGCGACGGAGCGGACAACGACTGCGACACCCGCGTCGACGAGGGCTTCACGCTCTACTGCGACCGTCCCGCCGGTGACCCGCCGCCTCCCACGCTCTGCATCGACCCGGGCGAGCGTGTCTGCGACGGGCTCGATGACAACTGCAACGGCGAGACGGACGAGGGCCTGCTCAACGACTGCGGCACCTGCGGCCCGGCTCCCATGGAGACCTGCGACGGAGCGGACAACGACTGCGACATGGTCATCGACGAGGGCGTCTGCGGCGGCTGCGTGCCGACCACTGAGATTTGCGACGGTCTCAACAACGACTGCGATGGCGCGATCGACGAGAACCTGACGCGCCCTTGCGGCACCGACGTGGGGCAGTGCACCACGGGCGTCGAGACCTGCTCTGCGGGCGCGTGGGCGGGCTGCACCGGGACGCCCCCGGCGACTGAGCTCTGCGACAACCTCGACAACGACTGCGACGGTCAGATCGACGGCCAGACGCAGGCGTGCGGCTCGGACGTGGGTGTGTGTCGCCCTGGCGTGCAGGTCTGCACGACGGGCACGTTCGGGGCGTGTGTCGGCGGGGTCGGTCCGTCCGGTGAGACCTGCAATGGGCTCGACGACAACTGCAACGGGTTCGACGACGAGGGCAACCCCGGAGGCGGCGCCTCGTGCGGCACGGCCACGGGGATCTGCGAGCTCGGCACCGTCAACTGCCTTGGGGGCGCGCTCGTCTGCTCCGGTGGCGTGAGCCCCGAGGTCGAGACCTGCGATGGGCGCGACGAGGACTGTGACGGCTCGACCGATGAGGGCGTGGCCACCATGGGCGACTGCAACTTCCCGTCGACCGGGGCCTGCGAGCCGGGCGTGCTGACCTGCCAGAGCGGCAGCTTCCAGTGCGTCGGCGGGACGGGGCCGAGCGCGGAGGTCTGCAACGGCATCGATGACGACTGCAACGGGGACATCGACGAGGGGATGCTCGGCGGCGGCACCTGCGGCACCGACGTGGGGGCATGCACGTTCGGTGCTCTCTCCTGCATGGGCGGCGGGCTCACCTGCGTCGGCGGCATCAGCCCCGGCGTCGAGACCTGCGACGGCACCGACGAGGACTGCGACGGACGCGTCGACGAGGGCGTGCCCACCGGCGGCGCGTGCGGCTCCAACGTGGGGGAGTGCAGCCAGGGCATCAACCAGTGCATCGGTGGCACCTACCAGTGTGTGGGAGACGTCGGCCCACGCCCGGAGCTCTGCGACAACCGAGACAACGACTGCGATGGTGTAGACGACAACGGCAACCCGGGCGGCGGCGCGTCGTGCGGCTCGGCGACCGGAGAGTGCACCCAGGGCACGCTGACCTGCACGGGCGGCACGTTGACGTGTGCGGGCGGCCAAGGGCCGACACCGGAGACGTGCGACCTCGAGGACGACGACTGCGACGGTGCGGTCGACGAGGCGATCCCCACAGGCGCCCCGTGTGGCTCTTCGGTGGGGACCTGTTCGCAGGGCGTCGACACCTGCGTCGCCGGGACCTTCCAGTGCGTGGGCGACGTTGGACCGAGCCCGGAGGTCTGCGACGGCCGCGACAACGACTGCGACGGCGCGGAGGACGAGGGGAACCCCGGCGGCGGTGGCGACTGCGGCAGCGCGCTCGGCGCCTGCACGCCCGGGACGCTCACCTGCGCCGGCGGCGCGCTCACGTGCTCTGGCGGTACCAACCCCGTCCCCGAAACGTGCAACGGGGTCGACGATGACTGCGATGGCGCCATCGACGATGGTGTGCCCACCGACGGCGCCTGCGGCAGCGCGGTGGGCGAGTGCAGCGAGGGCGTGCGGACCTGCGTGTCCGGTGCCTACGCGTGTGTGGGCGACCGCGGCCCGACGACCGAGATCTGCGACCTGCGGGACAACGACTGCGACAGCTCGACCGACGAGTCGAACCCGGGCGGCGGTGTCGCCTGCGGGACCGACACCGGGTTGTGCGCGCTCGGCCTCACTGAGTGCGTGTCTGGCGCCCTGGTCTGCACCGGGGACACGCGCCCCGACGTCGAGCT
The DNA here is from genome assembly GCA_045106715.1 of Sandaracinaceae bacterium. Classification (GTDB taxonomy): domain Bacteria; phylum Myxococcota_A; class Polyangia; order Polyangiales; family Sandaracinaceae. The sequence continues at coordinate 32,928 of JBGCFC010000042.1, forward strand.
CTGCGACGGACTCGACAACGATTGCGACAGCCGCATCGACGAGGGCAACCCCGGCGGCGGCGGCGCCTGTGGCGACTCGGACGTCGGGCTCTGCGAGTTCGGCGCCGAAGCGTGCGTGGGCGGGGCGCTCGTCTGCCTCGGTGAGACGGGGCCGTCCGCGGAGCTCTGCGACGGGTTCGACAACGACTGCGACGGGATGATGGACGAGGGCAACCCCGAGGCCGGCGCCGCGTGCGGTGACGACACGGGGGAGTGCACTGCCGGGACCCGCCAGTGTGTGGGTGGCTCGCTCATCTGTGAGGGCGGGACCGGGCCGACGGTCGAGGTCTGTGACGGCCTGGACAACGACTGCGACGGCGTCATCGATGACGGCATCCCGGTCGGCGCGCCGTGTGGGAGCAGCGTCGGGGAGTGCAGCCCGGGCGTGAACATCTGCCGCGACGGCGCGATCGTCTGCGAAGGCGAGATCGCCCCCGAAGACGAGACCTGCGACCTACTCGACAACGACTGCGACGCCTCGGTGGACGAGGGCATCGGCATCATCGGGGCCTGCGGCTCGACCGAAGGGCTCTGCATGCCGGGGATGGAGCGCTGCCTCAGCGGGCGCCTGGTCTGCGAGGGCGAGGTCCGGCCCACGCGTGAACTCTGCGACTGCGACGACAACGACTGCGACGGCAACGTCGACGAGGAGGTCGCCGGCATGTCCGCGCTCTGCCCGGGCGACTCCGAGTGCGTCGACTGCCAGTGCGCCTTGGCGTGCGACGAGACGGAGTTCGGGTTCGTGTGCCCGACGGGCAAGACCGCGCGGGTCGATGGTGACTCCTGCTTCTGCGTCGAGCAGCTCTGCGACGACGACGCGTGCGCGCTCGAGACCCTCGAGGACGGTGACACCTTGCGCTGTGCGCCGGGCAGCGACGACGTCTCGAACTGCGTGTGCCGCAACAACCGGTGTACGGATCCTTGCCAAGGCGTGACCTGCGAGGCCGGCCTGGTGTGTGACCCCCGTGACCCCGCGGGGCGTTGCGTGGTGGACGACTGCACCGGCCTGGGCTGCGGCAGCGGCGAGGTCTGCAACCCGGTGAGCGGCGAGTGCGATGCGGACCGTTGCGCCACCGTGAGCTGCGGCGATGAGGTGTGCCGCGACGGCACGTGCGAGCCGAGCTGCGCGGACGTGTCCTGTGGCAACGGCGAGCGATGCGCGCGCGGCGCATGCGAAACGGACCCGTGCGCGGACGTCTCGTGCGAGGACGGCGAACTCTGCAACCCGGCGGACGGCGCTTGCGTCGACGAGACGCTGTGTGAAGACCGCCTCTGCCCGGCGGGGCAGGCCTGCGACCTCGGCACGGGCGACTGCGTGACCGACCCGTGCAACACCGTGCGCTGCCCCGGTGACCAGCAGTGCAGCGCGGGCGAGTGTCAGCCGGCCAGCGAGGTGGACGCCGGTACAGACTTCGACGCGGGTCCGGCCGACGACGGACGCGACCGCGTGCTGGCGGCGGGGGGCTGCGCCTGCCGGACGAGCACACCGAGCGGCGGCGAGGCGCCTTGGGCACTCCTGTTGCTCCTTGCCGGCGGGGTGGCGCTCCGGCGTCGCCGAAGCCACGCGGACGGCCCGTCATCGGGCCGGGTCCCCGTGGCGGTGGCCGGTGCGGTGCTCGTGCTGGCCCTCGCGAGCGGCTGCGAGGTGGAGCCCTACTGCCTCGACTGCCGTGACGGTGAAGTGCGGGACAGCGGGATGGACGCGAGCCAGGTCGACGGCGGCGGCGGCGGCGGTGACGCGGGTGAGAACGATGGATCGGTCGACGCGGGGTTCGACGCCTCGCTCTCCGACGAGGTCTGCAACGGCGAGGACGACGACCGCGATGGCATGGTCGACGAAGACTTCGACACCCAGACCGACAGCGAGAATTGCGGCGCCTGCGGCGACGTGTGCGCCCCGCTGGGCGCGTTCCCGTTCTGCAACGCGGGGGTGTGCGAGATCGACCGCTGCGACGTCGGACGGCACGACCTCAACATGGACCCGGCCGACGGATGTGAGTACCGCTGCCTGATCGAAGCGGACGACGACACGACCTGCGACCGCCGCGACAACGACTGCGACGGCGAGGTCGACGAGGACGTCGACACGACCTCGGACCCGGAGAACTGCGGTGCGTGCGGGTTCCTCTGCGTGTTGCCCCGTGCCTCTGCGACGTGCGCGGACTCCAGCTGCACGCTCGATGCCTGCAACGAGGGGTTCATCGATCTCGATGGCGAGGTGACGAACGGCTGCGAGTACGGCTGCACCCCGGCGTCTCCGGCCGACGAGGTCTGCAACCTGGTGGACGACGACTGCGACGGAACCATCGACGAGGGTGACCCCGGCGGCGGCGGTGGCTGCGGTGAGTCCGAGGGCGAGTGCGCGCCCGGGACGCTTGCGTGTGTGGGCGGCTCGCTCGTCTGCAACGGGGCCACTGAGCCCAGCACGGAGCTCTGCAACGGCGCGGACGACGACTGCGACGGCATGACCGACGAGTCGAACCCCGAGGGCGGACGCCTGTGCGGCGTCGGGACAGGAACCTGCGTGCAGGGCCGCGAGAACTGCGTGGCCGGCGCACTTGTGTGCGAAGGCGAGACGGGGGCCGTGGCCGAGGCCTGCGACGGACTCGACAACGACTGCGACGGCACCATCGACGAGGGCAACCCCGATGGCGGCGCGGCGTGCGGCGAGACCGAGGGCGAGTGCGCGGCCGGCGCGCTGACCTGCCTGGGCGGCACGCTGTCTTGCGAGGGTGTGACGGGCCCCGTGTCCGAGTCTTGCAATGGACGCGACGACGACTGCGACGGCTCGACCGATGAGAGCAACCCGGGCGGCGGCGGGAGCTGCGGCACTGACGTCGGGATCTGCACGCCGGGCACCCTGTCGTGTAGCTCGGGCGCGCTCGTGTGCACGGGCGCGGTGATCGCGGAGGTGGGCGAGACCTGCAACGGGCTGGACGACGACTGCGATGGCGCGGTCGACGAGGGCAACCCGGGCGGCGGCGGCAGCTGCGGCGACGCGACGGGCGAGTGCGGAGCGGGCATCGAGACGTGCGTGAGCGGCGCGCTGGCTTGCCTCGGTGCGGACGGTCCGGAGGACGAGGTCTGCAACGGGCGCGACGACGACTGCGACGGGATGACCGACGAGGGCAACCCGGGCGGCGGCGGCAGCTGCGGCAACGACGTGGGCCAGTGCACCTTCGGCACGCGCCAGTGCACGGGCGGCGCGCTCGTCTGTACGGGGGGGACCGGTCCCGCGGCGGAGACCTGCAACAGCCTCGACGATGACTGCGACAACAACGTCGACGAGGGCAACCCGGAGGGCGGGGGAAGCTGCGGCACGACGGACGGCGAGTGCACCGCGGGCACCGAGCAGTGCGTCGGTGGCGCGCTCGTCTGCAACGGCGCAGGCGGCCCGACGGCCGAATCCTGCAACGGACGCGATGACGACTGCGACGGCATGACGGACGAGGGGAACCCCGGCGGCGGAGCGAACTGCGGCACGAACGTGGGCATCTGCGCGTTCGGCACCGAGACGTGCTCGGCCGGGGTCATCACCTGCGTCGGGGAGACCACCGCGCAGCCGGGCGAGTCCTGCAACGGGCTCGACGACGACTGCGATGGCTCGACGGACGAGGGCAACCCGGGCGGCGGCGCCAGCTGCGGCTCGTCGACGGGCGAGTGCTCCACCGGGACCGAGCAGTGCCAGTCGGGCTCCGTGAGGTGTGTCGGGGATACGGGCCCCCGCGTCGAGACCTGCGACCTCCGGGACAACGACTGCGACGGCTCGACTGACGAAGGCAACCCCGGCGGCGGCGGCACCTGCGGCACCGATGTGGGCACCTGCTCCTTTGGCACTGAGCAGTGCAGCGCGGGCGCGGTCGTCTGCATGGGGGGCACGGGGCCGGGCACCGAGAGCTGCAACGGGCAGGACGACGACTGCGACACTCGCATCGACGAGGGCAACCCCGGCGGCGGCGCGATGTGTGGGAGCAGCGTGGGCGAGTGCGCGCAGGGCATGGAGGTCTGTTCGGGCGGCACGCTCGTTTGCAACGGGGAAACCGGCCCGTCGATCGAGCTGTGCAACAGCCAGGACGACGACTGCGACAACACCACGGACGAGGGCTTCAATCTCGTCTCCGACCCACTCAACTGCGGCTTCTGTGGCAACGTCTGCCCCTCCCTGCTCAACGCGGTGACGGGCTGCGTCGCGTCGACCTGTTCGCTCATCGCGTGCGACGACGGCTGGGTCGATCTCGACGGCATCCCGAGCAACGGCTGCGAGTACAACTGCGCGTTCGCGGGCGGTGAGATCTGCAACGGCGCGGACGACGACTGCGATGGCGTGACCGACGAGTCGCTCACTCCGCCGGCGAACTTCTGCAACCCCAACGGCGTCTGCGCGGGGACGACGCCCGACTGCGGGGGCGCGAGCGGCTGGGAGTGCAACTACGGCGCGGCGAACTACGAGCCGACGGAGACCCTCTGCGACGACGATGACAACGATTGCGACGGCCGGGTCGATGAGTCGCATCCGTTGAAGGGGCTCTCTTGCAACAACGGCGAACTCGGCCTGTGTCGGGACCTGGGCTCGTACTCCTGCAACGCAACCAACGACGGCGTGGTGTGCAGCGCGATGCCGTCCACCGGCGGCGCGACTGAGATGTGCAACGACGCAGACGACGACTGCGATGGGCGCGTCGACGAGAACGTGCCGGACGAGTGGGTCCAGTTCACGGCCGGTGCGCTCGGCACACGCTGGATCTACCGCTACGAGGCTTCGCGCCCCGATGCCGAAGCGACCATGACGGGGGCCGCGACCGGGCGGTCTTGCTCCGTGGAAGATCGCCTGCCCTGGACCAACGTGACCCGCGTCCAGGCGGCGGCAGCGTGCGAAGCGGCAGGCGCTCGGCTCTGCACGGAGGTGGAGTGGCAGGAAGCCTGTGAATCGTCGAGCAACAGCTGCGACTACAGCTATTCGTCGAGCGCCACGTGCTCCAACTACTCCGCGACGACGTGCAACGGCGACGACCTCGACACGAACGGATCGGTCCCAGGTGACCAGGACGACGTGCTCCCCACTGGGTCGCTGCCGATGTGTTACGCCAACTGGAGCGGAAGCCGACGCGCGTTCGACATGTCGGGCAACGTCGAAGAGTGGACGGCGCCGCGCGCGCCGGGGGTCAACGCGATGCGGGGCGGGTCGGCCAACGACACGCCAGGCGGCACCCAGTGCGGCTTCAACTTCGTGGTCGCCGGTGACGCCATCGCGCTGCCGACCGTCGGGTTCCGCTGCTGCCGCGACACCGCGCCGCCGGCCGCCGGGTGCTTCGACAACACGCAGAACGGCAGCGAGACCGGGATCGATTGCGGTGGCCCGGCCTGCGACGGGTGCGCCCAGGGGGTTGGCTGCACCAGCGGCGGCGACTGCCGAAGCGGCGTGTGCAGCAGTGGCGTCTGCCAGGCGCCGACGTGCGGCGACGGGGTCCGGAACCAGGGCGAGATCGACGTCGACTGTGGCGGGACGAGCCCGTGCGCCGGCTGCGCGAACGGCGACACGTGCTTCGAGTCGGGCGACTGCGGCAGCAACAACTGCATCGACGGCGTGTGTCAGCAGTGCACGGCGGCCAACAACATGCGGATCAACGAAGTCTTCGGGGGCACCCCCGACTACATCGAGCTGCTCAATGTCGGGAACTGCGCCGTGGATGTCGGTCCGCTCGCCATCCGGTACCGGCTCGAGGTCGAGTCATCGACGAGCGTGTTCAACCTGCCGTCGTACACCGTACCGGTGGGCGGCACGTACCGGATCCTCGACATCACGTCGCCGCTCGCGGGCAACGAGGTCTACGCGGGGCGCAACATGCTGCATAACACCGAGGGCGACGCCTGGGTCGCGCTGTGCAACGGCCCGTGCAACGGAAGCTGCACCAACTACACCGACTACGTGGAGATCGAGTCCGAGACGGGGACCGCGCCGAGCGGCACTCCGTCGTGCGCGAACTTCACGCCTGGACCCGTCACCGCGGCTGGGGGCTTCAGCATCACCCGTGTGGACTTCCAAGGCAGTGGGATCAACGGGGTCGAGGCAGACTACACGCCCGCGCTCGCGAGTCGAACGTTCCCGTAGTCTCGGGGACGCCCCTCTTCGCATCGAAGTCCGGCGTCACCGAGGCCCGTGGTTCTGGTAGGCTCCCCATCCTGCTCGCCGCCTTGCGCGGCATCCGGAGGTAGACGTGCGACGATGGATCTTGGCTCTCTCGTTCGTGGGCGCGCTCGGCGCGGTCGGATGCGGTCCTCAGCATCCCAACTGCGAGCGTCAGGAGAACTGCCATGACAACGAGTACTGCGTGAACCAGCACTGCCAGCAGTGTCGCCACGCCAACGACTGCTCGTCCTCGCAACGCTGTGTTCAGGGGCGCTGCGAGTAGACGAGGCCGTGGCCCCTCGGCCTCCCTCGCTGCGGTCGTGCTGCTGGCCAGCGTGGGCTTCGCTCAAACGTCCGAGGCGCAGAGCCTTTCGGCGGCGGATCGGGCATACGCGGACGGCGCACTGGCGGAAGCCGGTCGGGCCTACGAAGACGCGCTCTCCGCGGGGGGGCTGAGTCGAGCTCAGGTTGCGCACACCCATCTTCGGCTCGCCGCCCTCGCCGCGCTAGGACAGGAGCAAGCCCGCTTCGAGCGACACGCCGCGGCCGCCCTCACGCTCGACCCCGAGCTCCCCGCCCCTGTTCTCGAGCAGGCCTACGCGGCGCGTTTCAGCGAGCTGGTCGGAGAGGCGAGACGGCTTCGATTGCAGCTCTCTGAGGCGGACGGCCGCGTGTCGGTCGAGGTGCTCGGCTCGCACGAACTCGTTCGCACGGTGACGCTGCGCGGCCATGGCGGTTGGGCCCGCACGCTCCCTTGGCAGGGCGCGCGGCTTACGCTGGCCCCGCCCGAAGCGTCGCGGCCTCTGCGCGTCGAAGGCGTGGACGTGCACGGGAATACCGTCGTGACGGCCGGGGTCGAGCCTCCGGAGCGTGCGGCCGGGCGACCCGAAGCGCCGACCGCGCCCGTCGAGCAGCAGTCCGAGGAGAGCGCCATTATCGAGAGCCCGTGGTTGTGGATCGGCGTCGGGATCCTGGTGGTGGGCATCGGTCTGGTCGTGGGCCTGACGGCATTCGGCGAGCGTTTCGTCCTCGACGCGCCGGTGGTGCGATGAAGGTCGCCGCGCTGGCGCTGCTGCTCCTGACCGGCTGCGTCACGGATCGTGTGCTCGCGGTGGAGGTGCGCCCGCCCCGCGACGCGACCGGCGGCCCGGCGATCCCAGAAGACGTCGTGTCTTGGGAACTCTGGCTGGAGCGCCTTTCTGACGGCCAGGGATGTGGCGCGGTCGAGGACGCAGCGTCCGGGCGCGCGTTCGGGGAGCCCGCTGCCATGCAGGTCTTCGACGACACTTTGGGTATGGGCATGGCCTTCGGCGAGATCCCGGAGGGGCGTTGGTCGCTTCGCGCCCTGGCCCGCACCGCGGGCTGTGACGTGCGCCTCTACGGATGCACCGAGTTCGCGCTCGGCGAGGCCGCGCCGGCGACGGTGAGCGTGCCGGTGGAAGCCGTTGCCCCGGTTGCGACTTGCGGCTGCCGAGGTTGCGCCGAAGGCGTCTGCGGGGCGGCGGAGGTGTGTCCGTGAGCGTTCGCGCCGCCGCGCCGCTGTCGCCACGGCGTTCGTTGCGCCGCTCGTCGCGTACCTGGTCTTGCTGGCGTTTCCAGGTCCGCTCTTCGCTCACCGCTGACGGTGGAAGGGCTCGAGGCGAACGTCGATGTGGAGGCTCCAGCGGCGTTGTCGAACACGCTTCGGGAGGCGTCGCGCCGCGTGCGGCGGTCGCCGCTCTACGTCCGCGGTCGTCTTCACTCGGTCTACTTCTGCCAGCAGCCCTGGCGTTGGCGGCTGTTCGCCAGGTGGAGCCACAACGCGGGCGCGACCGCGCTGGCGCCGGCCTTTCGCAGCGTCTTCGTCCGCCCCTCGCACCTCGACCGGCACGAGATGGTCGGCCCCTCTGGCGAGGTGACCGCGCCGGGCGTGCCGAGACCCTGACGTACGAGGTTCTCCGACGTCGTTTCCTGGACGGCGATTCCAAGCTCGACCCGTCGAGCGGCTACTACCTTCGGTACGCGTTGTTCGTGGCCCACGAACTCGAACATCGAGGGGTGAGCGTCTCCGCGCTGCTTCGTTCTCCCCGGCCTGAGTCGGCGGTCGAAGCGGACGTTCGCGCCGGGCGCTGAGCGTCGTACACCGTCCGATTCGAGGAGCGGAGTGTGTCGGGAGCGTGCCCGTAGAGGGAGGCACCTGGCCCGGCATTCCCTCCGCGCGCACACCTATCCAAAGGATAGATTCCCCATGAACTCGCTTCAAAGAGCGCTCCTCGTTTCTCTTCTCCTCTTGGGCTGTGGCGGAGAGGAGACCGCATCGGCCTCCGACCCGTCCGCCGAGACCGCTTCGGAGGAGGCAGCAGAGGCTGCGGCGGAGGCTCCCCCCGCGGATCCCGAGGCCCCCAGCCTGACTTGTGCGGGCTACGTCGATCACATGGTCGAGGTCCTCTCCGTGCAAGGAGACCGTGCGTTCATCAACGCATCCAACCGCGACGAGTGGGTGGGCGCCTGCGAGGGGGCCGACAACCTTCAGGACCCGGAGATCGAGCCCATCGCGTCATGTGCGCTCGCTGCCCCGACCATCGAGGCGGTGCAGGAGTGCGGCGACACGAGGTTCATGAACCGCTGGTTCACCCGCAACTGAGCCTCTGGTGGGCCCTTGTCGAGGGCCCGCCTTCAGTCGCTCACTCTGACGGCAGGGCGTCGTCGGTCTCGGTTGGCTCCTCACCAACCTCGGGTGGCGGGGCGTCCGTCTGCGCCATCGGCGCGCGCAGCCGGAAGAGGCTCGTCCACGCGATGCCGCCGTCGTCCAGCTCAACACGGAACGCGTCGCCGATGCGTGTCTGCACGCGCCCGCGCACCCACTGGGGTGGGTCCCACTGGCGCCGGATGTGCACGACGCTGCCCTCCGCCAAGTCGTCTGGGCCGACGACCTGCGGCTCGACCCACTCGCTCTCGCCGTCGAGGTAGACGACGTGCAGCTGGCCGTCTTCGCGCCGCGCGGTGACGACGGCGGCGAAGCGGAGGTTCTGCCTCTGGTAGTTCACGAGCACCGACGCGCCCACGTCGCCCACCGCGCCGCTCGTGCCGGTGGTGGACGGCGCGTCCCCACGCGACGGCGCGTTCTCGGCGGTCGCCTGGAACCGGAGGTGGGGCAGAGTGGTCCACGCCTCGTCCCCGGTGGCGAGCCGGACGTAGAACGCCCGGCCCAGGTTTCGAGCGAGGCGAGCGGTGTTGAACGCCCCGGTGAACGAGCGTCGAACGTCCACGTCGGCGTCCTCCACCAGCCGGTCCGGGAGAAGCGCCTCGGCGCCGACCCACTCGGTCGCGCCGTCGTCGTAGACCACGTGGTGCTCTTCCTCGCCGGCGTCGCCGCGGCGCGCCACCACGACCCCGTGGAAGTGGAACCCGGTGTGGTGAAAATCGGCCCAGACCGACGTTCCCACGGGCACCGGCTCCGCCGGGGGCAGCTCCTCGCGCTCGGCGCCCGCGCTCCGCTCGTGGCGGTGGGTCGCCCCGACGTTCTCCGGCAGGTCCGGTCCGGTGGATCCCAAACAGCCGGCGTAGCCTAAGAGCGCGACGGCCAGCACAATGCGAAAGAGGCGGCTCACGCGCTCGAGTGAAGCACGGAGTCCGCCTCTCTGCCGCCCGAAGGGCTATCTCTCGACGTCGAACGCGCGCCGCGCGAGAACGCGACCGTCGGGGCTGCGCACCACCGCGTCCCAGCGGCCGGGCTCGTAGACGTGCCGGGTGTAGGCCCAGGTGCGAAAGCGCCGAGCGCGCGCGGGTACGTCGAGGGCGACGTGACCTGCGATCTCCCCGGTGGGAGGCTCGAAGGTGACGTCGAGCTCGACCGCCTCCCCGCTCGCGTTGACTGCCTCGACAAACGCGTACAGCCGTTCTTGGCCCTGAAGGGTGAACACGTCCGCCGCGCCGGTGGGCTCGTGACGGGACACGCCGGTTGCCAGAATCAGACGCCGAACGCGCACGTCGCCACGGGTGCGGAGCTCCGGCTCGTAGGGGTTGTCCTCGACGACCGGCTCGGGGGCCGCTGGCGGCGAAGCCGGAGCAGGAGGCGCCACAGTGGTGGCCAGCTCGTGCTCCATCGAGGGTGCGGGTACGGGGACGACGGTCTCCGCGCGCGGGGCCGGGGTGGGATCGCTGCCCGCCCAGGCCAGCAGGCCGATGAGGGTGACAGGAACCAGAACGCCGGCCAGGCCGCCGAGGAGGAGGGGGAGCTTGCTCTTCATTGGGACGTCTCCTTGCATGTCTCGTTGTAGGAGCAGGGGCCGTGCCACTTCTTCAAGTTGTTGAAATCATTGGGGAGACTTTCGGAGGGGACGTCGGCGGCGTGCCGCATGCGACACGGCGGTGCGGCTGAATCAACCCGATCGTCTGTGCGGTAGGCTCCCGGTGTGACCGTGTACGCGACCGACCTCGCCGCCATCCGCGGTGCCCATGACCGGATCCAGCCGCATGTGCACCGAACCCCCGTCATGACCTCGGGCACGCTCGATCGACGCGCGGGGCGTTCGCTGTTCTTCAAGTGCGAGAACTTCCAGCGGGGCGGCGCGTTCAAGATGCGCGGCGCCAGCAACGCGGTCTGGAGACTCGATGCGGAGACCGCGTCCCGCGGGATCGTGACGCACTCGAGCGGGAACCATGCGCAAGCGGTGGCCATCGCGGCGCGGGACCGCGGCGTGCCCGCTCACATCGTGATGCCGACGGATGCGCCGCGCGTGAAGCGGGCCGCCGTCGAGGGATATGGCGCCACGGTGCATCCCTGCGCGCCCACGCTGGATGCCCGGACGGAGACGGCCGCCAACGTCGTGGCGCAGACCGGCGGCACGCTGATCCCCCCGTACGACCACCCGGACGTCATTGCGGGGCAAGGCACCATCGCCCTCGAGCTGCTCGCGCAGGTGGACGCGTTGGACGCGGTGGTGGTCCCGGTGGGAGGCGGCGGGATGATCGCGGGGATCACCCTGGCGCTTCGAGAGGCTGCTCCACACGTGAGGGTGTTCGCCGCCGAGCCGGCCGGGGCCGACGACGCCGCTCGCGGCAAGGCGGCTGGTGAGCGGGTCGAACGCCATACGCCGGACACGATCGCCGACGGCCTGCGGACCACGCTGGGCGAGCTCACGTGGCCCGTCGTGCGGGACTGTGTTGAAGAGGTGCTGGTGGTGCCCGAGCTGGCCATCGTGCCAGCGATGAAGCTTGTGTTCGAGCGCATGAAGCTTGTCATCGAGCCGAGCGCGGCGGTGGGCCTCGCCGCGGTGCTTTCTTCACGATTTCGAGGCCTTGGGGGGCTCGAACGCGTCGGCGTGGTCCTCTGTGGAGGCAATGTGGACCTCGACGCGCTCCCTTGGATCCGGCGTCGCTGAGAGACGTCGCCTCGCGGGGTGGTCCGCGGGCGGCCCCAACCCCACGTCCCGCTCGAGACGAGCGCCTTTGACCCCCCTCCGGGCCCATGCTAGACGGCGCCCGCCGGCTGTGCCGGTTGCCCCCTTGATCCAGAGCGCCGCTGAGAGGCGCTGAACACAGAAAAGCCCGAGCGCGACGGCGTACGAGGGCTGGTGAGGGATACGAAATGTCGGAGCTTCAGAGCGGTAACATCACGCAGGTCATCGGACCGGTCGTCGACGTGGAGTTTCCCCCGGGAAACCTCCCCAACCTGCTGAGCGCGCTCCGCGTGACGAACCCGGCCATCAACGAAGAGGACGACAACCTCGTGCTCGAGGTCGCGACTCACCTCGGTGAAGGCACCGTGCGCGCCATCGCCATGGACACCACCGACGGCCTCGTCCGCGGCCAGTCCGTGCGCAACACGGGCGCGCCCATCTCCATGCCGGTCGGCAAGGAGTGCCTCGGCCGCGTCATGAACGTCGTCGGCAACCCCGTGGACGGTGCGGGCCCCATCGGGGCACAGAAGCACTCGCCTATCCACCGCGAGGCGCCCAAGTTCGTCGAGCAGAGCACGCAGGTCGAGGTCTTCGAGACGGGCATCAAGGTCATCGACCTGCTCGCTCCCTACCGTAAGGGCGGCAAGATCGGCCTCTTCGGCGGCGCCGGCGTGGGCAAGACGGTTCTGATTCAGGAGCTCATCAACAACGTCGCGAAGGCGCACGGTGGTGTGTCCTGCTTCGCGGGCGTCGGGGAGCGGACCCGCGAGGGCACCGACCTGATGATCGAGATGACGGAGTCGAAGCTCGAGTCCGGCGACTCGGTCATCTCCAAGACGGCGCTCGTGTACGGGCAGATGAACGAGCCGCCCGGAGCGCGTGCTCGCGTCGCGCTGAGCGCGCTGACCGTCGCCGAGTACTTCCGCGATGAAGAGGGCCAGGACGTCCTCCTGTTTGTCGACAACATCTTCCGCTTCACGCAGGCGGGCTCCGAGGTGTCGGCGCTCCTCGGTCGGATTCCCAGCGCGGTCGGTTACCAGCCGACGCTGGGCACGGAGATGGGCGCGCTCCAAGAGCGCATCACCTCGACGACCAAGGGCTCCATCACGTCGGTGCAAACGATCTATGTTCCGGCCGACGATCTCACCGACCCAGCGCCGGCGACCACGTTCGCCCACCTCGACGCCACGACGGTGTTGAGCCGGCAGATCGCCGAGCTCGGCATCTACCCGGCCGTCGACCCGCTCGACTCCACTTCGACGCTGCTCGACCCGGCCGTGGTCGGCGAGCGCCACTACGCGGTGGCCCGTCAGGTCCAGGAAACGCTCCAGAAGTACAAGGACCTTCAGGACATCATCGCGATTCTCGGCATGGACGAGCTCAGCGAGGACGACCGCGCGACGGTCGACCGGGCGCGGAAGATCCAGAAGTTCCTCTCCCAGCCGTTCTTCGTGGCCGAGCAGTTCACTGGCCTCAAGGGCCAGTACGTGCCGCTCGAGGAGACCATCAGCGCGTTCGAGGAGATCCTCGCGGGCAAGCTGGACGACGTGCCGGAGCAGGCGTTCTACCTCAAGGGCAACATCGCCCAGGTGAAGGTGGCCGCGGCCGAGCTGGCGAAGGCCTGAACCGATGGCCGACCCTCTCCTCACGCTCGAAATCGCCACGCCGCTCGGCCTCCGGCTCGAGACGCAGTGCGAGTCGCTCGCGGCGCCCAGCGTCCAGGGCGAGTTCGGTGTCTTCCCAGGCCACCTTCCGCTTCTGGCGGCGCTGCGCTCGGGCGTGGTCTCCTACGTGGTGGACGGCGCGGATCGCAAGGCGGCGGTCGGCCCGGGGTTCATCGAGGCGGGCCCCGAGCGTGTGCTGCTCCTGACGGACAGCTTCGCGCTGGCCGAAGACGTCGACGCGGACGCGGTGAAGAGCTCGCTCGAGGACGCCGAGAAGCGACTCGATGGGCTGGAGACCGAGTACGCTGGCACTGAGTACGACGAGATTCAGCGCGACATCGAGTGGGCACACGCCCAGCTCGAACTCGTGGGCTGAGTGTCTGGGGGGGCG
>JBGCFC010000043.1:0-15230 GCA_045106715.1 Sandaracinaceae bacterium
CTGCAACCGAGGGCCTTTGCCTCCGTCAGAGATCCGACTCGGACTCGTCCTCCTCGGCCCCTTCGACCTCGGGCACACTGCGCCGCGGCGGGGGCATGTCGATGACGATGCGCCAGTGGCCGTCTTCGAACACCAGCGGAACCTCCGCCGTCCGGCTGCCGTCGGCGCTTCGCACCGTGACCACCGCTTCGCTGCCGTCGATCGACGCCCGCATCGCGCGTTCCCCGGACGCGACCGTGAAGGTCTGTCGATAGCGGCTGCGCGCGATCATCTCCCACGGCTCGAGCTGCGCCGCGCCCACTTGCACCGCGACGTGCGCGCGGGCCTGCAGCGAGCGCCGGGTCTCGCGGCTGAGCAGCGCATACGCCTCCCGGACCGCACTCGGGTCTCGGTTGCTGCGTCCCATTGCTTCGAGGAACAGCCGCACGGTCGCGCGCGGGCTCTCTTCCGGTCCCGGCTCGGCGCACGCGCCCAGCAGGAGGGTCAACAAACCGATGGCGATCAGGCGCGACACAGCCGACAGGTAGCAAGCGAGGGACGGCACGTCGATCGGCCGGCATCCAGACGCGCCGCTATCCCTCCCCGGACTCTCCCTCGTAGGGCTCCTCGAGCGGGAGGTCCGGGCGCGCACTCACGTCGCGGTAGTACGCGCGATGCCCGTGCCAACGCCGCGCCGACAGGTGGTCGAACCACTCCACGAAGCGCCGCACGGTGGCCTGCTGCGCCCCGGTCAATACCAGGCGATCCCCGCACACCTCGGCCTCGGCGGTCCGGCCGAGCGCGAGCGATCGGAGGTGCTGCACGTTCAACTCGAGCTGAACGGCTTCGTAGACCATGTCGGCGCCTTCGACGGGATGGCCAATGTACCGCGTCGGAACAGGCTCAGCGTCCCCGTCCACCACCAGCGCCACCTCGTCGCAGCCGCCCCAGCGCGGCGTGCGCGACGGCGCATCGAAGATCGCGGTGACCGACACGTGGTCCCGCCCGGGCCGCGCCCAGAAGTGCGCCGCGCCCCATCCCAGCATCGCGCCGCCGTTCCGCCACGGGAGGCGGAGGTCGAGCGCCGGGGCCTCGGTCGACTCCGGCCGAATCTGGAGCGTGCCGTCGAGCGCGAGGTCTGCGGGAAGCGCGTGGGCCCAGCTCGGCGCCGCAGGCGCCGGGATCCCCGCTCCGCAGCTCAGCACCAGCGTCGAGGCGAGCGCCAACGGCACAAGAAGAAGCCGGGTCTTCAACACAGCTCGGAGACCGGGAGTGGGGAAAGTGAAGTGCGCACGGGGCCTCAGGCGCGGGCGGGGCCGCGGAGGGTGGACACCATGGCCTCCGGAGGCCTTGGACAGGATCGTCATAAAGCCGAGATCCGCCCGCCGCTCTTTCCCCCGGCGCCGCATCCCCAACCTCCGCGTACGGCGCATGACAGACACGGTTGACCCCCCTGCCGGGCGCGATACGATGCGCCCGCCGATGACCGCTGACGACCCCACGCTCTCCCTTCGCCGTGTGATCCGCGACGACGGCTCGGCCGAACCGGACACCGATCCGTTCCTCCCCGACGAGACGCTCCTCGCGATGTACCGGCGTCTCTTGCAGATCCGCCGCATTGACACGCGCATGCTGGGCAAGCAGCGGCAGGGCAAGGTCGGCTTCTTCGGCACGATCACCGGGCAAGAGGCGACTCCGATCGGCACCGCCTTTGCGCTCGACGACGGCGACTGGATCTTCCCGGCGCTCCGGGAGTCCGCGATCATGCTCTGCCGCGGCTTCCCGCTCGGCACCTGGCTCGCGCAGGCCTACGGGAACCACCGGGACGTGATGAAGGGCCGACAGATGCCGAGCCATCAGTCGGGCCGCGCCGTGAACCAGGTCGCGTGGTCGAGCTGCATTGGCCCGCAGATCCCGCAGGCGGTGGGCGCGGCGTACGCCGCCAAGCTCAAGAAGGACAACACCGTCTCGGTCGGGTTCATGGGCGATGGCGCGACCAGCCAGCCGGACTTTCATCAGGCGATGACCTTCGCAGCGCGCTGGAAGGCGCCCGCCGTCTTGGTCTGCCAGAACAACCACTGGTCCATCAGCGTGCCGACCGAGAAGCAGACGGCCAGCGCGACCATCGCGGTGAAGGCCAAGGCCTACGGCATGCCGGGGCTTCGCGTCGACGGCAACGACGTGCTCGCGGTGTACTCCGGCATCAAGGAAGCCGCCGACCGCGCCCGACGGGGCGACGGCCCCAGCTTCATCGAGTCCGTCACCTATCGGATGGGCCCGCACAGCTCGAGCGACGACCCGAGCCGTTACCGCAGCGATGAAGAGGTCGCGGAGTGGGCCAAGAAGGACCCCATCGACCGCTTCGAGCGCTACCTGCGGGCCTCGGCCCTGCTGGACGACGCCAAGCAGGCGGAGCTGGTGGCGTCCATCGACGCGGAGATCAGCGCCGCCATCGACGAGGTCGAGGAGCTCGGCCCGCCGCCGCGCGCGTCGCTCTTCACGGACGTCTACCGGGTCATGCCCGCGCACCTGACTGAACAACGGGACACGCTGCTGAGCTTGCCCGACGCCCCCTCGGGGCACTGAGAGAACGACGACCTCCGCGTGAGGCTACCGGGCGCCCTGTAGAGGCCCCACACAGGAAGCAGGAGAAGACATGGCCGACAACAGCTACGAAGCCATCGTGATCGGCGCCGGCCCGGGCGGATACCCCGCGGGCATTCGCCTCGCCCAGCTCGGTGTGAAGACCCTCGTGGTCGAGAAGGAGTACTACGGCGGCGTGTGCCTCAACTGGGGCTGCATCCCGTCCAAGGCGCTCATCGCCGCCGCCAACACCTACGAAGACATCGGCAACTACGGCACGATGGGCATCTCGGTGGGCGACGTCTCCATCGACGTCGGCGCGCTGCAGGACTGGAAGAACGGCATCGTCAAGGGGCTCACCTCCGGCGTGGAGAGCCTGCTCAAGGCCAACAAGGCCGACTCCATGATGGGCACGGCCAAGCTGGTCGCCAAGAACACCGTCGAGGTGACGAAGGCGGACGGATCGAAGGAGAGCTTCACCGCGAGCAAGGGCATCGTCATCGCGACGGGCGCGCGCGTCATCGAGATCCCCGGGATGGAGCTCGACGGCGACATCATCATCAGCGCGCGCGAGGCCGTGAGCCTTCGGGACGCGACCGGCACCATGGTCATCGTCGGCGGCGGCGTGATCGGCATGGAGCTGGGCATGGTCTACCAGAAGCTCGGCATGCAGGTCATCGTCGTGGAGCTGATGACCCAGCTTCTGAGCGGCGTCGACAAGGACCTCGTCCGGGTCGTGCAGAAGAAGTTCGAGAAGAGCGGCGGCAAGGTCCACCTGGAGTCCAAGGTCGAGAAGATCGAAAAGGGCAGCGGCAAGGCCACCGTCACGGTCGGCGCCAAGGACGGCTCGAGCTTCACCATCGAGGCCCAGAAGGTGCTCATGGCGGTCGGGTTCAAGCCGAACAGCCAGGGCCTCGGGCTGGAGGACGTCGGCGTGACGCTCGACGATCGCGGCCACATCAAGGTGGACCGCCGCCTCGAGACCAACGTGCCGGGCATCTTCGCCATCGGAGATGTGAGCGGCGCCCCCTACCTGGCCCACAAGGCGACCAAGGAGGGCGAGATCGTCGCCGAGGTCGTTGCGGGTCACAAGGCGGCCGTCGATTGGCGCGCGATGCCCGCGGCCATCTTCACCGAGCCGGAGATCGCGACCGTCGGCATCACCGAGACCGAGGCCAAGAACGAAGGCCGCGCGGTCAAGATCGGCAAGTTCCCCTTCAAGGTGAGCGGCCGCGCGATGGCCGTTCGGCACACGGACGGCTTCATCAAGACCATCGTGGACGCCGAGACGAACGAGGTCCTGGGCGTGGGCATGGTCGGCCCCGAGGCGAGCAACCTCATCAGCGAGGCCGCGTTGGCCATCGAGATGTGCGCGTTTGCTGAGGACGTGCACCTGACCATCCACCCGCACCCGACGCTGGGCGAGGCGGTGATGGAGAGCTTCAAGCATGCGCTCGGCGAGGCCGTTCACATCCTGAACCGCTAGTTCCCTCGCAGCCCGAGCTCACTCCGCCTCCGTTCTCCTCACGAGAGCGGGGGCGCTTTCGTTCCGTCGCGGAATCCAGCCCGCAATCGACCTGGGCCGCATCGATCACCATTGAAACGCGCGCGGCGCGCCCCACCTTGAACCGAAGTGGGAACCTACAACCAACTGAGCAAGGCGATGACGTCCGTGCGGTCGAGCCGGCGGTCGGTGGGCGGAGTGCACCGTGGCGGCCCCGACGCCGACGGCACCGAGGCGCCGTACTTCTGCCCGCAGTGCGGCAGCGACGCCGTGGTGGAGACCGACTGCGAGCGCTGCGGCACCATGACTGTGGCGAGGAAGGGGGTCGTGTTGTTTCGACGCCCCGACGACGGGAGCGGCGCCTGGCCGAGGGGCCTCCTGCCCACGCTTGGAGGCGCGGCCGTCCTGGGCGGCGTCCTGACGGCGCTGCTGTTCGCAAGCGGGCACTTCGACTCCTACTGGCTCCTCTACCTCTACACGATGCTGTCTTTTACGAGCATCACGAGCGCGTTCTTCGGCAGCCGAGTAGTTCGGAAGCGGTTTCGTGAGCGTGATGCTCGCCGGCGAGCGGAGGCGCGCGTGGCCCTCCCGTCGGTATGCATCGGTGAGATGCCGATCGAAGCGACGGGGCTCTCACGGGTCCGGGGGCGGCTTCGGGTAGCCTCAGACGGGGGGCTCCAGGTCGAAGACGAGCGCGGCGTTCGGGCGCGGATCGACGTCCGCCAGATCGAGGTCCGGGACGATGACGGTGCGCTCTACGTACTTCACGAGGGCGACGACGTGGACGTGGTCGGGTGCGGCGCAAAGCCGGCCGAGGCCGGCGCATACCGGGGGACTCAAAAGGAGGTGGTGCTCGGGGGCACCGTCACCATCGTCAAGCGCGGGTGAGCCCGCTATGGTCCGGCGCATGCGACAGGTCGCCGTTCACCGCTTGGGCCGCGTGCCCTACGCCGAGGCGCTCGAGCTCCAACAGCGTGTGCAGGCCGCGCGCATTCGCGGTCGCATCCCCGATTCGCTACTGCTGCTCGAGCATCCCCGTGTCGTGACCCTCGGCCGCGGCGCCAAGGCGCAGAACCTGTTGTTGAGTGAAGACGCGCTCGCCGCCAAGGGCTTCGAGGTCCATCACATCGGGCGCGGCGGAGACGTGACCTACCACGGCCCCGGCCAGCTCGTGGGCTACCCGATCCTGGACCTGAGCCCGGATCGGCAGGACGTCCGACGCTACGTGCGCGACCTCGAGGAGCTGATGATCCGCGTCAGCGCAGACTTCGGCGTCACGGCCGGGAGGGTCGACAAGATGAACGGGACCTGGGTCGGCAACGACAAGATCGGCGCCATCGGCGTGCGGATCAGCCGGTGGGTCACGCTGCACGGGTTTGCGCTGAACGTGACGACCGACCTCGCTGACTTCGGGGTCATCGTGCCGTGTGGCCTCGTAGGCAAGGGCGTCACCAGCCTCGAGGCTGAGGGCACGAGCGCGACGCTCGAAGGCGCGATGGACGCCGTCGAGACGCACTTTGCCGCGCTGTTCGAGGCAAAGCTCACCCGGTCCGAGCGCCCTCCCCTCGATGGGCTCGACCCTTCGGCGTGGGCTCCCCAGCCGTGGCGAGACGCGCGGGCCTAGAGACGCAGGGCGCTCTCTCAGAACCGCCCGACCAGCCCCACGGAGCCGCCGTTCGGTCCCAGCGAGAACGTCGGCGTCGGCCCCCTCAGCCGCTCGATCTCGCGGCGCAGGTCGGCCGCGTTGGCGTCCGCTTCGCCCCACAGGATGCCTCCCGTGAGCAAGGCTGCCGCGCCGATGAGGCTCAGCGTCAGCCCGGGTGCAAAGTCCTCGACGGGCGTCACGCATTCGGGCCCCATGCAGTCCATCGGCCCGATCGCCGCGATGACGGTCATGGCCACGACCCCACCGATGAGCAGCGCGGTGCCACCGAGCGTCAGCCCGCCGAACCCGGTGGCGCGTCCCTCGGCCGCCCGCTGACGGTCTTCGAGGTCGGCGATCTGAGCCGCCACCGCCGGCGACGGAGGCACCGGGCGCGTCTCCACGACACGCGGGCGCGGGTCATGCTCCCCCTCACCCTGCGCGAGCGCCGGGCGCGCCAAGAGCGTTGCGACAAGAGCGAACATCAGTGCCGTCGAAGTGCGCATGGTCTGCCCCCGTGTGTGAAGTAGTCCCGTCACCCGTCGTCGCCATAGCGCGGGGCGTCGGTCGCCCATCGGTACCGGATGCCCAGCAGGAACGAGTGCCCTCCGGCGCCGCCCAGGCTGTCCGGGCTCACGATCGCGGGCATGGCCGTCAGGCGGACGGAAAGGTCGGGCCACATGCGAATCGAGGCCCGTAGACCAGCGCGAAGCACAAACGGCGCCTCCTGCGAGGCCGCGCCCGCCGGTGCTCCGAGCGCAGCGTCACGGCCGACCAGGTGCGTCAGCTCGACGCCGGGCTCGATGCTGAACGCTTCGTTGGGACCAAAGCTGAAACGCCATCCGATGCCCACGCTCCAGATCCAGCTGGGCGCCACCACGATGATGCGGAGGGTGTCTTCGTAGATGCTGAAGCCCTCTTCGAACGGCACGACGTACGTGGCGGTGATCTCGCCCACCAAGTCGGTGCTCTCGATGGGGATGTCGAAGCTCAGCTGCGCCTCGGCGGAGAGGTAGTTGGCGTTCGGTCCGACGCGGTCGCGCAGCTGGATGTGGTCATAGCCGTCGAGGCTCTCGAGGAACGAGCGGGTCCAGTTGAAGCGGTAGCGCGCCCCGATGCGGAGGTCGGCGTACGGGATCTCGCCGCGGATGCCGCCATACACGCCGATGCCAGAGCCGGAGATGATCGGGTCGAGCTCGAGCCCCAACCAGAGCTCGTGCGGCACGCCGTAGCCCGCGTGAAAGCGGGGCTGCAAGAACAGAAAGCCCACGTCCAGGATGCCCGAGACGAACAGCCGCGGGTTTCCCCAGAAGGGGATCTCGCCTACCTCTCCGGCGGCCGGCGGCTCGGGGACAGCTGCATCTTCGCGGGACCGCGCCACGCTCTCGAGCTCGGTGAGGCCTTCTGCGCTGAGCTGCTCGAGCGTCTCGCCCTCCTCCGAGGTCTCGTCGGAGAGCGGCCGCACCATGAGCATGAGCTGGTCGAGCCCCGCCTCCGTCACCTCGTCGAGCGCGGGGTCGCCTTCGCCCTCGGGAACCTCTTCCGCGGGATCGGCGTCCATGTCGGGCGCATTGGCTTCCTCGGGGGATGCGTCTACCCCTTCCGCGGCCATGTCGGAGGGGTCGGTGTCGGTCTCCACCGCTTCAGGAGTGTCGGTCGAGACATCCTCCGTCCCCGCGTCTTCCTGTGCGCTGACGGACGCGCTCGCGCCGAGCATCCACAGCATCAGGAGAAAACCGAGGCGCCGCATCAGAACACCCCGAACACGGACGCGCCGTTGCCGGAGGGGACCAGGACCCACGAGACGTCGTCGCTTTCGCTGTCGTCGCGACGCGGTCGTGAGAAGTGCAGGGCCCAGGGCAGCAGGAAGCCGACCGCCGTGCCGACCGCAGCGCCGGTGATCACATCCGTGGCGTAGTGCATGTCGCCCAGGAGGCGCAGCATCCCGGTGGCGGCCGCAAACGCAAAACCGGTCACGCAGGGCACGATGTCCGCCGCCCCGCCGCCCAAGAGCGGCATGTTCATGTGGGCGGAGCAGACCACCGCGGCCGACGCGAACGACTGCGACGTGTGGCCGCTGAAGAAGCTGTAGAACCGATCCGGCGAGTCGCAGAAGAAGCTGTCGTCGGGGAACTCGTCGGGCCCCGGCGTCGCGGTGCACGTGCGGCCATAGGGGCGCTCCCGGCTGACCACGACGTTGGCCGTCGTCTGCAAGGCGAGCGTCACGAACACGACCTCGGCGTGCATGATGATCATCTCGAACGCGATGTCGGGGTCGTCGTGCAGCCACGCGCCCAACACGAGCGCGTCGAACAAGATCGGCGCCGACGTCATCAGCGTCAGAAAACCGTCGCTGACGTCCCGCGCGATCAGGCGCTGCCCTTCTTCGGCGAGGCGGAGCCCATCGCGGGCCCCCTCGTCGAACGGGTTGCGGCCTCGGTTCGGCTCCACGAGCATCGCCGAGCCGAGGCCCACGTTGGTGCCCGCGGTCGCGCCCGCGATGCCCATGAGCACGAAGTTGCCGACATCGGTCGACTCCCAACGCCACCGCGTCGCCGGGAACGAGCGAAACGCGTCGACCTCCTCCCGCTCGGTGTGGTGCCGCGGGATCGCCGGGGCCGCCTCGGGCTGTGCTTCCTCGGCCGCCTCGGTCGGGGACGCGACACCATCGTGATCCTGTGCCGCCACCGGGGTACTCGCGGCAACCAGGAGGGCCACGGCAAGACCCGCTGCGACGCGACCGAAGCGAGCGAGCGCGTCGGGATGGGGGATTCGGAACAACATCGTCAGGCTGCGACGGCGATCAAGTGCACCCACCGCTGGATGCGCCGTTCACGGGCGACGTTACATAGCAGGCTCACGCCACCGCGTCTCCGTTTGGCGTTGACCGAAAGGAGAGGCGACGGTTGTGAGCCGCGACACGGCCCCCTCTGAATGCGTGCATGGGCTGCGCGTCTTCGTCCATGGCGGTGTATCTTGCTCCGCAATCGATGTCGCGGTGCGTGCTCGCGCACTGCATGACAAGGGGGATTCGATGAAGCGAATGATGATGTGGTGTGGGGCGCTCGCCCTTTCCTGGTGTGCGCTCGGCGGTGAAGCCGAGGCGCAGTACTGCCAGGGCAACGTGGACTGCGGCGCGGGCTGGGTCTGCAACCAAGGAACGTGCGTTCAGGGCGCCGGCGTGCAGGTCGGTGTTCAAGCCGGACCCGCGCAGGGCACGGTGACGGTCACGGGCGCGCAGCCCCAGCCGGTCCCGCCGCCGCCCGCGCAGCAGGCTCCGCCTCCGCAGTATGCGCCTCAGCAGCAGTACGCACCCCAGCAGCAGTACGCGCCGCAGCCGGCCCCTCAGCCGCGCTACGAGGAGCGCCCGATCTGGGGCCTCATCGGCCCGGGCATCGGCCTGCTTGCCGGCGGCTACGTGCTCAACATCGTCGTCACCGGCATCGGCGCCGCGGTCATCGCGGCGGAGGACTCCCTCGACAGCACCGGCACGCTCGCCGACGAGTTCTTCTACACCGGGCTCATCCCCGCCGCGGGACCGTGGGTGCAGCTCGCGATCATGCTCGCCGACGGTCGTGACGGCTGGGGCCCGTGGCTCGCAGTCGACGGTATCCTGCAGACCGCGGGCCTGACGATGATCATCTTGGGCGCCGCCCTGACGCGGCGGGTCGAAGTCCGCGCCGACCTCGGCAACGACGTGGAGCTCGCGGTCAACCCGACCCTCGGCGGCGCGAACGCCGCGCTCACCTGGTAGCCGCTCCTTCCGCGTCACGCCCGCCGAACCCCCGCGGGGGGCGTGCACGCCCGAGCAGCAGTCCAACCAACAGACCGGCGATCAGCAAGACGGGCGCCACGAGCGAAAGCCCAAACCAGCTGAGCGCGTAGAGAAAGCCTCCGCCGACCCCCATCACAGGGTCGGCGGTCGGCGTTCCGCTCAGGAGTGACACGGCATCCCGCGCGCCCATCGCGTGGAGCGTGAAGAACACCGCCGCGAGCAGCCCCGCCGCCAGCCAGAACATCCGCCGCATCAGCCTGCCCTCCGCGCGGACGCCTGGAGCGGTCGGGAGCCGATCCGCGAGCGCACCGTATTGAAGAGCGCGCCCTGGCTCAGCGCGTAGAGCAGCACCGCGTCGCCGACCTGATTGCTGGCCGCGTAGCGAAAGCCCGCGTCGTCGTCGGTCGGGAACGCCGCGAAGGCGAGCGAACGGTGCAGCTCCCGAGTCCAGGCTTCGTCTCCGAACGCCGCCGCGCCGAGCAGGGCCATGCCGCTGGCTCCTGCGCTCGCGTTCACGACCGGGACGATGGGCCCGGAGTCCACGTCCGAGTGCCCCTCCCAGGACGCCGGCCACTCCCGGGCGTAGCCGAATCCCGCCACCGACACGCCGAGCTGCGCCCGCGCCCGGCGGTACTGGTCTCGCGCGAACACCGGGTCGACGACACTGAGCATGTGCGCCGCCAGGAACAGGCTCGAGCCCTCCGGGCCATCGAGGTGCTCCCCCGCGTGCGTGTAGCTCGAGACCAACATGCCTGTCTCCGGGTCGACGAGTCGCTCGCGGGCCATCGTCAGCCATCCCCGCATCAGCGCGCTGTGGTCGTCGCCGGTCACCGCGTCGCTGGTCTGCACCGCCGCCAGCGCCACCGAGTTGCAGAACGTCCAGCACTCGTCCGGGTAGCTCTCCGCGCTCATCACCGGGCCTCGCTCCATTTGGTGGACGATGGTCTCGACGCGCTCGGCGAGCTCCGTGTCCCATCGAGGATCGCGCTCCACGGCTTGGCGGGCGGCGAGCATGAGCGCGATCTCTCCGTCGACGAACACGCTCCGCGCGCTGGGGTCCTCGAACGGCGCGCGCTGCCAGTACGGCATCAAGAAGTGGGACTGACCATGATGCGCTTCGAGCGCGATCGTCTCCGCGAGCACATCGTCGATCACGGCCAACATGCGAGGCGCCGAGGACCGGTCGTCGAGGGCGCGGTTGGCCAGGGCCACCACGAGGAACGTCCGGCCCATGAAGTCCCACTCCGCGTTGGCCGCCCGCATGCGCGCGAGCTGTTCGGCGCGGTGCGCAGGGTCCTCGTAGAAGTCGAGCTGCCGTTGAAGAAGCGCGTCGGCCGTCCGCGCACGCCCCTCTGGGCTGGCGCGCCCATCGAAGAACAGATGCAGGCTCGGGAGCCAGACCGCCACGGCGACGACGAGACTCGCCCCCGCCGCCAACGCGCGACGATGGAGTGGATGAGGGGTGTGCATGGCCTCAATGTGGACGGGCTGCGAGGCGAGTCCGGACCCGAGTCATGGCGATTCTGTGGCGAACGAAGCCCAGGTTCGTGGCGTGGGATCACCCTGCCCTCCGTGGTATGGAGCCCCCAACCGTTTGGAGTACCGATGGAACTGTCGTTCACCGAAGAGCAAGAGGCCTTCCGCGAGGAGGTCAAGCAATGGGTCGAGTCCGCGCTGCCGCCTCATCTGGCTGAGAAGGCCGAGGTGGACGGCAACTTCTCCATGGACGAGATCATGGAGTGGCACCGGATCCTGCACGGCAAGGGCTGGATCGCCCCAAACTGGCCGGCCGAGGTGGGCGGACCCGGCTGGGATGCCGCCAAGCGCTTCATCTTCACGGAAGAGCTCGAGAAGGCGGGCACGCCCCAGCTGAGTCCATTTGGGCTGAGCATGGTCGGGCCGCTGATCATCCAGTTCGGCACCGCCGAGCAGAAGGCACGCTACCTCCCGAAGATCCTTTCCGGCGAAGAGGTCTGGTGCCAGGGCTACTCCGAGCCGAACGCCGGCAGCGACCTCGCTTCGCTTCGGACCGAGGCCAAGGACATGGGGGACCACTTCCTCGTGACCGGCCAGAAGACCTGGACGACGTACGCCCAGTACGCCGACTGGATCTTCTGCCTCGTGCGCACCGACGGAAGCGGCAAGAAGCAGGCGGGCATCAGCTTCCTGCTCATCGACATGAAGAGCGAAGGCGTCGAGGCCAAGCCCATGCTCACGAGCGGCCACACGCCGGCCTTCTGCGACACCTTCTTCGACAACGTGAAGGTGCCCAAAGAGAACGTCGTCGGGCAGATCCACCAGGGCTGGACGATGGCCAAAGCGCTGCTCGGGCATGAGCGCACGCTCATCGCCGCCGTCGGGCTCAGCATCCGCGCGATCCACCGGGTCAAGCGCATCGCCGCGCACACGATGCGGGACGGCAAGCCCCTGATCGAGGACGCGCTGTTCCGCGCCAAGATCGCGAGCCTCGAGATCGACCTCGAGGGGCTCAAGATGGCGAACTACCGCGCGCTCGTGGGCGCACAGCTGGGCCATGCGCCCGGCCCTGAGAGCTCCATTCTGAAGCTGCGCGGCTCCGAGATCCTCCAGCAGGCTCTCGAGCTGGCGATGGAGGCCATGGGCGAGAACGCGCTCAGCTGGTTCAACGACCCGGGCACCGTCCCCGCGCTCGAGCAGTTCGTGCCGTCGACCTTCAACTACACGCGCGCCACCACGATCTACGGCGGCTCGAGCGAAGTGCAGAAGAACATCATCGCGAAGTTGATCCTGGGGCTCCCGCAGCCCGGCAAGGTTTGAGGAGGAAGCCATGGATTTTGCACTCAGCGAAGACCAGAAGATGATCCGCGAGACGGCGGCCTCCTTCGTCAAGAAGGACTCGCCCGTCGAGCGCATGCGCAAGCTGCGCGACACCGAGCTCTCCTACGACAAGGCCGTCTGGAAGACGATGGGCGAGCTCGGCTGGCTCGGTTTGCCACTGCCCGACGCGGTCGGCGGCTTCGGTGGCACGATGCTCGACGCCGCCATCCTGCTCGAGCAGTTCGGCACCACCCTCGTCCCCGAGCCCTACCTCGCCTCCGTCATCCTTGGCGGCATGGCGGCGATGCACGGCGCGACCGAGGCGCAGCAGAAGGAGCTGCTCGGTCCGATGGTCGAGGGCGACACCAGCCTCGCCTTGGCGTGGTCCGAGCGCCAGAGCCGCTACGATGCATGTGATGTCGCGACGACGGCCGAGAAGTCCGGCGACCACTGGGCGCTCCGTGGCGAGAAGGTCTGGGTCCTCAACGGGCATGCGGCCGACACGCTCTTGGTCAGCGCGCGCACCGCGGGCGACTCCCGCGACCGGGACGGCATCTCGCTGTTTGCCGTCGACAAGGCCGCCTCCGGCCTCACCGTCCAGGCCCTCAAGACGATGGACGGCGGCAAGGCCGCGCACCTCCAGCTCGACGGCGCCGAGGGGCGCCTCCTGGGTGACGAAGGCGCGGCCGGCGGACCGCTTCGACACGTGCTCGACAAAGGCGCCGCAGCCGCGTGCGCCGAGGGCCTCGGCATCGCCAACACGGTGCTCTGGATGACGGTCGAGTACCTCAAGACGCGCAAGCAGTTCGGCGTGCCGATCGGCGTGTTCCAGGGCCTCCAGCACCGCGCGGTGGACATGTTCGTTCAGGTGGAGCTGCTCAAGGGCGCGTCCATCCTCGCCAACGGCAAGGCCGACGAATCCGACGAGGCGGAGCGCGAGCACGCCGTGAGCGCAGCCAAGGTGCTGCTCTCGAAGGGCGGCTTCTACGTGGCCGCGCAGGGCACCCAACTGCACGGCGGCGTGGGCGTGACGGACGAGCACGACGTCAGCCTCTACTTCAAGCGCATGCGCGCGCTCGTCGGGCTCTTTGGCGACGAACAGCACCACGTTCAGCGCTTCATGCACTCACCGCAGTTCGAGGCGGGCGTGGAGGCCGGCTGACATGCGGCGCGCGTCGGAGCCGAAGCGGTCTCTCTCCTCCTCGGTCTCGACGCGCGCACTGCTTGTCTGCCTGTGCGTTCTCCTTCCCGCCTGCGACGCAGACGATCCCGACATGGACGGGGGTGCCGACGCGTCCGTGGATGTCACCATCGTCTCGTTTCGGTTCGATCCCGACGGCGAGGGCTTTTACCGAATGCCGTGGCCATCCGATGCCCGCCTGACCGCAGACGGCACGCCCGACCTTTCCGACTTTCCCCGCCGGGGACCTCCGACGGAGTCCCCCCTCTCGCTGGTGGAGAGCGACGTGCGCGGCTTCTCGACCATGCCGGTGGTGTACCTGCCGATGGGCAACGGCATCGCCGAGGGCTCGATCCCCAGCGGCACCGACGCGATGCGGGACGACAGCCCGATTCAGCTCGTGGATCTGTCGGAAGACGCGTGCGGCACGCGGCTGCCCATCGAGGCCCGCTTCGATGCGGGGGGCACCCCTCTCCGGGACGACAACGTGCTTCGGGTGGCGAACGCCATCGGCACTGTGCTCACCCCCGGACATCCCTACGGCCTCCTCGTGCTCGACACCCTGGGCGAGGCTGAAGGCCGCAGCACGCCGCGGCCGGACGCGTTCGACGCCGCGCTGCGCGACGAGGCGGAGACGGATGCGATCTCCCGTTCTCTGGCCCCGCTGCGGCGTTGCGCGCCGGACGCGGGCGTGCCGCTCGAGCGAATCGCGGTGGCCACCGTGTTCACCCCGCACGACCCGGCCGAGGACATGCAGCGGCTGCGCGATTTCGTGATGGACCCGTCGCTCGAGACGCGCCCGCTCCGCGACTGGGACCGCTCCGACGCCCTCTCCCGTCGTCGGCTGGACCTGGAGACCCACACCGCGATCGTCGAGATGCCGGTCTTCCAAGAGGGAGAGACGCCGTACACGACGAGCGGCGGCAACATCGTGTTCGAGGACGGCGATCCCGTCCTGCAGCGATGGGAAGACGTCGCGATGGTCGTCGCCTACGGGCGCCTCGCCGATCCGCCGTCCGGACCCCGCCCGGTGCTCGTCTTCCAGGATGGGACGGGATGGTCGCCATGGACGCACCTCAACCGTGGCTGGATCAACGAGGCCATCGACGCCGGCTACGTCGTCGTCTCGTTCATGCCCCAGTTCCACGGCGGCCGCGCGGGGTTCGAAGGCAACACGGAGCTGACGACGTTCAACCTCCCAAACCCACCCGCGGGCCGGAGCAACTTCCGCCAGCAGGCCGCCGAGACCAGCTTCATGGTCCGCGTCATCCGCGAGCAGCTCGACGGACTCGACGGCCTTCCCGAGTTGGATCTGTCACACCTCGTCTACGGCGGGCACTCGCAGGGCGCCTTGGTCGGCGCGATCGTCGCGGGCGTCGAGACGGAGTACGACGCATACGCGCTCAACGGGTTGAGCAGCTTCCTCACGCTGACCATCCTGCACCGCAAGGACATCATCGACTTCGCCGTCGTGGTGTCCACGTCGTACGGGTTCCTCGGCGAGCTGGATCGGTTCAGCCTGCTTCTCCAGATGATCCAGATGGGCGGCGACGCCGTCGACCCACACAACTACGCGACCCGGTGGCGCGGCTGGACGGAGAACCCCTCCGGCAACCACGTGTTCGTCATCAACGGCCGTGAGGACACCACCACCACCCCCCGAGGCATCGAACATCTCACCATGGTCGCGGACATGCCTCCGACCGCGCCGGCCGGCTGGGACGTCGACCCCGCGGGTGTCTGGGACGGCGAGGCCGTCGCGCTGCCGGCC
>JBGCFC010000044.1:0-5409 GCA_045106715.1 Sandaracinaceae bacterium
CGCCCATGCCCGCTGTGGCTGTGCCAGTGGCTCCTCCTGTAAGTGCGGCTCCTCCTGTAAGCGCGCCCGCTGCGCCCATGCCCGCTGTGGCTGTGCCAGTGGCTCCTCCTGTAAGTGCGGCTCCTCCTGTAAGCGCGCCCGCTGCGCCCGTGCCCGCTGTGGCTGTGCCAGTGGCTCCTCCCGTAAGCGCGCCCGCTGCGCCGGTGCCCGCTGTGGTTGTGCCAGTGGCTCCTCCTGTAAGCGCGCCCGCTACGCCCGTGCCGGCTGCGCCTGTGCCTTCAGCTCCTCCCGTGAGCGCGCCCGCTGCGCCCGTGCCGGCTGCGCCTGTGCCTTCTGCCCCTCCGGTGAGCGCGCCTGCCGCGCCTGTTCCCGCTGCTCCTCTCGTTGTGGCCCCATCGGCGCCTGTTCCGTCGGCTCCTCCGGTTGTGGCTTCGACTGCGCCCGTTCCGGTGGCGCCTCCGGCGCCCGTTCCCGCCGCGCCGGTGCCCGCCGCTCCTGTCCCCCCGGCGCCCACCGTGAGCGCACCCACTGCCCCCGTGCCAGACGTGCCGAGCGTGCATGATCCCGTCGCGGTGCCGGAGCCCCCGCGCGGCGACTGGGCCGTTCGTGAGCCGGGCACGCCGTACGACGAGCCGAGCTGGACCGGGATCCCAGTGGAAGAAGCGAGCGACTTCCAGGCGCCCGAAGCGACCCAAACGGAAAGCTCTTGGTCCACCCCGCCGGCGGCCGCGACGTCCAGCGCGGACCCGGCGCGTCTACAGGAAGGCGCGCAGGCCGAGGCCGAGGGGCGCTGGCGCGACGCGCTGCTCATCTACCAAGAGCTGTCGTTCCTTCATCCGGACGACACATGGCTCTCGGACCGGGTCGCCCTCGTCGCGGGCAAGCTCAGCGCGTCGCAGTAGCCTCCACGCCGTTGGCGACGTTCGCGCTTCTCGCGCGGTGCACGTTTCTGTGCAGTGGGCTTCTCAAGTGGCTCCGCCGCCGGTCGTCTGCGCGTGTGGCACGACTCATGCTCAGCAAGGAAGCATGAATGCGCTGCTGCTCGCCCTCGCTTCGTTGCTGCTCAGTCCCACGGCTCACGCCCAGGAGCGCTCTCCCGCGCTCGCCCTCTCCCAGCCCACGTCGGGGCAACGCGCCGTGCCCTACTCCTCTGAGCCGCTTTCGGAGGAGTGGCTGGGGTTGGATGCAGGGCTGGCGTCGCACGCCTACGACTGGACCATCGTCGGCATCGTCGCGACCGCTCTGGGACTCGGTGCCGGAGGCTCCCTGCTCGCGGTCGCGGGGGCGCAGCCGGACCTCCGGCTCGATGTCACGGGAGGCGGCTCGAACCTGGGCGGCTACCTCGTGATGGCCGCCGTGCCCACGCTCGTCTTGGGCCTGGTCGTGACTTGCCTCAGCTTTGGAGTTCGGTTCCGCACCAACCGGCGTCGCGCCGCCTTGCGCAAAGAGATGGCGCCGAGGTGATGAGGTTGCAGCGGGTGTCGATTCGTCTTCGCTCCCCATCGATGCAGAGTACGGCGGTGCGAACACGAACTCCGTGTTCGAGTGTGCGACGCACTCCGCGCGCCCGATGACACACTCGAAGACGGATGATGTTCATGGCGTCGGCTTCGCCGTCGCGGAAGGAACTCGACCGAACCTTCAGATCGCGCCGCGGCTCCGGAAATACGCGATCGAGTCCCGCACCGTCTCTTCGATCGGCCGGAACGTCGCGCCGAGCTCCTGCCGTGCCTTGTCGTTGCGGTAGTAGGAGGGGCGCAAGCAGTACTCGAAGAACTCACGCGTCAGGAGCGGCGGTTCTCCGGTCACGCTGGCGAGCTTGTCCATCGCGATCGCCGTCGTGCGCGCCACGCCCTCGGGCAACTTGACCAGCGGCTTCTTGGTCTGCCCGATGCGTCGCACCATGCGGACGAACTCCTCGTTCGTCATGTTCGTGTTCACCGCGAGGTAACGCTCTCCCGCCTTGCCCTTGTCGGCCGCGAGCAGGTGCACCTTCGCGGCGTCGCGCACGTCCACGTAGCTGACCCCGCCGTCGAAGTGCACGGCCGGCAGGCCGAACGTGAACAGCTTCACGATCAGGGCGCCGCTCGGGGTGGGGCGCAGGTCACCGGGCCCGAGCACCAAGCCCGGGCAGACGATGCGCACATCCAAGTCCCAGTCCACGAAGAACTCCGCGATCTGACGGCTGAACAGTTTGCTGCGCGAGTAGGCGAAGTCGAGGTCCCACGCCTCGTACGGCGTGTCTTCGTCCGCGGTTTGGCCCACCGGAGGCCGGCCGAGGCTCACCATGCTCGCTGTGTAGACGACCTTCTCGACGCCCGCGCGCCGCGACGCTTCCATCATGTTGAACGTGCCGCGCAGGTTCACGTCGTACATGAGCGTCGGGTCCGGCGCGTAGTCCTGGTAGACGGCGGCGGCGTGGAAGACGGTGTCGATGTCCCCGCCCGCCTCGAAGGCCGCTTCGACGTCGGCGCGGCGGCGGACGTCGCCCTCCACCACCGTGACGTCCACCCCCTCGAGGTTCTCTCGATTCTCGCCCGGCACGGCGAACACCACGACGGAGCAGCCCCGCTCCACGAGCTGGCGCACGATCCAGCTGCCCAAGAACCCGCATCCCCCGGTCACGAGCACGTTCTTCATGGCGACGAGCATACCTTGACCGCGCGCCTCCCCGCGCACAGAGAGTCTCTGTGCAGATCCGCTGTTTCACCGTCGGCGCCTTCTCGGTCAACACCTACCTCGTCACCGACCCCGCCACGGGGCACGCCGCGATCATCGACACCGGCGAGACGGATGAGCTCGGCGAGGCACTCGACGCGCTGTCGCCCGACGTGCGCATGATCCTGCTGACGCACGGTCACATCGACCACGCGGGCTCGCTGCCGCTGCTGCAAGCGCGCTTCGACGTGCCGACGTATTGCCCCACGAAGGAGCGCCCCCTGTTCGAGACGCTGCCCATCCAAGGCACCATGTTCGGCATGCCACACCTCGACCGGCCGTGCGGGCGCATCGACCATTGGGTCGACGACGGGGACTCGGTGCAGCTCGGCGAAACCACCCTGCGCTTCTTCTCCACGCCGGGTCACACCCCTGGGCAGGGCTGCTGGTTCGACGACGAGGACATCGTCGTGGGCGACACGCTCTTCAAGGGATCGGTCGGCCGCACCGACTTCCCGATGAGCGACCCGAGCGTGGCCGTGGACAGCCTGCGCCGGCTCTGTGATCTGCCGGGCCACCTCCGTGTGCACAGCGGGCACGGCCCGGTGACCACCCTCGACGCGGAGCTGCGTACGAACCCGTTCTTGGCTTATGTGCGCAAGGAGCGTGGCATCGCCGGGCCGCCCGGGATCAGCTGGGCCCCGGGGACCTGAGGAACGCCGCGACGCGGTCGATGATCGCGTCATGGTGGTAGGCGAGGATCGTGTTGTGGTCTCCAGGGGCGTAGACCTCGAGCTCCGCGTCCCGGGCGGAGGCGGCGTTGCGCTCGGCGTGCGCCAGCGAGACGGTGCGGTCCCCGCGCGCGTGAAGCACCAGCGTGCGGCCGTCAAAACCGGCGAGCTTCTCGTGGTGGTTCAGGCGCGCGTCGCGAGCGGCCTTCATCGCCTCCAATGTCGCGCCGATCTCATCGGGGAGCACCCGCAGCAGGACCCGCTCCAGCACGTCGGCGATGCCGCTCTCGAGGATCACGCCCGCCAGGCCGGGCACGCGCGCCGCGGCTTCGATGGCGTAGATCGAACCGACGGAGCGACCGTAGACGTACGTGTTTTCGGGCGGCGTTCCTGTCGCCGCGACCAGCGCGGGCACGTCGTCCAGCATCGTCACGAGCCGCGGCTCGCCCGTCGCGTCCCCGTATCCTCGGTACTCCGCGAACAGCGTCGAGACACCGCGCCGCGCCCACGCCTCGGGTGCTCTCGGGAGGTAGTCGGAGACGGTCTCTCCGTTGCCGTGGAAGTGCACGAGCCAGGGTGTCCCGGGTCCTGCGTCGTGACGCCCGCAGGCCAGCCGCGCGCCGTCCACCTCGACCCAGGTCGGGTTCGGGAGCGAGCCGGCGCGCGGGAAGAAGTAGCGCCGGCTGATCAGCGGGTGATTCAGGATCGACTGCGGCATGGGACTTCGACGTCGGGCCCGGTGAGGGCTATTCCGGAGCTCAGAACCCGTTGACCTTCGCGCCACGCTGGTAGGCCTCACGGGAGCTCACGCGCTCCACCCAGGCCGGCACGTTCTTCAGCTCGCCGTACCCGAGCGCCTCTTTGCCTTCGTAGAAGTCGAGCGCCTCGACCCACGGGACGGTGGCGATGTCCGCGATGCTCAGCGCGTCTCCCACCAGGTGGGTGCGCCCCTCGAGGCGGTTCTCCATGACGTGAAGGAGCCGCTTGGCCTCCTTGGTGTAGCGGTCGACGCCGTAGCTGTCGGTCGTCTTGTCCTTGGCGAACTTGTAGAAGTGGCCGAACTGACCAAACATCGGGCCGACGCTCGCCATCTGGAAGAAGAGCCACTGGATGGTCTCCCAGCGCAGCGTGGGATCGCTGGAGAGCAGCTTGCCGCTCTTCTCCGCCAGGTAGATGAGGATGGCGCCCGACTCCATCATCAGCAGGGGCTCACCGCCGGGGCCGTTGGGGTCGACGATGCTGGGGATCTTCCCGTTGGGGTTGATCAACAAGTACTCCGGGTCGAACTGGTCGTCCGCCATGATGTTGATGCGATGCGCCTCGTACGGGAGGCCCATCTCCTCCAGCGCGATGCCGATCTTCTTCCCGTTCGGCGTCGCGACGGAATACAGCTGAATGCGGTCGGGGTGCTCGGGGGCCCAGCGGCTCGGAAATGTCATGCAGCCGAAGTGGGACCGACCGAGACCCACCGCAACCCTCCCTCGATCGGAACTCAGCGTTCCATCCAAAGGACGGTGGCAGTCAGGTTCCGTCCACGTCGGCGAGGTGCACGGCGGCAGGGTCGAGCGTGCCCGTGCCGCGGTCGAGCCAGTCCGTGGGTCTCTCGAAGCCGGCACCGCTCGAGAGGCCGACCTGGGTCTGGGAGCACAGGGCTTGCACGAAGTCGTCCCGGCCGTCGCCGTTGACGTCGGCGAAGTGCACGAGGGCGGGGTCGAAGGAGCCGCGGTCGAGCCAATCGGTGGGTCTCTCGAAGCCGGCACCGTTCGAGAGGCCGACCTGGGTCTGGGAGGACAGGACTTGCACGAAGTCGTCGCGGCCGTCGCCGTTAACGTCGGCGAAGTGCACGGCGGCAGGGTCGAAGGAGCCGGTGCCGCGGTCGAGCCAATCGGTGGGTCTCTCGAAGCCGGCGCCATTCGAGAGGCCAACCTGGGTCTGAGAGGACAGGACTTGCACGAAGTCGTCCCGGCCGTCGCCGTTGACGTCGGCGAAGTGCACGAGGGCGGGGTCGAAGGAGCCGGTG
>JBGCFC010000045.1:0-46514 GCA_045106715.1 Sandaracinaceae bacterium
GGCTCACCGCATTCCATGGGCCGAACATCCGGGGGAAAGACGCCGCAGGTTTGGTCGCGCTGCGCTCCGTTGTAGATTCTCCGGTCGCGCGCGGTCGCGCCAAGCGCGCTGCGGTAGAGCACGCTCCCGTCCACGGCAGAGACGAACATCTCCACGTAGCCCTCGCCGCCTTCGTCGAACGCGTCGACTCGGTACGCGAGGGTCGGCTCGCCGCCGGCGCCATCGCGCGCGTGGAAGTCTGCGAAGAACGCGCGATCGAAGATCACGAGTTCCAGGGGATCGTTGGCGACGAGCAACCCCTCGTCCCGCACGCGCGTGAGCACGGCGTCTGGGTCGAGCGCCGGCGTGATGTCCAGGTCGACGAAACGCGGCACCGAGACCGTGAGGTACCGAATCATCCCGTCTGACGCGATCGCGCGAATCTCGCCGCCCCAAACGGGTACACCCTGAAAGTCGACGCGAAAGACCTCCACCGTTCCCCACGGCGAGTCCGGCCCTCCGAGATCGTGGCCGCTGGAAGGCGAAAGCCCATGACGCTCCGTGAGCCCAAACTCGGCGAGATTCGCCTCCACCAACCGGCGAGCCCCACCCGCCGCATCGGTGTCGTAGGGGATGCCCAAGTGCACCGCGCGGGTGCGCCCGTCCGACGTCGCGATCGAGTCGACCGGCGTTGTGGAGAGCGGCTCCCAGAACGCGTCCCGGTTGGACGCGGGGCCGGCCGGCGGAGGATTCGAGCAGCCCGTCAGTGCGGCGATCGTGACCGCGAGCAGCAGAGCGCCGGGCGCAGCCGCCGCGTGACGGGGGGAGCGGACAGGGAATGGGGAGCGCCTTCTAACCATCGTCTTGCGTATAGCGAAGGCGATGGGACGAGCACATGAGTACAAGTGCTCAATCGATGGGACGCGGTGCCGCCCAGCTCGTTGTGCTCACAGGGCTAGCACAACGATCCTCGAGCGTCGCAGTCAGCGGTTGGGTCGCGACGTGCCCCAAGGGCGGCGCGATCACCCGCGAGCTAGGCTCGCACGGGATTCGCCCAGGACTTCGACCAAGGTCGTGCGCGTTGCGACATCGTGCGCGTTGCGACGAACATCGTTGCGACGAACATCGCGTGAACTTCGACTAGCAGCGTGAACTTCGACCAACAGCGTGAACTTCGACCAACAGAGAGAGGCGCCGACCAGATTCGAACTGGTGAATGGAGGTTTTGCAAACCTCTGCCTTACCACTTGGCTACGGCGCCTTTTCGAGCCTCGCTGTCTATACCAGGAGGGGCCTCGTGGGCAAGCGGCAAACGCATCCTTTTGGGTGGAACCAACCCCTCGCTCGGTGCATGCTCCCGCCGCCATGACGTCCACGCAAAGCGAGATCGACGAGTCATACAGCGTCTCCAACGATTTCTTCGAGCTCTGGCTCGACAAGGGCATGCACTACACCTCCGCGAGCTACCTCACGGGGGAGGAGTCGCTCGAAGAGGCCCAGATCAACAAGTGCCGCATCCTCTACGACTACGCAGAGATGAACGAGGACAAGCTGATCCTCGACATCGGCTGCGGTTGGGGCTCGAACCTCGAGTACCTCTCCAGTCGTGGAGTGAAGCAAGCGCACGGCATCACGCTGTCCACCGCCCAATGCGACTGGATCAACGGTCGCAACATTCCTGGGGTCACCGCGAAGCTCATGGACTTCCATGACTACGTGCCAGAGGAGAAGTACGACGCCCTCGTCAGCATCGAGATGATCGACCACATCTGCTCGCCCGAGCAGGCCCGCAAGGGGATGGGCGTGGACCTCTACCGCGAGTACTTCAAGCGGTGCCACTCGTTCGTGAAGCCGGGGTCCTGGTTCGCCTGCCAGGCCATCCTCCGGGACCGCGTGCCGCGCACGCGAAAGGACCTCGAGGACCTGGCGTTCACTGCGGACGTCATCTTCCCTGGGGGGCTCAATCCGCGCCTCGAAGAGCTCATCCAGGCGGTCCGCCCGTACTGGGAGATCGTCGAGATGCGCACCCAGCGCGAGGACTACGGCCGCACGACCGGCGAGTGGCTGCATCGACTCCGCGCCAACGAAAACGTCATCCGCGAGAAGTGGGGCGACAAGCTCTACGTGGACTACGAGCGCTACCTCGACACCTGCGTTCGCGCGTTCGACGCGCACTGGTCCAGCGATGTGCAGTTCAAGCTCCGCTGGTGCGCCGCCTGAGGCTTTCAGGACCGAGGTCTTGAACGGGGACGTCGAGGGCATTGCTCTCGGCGTCTCTGTGCTCTCGGCGTCTCGCTTGCCTCGAGCGGAAACGCACGGCATCCTGGTCGGAGCGGCGGCGGTCCAGCGCCCAACCTCTTCGGTCCCTCCCCAGCCGGGACCCTCGTGTGCGCACGAAAGAGGCAAAGGGGAGTCTCTCCTCGGACCGGTCTTCGACGGTTTTCGTATGTCGTGGGCGTTCGCACCGCTGGGGGGCGGGACGCGCGCGACTGCGGGACTGAAGCGATGACCAAGAACAAGAACGAGAAGCGGCGCGTGCGTGCGCGCATGGCCAAGACGGGGGAGTCCTACACCGCGGCGCGGGCGCAGCTGAAACGCGGAGCGAGCGAGGACACCACCACGTTCGCCGAGCGGGCGGGCATGTTGGACGCGTCCGTGTTGACCAAGACTGGCCTCGACTGGGCAGGGTGGGTGAAGGCGCTCGACGCGATGGACGCGCCCTCCAAGTCGCACCGAGAGATTGCGGCAACCGTTCGCGCGCAGTGGCCCGAGATCGGCGGCTGGTGGGCGCAGTCGGTCACCGTCGGTTACGAGCGGATCCGGGGCTTGCGCGCCAAGGGCCAGCAGCGCACCACGAAGCTCTTCGACGCCAACAAGTCCAAGACCTTCCCCAGCCCCGTCGAGGCGCTCTACGCGTCCTTCAGCCAGAAGCGGCACCGCCAACGATGGCTGGACGGCCTGGAGCCGGTCGTTCGGTCTTCCCGCGTGGGGCGCTCCGTACGCTTCGAATGGCCGGACGGCACGCGTGTGATCGTGGGTTTCACGGCCAAGACGCCCAGCAAAAGCACCGTCACGATCCAGCACCGTGGCCTGCCCTCTGCGGCCGCGAAGGACCGTGAAAAGGCGGCGTGGACCGTCCGGCTCGAGGCGCTCCGCGCGCATCTGGCCGGATAGCGGACCTCGCGGCGCGGACCCGCCCGACGGCGCCTTCCGACCTCAGGGGGCGGCCGGCGTCGTCGGCTCACGTGGCTAGATCGCCGACGTGGCTGGAGGGCGCTCTGGACTCGTGGTACATGCGGCGCCATGAGCCACGACAGCTTCGGGTCCCGCGCCACGCTCGACATCGGCGGGCGTCACATCGACATCTACCGCCTCGACGCGCTCGAGAAGGCCGGCATCGGGGACATCTCGACGCTGCCGTTCTCCATCCGGGTGCTGCTCGAGAACCTCCTCCGCAACGAGGACGGCAAGAGCGTTACCAAGGAGGACATCGAGGCGGTGGCCAATTGGGATCCCAACGCGGAGCCCTCGACCGAGATCGCGTACCGACCGGCGCGTGTCCTCCTGCAGGATTTTACCGGCGTGCCCGCGGTGGTGGACCTCGCGGCCATGCGCGATCAGTTCACGGAGATGGGCGGCGACGCCCGGAAGGTGAACCCTCAGCAGCCCGTCGACCTCGTCATCGACCACTCGGTCCAGGTCGACAGCTTCGGCAACCTGCGCTCGTTCGAGGAGAACGTGCGCATCGAGTTCGAGCGCAACCGTGAGCGCTACCGCTTCCTGAAGTGGGGCAAGTCGGCGTTCGCCAACATGCGCGTCGTCCCGCCCGGCACCGGCATCGTGCACCAGGTCAACCTGGAGTACCTCGCGAGCGTCGTGTTCACGAAGGACTCGAAGAAGGGGAACACGCTCGCGTACCCCGACACGCTCGTCGGCACCGACAGCCACACCACGATGATCAACGGCCTCGGCGTGCTTGGCTGGGGCGTGGGCGGCATCGAGGCGGAGGCGGCCATGCTCGGCCAGCCCATCTCCATGCTCCTCCCGCAGGTCGTGGGCTTCGAGCTCAAGGGCAAGCTCCCCGCGGGCGCCAACGCCACGGACCTGGTTCTCCGTGTCGTCGAGATGCTGCGGGCACACGGCGTCGTCGGGAAGTTCGTCGAGTTCTTCGGCTCCGGAATGCGCGAGCTCTCGCTCGCCGACCGCGCGACCATCGCGAACATGGGGCCCGAGTACGGTGCGACGATGGGCTTTTTCCCGGTCGACGAGGAGACGCTCAACTACCTCCGCTTCACCAACCGCGACAGCGACCAGGTGGAACTCGTCGAGCGCTATCTCAAGGAGCAGGGCCTGTTCCACACCGAGGAGTCGCCGACCCCGCGGTTCACGGCGACGCTCTCGCTCGACCTCGAGACGGTGGTCCCCTCGATCGCGGGGCCGAAGCGCCCGCAGGACCGCATCGCGCTGACCGACGCCAAGCGCGCGTGGCGCCGTGTGCTCGTCGGCAACCTGGCCCGCAATCACGAGGGCATCGAGAAGACGGCCGAGTCCTACCTCGAGGGAGGCGCCGCCGAGGACGTCGCCGACGAAGCCGCCAAGGCGGCGCTCACCAAGACGGGGCACGTGACGCTCGACCGCGGCGAGTTCGACCTCCCGCACGGTGCGGTGGTCATCGCAGCCATCACCAGCTGCACCAACACGTCCAACCCGTCTGTGATGATCGGCGCCGGGTTGATCGCGCGGAACGCGCGGAAGTTGGGCCTCGACGTGAAGCCCTGGGTCAAGACGAGCTTCGCGCCCGGCTCCCAGGTCGTCACCGAGTACATGAACGCGGCCGGCCTGATGGACGACCTCGAGGCACTCCGTTTCCACCTCGTGGGCTACGGCTGCACCACCTGCATCGGCAACTCGGGCCCGCTCGAGGGGCCGATCGAGAAGGCCATCGTCGACGAGGGCCTCATCGTCTGCAGCGCGCTGTCCGGCAACCGGAACTTCGAGGGGCGCGTCAGCCCGCACACCCGCGGCAACTACCTCGCGTCGCCGCCGCTCGTGGTGGCGTACGCGCTCGCCGGCACGACCGACATCGACTTCGACACGGACCCGATCGGAAAGGACAGCGACGGAAACGACGTCTTCCTCAAGGAGATCTGGCCGAGCAACGAGGAGATCACCTCGGTGATGCGCGACGCGGTCAAGCAGGAGCAGTTCGCGGACCGCTACGCGGAGGTCTTCACGGGCCCGGAAGAGTGGCAGAAGACGCAGGCTCCCAAGGGCGCCAACTTCGCCTGGGAAGAGGACTCGACGTACATCCGGCAGCCCACGTTCTTCCAGTCCGTCCGTCCGGGCACGCCGCCGCCGGCCAAGGACATCAAGAACGCGCGGGTGCTCGCGCTGCTCGGCGACACCGTCACGACCGACCACATCTCGCCCGCCGGCAAGATCGAGTCGGACGGCCCGGCCGGGAACTACCTCCAACAGAAGGGCGTCGCGGTCCGCGACTTCAACTCGTACGGGAGCCGTCGCGGCAACCACGAGGTGATGATGCGTGGCACCTTCGCCAACATCCGCCTGCGCAACCAGCTCGCCCCGGGCACGGAGGGCGGATGGACCCGTCATCTCCCCGACGGCGAGAAGATGAGCATCTTTGACGCCTCGATGAAGTACCAGCACGAGGGCGTGCCGCTCGTGGTCATCGCGGGCAAGGAGTACGGCACGGGCTCCAGCCGCGACTGGGCCGCCAAGGGCACCTTCCTTCTCGGCGTCAAGGCGGTCATCACCGCCAGCTACGAGCGCATCCACCGCAGCAACCTCATCGGCATGGGCGTGCTCCCGCTCGAGTTCGTCGACGGCGCCACGCACGAGAGCCTCGGGCTCACCGGTGAAGAGAAGATCTCCATCGGCGGCATCGCCGAGGGGCTCGCGGCGGGCGCGGTCCTCAAGGTCAAGGCCGACGACAAGGAGTTCGACGTCAAGGTCCGGCTCGATACCCCGCAGGAGCTCGAATACTACCTGCACGGCGGCATCCTGAACTACGTGCTGCGCCAGATGGCCGACGCCTGAGCCACGATCGGCGCTTCCCCTGACCCTCGGCGCCTCCTCGGCTCCGGGGGTCATTCAGTGGGGCGCGCAGCATGCTCTTCAAGGGGAAATCCAGCCTCGAAGTCGCCCCGCCGAACCGATGGCATGCCGCTCGCGTATAGTGTGCGTATGCAGCGTGTCCTCGCCCTCGCCTCGTTCCTCTGTCTCGCTTGCTCCGGGCCGCCGGCCACTCTGCGGCCGGATTCCGGGCCGACACCCGACTCCGGTGAGCGTGAGCCCGACGCCGGGCCCGACGGGCCGACAGCCCTCACCGGAGGCGCGCTGACCGAGGACGTCTGCGGTGTCGTGATCGTCAGCGGCTCGATCGAGGTTCCGGAGGGGGCGACCGTCACCGTGTGCGCCGGCTCGACGATCACCTTCGACCGGGACGTCGCGCTCACGGTCGCGGGCACGCTCCGTTTGGCCGGAACCGCAGACGAGCGGATCCAGCTCAGCAGCGAAGCGCGCTGGGACGGCATCGTGGTCTCCGGGACGCTCGAGTCCGACTTCACCGACATCTATGACGCTGAGTTGGCGCTCGAGGGCTTGGCGGGCTCCCTCGTGCGCTTCGACGACGGGACGATCTCGGCGCGGGCCACCCGGAGCGCGCGGCTCGCCAACGGCGGTACCTTCGACCGGACGCGCATCATCGGTGGCTCTACGTTCCGGGTCACCGGCGGCACGCTCCGCATGACCGATAGCGAGATCGACCTCGACCACGCCACGGAGTCGCCCGACTGCACGTCGGTGTCCGGGGCGGGCATGGTGCTCGACCACACGCGCTTCACGAATTGCCACTGCCCCATCCACATCAACTCTATCGAGGGCGAGCTGACGATCACCAACAGCGTGTTCGACGGCGCGAGCTACCCGGTGATGATCGCGCGCGCGAGCGGGACGTTCTCGAACAACGTGTTCGAGGGCATCCGCGCGCAGCTCCAAGACATTGGTGGCAGCATCGATGTGGACCTGGCGGGGAACTACTACGTTGGCGACGCGGACATCCTCGACACTGACGACCCGAGCCAGTTCCGGAACGTGGACGACGCGCTCAGTGAGCGCCCCGCCGGCGTCGGCCCGCGGTAGCTCTTCCGCACACCGCTCACGTCTCGGGTAGACTCGAGGCTGAATGGGCGAAGCCTCCCTCCTCCGAAGGGCCCTCGCGGGCCGCGTTCGACCAGCCGGATCTAAATCTCGATCGCCTCTACGAGATGGCGAGCCGAGACCAATGGTCCGTTGGTGGGCTCGACTGGAGCGCGGTGGATCTCGGTGCGGTGCCGACACCCCTCGCGTGCGCCGCCGCGACGCTCTTCAGCCACGCCCAGCTCGGGGAGCTGACCGCGATGATGACGGCGTCTCGGCTGATGGAGAGGCTCGACGACCCCACCGCGCGGCTCGTCTGCGCCACCCAGATCCACGACGAGGCGCGGCACAGTCGCTTCTTCGAGAACCTCGTCGTTCGGCTCGGTGAGCCCGCGCCGCCTCGGGATTCGATCCGCTCGCTGATGCGCGAGGTCTACGAGCACCCGAGCACCGAGGGGATGATGCTCGGCATGCAGATCCTCATCGAGGGGATGGCGCATTCGCTGTTCAGCGAGGGCGCGCGTGTGTTCGCTTCGCTCGACCAACTCGGGGCGCTGACCGGGCCGCTCCTGGCGGCGAAGACGGTCGTCGGAGAGTGGCTGCCGCTGCTTCTCGGGCGCGACGAGAGCCGACACATCGCGTTTGGGCTGCACTACTTGCGCGTGCGCGTGCCCGAGCTGGACCGGAGCGGACGTCACGCGCTCGAGGAGACGGTCGAGGGCTGGGCGGCGCGCATCCATCACGCCGCCGAGGACCCCGACCTGCTCGACTCCGTCGGGATCGACGGCTCGCTGCTCTCCGCGTGCTGCATCGCGGACCTCAACCTTCGGCTCTCGCAGATCGGGCTGGAGGCCCGGTTCGAGCCTCCGGCGTGAATCGAATGGAGGCGCTCGTGCGGATGCACGGCGGCGGTGATCCCATCGCGTGCGCCGCCTTGCAGACGGACATGCGGACGTTCGAGACGTCGTGGGGCGCCATCGTCTACCGACGCGCGTGGGGCCACGATGTGACCCTGGGGGGGCCGCTGTCGGCGCGCTCGGATCGGGCGGCGCTGATGCAGGCGTTTCTGCGCACGCGGCGCCGCCCGACCTTCTGCTATCTCGGGGCGTCTGACGTCGAGATCCTGCGCGGCTCGCGGCTCCATGTGGCGGGCATGGGGGTCGACCGGGTCGCCGACGTCGCGGCGCTCGTGAGCGCCCCTCCCAAGACCGTGCGCGGTGCCATCAAGAAGGCGCGGCGCGGCGGCGTCATGCTTCAGGAGGCGAGCTTCGGAGGACTCGGCGAGACAGCCCGTCGGGCCCTGTCGGACATCAGCGCCGACTACCTCAGCCGCGCCGAGTGCACCGTCGAGATGAGTTTTCTGAACCGTCCGATGAGCGACGTCGACGATGGCCTTCGGCGGCTGTTTCTACTGACCGAGAGAGGGCGCCTGCTGGGCTTCGCGGTGCTCAACCCGGTGTTCGAAGCGGGACGTGTGACGGGGTACCTGCTCGACATCCTGCGTTTCCTCCGCACGCGCGTCTGGGGGGTGTGGCTTTCGACCGTTCACGCGCTGGCCCGCCAGCTGCGGCACGAGCAGCTCTCGCTGTCTCTCGGCTTCGCGCCGCTCTGCCGTGTGCACCATCCGCCGGGGCGAGCGTGTGCTCTGGCCTGGCAGGTCGACGTGGGCGCCCGAATGTTGAGGTCGGCCCGCTACCTCGAGCGCCTCCGTTGGCTCAAGGCCCAGATCCCGGGCTTCGACGTGCCGCGTTACTTCGCCAGCCCGTCGGCCAACGCC
Organism: Sandaracinaceae bacterium; assembly: GCA_045106715.1. Taxonomy (GTDB): domain Bacteria; phylum Myxococcota_A; class Polyangia; order Polyangiales; family Sandaracinaceae. The sequence continues at coordinate 8,918 of JBGCFC010000045.1, forward strand.
CTCAAGAACCTCTTTGTCCTCATGGAGGTCTCCGGCGTCTCGTGGCGCACGCTCTTCGGGCCCGACCTGCTCGCCATCTTGGCCGAGGGCGTGCGCGCGTGAACATGACCGAGAGCATCCGAGCGCGGCTCGGTCCCTTTGTCGAAGCCGGCCAGATCGAGGCGCTCCCTTCTCCTTGGCAGGTGCGCGCGGCGGGTTTCGTGATGCTCCCGATCACCCTCAGCGAAACGGAGCGCGAGCGCCGCCTCAGCCGTCGCACGTTGCGCGGGCAGATCCCGATCCGTGTGCCGCTTCAGCTTCTCTTCAACCCACGTCAGATCTGGCCGGACACCGGCATCGGGCAGCCGCTCCACGGTGTCGTGCGGCACCTGCTGAGCGTGTTTCATGAGCCGGCGTTCCTCGGCTACGACCTCCAGCTCCTCGCGTCGCATCCTGGTGGACTGACGCGACTCGCGGAGGAGGCGCGCGCGGTGGCGAAAGGAGACCGGCGCGGCGCGTCGTGGCTCACCGCGATGGTCGGCGGTGCGGGCTATCACTCTTCGCTCTGTGACGCGGCCGTGGAGGCGATGGAGGGGCGCCTGCCCGATCCGCTCGACGTCGACCCTCGGTTCGCAACGTTGCTCGGCTTCACGCGGTTCTGTCTGACGCTCCCGGACTGGCCCGCGTCCTCGTTCTACGGCTTCGACTTCGCGAGCCGGCGATGACCCCCGGAGACCTCGAGGCGGTGGACGCCGCCACCATCGAGCGGGTCGCGCCGTGGCTCGGTCGCGTGATCCGGGGCTGGTTTCGCACGTCGGTGGAGGGCCTCGAGCATCTGCCGAGCCGACCGTTTGTGGGCGTGGGCAACCACTCCGGCGCGGCCATGCTGCCGGACACGCTCTCTTGGCTCGACGTCTACTACCGGAGGGGGAACCGACCCCCGCTCGTCACGCTCGCGCACGACGCGATGTTCGACGTCTACCCTGGATGGCTCTCGGGCCGGCTGTCCCAGCTGGGGGCGGTGCGCGCCGACCCTTCGCTCGCATCGCTCGCGCTCCAGCGGGGATTCGCCGTGCAGTGTTATCCGGGGGGGGACCACGACGCCTGCCGTCCCTTTTGGCGCCGGAACCGGATCGAGTTCGCCGGCCGCACGGGCTACGTGAGGTTGGCGCGTCAGGCGGGCGTGCCCATCGTGCCGGTGGTCAGCGTGGGGGCGCACGAGGCGCTGCTCGTCTTGTGGGACGGCGCGCCGCTCGCACGCTGGCTCGGCGCCCCGACGTCGATGCGCCTCGCGACGTTTCCCGTCACCGTGAGCGTTCCGTGGGGGCTCTTCGTCGGGCCGCTGCCGGGGTACCTGCCGCTGCCCACGAAGGTCTCGCTTCGCGTGCTCCCGCCGCTCGATCCCGAGGCCGGCAGCGTCGACGAGGTCGATCGGCGCGTGCGAGGGTGCATGCAGGCGGCCGCCGACGCGATGGCCGAGGAGCGCCGGTTCCCGGTGATCGGGTGAGGGATGCGATGAACGGAGCAACACCATGAGCGCGGACCCCACCGACGCGAGCGAAGCCGAGCTCGGTCGTATGCTCTCGACTCTCTACGAGCGCGAGCCGCGGCTCCGGCCCGACCCGCAGCTGCATGACTATCCGCTGACGTACCCGCCCGCGGTGGCGCTCGAGCGCGACCCGAGCGCTCAGGTCCCGCCAAGCGAGGACGCGTTGCTCGAGGACGGCGTCGGCGACTTTACCGGGGGCGGCCTCTACTTCCACTTCGGGTTCTGCCGCTACCGCTGCCGGTACTGCTTCCACTACGAGCTGACCACGAAGCCCGACGTCGATCTCCAGACGCGCTACGTCGCCACGCTCGACCGGGCGATGCAGCGGTTCTCGCGGCTGACCTCGGCGCGGGTGAAGTACGCGCTCTACTTCCTCGGCGGTGGCACCCCGACTGCGCTCCCGACCGACCTCCTGAATCGCTTCCTCGGCTCGCTTCTGCTCTGGCACGGCCGGCCGAGGACATCGATGAGCACCGTGGAAGCGAAGCCGATCACGGCCACCGACGACAAGCTGCGCGCGCTGGTCAGCGCCGGGTTTCGGCGCATCAACCTGGGCGTGCAAACCTTCGACCCAGAGCTGTACGCCTTCCATCACCACGGCGAGTCCTTGCGGGTCGCCTACGACGCCATCGAACGCGCGCGCCGAGCGGGCTTCGAGTGGGTGAACGTCGACCTGATGACCGGGCTGGAGAACCAGTCGGACGGCTCGTTCGATCGCACGCTGGCCGAGACCGAGCGGCTCGCGAGGACTGGCGCGATCGACAGCTGCTTCCTCTACCCGTACCACGACGACCCACGGCGGAAGACGTTCGGCCAACCGGGTACCGTGCCGAGCTTCGTCTCCACCGCGCACACGGACGCGCGTCTGCGTCGCCTGATGCAGCGGCTCGGCTGGAAGGAACTGGGGGCGCGGTTCTATCGCTCGCCTCGCCACGTGCGCCGGGAGCTCCTTGAGTTGGCGCGCGTGCGCATCAGTCCGGCGTACGGCGAGTCGCTCTACCACGGGTACGGAAACAGCGCGTTTTCCATCGGAGACCGCGCGACCTACCTCAATCACCGGAGCGCGGTGCGCTACTGCGAGGACGTCGAGGCGGGCGGGCTCGGCATCGCGTCGTGGCGCACGCTCAGCGCCCGCGAGCGCGCCACCCGCGATGTCAGCTTCGATCTCCTGTACTCGCCAGTGACGCGGCTGCGTTCGCGCTCGCGGAAGTACGGCGCGTCGGCGGTGGAGCGCCACCGCACGCTGCTCTCCCGGTGGGAGGCGCTTGGACTCGGCGAGCAGCATCGGCTGCTCGGCACGTTCAGTCTGAGCGGCCTGGGCAAGCTGGTGCACCAGCAGATGATCCCCTGGCACTACGAAGACCAGCACCGGGCGGAGCTGCACCAGACGCAGCTCGTCCGCCTCGAACTCGGCCGGCGCTACCGCGGATACTGAGTTTCTTGGCGGCGCCTGCGCGCCACATCGAGGGGCAGGGCATGCTCCCCGAACTCCCCACCTCCGACTGACCGACAGTCTTTGAGCGGGCTCTGTTCATCCGAGCGAGTCGCGAAGCAGCACGTCGCAGTAGTAGCGGAGCTTCTTCACCACGGCGCCGTGAGGGCGGTTGTGGATGTCCTTCTTGAGCGCGAGCATCACGCGGCGCTGGAAGGTGTAGTTGTTGCGCGCCGGCTTCGGAGGGGCCTTGTCGCCCACCTCGGAGAGCGCGTCGAACACGCGCTCCCGCGGCCAGCCCCAGATGGCCAGGTCCTCGTCGGAGCAGCGCGCGATCATCTGCTCGGCGAGCGCGCGCTTCTTGTTGTCGTGCACGAGCTCGGCGGCCCACTTGTGGGTCGAGCTGGTCACCGGTCGGCGGTGCTGGGTGACGCCGATCGGATCGCCCGGGCCGGCCTTCTTCTGCGCGAAGTTGTCGCCGTAGTCCACGGCCTCGGGCTGGTGCTCGAGCCCGAGGAAGGCGAATACGCGCTCGAGGTGCGACTCGGGGGAGGCGACGAGCTCTTCGTACTTCACGTGAGTGAGCGGGGTAGGGCGCTCCCGGAGGAAGTGCGCGATGGCCGGCACGTAGCGCTCGACCACGCGGTTGTACTTGTGCGCGGCCTCCCAGTCGCCGTCGAAGAAGCTGTTCGCGTAGCTCGAGAACACCGCCAGCGGGTGGCGCGTCAGGACGACGTACTTCGCTTCTGGGTAGAGCTTCGACAGGAACGGCAGCGACAGGGCGTAGGCCGGGGTCTTGTCGAGGAAGTAGCGCTTGTTCGCCGGCTCCAGCATGCGGCCGTACAGCGTGTCGGCGTAGGCGCGGAGCGCGTCGAGGTAGTCCTCTTCCTTCCGCGGCAGGCTGTCTACGAAGAGCCGGATCGCCTCGGCCCCGTTGATGTGGTCGAAGGGCGCGGCGTCGACGGTGTCGTAGTAGCCGAGGTGAGCCAACGGGGTGACGAGATGCGGCTCGGGCGCGGTCATGATCTCGGAGTGGCTGCCGAGCATGCGCTGCATGAGCGTCGAACCGCTCCGCGGCGTCGAGATGAGAAACAGCAGTCGGTCTTTCATCGCGGTCGCCTCGCTCGTCTCGCCGCGCTGCGCGGCGGGCTGGGTTCGGATCGGGCTGATCAGTCCGGAATTCAACACGTTGGCCTCCGACTCGGGTCGTGGCCCGTCGGACGATCCGTGTCAACATTTGGGCCCGACGGGCGTGTCTCGTCGTGGTAAGGCGCGCTCTCGCCCCGACCGCCTACGAGGAGGATTCACGATGGAGCTGAAGGTCATCGAAACCAGCGCCGAGCCGCGCGCCAGCCGCCCCCCCGTTGACCCGAGCACGCTCGAGCACCGCAACCTCGTCGACGAGGAGTTCTGGCGCCGCGTCCCGGCCTACGCCGACGTCGATGAGGCGACCTTCCTCGACCATCGCTGGCAGATGAAGAAGTCGATCACGAAGGTGCCGAAGCTGCTCGCGGCGCTCGAGGGGTTGGTCGCCCCGAGTTTCATCGAGGACGCAAAGGAGGGCTTCGGCCTTGCTCCGATGGCGGTGCGCGTCAGCCCCTACCTGCTGAGTCTCATCGACTGGGACAACCCTTACGAGGATCCGCTCCGGCGCCAGTTCATCCCGCTCGGATCGACCCGCCTCGCGGACCATCCGAAGCTCCGGTTCGATTCGCTCAACGAGCAGGGCGACTCGCCCGTTGAAGGACTCACCCACCGCTACCCGGACAAGGCGCTGTTCCTCGCGCTCGACACGTGCCCGGTGTACTGCCGCTTCTGCACGCGCAGCTACGCGGTCGGTCCCGACGTCGAGCAGGAGGAGCTCGAGAAGCTGAGCCTCAAGGCCAACAAGGGCCGCTGGGAGGACATCTTCGCGTACGTCGCGACCCGCCCCGAACTCGAGGACATCGTCATCAGCGGCGGCGATTCGTACAACCTGCGCGCGGCCCAGATCCGGGAGATCGGGATGCGACTGCTCGAGATCCCGACGGTGCGCCGCATGCGCTTCGCGACCAAGGGTCCGGCGGTGATGCCGCAGAAGATCCTCACCGACGACGAGTGGTTTACGGCGCTCAGCGACGTCGTCGCGCACGGCCGCACGCTCGCCAAAGACGTGGTCCTGCACACGCACTTCAACCACCCGAACGAGATCACCGCGATCACCAAGCGGGCGATGGACCGGCTCTTCTCGGCCGGGGTGACGGTCCGCAACCAGTCGGTCTTGCAGCGCGGCGTCAACGACGACGTCGAGACGATGCAGCTGCTCGTCAAGCGGCTCAGCTACGTCAACGTCCAGCCCTATTACGTGTACGTGCATGACATGGTGAAGGGCGTCGAAGAGCTCCGCACCACCGTCGACACCGCGGTCAGCCTGGAGAAGAACGTCCGCGGCGTCACGGCCGGCTTCAACACCCCCGTGTTCGTGGTCGACGCGCCGGGCGGCGGCGGCAAGCGGGACTGCCACTCGTTCGAGTACTACGACCGGATGACGGGGGTGAGCGTCTACACCGCGCCGAGCGTGAAGGCGGGCCGCTTCTTCCTCTACTTCGACCCGATCCACCTCCTTCCCGAGGCCGGCCAGATGCGCTGGAAGGACCCTGCCGAGCACAACAAGATCCTGCAAGAGGCCCTCGACCGGGCGCACGCGCGGGCGCGCTGACGCCCACGCAGGCATCTCGCCCCTCCCCGGGCGCGGTCGCTTGTTGTACGGTCCTAGCGATGGGGCCCGTTCGCTGCACCGTTCTGTTCTTCGGTCTCTTCGCCTTTCCGGCGCTCGCTCAGGCCCAGACCGTCAACCAGGTGGTGGCCTCCAACGGCGCGAGCTGCACCACCGCGGGAACCGAAGGGCTCAGTGAGCAGCTCGTTCGATCGCACCTGTGTGCGTTCCCGGGGTCGGTCGCGGAGTTTGCGCCGCATCCCAACATCACGCTGACGCACTCCCGCGTTCACCCGCTCGGCGCCGCGGCCACCGTAACTGCCATCCAGGCTGCCGCGGACACCACGCCGCTCACCGTAAACAGCGCGTTCCGCACCTTGGTGGAGCAGTACCTGCTCTTCGAAGGCGGGGGCTGCGGCCTCGCGGCCACCCCGGGCAATAGCAACCACCAGACCGGCACAGCGGTCGACCTGGGCAACTTCACGGCCGCACGGAGCGCGATGACCTCGGCCGGCTGCACCCAGTCCTTCCCGAGCTCGGACCCCGTGCACTTTGACTGCCCGGGCCCCGACATGCGCGCGAACTCCGTGCTGATCTTTCAGCGCCTCTGGAACCTCAACAACCCGAGCGACACGATCGCCGAGGACGGCGCCTACGGAGGCCAGACCCGCACGCGGCTCGGCGGCAGCCCGTCTGGCGGCTTCCCGATGGATCTCTGTGACGGAGGCAGCGGCTCTGACACCTTCGGCGCCACGTTCGTAGCGCAGAGCTTCCCTCTCGCGCGGGAGCCGGCTTTGGTCCTCAGGCCGGGCGAGGAACGCGCCGGCACGCTCACGCTACGCAACGCGGGCACGGCGACCTGGGATAGCAACACGCGCATCGGGACGACGCTGCCACGCGATCACACGAGTCCGCTTCAGGGCACGGGCTGGCTGTCGGCGAGCCGCCCCGCGGTCGTTACGGGCACGGTGGCACCGGGGGCGGAGTTCACCTTCATGTTCACGCTCCGCGGCCCGACGCTGCCGGGCGAATACTGCGACAACTTCGGAGTCGTGCAGGAAGGTGCCGTCTGGTTCAGCGACCCGGGCCAGCTCGGTCCGCCCGACGACCAGATCGAGCTGTGTGTGCTGGTCGTGGAGGAAGGCACCCCGGTCCCGGATGCGGGGCCCCCACCGCCGCTCCCAGACGCCGGCCCGCCGCCGCCTCTCGTGGACTCCGGAGCGGGTTTGTCCGACGACGGAGGCTTCATCCCGGGAACGGATCGGCCCGGAGGAGCGACCGGTTGTGGCTGTCGCGCGGTGGGGGCAGGCGCCGATCCGCGTGGGCTCTGGCTCTTCGGCCTGGCGTGGCTCGTCTGGGTGCGGCGCCGCGCGTCAGTCGCGTAGCCGCGCGTCAGTCGCGTAGCCGCGCGACGATCACCTGCGACTCCGCGTATTCGTCGACCGTCTCTTCACGGAAGCCGCCGTCGTGCCGCTCCACGAGGAACCCGTTGTAGTGCAGGAGCGCCTCGAGCTCGCGCGGGAAGAACTGCCTCTGCGGCAGGGTCTCGACCCACGTTGACTCATCCTTGCCGGTGAAGCGCATCGAGGTCACCTGCACCTGGCTGTCGTGATCGTACGAGAACGCCTCGGCGTAGGCATAGCGCTGCTTGTCGCGCGGGTGTGTGATGGCCTTGCACTTGAACCACCGTCGCGGGCTGCGCGTGAGCGATTCCGGGTCGGGCATCAGCACATCGAACGCGAGCCGGCCGCCGGGTGCGAGGTGCGCGCGCACCGTGGCGAGCGCCGCCTCGACGTCCTGTCGGCGATGCAGGTGCTGAAACGCGTTGAACGGCGCCATCACGAGGGGGAATCGGCGCTCGAGCCGCACGGTCCGCATGTCGCCTTCCACGAGCTCGATGTGCGCGCCCACGCGCTTGGGCCGCTTCGCGATGCGCGTCCGGGCCTGATTCAGCATGTTCGCGGCGAGGTCGACGCCAACCAGCTGGATCTCGCGGTCCGCGACCGCCATGGCGATCCGCCCGGTCCCCACGCCGAGCTCCAAGACGGGACCGCCGAGCGCGATTGCGAGGGTGACGTAGTGAGCGACGTCGTCCTTGTAGCGGGCGTACGCGTGGTCGTAGTAGCGGGCGTCGTCGTAGTGGGAGCCGAGCTCCGGGCGGTCGGTCACGGCGCGTCCCCACGAAACACGGTCGGCAGCTCGGTCAGCACCTCACCGAGCGCCATCTCCGCGACTCGGTAGTGTTGCGGCCTCGAGAAGGGGACGACCAAGAACGAGACGCGCCGGCGGTAGGGTTGCCCGACGAAGGTGTATTCGGCCGTGCCCGAGAGCCGGGTTTGATCGCCCTCGAGCATCTCGGCCTCGTCCAGAACGAGGGTCAGTGGGGCGTGCGCCAGCGCGTCCCAGGTTCGCTCGGCCACGATGCGCTCATCCCGGGGCATCGCCTCGTCGCGCGCTTGTTTGCTGAGCACGGCCGCGCGGGCCTCGTCCACGGCCAACGACAGCGCGGGCTCCCAGCGGCGACGCCGCCACGCGTCATAGAAGCTCGTGGCGGCGCGCTCCGGGGTGGAGTCGTCGATCTGGAGTGCTTCGGGATCGAACGTCGCCGGATCCGGGTCGATCGGTGCCGTGTCGTCGATGCTGGCCCAGGCCACCAAAGCGACGGCGAGCATGGCGCTCGAGACGGCCAGCACGACCGGGGTGGAGATGCGCTGCTCGGTCATCGTCGGGCTCCGATCAGGGCGTTCACCAGTTCCTCGAAGCCCTCGCCGCGCTGCTTTTGGGTCACCCACCTTGGCGGTACGGCGAGGCGGTGGAGGTGCGCCTCGACGTTGGCGACTCCGACGGTCGTCGGAAACGACGCGAACGCGGCCGCGTCGTTGGCCGAGTCGCCGATGAACACCCAGCGGTCGAGGTCGACCGAGAGGCCCGCGTCGACGACCGCGCGCCGCGCGCCGGCGGCCTTGTCCCACGCGCCGAACGCCGCGTGCGCGTGCACGCTGGAGACGAACGAGCGAGCACCCGCGGCTTCGATGAGTGCCAGCAGCGCGTCGATGTCGTCTTCGGGGAGCGACGCGCGTTCGTTGACGTCCCACGCGATGTCGCAGCGCCGCGCGGGCTGGTCGTCCGCCTCGTTCACGTGGGGCATCGCCTCCCGCACCGCGGTTCGGAGCGCGTTTCGCTTCACCTCGGAGATCGTCGGATCGAACACGCCGAACCGGAGCCCCGCGCCGTCGCGGTACGCCCAGCCAGCGCCGTTCTCACCGATCGCCATGTCCACGGGCCAGCTCGCCGCCATCCCGTCGCTCCACCCGAGCGGGCGTCCGGTGACCGCGATGGCGCCCAGCCCGTGTTCTCGCAGCCGGGACAACGCGAGGTAGGCGGAGGGGGTCAGCGCCCCGTGCGTCGTCAACGTGTCGTCGACGTCGAAGAGCACGCCCTCGATGCGACGCAGGGTCGCCGCGTCCATGTCGGCGAGCGGGGTCACGAGGACACGAGCAGAGCCGCCTTCAAATAGCGGCCCTCGGCAAAAGCGGTCGGAACGGGGTGGTCCATTCCCTGCTGACCCATATGAAGGAGCGTGGTGGTGCGCCCCGCGTCACGCGCGGCCAGGCCCAGCATGCGCACCATGTCCGCGGGCCGGAGCGCGGACGAGCACGAGCATGTCAGGACCATGCCGCCGGGCTCGACGAGAGAGAGCACCCGCGCGTTCAGCTTGCGATACGCGTTCTGAGCGCGCGCGAGGTGCCGCTGGGTCGGGGCGAGTTTGGGGGGGTCGACGATCACCATCCCGTACCTCTTGCCTTCCTGCTGGAGCTTGGGCAGCAGCTTGCGGACGTCCGCGCGCGCGAACCGCACGGTGTCACCGAGGCCATTGGCCGTCGCGATGGAGGCGCCCTCGGCGACGACTGCCGCCGACCGGTCGAAACAGAAAACCTCGCTCGCGCCGCCGCGCGCCGCCGCCATGCCGAATCCCCCGACGTAGCTGTGGAGGTCCAGAACGCGCCGACCCGCAGCGACTCGCTCGACGAGGGCGCGGTTGTCGCGCTGGTCGAAGTAGTAGCCCGTCTTCTGGGCCGCCTCGAGCTCGATGGAGAACTCGAACCCGCGCTCACGGAACTGGAGCGACGTGACATCCGGTCCGCGGCGAACCCCCGGATCCACCTCGATGCCCTCCTTCAGCTGCGCCCGCCCCCCTTTGGCCTCGAGCACCGTGCGCGCTCCAGCGACCCGCGCGAGCGCGCCGTACAACACGTCCTCTCGGCGCTTCATCCCATGCGTCAGCAGCTGCACCACGACGACATCCCGATAGACGTCGGCGATCAACCCGGGCAGCCCGTCTCCTTCGGCGTGGATGAGGCGATAGCCATCGGTTTCGTCGGATGGAAGGTGGAGGGTGCGCCTCATCACGGCGGCGGACTCGATCCGTCGAATGAGCGCGGCGTCGTCCAGGGCTTCGTCCTCCCGGCGGGTGACGAGGCGGACGGGAATCGCCGACTTGGGCGACCAGAAACCGCGCCCGAGGTGCTTGCCCTTGGGATCGACCACTTCGACGGCGTCCCCCGGGGCGGGAGCGCCGTCGACATTGCGTATCGCCTGCGCGAAGACCCAGGGATGGCCCGCCCAGATCGGTTGCACACGACCGCTGCGGAGGGTCACTCGAATCATGGCGGCGGACTGTAGCAGCGAGACGACGTTGCGGCTCGCGCGCAGTCGGCGTACCCTTCGTGCACGAGCGCCCCCGGTGTCTGGGGACGTGCGGAGGATACGTGGGCGGCATTGGCTGGCAAGAGCTCCTGATCGTTCTGATGATCGTCCTGGTTGTCTTCGGCGCTGGGCGTCTGCCGATGATCGGAGAAGGTCTCGGCAAGGCGATTCGCAACCTGAAGCGGAGCCTCAACACGGACGACGACATCGAAGTCACCCCGAGTGAGAAGCGGGTGGACAAGAAGTCGAGCGGCAAGACCCTCGAGCAAGAGGAAGTCGCCGAGGCCGAGGTCGTCGAGAACTGAGCGGTCGTTCGCTTTGCGAACGGACCGCTCCGTTTGTTTTTTCTGGTGGCGCTTCGCGCCACGTCGAGGGGGACCCCTCGAGCTCCCCGGGACTGCCGCTCCGTTTCTGGAGGCGCTTCGTGTTTCTGGAGGCGCTTTGTGCCACCGACCCGCCGCTTGGCGGTGGGCGGCTCCGTTTCTTGGGGCGCGTCACGTCGAGGGTGGACCCCTCGAGCTCCCCGGGACCGCCGCTCGGCGATGGGCGGCTCCGTTTCTGGAGGCGCTTTGCGCCCCGTTGAAGGGGAGCCCTCGAACCCTGGACCACCGCTTGGCGGCTTCGTTTCGGGTGCGCTTCGCGCCACTCGAGGGCGACCATTTCGCTCTCCGCCTCGCGAACGAGTGACGCTCCGGGGGGAAGTCAGGATTCTCGCCCTGCGGGGCCGGTCGGATCCACAGGGAGTCAGTGTCGGGTGGCGATGCCGGCGACGCGGGCGCAGCGCTCCCGTAGGGCGAGATCGAGCTCCGGAGAGGCGGCGACCTCGCGGGCGTCCTGCCGGTTGAGCAGCGTGCAGAGGGGGAGCGCCATGTCCAACGGCGCGAACGGGTTGCGCACGATGGTGCGCCGCACCGGATAGCGAACGATCCAGCGGAGTTGGAGGTACACCTCTCGCAGGACATCTGGGTGGATCGGCCGTCGAGCGCACATGCGCACGACGTCGTCTTCCGTCAGCGCGGGATTCCCGAGCAGGATTCGGATCACGTCCGGGCTCGGATCCCGGATCACGCGCGCCAAGAGGTCGCGGTCGCGCCGCCTCGCGAGCGACTTCCGCTCCCCGAGGGACACGGCTCGGCCGAAGCCGAAGTCGGGCACGTCCTGCGTCCTCTCGCTCTCCCGGGCCGCCGGTCGCGGTTGAAGCAGGTTGGCGGTGTCGTGCTGCCCCTGCTCGATCGCCGCGCGGACCAGCCCGCTGCGGCGTCTCGCCAGCTCAGGGGAGGCAAGTGCCACGCACAGGGCCAGCATCAGCGGGCTCAGCTCCGGGTCACGGGTCTCGGCCCCGCTCACCGCGACTGTCAGCACATCCGCGATCCGCCCCACCGGCAAGTCCCGGAGCGTGCTCGCGAGGTAGCGCACCCGCATCTCCGGGTCCGCGATCGCCGCGATGCGTCGCGACAATCCGTGTGCGAGCCTTTCCACGTCTCTGGCCATTTGGGTCAGCGGTGTATACTGGCGTTGACGCAACGCGTCGGCCAGGGCGGATCGGAGGAACGTTGGAGACCCAGGAGCATCGGGGAGAAGACGAGCGAGACGAGCCGGTGCGGCTCATCAAGCGGTACGCCAACCGCAAGCTCTATGATACCCGCGACAGCCGGTACGTGACGCTGCAGCAGATCGCCGCCTACGTCCGGGAGGGCCAGGACGTCGCGATCATCGACAACACGACGAAGGAAGACCTCACCAACGTCACGCTCGCGCAGATCATCTACGAGGAGGAGAAGAAGAGCGCCGACGCGCCCACCGGAACCTCCGCCGGCACCCTGCGTCAGCTGATTCAGTCCAGCGGTGAGCGCCTCATGACGACCCTCCGCGAGGGCCCGGTGGGCAAGCTGATCCCGCGCAAAGAGGGGGATGAGCAGGACGTCGAAGCCGCCGAGGCCGCCGTTGAGAAGGCCGACAAACCCGAAAGAGAGCCGCGTAAGTCGGTGTTCGCGTCCTCGAAAGAGGCGGTCGACGAGCTGCAGAGGCTCGCAGATGACCGCATCCGGGGACTGCTCGGCCATGCGTTGACCCACGTTCACTCGCTTCAGGGCGAGGTTGGAAGGCTCCAGTCGCGCATCGACGAGTTGGAAGAGAAGCTCGTGAAGCTCTCGCGTCGCGAAGAAGAAGAAGCCGGAGATTCTGATGCGTCCCTGGATGGGGAGGTCGAGTAGAGACCGTCCCAATTCCCGCGGGCCGGCCCGCCGCAATTTCGGCCGGCCCGCCGTTTTTCGACGGCGACGCGGTCGAAATGCGGTGCGGGCGTCGCTCCGATGGTTAGGTTCTCAGTCGTACCAACAACCGATAACCAAACTATTTCGAGGCCTTCCGGGGGTCTGAGACCGCGACCCTGGCCCCTCACCTCGAATCACCGCTCATCTGGAATAGCCCCTGGCCGTCCGGGGTTGGGCGGTCCGGAAAGGGAAACCATTTGGCCATCACGACCAACCGCAGCGTGGATCCCACCCGCAAGGTGGATCCTGCCCGCGCCGAGTTCGAGCGCGAGGCGCTCAAACACCTCGACGCGCTGTACGGCTCGGCGCTTCGCCTGACGCGCAGCCCCTCCGATGCCGAAGACCTCGTCCAAGACGCCTTCGTCAAGGCGTACCGGTTCTATGACCGCTTCGAGCCCGGCACGAACATGAAGGCCTGGCTGTTCCGCATCCTGACCAACACGTTCATCAACAAGTACCGCCGCAAGACGCGTGAGCGGAACGTGCTGGAGGGCAAGAACGCTGAGCCGGTGGGCGAGGGCGTCATGAGCCGCGCGGCGATGCGCTCCCTCACCGACCCCGTTTCGGAGGCTCAGCGCGGACTGATCAACGCCGAGATTCAGGCGGCGTTGGACACGCTGCCGGAAGACTACCGGATGATGATCCTGCTCGCGGACGTCGAGGAACTCTCCTACAAAGAGATCGCCACCATCGTGGGCTGCCCCATCGGCACCGTGATGAGCCGACTGCACCGGGCCCGGAAGAAGATGCAGAAGCGCCTCGCCGCTCAGGCGATTCAGCTGGGCATCATCGAAGAGCCCGAGGCGGGCGAGCCCGTCTCTCTGGACGCTTATCGTCGTTCCCGGGAGGCGCACGGATGATGACGTGCGACGTGGTTCGCCGACATGCCGACGCCGTGGTGGACGGCGAGGTCGACGCGGACACTCAGATCGAGTTCGAGCAGCACCTCGCGACCTGCGGGCCCTGCCGCGTGCACATGTCCTTCGCCCGCTCCTTCAAGGAGCAGGTCCAGGACGCGTGCGCGGCGCCGGCGGCCCCCGGCGATCTCGCGTCCCGCATCCGACTCGCGTTGGACGCGGAGGACACGCGCCAAGCGGCATCCGAACCGGGGGCTGTGGTCGGCGCACGAGAGCCGAGTGAGCGCGCTCCGCTGGGTGTCGCGGGCATGCGAATCGGGGGCGTTCGTGTCCTGCCGGTGCGTGCCCGCTACGCCGTGCCAGCGGCCGCGGCCGCGGTGGCTCTCGCTTTTCTCGCCGCCCGCGAGGGGGGCAATCCCGTGGGTGAGTTCCTGGGTGCGGATCCTTCCCTCGAGGTCGAGGCGGCGAGCGCGGCGGCGGGGACGAACATCTTCGACGAGGTCGTGCGGCGTCACAATCGCGAGCATCCCCCCGAGGTGACCGGACCTCCGACCCAGGTCGCTGGATGGTTCCAGGACAAGATCGAGTTCCCCGTGCGACCCATCGAGTTCACCCGTCCGGGCGTTCGGCTCGTGGGTGGCAGGCTCTCGAACGTCCGGGACCGCGAAGCGGCTGCCTTCTTCTATGAAGTGCATGGTCAGCGAGTGACGGTCATGGTTTTTGAGCATGGCCAGGGCGTTGAAGCGTCCTCACGACGGCAGGTCAGTGGCCGTTCGCTGCGCTTCGGATACGGCCGCGGACGCGCCGTTCCGGTCGTCGAGCACAGAGGCCTCACGTACGCCATCGCCGGCGACCTGGACGAGCGATCGCTCCTGCAGCTCGCGGCTACCGCTCGCGTGCGCTGAGCGCGTCCGCCTGCGCTTGGATCGGGCGTCCGAAACGCCGGTCGGCAGAGGGTTCTGCGTAACCGCCCGAAACCCGTAGGGGTTTGGAGGTGGAATGATTGACGCCCGCGCGGGGGGCCGCGTATTCTCGCGCACCCGGCGAACGTTCACGCTGGCCGGATACAAGGAGCGTCATGGCAGCGCGCATTCTCTTCTTCGAGAGTGATCCGGATTTTGCGGCGACCCTACGAGTTCAGCTCGAAGAGCGGGGCGCGTCGGTCAACGTGGTCGACGACGGCAATGCAGGCCTCGCGCAGGCGGCCGCGGACAAGCCCGACCTCATCTTGCTGACGATCGAGCTGCCGCAGATGAACGGCTTCTTGGTCTGCAAGAAGCTCAAGAAGAACTCCGAGACACAGGGGATCCCCGTCATCATCCTCTCGAGCGAGGCGACGGAGGAGATTTTTGAGCAGCATCGCAAGCTGCGCACGCGCGCGGAAGACTACGTGCGCAAGCCCGTGGCCGCCGATGCGCTGGTCGAGCGTATCGGCGCGATCATCGAACTCTCCGAGCCGCTCGAGATCTCCGAAGAGATCGCTCTCGAGGACCTGGAGGAGCTCGACGACGAGGTGGACGACGAGATCGAAGCGTTCGCCGAGTCGGCCTTCGATGCGCTCGTGATGCCCGAGGACGAGGACGCGACGACCGTCGCCAAGCTCACGCCGGAGATGCTGGCGGCGCTCGAGGCGCCGCCGCCGCCGCCCGCTCCGCCAGAGCCCAAGCCGGAGCCAGAACCCGAGCCAGAACCCGAGCCAGAACCCGAGCCAGAACCCGAGCCAGAACCCGAGCCAGAGCCTGAGCCGGAGCCCGAGGCTGAGCCTGAGGGGGAAGCCGAGCCCATTCAGGCGGTTGCCGCCGCGACAGGGGCCGACCCCGCCGAGCTGGCCGCGGCGCTCGAGCGAGCGGAAGCGGCCGAGCGCGCGGCTTCGGAAGCCGACGCCGACCTCGCGCGTGCGCAGGCGGAAGCGGAGAAGGCGAAGAAGCAGCTCGCCGATGCCAAGGCGAAAGGCGGCGGCAAGTCGTCTGGGGTCTCGAGTCGCGAGTTTCTCGACCTTCGGGAGGCGCTCAACTCGAAGGACAAGGAGATCCTGGACCTCCGGGACCGCGTCAGCGCGCGGGACAAGCAGCTCATCGAGCTCCGCGACAAGAACCTGGGGCTCGAGCGGGAGCGTGCGGATCACGAGGACGCGACACTGGCGTTCGAGCGTCGCCTCGCCGAGGCGGACGAGACGGTCACCGCGCTCACGGCGGACAAGGAGTCGGCCACCAAGCGCCGCGACGACCTGAAGGGGCGTCTCGACAAGGCCGAAGCCAAGGCGAAGAAGTTCGAAGAGGAGGCCGAGCAGGCGTCGGCGGCGAAGGCGGCGGCGGTCGCCGCGGCCGAAGCGGACCGGGATGAGAAGGTCTCCGCCGCGGAGGCGGCGGCCGCCGCCAAGCTCAGCGAGTCCGAAGAGGCGCTCGCAGCCAAGAAGGCCGAGCTCGAAGCGGCCCGCGATGCCGCGGTGGCGGAGATCGAGAAGGACCGCGAAGAGAAGCTCGCGGCGGCGTCGGCGGAGAAGGCGGCGGCCATCGAGGCGGCTGAGGCGGAGAAGACCAGCGCCATCGAAGCCGCGCAGGCGGAGAAGGCCGGCGCCATTGAAGCCGCGCAAACGGAGAAGGCCACCGCCATCGAGGCGGCAGAAGCAGAGAAAGCGAGTGCCATCGCGGCGGTGGAAGCCGCGATGGCGACGGCCCTCGAGGAAAAGGAAGCCGAGAAGGCTGCCGCGCTAGCAGCCGCCGAACAGTCGCGTGACGAGGCGCTCGCGGCGGTGGTCGCGGCCGAGACGACCGCCTCCGAGCAGCTGTCGTCGGCCGAGTCTGCGGCCGCGGAGAAGCTGGCCGAGGCCGAAGCGAAGCTCGAAGCGGCAGAGTCCGCAGCCGCGGAGAAGCTGGCCGAGGCCGAAGCGAAGCTCGAGGCGACCGAAGCAGCTGCGGCGGCCAAACTGGAGGAAGCGGAGGCGGCCGCGTCTGCCGCGCTGGCGGCGAAGGTGGCGGAACTCGAGGCCACCAACGCAGCCGAGAAGGCGGCGGCGAGCGAAGCATTGGCGGCCAAGGAGGCCGAGCACAGCGAGGCGCTCACGGCGTTGGGCTCCGAGAAGGAGAGCGCACTCGCGACCCTGACGGAGGAACTCGATGGGGTGAAGGCGGCGGCGCTCGCAGCGGCTGCGGCCGAGCTCATGGAGGTCCAGGCAACGCTTTAGAGCGTCGAGACCGGGCTGAGCGAAAAGGAGGCGGAGCTCGCGAGCCGAGAGGAGGCCCACACCAAGGAGTTGGCCGCGCTCGGTCGCAAGATGGCGGAAACGGAGACCACGCTCACCACGGCGCAGGAGCGCGCGGAAGAGCTGGAAGGCGAGCGAGACGCCCTCACCGAGGAACTCGAGTTGGCCCGCAGCGAGACCGAGGAGGTCAAGGCCAAGCTCGCCGAGCGTGAGGCTGAGGTGCAGGCGCTGGAGACCATCCGCAGCGAGCAGTCGACTCAGATCACCAGCCTCGAGGAGCAGTCGCATGGCCTCGGCAGCGAGCTGGCGAGCTTGCGGGGCAAGGTGAGTGGCGACGACGAGATCCTCGAGCGGGCCCGCCGCGCCCTGTCGATCGGGCTGAGCCTTCTCGAAGACCAGAAGAACGGCGCGGCCTCCTCCGAGTGAGGAGTGCGCGCGAACGCTTGGGCGTGGGTAGACTGAAAGCGTGAAGTTCGAGGAGCGGTACACCCTTCAGGTGCCTTTGGGCGAGACCGCGCGCGGCACGGTCTGGAGCGCGAGGGACGAACGGCTCAAGCGGCCCGTTGTCGTGGCGGTGGTCGAGAGCGACGCGCCCAAGGGCACGGCGACCCGATTCCTTCACGCGTGGGAGCACATGGTGTCAGCGCGCCACCCCGCGTTGCCCCGGCTCGTCGAGAGCGGCATCACGCAGGAGGACGCTCCCTTCGTTGCGATGGAGCTGGCCGAGGGGGAGTCTCTGGCCGCGCGCCTCACGGACGGCCCGCCGCTGCGAATCGACCACCTGACGCGGGCGCTCGTCGAGGTCTCGGACGGGCTCGCCGCCCTGCATGCCAAAGGTGGTGTGCACGGCGATGTCGAGCCATCGAATGTGCTCCTCCGCGAGCGCGGTGGACGCCTGCTCCCGAAGATCGTGGGCCTGGGCCTGGGCCGTGCAGCGGTGCGCACGGGACATGAGCCGTTGGAGGACGCCGAGCACCTTCCGACGCTCGCGTTCATGAGCCCCAAGCAGGCCAGCGGCCACGACGCGGCACCGGCCGACGATGCGTATTCCATGGCGGCCGTGTTGTACTCGGCGGTCACCGGGCGTCTCCCTCACCACGGGGAGTCCGCGGACGCGATTCGCGCCCACGCGCGCGATGAGAGCGTGCCCCGGGTCGCCGATGTCCGGCCCGACCTGGAGGGGCCGCTGGCTGACGTGATCGACAACGCGCTGGCCGCGGACGTCAGGCGGCGCTTCTCGGACTGTGCGTCGCTCTCCAAGGCGCTTCGGGCGGGGCTGCTGAAGAGCCGCGGGCTCGGGGGCTTTCACACCGAGCTCGGCGAACGGTCGCTGGCGCCCGGGGCGGTGGTTTCGAAGCCGCGCACGATGCCACCGCCACGGCCGGTCGTATCCCTTCCGCGGCCGGTGAGCGGGCCGGGCGGCACCAAGGGGACGCGCTCGACGCTCAAGGGGCGGCCGACCCTGGAGCGGCCTGCCCCGATGAATCGGCCCGCTCCGATGAAACGCCGCGACGGGGGGCCGTCTGCCGCGGTGAAGGGGTCAAAGAGGCGTCCGACGTCACCGCCCCCACCCAATCGGCCCATGTCGTCTCCGCCCCCCCGGCCGGACGGTGACCTCGGGTTCGAGCGCCTCTCGGGGATTCTGGAGATTCCCGACTTGGACGAGTTGGCGGGCCCGCCACCGTTCTCCCACGCGGCCGTGCGCAGTGCGCCGCCGCCGCCGCCTCAGGCAAAGCGAAGCGAGGCGTCGGGGGCCGTCGCCAAGAAGAGCCCCACGAGCCCTCCGCCGCCACCCAGCCCGCTTGGACTGCAGGCTCTCGGCAGCGCCTCGGCCGTCGCGGCTCCCGACATCGCATCCTCCTCGAGCGTCGTGGAGGAACACGACGCCGGGGAAGACGAGCTGAGCCCGCGGACGGAAGACCCGCCGTCGGAGGCCGACGGCCCCACGCGCTCGAGCGAGCACGCCCCGGACGACAACGCCCTGGGCGACGGCGCAGAACAGGACGGGGCATCGGGGGACGGGGGGACCGAGCTACCGGGAGGCGACACGGGAGAGGGTGCCATCGAGAGTGGCGCCGAGACCCGGGGGAGGGATGTCGACTTCCCCGACGCGGGCTCGGCCGACGCGGCGCCGGCGGAATCGGCGGATTTAGCCGACGCGGCCGCGGCTCAGCCGGCCAAAGCAGACGCTGGGACCTCGGAGGCTGGGACCTCGGAGGCTGGGACCTCGGAGGCTGGGACCTCGGACGCTGGGACCTCGGACGCTGGGACCTCGGACGCTGCGACGTCGGTCGACGCGGACTTGGCCGCCCCCGAGCTCGACGAGCTGGAGTCTGGCGAAGGGTCCGACGAACCCGACCTGGGGCTGGTGCCGCCCCCGCTCGATCATGGCGACAGCGAGCCGGCAGTCGCACCGCTCAACCTGCAAGCGCCGGTCTCCGACCCCGCGATCCCGCTCCAACGCGGAGCCTTGCCGATGTGGGTCTGGGCGGCGGCCGGACTCCTCGTGGCTGCCGTCTTGGGGGGGGCCATGCTCTGGCTCGGTGGCGACGACGAAGAGACCCCCGCCGTCGTCGTCGCGGACTCTTCTTCACCTGCCGAGCGCGTCGCGCCGGAGCCAGCGCCGGAGCCGGATCCAGCGCCCGAGCCGGCGGTCGAACCAAGCCCTGTGTCGGAGCCCGAGCCCCCCGCTCCCACCGTGATTCATCTGACGGGCGTGCCTGCGGGCGCGGCCGTGTTCCTGGATGGCGAGCGCCTCCCCGCGGGCGAGGGCATCGACGAGCTGACCCTCGACCCTCTCGAACGGGACCACGTGCTTCGGGTCACCCAGGCTGGGTTCCGGCCGTTCGAGGCAACCCTGAGCCGCGACTCGGTCGGCCCGGTCGACGTCGTCCTGGAGCCGCTCCCCGCGCCCGTGCCGCGCCCTGTCGCGACGGGCCGACGTTCCCCAGCCACGGGTCGGCGGGCGACATCGCGACGAGGTACCGGTTCGCGAAGCACGGGTTCGCGAAGCACGGGTTCGCGGAGCACGGGTTCGCGGAGCGCGAGCGGTCGCCGGCGCCCGGTGGCCGTGACCGATCCGGGTTTCTGACCGGGGGCCGATCAGCGCTTCTTGCGCTTGCGACCCAGCCACATGGCCCAGGTCTGGTGGAGCGTGCCCCACGCGAGCGCCGCGAACATGAACAGGCCGCCAAACAGGTACGACTCGGTGCTCAAGAGAATGCCGGCGGCGATCAGGAGCGCGGCGACCACCATCCCGCTGTAGACCCGTCGACCGAGCACATCGGCGGCGATCGGCAGCATCGGCTCGCGCATCCGCACCTCGAGTCGGCCCTTGCGAAGGTCGTCGAGGATCTCCTGGCTCTGAAGCGGGAGGTCGGTGGCGGCGCCACTGATGCGGGTCAGCGTTCGGACGAGGTCCTGGGTGAGCCGCTCCGGGGAGTAGCGCGCCCACATCAACCGCATGAAGTACGGCTTCATCTCCTCGAACACGTCGAGCTCGGGGTAGATCTCTTTGCCCACACCCTCGATGGTCATCAGCGCCTTGCCGACGAGCAGGAAATCCGGAGGGATCTCGAGGCCGTACTTCGTCGCGCCGCCGACGAGATCCTGGATGAGTCGGGAGACTTGGATCTCCGCGAGCTGGCGCCCCAGATAGCGCTCGGCGAGTGTGGCCACCTCCGCCTCGTACGCCGGACGGTCGATCTTGCGGGTGGGTGTGCCGATCGCATAGAGCGCATCCGCGATTCCGCGGTAGTCCTCCTGGACCGCGGCGATCATCAGATCGATGGTCTTCTCCCGCATGTGCGGGGTCAGCCGGCCGACGAGGCCGAGATCGATGACGCCCAGCACGGGTGCCTCGGGCGCGCCCATGATGATGAAGTTGCCGGGGTGCGGATCGGCGTGGAAGAAGCCGTCCTCGAACACCGCCTGAATGATGAACGCCAGCGTGTTCTTGCAGATGCGCTCCCCGCTGAACTGGTGCTCCCCGATTGCGTCGTAGATCTTGTGGCCGGCGAAGTACTCCAGTGTCAGCACACGCTTGGCGGAGACCGCGCGGTGCACGAACGGAAAGCGGATGTCGGCGCGGCCCTCGAAGTTCTTCCGGAACTTCCGCCCGTGGTCCGCCTCGAGGTTGAAGTCCAGCTCGGCGCTGATCGCGCGGTCGAACTCGGTGACGAGCTTCACCGGCTGGTACGTCCGGGATTCCGGGATCGAGCGCTCGACGGCCTTGGCGAGCCAGTAGAGGAGATCGATATCGCGCTCGATCGTCTCCTTGATGTTCGGACGCTGGACCTTGACGACCACGTCGTGGGCGCCCTCGGCCGTCTGGAACGTGGCGCGGTGGACCTGCCCGATGCTGGCCGAAGCGAGCGGCTCAGGGTCGAACTCGGCAAAGAGCTCCTCGACCGGCGCGCCCAGCTCGGTCTGGATCTGGGTCTTGATCTTGTCGAGCGGGACTGGGGGGACCTGATCCTGAAGCGTCTTGAGCTCGTCGATGATCTCGAGCGGGATGAGGTCGGGGCGCGTGCTCAAGATCTGGCCGAGCTTCACGAACGAAGGGCCGAGGTCCGTGATCACCAGGCGGATGCGCTTGCCGAGCGTGTCGGAGGACGCGCTGCTGCTCGTCTTGCCGCTGACGAGCGTGCCGAGGCCGGTTCGCTGGACGACCTCGCCGAACCCATGGCGGATGAGGACCTGGACGATCTGGCGGAGGCGATCGAGGTCGCGGACGGTGTCGAGAAGGGAAGGCACGCGGCGGGATCGTGGAAGCACCTGCGACGGGGGGCAAACCGAGGCCGCGCACGGAATCCCGACGCGCGCCACGTGTTGATCCCGGCACGTTTGTCCAAGCGCCTCAACCCATCCGAAGACCGCCTCGCCCCTCGGTACGTCGCCTTCCGCCGTCGAAAGCCGGCTCGAGCGCATGCGGACGTCGCGCCGAACCGAGAGGTCGACCTGCCGTGGGCTTGCCCGCGGTGCGGGGACCGCTCCATCGTCGAGACTCGCTGTGATCGCTGCAGCGCGGTGATGATCCACGACGCGGGCTGAAGGACGGACGCAAGAAGGGCCGCCCGAGGGCAGCCCTTCTCAACCGGTGGCGGAACGACCGCGCGGATTCACTCGCAGCTGGAGGCGACGCGAATCGTTCGGCGCGTCTGGTTGAACGGACCGTCGACGGGCTGTCCGTCGGGACCGAGCAACGTCAGCTCGATGGTGTGACTCATCGCCGGCAGACCCTCGATCCAGTGGGGCGCCCAGTTTGCGATGTCGCCTTCGATGGCGTCGTCGATCGAGTAGTGCACGCGGTGACCGTCGGCGGCGAGCGCCGCGTTGCTCACGTAGAAGTCGAGCAGGAGCCGGGACCCCGTGGTGCTGCAGCCCTTCGGGCGGCTGAACGTGAGCAGGGGGCTGTCGGGGTTGAACGTGAAGCCGTCGGTCTGGCTGCGGTAGTGGAACATCACGGCCGCGAACGCGCCGTCCGTCTTGACCGACTCGTGATGTCCGCGGCTCGGGAAGATCCGCACGACGTGGGTTCCCTCGGCGAGCTCGTGGCCCAGGTTCTCCTGGACCAGCTCGTTCAGGTTCAGCGCGCTGGAGACGTCGCGGACCGCGATGTAGGGCTCGTTGTCCACGATCACATGCACATGTCGGCCCGGCGCGGACTGAAGCTCCCAGTCCTCCAGGTTGATGCGAAGCGACACGTCGCCACGGCGCACAGTCGCGCCCATCAGCGGCGAGGTGATCGAGATCTGAGGCGAATCACCTTCGATCGGCTGCCGCTCTCCGGCGACCACGCGGATCGGGGACTGCGGCTCCTCCATGTCGGCTTCGCTGCCGCTGGTGTCCTCTTCCGGCTCCTCTTCGGGCAGGTCGAGGTCTTCGCTCGGTGGATCGACCACGGACGGGTCGGGGTAGGCCGGCTGCTGATCGGTACCGCCCGCGCAGCCCGCTTGCGCGCCCACGGCGATGCCGAGCAGCGAGAGGCAGCACAGAGCTCGTAGCGGCAGAGCACGGAGAAGGAAGTTCTTGCGAGGCATGCGCATCGGGTCTCCCAGCGGGTACATCCCGCGACGCGGGAGGCTATCGAGCCTCCCCGGTCGGGTTCAAGGGGTCAGACGAAGAAGTCGGGGACGAGCTCGGCGCTCGGGTCGACACGGTACTTCGAAAGGTCGGTCACACCCTCTTCGGCGAGCACGTCGTCGTCGACGTAGAAGTTGCCGGTTGCTTCCTTGCTGTTCCGGGTCAGCACGGCGTGCGCGGCGTCGGCCATGATCTCGGGGGTGCGGCTGCCCGCCACCGCAGCGTCGCCACCAAGGAGATTTTTGACCGCCGCCGTGGCGATCGCGGTGCGGGGCCAGAGGGCGTTCACCGCGACGCCATCGCCGCGGAACTCCTCGTGCATGCCCAACACGCACAGACTCATGCCGTACTTCGCCATGGTGTAGGCGACATGGGGGGCGAACCAGCGCGTCTCCATGTTGAGCGGCGGCGAAATGTTCAAGATGTGCGGGTTGTCGGCCTTCTTGAGGGCCGGGATGCACGCCTGTGAACAGAGGAACGTGCCGCGCGCGTTGACCTGATGCATGAGGTCCCAACGCTTCATCGGGGTGGACTCGGTGCCGGCGAGGAAGATCGCGCTCGCGTTGTTCACCAGGATGTCGATCCCGCCGAACGTGTCGACGGCCTGCTTGACGGCGTCCTGAACCTGGTCCTCGAAGCGGATGTCGACCTTGATGGCGAGCGCCTTCCCTCCGGCGGCCTCGATCTCCTCTTTTGCGCTGAAGATGGTCCCCGGCAGCCGCGGGTGCGGCTCGGTGGTCTTCGCGCAGATGACCACGTTGGCGCCGTCCTGGGCGGCACGCAGGCCAATGGCCTTGCCGATGCCCCGGCTGGCTCCGGTGATGAAAAGCGTCTTGCCTTCGAGACTGGCCATCGTTCTCTCCTCGCGGCTCCGCCGCTCTCAGTAACCTTCGCGCGGCTCGCTGCCCTCGCGCGCGATGGCGTAACTCATCGTTTCGGTGTTGCGGGCGAAACCGACGTCTCCCCCTCGGCCTACGAGGACCAAACCGCCCCGCCCGCCAATGCGCGCCCCGAACGCTGCGACCGCGGCGTCCGCGGCCACCTGCGCCGGGAGCCCGTTCCGTACCAGATCGCAGGCGTGGCGCGCCAGGACGAAGCGCATGATCTCCTCGCCGATGCCCGTCGTGCTGCATCCGGCAGAGTCGTCGTCCGCGTACGTGCCCGCCCCGGGGAGTGGACTGTCGCCGACCCGTCCGGGCACCTTGCCGACGGTCCCGCCCGTGCTCGTCGCGGCCGCGATCTGACCGTCCCGCGCCCGTGCGACTGCGCCGACGGTGTTGCCCGCCCAGCCGACCCCCGCGTCCCCCGCCATGACCTGCGCTAGGCGCGCCCGCGCGCTCTCGGTGACCATCGAGCCATCGGTGACGGGCACGAAGCCCGTCGAGCGGGCGAAGTGTTCCGCGCCTCGTCCCGCGTAGAGCGTGTGTCGCCCGTCTCGCCGGACGGCGTCGGCCACTTCGATGGGGTTTCGAAACGGGGAGAGGCAGGCCACACCGCCGAAGGACAGATCTGCCCCCGACATGATGGAGGCGTCGAACTCGAGCTCACCGTCTTCGCCCAGGCACGCGCCGGTGCCGGCGTTGAACTGCGGGTCGTTCTCGAGAGTCGATACGGCCTTCAACACGGCCGCGATGGGGTCCCCACCGTCGAGCATCGCGGCGAGACCCGCCTCCGCGGCGCGTCTGCAGCCCGCGGAGTGCAGCGGGCGTCGGTCGAGGGGCACGTGGCCCGCGCCGCCATGCACGATGACCACAGGGGAGGGCGAATCGACCGGCATGCGCGGACCATAGCAGCTCGCGGCGCGGCGAATTAACGACCACGAAACACTCCGGAAACACAGTTCGCGCTAGAGCGTGGGCACGCCATGAAGAAGGTCGAAGCGATCATCAAGCCGTTCAAGTTGGACGAGGTCAAGGACGCCCTCGGGGAGATCGGCGTCCAGGGCATGACCGTCACCGAGGTGAAAGGGTTTGGCCGCACCGGGGGCAAGCGCGAGGTCTACCGAGGCTCCGCCTACGTGGTCGACTTTGTGCCGAAGGTGAAGGTCGAAGTGGTCGTGCCCGATGACCTCGTGGCGCGGCTGATCGAAGCCGTGGAAGCCGCCGCGAAGACCGGCCGCATCGGCGACGGCAAGATCTTCGTGTCCCCCGTCGAAGAGGCCGTCCGCATCCGCACCGGCGAGCGTGGCGAAGACGCCATCTAACTCTGTTCTGTCTCTCTGAGCGCGTGCCCGCGCATGTGACTCGAACCCCGTGTCCACGAGGGCACGACCCTGACTTGTGCAACGCCGCCGACGGCGAAGGAGGCTCCCGTGACCAGCAAGAAGACACCGGCCGAGGCGATCGCGTTCGCCAAAGAGCGCGGCGCGAAGATGGTTGACCTGCGATTCATCGATCTCCCAGGGGTGTGGCAGCACACCTCGGTGCCGATGCACCGCCTCGACGAGGCGGCGTTCGAGGACGGCTTCGGATTCGATGGCTCTTCCATTCGGGGGTACAAGCCGATCAACGCGTCCGACATGCTCATCGTGCCCGACCCGAGCACGGCGCAGATCGACCCGTTCGCGGAGATGACAACGCTCGTCCTGATCTGCGATATCCAGGATCCGATCACGCGCGAGCCCTACAACCGGGACCCGCGCTACATCGCGCGCAAGGCCGAGGCGTTTCTCAAGCAGACGGGTATCGGAGACACGGCGTACTTCGGGCCCGAGGCCGAGTTCTTCGTCTTCGACGACATCCGCTACGAGCTTCAGAACCAGGGGCAGTTCTTCGCCATCGACTCGGTCGAGGGGGCATGGAACACGGGGGCCGACGAGGAGCCCAACCTGGGCCACAAGGTGCGCCACAAGGGCGGCTACTTCCCCGTTGGTCCGGTCGACACGCTCGTCGACTGGCGGAACACGACGAGTGAGCTGCTCGAGGCCGTGGGCATCGAGGTGGAGGTGCATCACCACGAGGTCGCCACCGCCGGCCAGTGCGAAATCGACATGAAGTTCGACTCGCTGCTGTCGATGGCCGATCAGCTGCAGTGGTTCAAGTACGTCGTGAAGCAGTCCGCGCACCAAGCGGGCAAGACGGCGACGTTCATGCCCAAGCCGCTCTACGGCGACAACGGCAGCGGAATGCACTGCCACCAGTCCATCTGGAAGGACGGCAAGCCGCTGTTCGCGGGGGACCAGTACGCGGGCATGAGCGAGATGGCGCTCCACTACATCGGCGGGATCCTGGCCCACGCGCCTGCGCTCTGCGCCATCACGAATCCGACGGTCAACAGCTACCGACGGCTCGTCCCGGGCTACGAAGCGCCCGTGAACTTGGCCTACAGCAGCCGAAACCGGTCTGCATCCATCCGCATCCCCATGTACTCGACCTCGCCCAAGGCCAAGCGACTCGAGGCGCGGTTCCCGGACGCGTCGGGCAACCCGTACCTCCAGTTCGCGGCGCTTTTGATGGCGGGGCTGGATGGCATTCAGCGGAAGATCGACCCGGGCGACCCGCTGGACAAGGACCTCTATTCGCTCAGCCCCGAAGAGCTGAAGGGCGTGCCCACGGTACCGGGCTCGCTCGCCGGTGCACTCGACGCGCTGGAGGCGGACCACGAGTTCCTGCTGCAGGGCGACGTGTTCACCAAGGACGTCATCGAGGAGTGGATCGCGTTCAAGCGCGAGAACGAGGTCGACCCCATGCGCCTGCGCCCGACGCCGCTCGAGTTCGCGATGTACTACGACGTGTGAAACGACCGTTGCGTGGCCCCTCGAGGGCACAACCGGCCGGCCGGGGGAACTCCCTCGCGCCGGCCGCGTTGCGTCCGTCCATATGCGTTGACGTCGTGAGCGCCGCTCGGATAGCATCCGGCAACCCCGGCGCCGGTCTGGTGCGGCGGTGGGAACCCGTCTGGACGCCTCTTTCTGCCGATGCCCGCCTACGTTGAAGCTCCCCCTCGCTGATGCCTTCTCTCGTCGAGCGCGTCGCAGCTGAAACCCTGCGCTGGCTGCCCCGAAAGCGCCTCAGTCGAGGCCTGGGCCGCATTGCGTCCTCCGCGCCCTCACGCGCGGTGTTGGACCGCGGAATCGACCTCTACTGCAAGGCGTACGACGTCGACCTGGACGAGGCGATCGTGCCGAGCGGAGGTTTCCGGACGTTCGACGATTTCTTCACCCGCGAGCTGCGCCCAGGCCAGCGCCCCATCGAGGCCGACGCGAACGCGCTGGTGAGCCCCGCCGACGGCAAGGTGGAGTCCGCTGGGCCCATCGAGCGCGGTGCGCGCTTCACGGTCAAGGGCTGCGAATACGACGTGGGAGCACTCCTCGGGGACCCGGCCGACGCAGGGCGCTTCGAGGGCGGTTGGTACTGCATCGTCTATCTCTCGCCGCGGGACTATCACCGCGTGCACGCGCCCGTCGGTGGCCCGGTCCTGGCCGTCCGCCACGTGGGCGGCACGCTCCTGCCGGTCAACGGCTTCGGTGTGAAGAACTACCCCGGGCTGTTCTCCCGAAACGAGCGCGTCTGCGTGTTCCAGCAGAGCGAACACCACGGGGAAGTCGCGACGGTGATGGTGGGGGCGATCGGCGTCGGGCGGATCAGCGTGAGCTTCGACGAGACGATCATGACCAATGTCGGCCGCGGGCCCACCACGGTCCGGTATCAGCCCGGGCGGGGCCCCTCGCTCGAGCGTGGAGGTGAGCTGGGCAAGTTCCACCTTGGCTCGACCGCGATCGTACTCACTGGGCCCGACCACCCCGTCCAGGCCCCGTGGCAGTCGGGTGATCGGGTGTGGATGGGGCAGCGGCTCGCCACCCGGTCCGGCGGGGCTGGCGAAGGAACCGCCGAATGAGCGACGACAGCGCGGACAGGCGGCGCAAGCGACGCTCGCTTCGAGTCCCGGTGGACGAAGTCCCGCGTCCGACCGCTCCGCCCGAGGAGCCGGTCGATCCGACCACCAGCCAGGAATCGGCGATGCAGGCGAGCGCGGATCCCTCCGCGAACGCCTCGTTTCAGGCACGCACGGTGGAGACCCCGGCGCTCGATCCGGCCGAGCTGGCGCGAGCGCTCAACCCCCAGGCGGCAGAGGCCGCTCCGGACCCGGCCGAGTCGGGAACGGCCGACGAAGGCGTGGCAGGACCGGGCACGGTGGATTCCGGCACGGTGGATTCCAGCACGGTGAATTCCGGCACGGCGGATTCCGGCACGGCGGATTCCGGCACGGCTGATTCCGGCACGGCTGATTCCGGCGGGGCTGAGTCCGGCGGGGCTGAGTCCGGCGGGGCCGAGTCCGGTACGGCTGAAACGGGGTTTGAGGAGCGCGAGGACGACGCGCCAGGCGCGCCCAGGCAGCCGCATCGCCGCGGAGACTTTGACGGGACCGCGACGGTGGAGATGCCCGCGTTCATCGACGATGAGGACGGACTCGTCGCGTCCTGGATCACGCCGTCGTCGGGCACGCCGCGGACCACCGTCGCGTCGCCTCCTCCGGCCGAGATCGAGCAGCAACACGAACACAGCGCCGACCCGGTCGCCCTCGAGTCGGTCGAG
Organism: Sandaracinaceae bacterium; assembly: GCA_045106715.1. Classification (GTDB taxonomy): domain Bacteria; phylum Myxococcota_A; class Polyangia; order Polyangiales; family Sandaracinaceae. The sequence continues at coordinate 37,230 of JBGCFC010000045.1, forward strand.
GTCGAGCTCGATTCAGGACTGCAGGCGCTCGAGGGAGAGGCCGCCAGCACCGCCGTGGGGACCGAATCGCCCGCGTCGATCGGTGAGCTCGATGCGGAGGTTGCCCCGGCTGAGTCGCTGGCTGTGTCGCTGGCTGTGTCGCCGGCCGTGGAGGAGCCCGCCGAAGGGGAGAGCGAGCCCGAAGAGGCCAAAGAAGAGCTCGCCCCGGTCGTGGCGCAGGTGGTGGTGCAGCGTGTGGTCTCCGTGGCCGTCGGCGAGCCGACCCCGACGCCCCCGGAAAGGCAGGAGCCGGAGCCCGAGTTCGAAGAGCCCGACATCATCGTCGATGACGACTACGACGGCGAGGACTACAGCGACGAAGACTACAGCGACGAGCTGGACAGCGAGGAGCTGGATAGCCAGGAGCTTCACAGCGAAGAGCTGAGTCACGACGAGCTGGAGGGCGAAAGCCAGGAGACGCTCTTGGCCTCGGACGAGGTCGAACTCGATGAACCGGTGAGCCAAGAGATCTTCGTCGACGAGGATGACGACGACGACCCGATCCTGACGAGTGTCGAAGAGGAAGACGACGACGAGCCATCTCTGGAGACTTCGGAGATCACCGAGGAAGAGCTCGCCGAGGAGCTTCCCGAGGAAGGCGACATCGAGGAGCTCGAAGCGCTCGAGTTCGACGATTCGTCGTCCCCGGGGCAAGACGCGTCGGCTCCGCCAACCCCGCCGGACAAGCCGCCGCCGCCGCCGCCGAAGAGCAGCAAGCCCGCAGCTCCTCCCGCAGCTCCTCCCGCTGCGCCCGCTGCCCCGCCTGCCGCCGCCGACAAGCCCGCGCCGCGGCGCAAGAAGGCGCGCAAGAAGTGGTTCGAGGAGCTCTTCAACGACGACTACCTGCGCACGGTGCCCGTGCCGCACCCGAAGACGATCGTTCGGCAGTGCGACTTCATCGAGCAGCGCTTCGGCCTTGCGCCCGGCGCGACCATCCTGGACGTCGGGTGCGGGCTCGGTCTGCACGCCGTTGAACTCACACGCCGGGGGTACCTGGTCGTGGGTCTCGATCTGTCGCTCCCGATGCTCTCACGGGCGGCGGACGAGGCGCAGAGCGAGGGTTTCAAGATCAACTTCCTGCACGCCGACATGCGGGAGATGAACTTCGAAGGGGCCTTCGACGCGGTGCTCTGCTGGAACACCACGCTCGGCTACTTCGACGACGACACGAACAAGCAGATCATCGAGCGGCTCTACAAGGCCTTGAAGCCCCGTGGACTCCTTCTGCTCGACGTCGTGAATCGGGACTACGTCATCCAGGGCCAGCCCAACCTCGTGTGGTTTGAGGGCGACGGCGCGGTGGTGATGGAAGAGACGAAGATGAACTACATCACGTCTCGTCTCGAGGTGAAGCGGACCGTCATTCTCGACAACGGTCGCCAGCGCGATTCGCTGTACTCCCTGCGGCTCTATTCGGTGCACGAGCTCGGCCAGCTCCTCCACCACAAGGGGTTCCGCGTGGTCGAGTTGACCGGCCGTGAGGCGCATCCTGGGGTGTTCTTTGGTGCAGCGTCGCCCCGGCTCATCATCCTGGCTGAGCGCCGGGCGAGCGCGGTGGCGCGCCCCAGCGTTCAGCCTCCGAGCGCGACCACTGCGATCCCCGCGAGCTCGTCGCCCGAGTCGACCCCGCCGCCGAAGCCCAGCGAAGCCGAGGGCAACGAGTCCGCGCCGACCGAGTAGATGGGCTCGGCGGAGGTCGTGATGCGGACGGCCCCGCCGGCAAGCGCGAGTTCCGCCGAGGATGCGTAGTCCCTCACGACCGGGAGCCCGACCCGCTCACCAGATGTCGGGCACACGTCGGCCGGTCATCGCGTAGGTGATCGAGCAAGGCAGGACCGGGAAGCCCCCCTGGCTGGGGTCGAGCAGGGCGCCGCACTCGCTGCCGGGAGTCGGTGAAACGGTGACCACGGTGGTCCCGACGAAGCGGTCCTCGCCCGGCAGCCGCGGCTCGTCTGCGCCGGCATCCCCCGCGCCCCCGTCGCCCGTGCTGGCGTCCCGGCCGGCGTCGTTGGCTCCCGCGTCGGGCGTTCCGGCGTCGTTTGGCGTTGCGGAGAGCGTCCCGGACACCACCTCCACCCGCGCCAGCGTGCAGCCGCGCGCGGTGGGGGAGGGGGCGATGCCCACGACCTCCTGACGGTCTTCGAAACGGAACGTGCCGGCGCTCAGGTCGAGTTGCCCGCTCGAGATGCCCGCGTTGGGCAGTTTCCAGTGTCCCGTCCCCGAGGCGTCGTCTCTCAGCTCCACGTGGAAGTAGAGGTCGGCCGGCGCGGGGTAGCCCTCAGCGCACGTGTTCTCCGTCAGGGCGCCGATCACCTCGTATTGGCCGACTGCGCTCCCCGCCAGCTGGGTGGGGCGGCAGCTGGCGAAGCCGAGCAGCAGGACCGCCAACGCGGTCGGGTGGACAAAAGGGGGGCGATGCAAACGAAAACGGCGCACGAGGTCATAGACCGCGCGCGCCGCGTTACGGTCAAGTTCCCGTCACTCGCGGGTGATCTGGAACTCGACGCGGCGGTTCCGCGCATGCTCTTCGTCGGTCGACGCGTTCTCCACCACCGGCCGCTCCGAGCCGAATCCGCGGCCGTCCAGGCGGCTTCGCGTCACGCTGCCGCGCTGAACCAAGAAGCGCACGACCGCGTCCGCGCGTCGCTGGCTCAGCTGCCGGTTGCGTTGCGCACGCCCGCGGGCGTCGGTGTGCCCTTCGATGGTCACGTGGCTGATTTCGGGGTGGGCGTTGAGCACGTTTGCGATGTTCATCAGCAGCTCGTGCGAGCGCTCCTGGATGGTCGCGCGACCCGTGTCGAAGTAGACGTTGCCCTCAATCTCGAGGTGGTCGGACGTGATGGCCACCTGCTGCACGGCGGCGCATCCATGGTTGGCCTCGGTGCCGGCCTCCTCCGGACAGTTGTCGAGTGTGTCCGGCACGCCATCGCCATCGCCGTCCGCCGGGGCCTCGGCGGCGGCGGGCGCTCCACCGAGTGGCGTGCCGCCTTCCTCGGGGCACCCGTCGTCGTCCTCGAACCCGTCGGCGTCTTCTGCCTGGTCGGGGCATTGGTCCTCGAGGTCGGGCTGCCCGTCTCCGTCGAAGTCTTCCTCGGGGCAGCCGTCCTCGTCGCCGAACCCGTCGAAGTCCTCTTCTTCGTTCGGGCACTGGTCGACGTTGTCTTCGATGCCGTCCCGGTCGGTGTCGTTGTCGGGGCAGCCGTCCTCGTCACGGTCCTCGTCCACGTCCTCGGCTTGGTCCGGGCAGCTGTCGTAGCCGTCGTTGATCCCGTCGCCGTCGTTGTCCGTGTCGGGGCAACCGTCCTCGTCCTCGAAGCCGTCGGTGTCCTCGGCTTCGTCGGGGCACGGGTCGTCGCCATCGAGGCGTCCGTCACCGTCGTTGTCGGTGTCGGGGCAGCCGTCTTCGTCGTCCCAGCCGTCGTCGTCCTCCGCTTCGGTCGGGCAGTTGTCGTCGGCGTCCATCACGCCGTCCCCATCCGAGTCCGCCCGCACGGGTGCCCACTGGAACCCACCGACGATGCGGAACAGAGGGGTGCCCACGCCGCTCGTCAGTCCGGTGCCGCCGGCGAGGTTGATGTCGAAGTCGTCGACCCGGAGGCGTGCGCCGAGGCGCCACTCCATCGCGTGCTCGTCCACCTGCGAGACGAACGTCGACGCGCCCACGAACTCGCCGTAGACGCCGAAGAGCTGTGTGATGTCATACCCCGCGCCGAGCGCGTAGGTGATCTGCGGGCCCACGTTGGTGGAGAAGATCTGGGTCTCGTCACGCCACGTGCCGCCGAGGTTGGCGGACGCGCGGAAGCCGGAGTTGACGATCTCGGCGATGACGTGGCCGCCGAAGGTCGGCAGCGGGTCGCCGATGAAGCGGCTCTCCGTCATGTAGTGCGCCGTCGGCACGCCAAGCCACGCGGTTGCGGCGAGCGAGAAACCCGAGTCGGCGTCTGTGAAGATGCGGCCCTTCACGGAGAGCCGCGGATCGCCGAGCGCGAATGCATCGCCGCCGTCGATCTGAAGATTGGTTCCCTCGGGCGTGAGGTACTGGAACGTCTCGCCGCTGGTGAGCACGAGCGGGACCGTCAGCCCGATCTGCAACCGGTCCCACAGCGCGAGCGTGCCGTGGATGAACGCGGTGGCGGTGTACTGGACGAGCTGCGTCTCCGTCGACGTGACTTCGCAGTTCTCGCCCATCGCGTCGCAGTTCGCGTTGTAGAGCGTGAACGGGTTGTGCGCGTAGTCGATGGTCAGGCCGGCGGAGCCTGTCAGATGGCCGGGCGTCTGCGCGCCCTCCACCATGAAGTAGTTGCGCGGCCCGACCGCAGGGGTGTAGCGCAGGACGTTGAAGTCCCCGATCGGGACCGTGTCCTGGGCCATCGCGCGGTCGCTGACCGCTCCGATCCCCAACAAGAACACACACGCCAACGCGGCCGAAAATCGCCTGGACATCGTCGGTGAGTCTCACCCATCCGTGAATCCGTGGCAACGGATGGTTCCGGAAAATTGGTTTTTTACGCTCTCACTGGAAGCGGCATGCTCTCGCGGATGGGCTGAGCCCGGCTTCGCAGGCGCACCTACCGGATCGTGAACGTGCAGCGGAAGTTCAGCCGTGTCGCGGCCGGCTCCCCCTGTCGGTCCATCGGGGGCTCCCATCGGGGCCCCTGCCGCAGCGACTGCCGGCACGCGGCGCCGAAGCCTTCGTACTCTTCCGAGACGACCGAGAGCGGCCGTACGCTGCCGTTGGCGCTGACGAGCACACGCACCACCGCGTCGCCCTCGATCCCCAGCTCACGTGCGCGGGATGGGTAGTTGCGGCGGAGGATTTCGACCAGTCGGCGGGACGGTGGTACGGCTTGTCGGGAGAGGTCGCTCGCCGGCAACACACGCGGCTGAGGCGGTCCGTCACCCGTGCCGCCTGGGGTCCCCTCGGCCGTCCCCGTGCGGCGACGTCCGGTCACTTGCGCGCCCGGCTGCCCGATGGGGCCCTGCATGGCGCCGCCGTTGCCCAGCGCGCTCACAAAGGCACCCTCGCCCTCGGCGGCCATGGTCTCACCGGTGAAGTCCGCGATGGCCTCCTCGGCGGCCGGGGGCTCTTCCGGCGGCGGTTCATCTGGCGGAGGGGGCTCTTCCTGTGGCTCTGGGCGGGGGCGCGGTTCGGGCTCCGGCTCCGGCTCCGGCTCGATGACCTCGGGTTCCTCGGGCTCCTCCGGCTCTTCCGGCTCCTCGACCACGGGCTCGGGCGGCGGCTCGGGCTCCGGCAGCACGACCATCTCGACCTCGCTCATCTGCGAAGCGAGCATCTCCTCGATCGGGGGAAGGAGGCCGAGTGCCACCCACACGCCCATGTGCACGAAACCGCTCAGAACGAGCAGCACGGCGAGCACTAACGTGGACCGGATCTCCATCGTTTCCCACTATCGGCCGTTTTGGCCGATACGCCAGGGTTCAGTCGCTTCCGCGGTTCACGTCTTCGGGATTGACGTTGATCGCGTACCGCGTGATTCGCGCTTCACGCAGGATGTCGACGATCCGGATGAAGTCGCCGTGGCTGACGCGACGGTCGGCCGCGATCACCGCGCGCGGCTGCTCCTCCACGTCGTCGAAGCTCGCCGCAAAACGGCTCGCGATGCCCGGGAGCGCTTCCCAGGTGGTCGGCTCGGCGTCGATGTAGAGCGTGCCTTCTTCGTCGAGACTCACCGTGAGGGTCCGGGGCTCCGTTGTCGGCTCGCCCGTCGACCCCGACGGGAGCTCCATCGGGATGCTCTTGCTGACGATGTAGCTCGCCGTGACCATCAGGATGATCAGGAGCACGAGGACGATGTCCACGAGCGGCGTGACGTTGATCCCGGTGATGAGATCGTCGTCACCGCCTTGTGATCCGCCGCCCATCGATCACTCCCCGCCGTCGTCGTCGGAGCTCTTCTTGCCGCGCTTCTTGGGGCTGCCGCCCGACGTCGCTCGCACGCTCTTGAGGTGCGCCAGAACGTCGTTGCCGAGCGCCTCGCCCCGCGCCAAACGGGCTCGGATGAGCCGCATGAAGAGGTTGAAGAAGGCGACCGCGGGCAGCGCCACGAGCAGTCCGATCGCGGTGGCGACGAGCGCCTCGCCGATCTCGCTCATCAGTCCAGCCGAGACCTGCCCGTTGCTCTGGTCGAGCTCGTGGAAGGCGCGGATGATGCCGATGACGGTCCCGAGCAGCCCGACGAAGGGCGCGTTGTTTCCGACCGTTCCGACAAACGCGAGGTTTCGTTCCATCGCCAGGCGGGCGAGGCTGGCCTCGCCGTTCATGCGCTCTTCGGCGCTGGCTGAGCCGTCTTCGGCAGCGTCGAGCCCAGCGAGGGCGATGCGCGCTTCGAAGGACTTGCTGTTGCCGAGCGCCTTGCGGGCGGCGTCGACTTCCCCGGCGCCGAGGCGCTTCAGAAGGTTCTTCTTCAGGCCCTCGATGTCGTCCCGCGAGGCGATGAGGTAGTACGCCCGCTCGAGGCAGATGGCGACCACGAAGACCGAGAGCACCACGAGCAGCCACATGACCCACTCGGCTCCGAGCATCGCGAAAGCGGTCAACCGTTCCTGAATGTCCATGGCCTCTTCTCGTCAGCGCGGCGTCGTTCGCCGGCAAGGGTAGTCAGCGCGGCGTCGTTCGCCGGCAAGGGGGAGGAGCGCCTCCGCGGACTCGCGGCGGCCTGAGCCCGCCAAAGCTAGGCGGGGTGTTGGATTGCGGCAACCGGATCTCGGTAAGAATGATTCCCATTTCCGACGGTTCGGCCGTTTGGACCGAATATTTACGCGGTTCGTGGCCTGCGGTTCATCGACATTCGTCGACGAATTCACGCGGCCGGTCGCGTTTCAGAGGTCCGCGCGGCCCAGCAGCTCACGGAGAACGACCGTCGCGTACGCGCCGCTCGGGAGCGTGAACCGGAGCCGCAGTCCGTCTGGTTCACTCGTCACCTGGGCGTCGGAGAGCGGGACTCGGTAGGGCCGCCGCGTTCCCTGGCCGGCCTTGCGAAAGCGGCCCATCACGACGTCGTCGAGGCCCCAACGCGCTTGCGCTTCGCGCTCCCGCTCGCCGACTTGGCCTTCGGCGAGTCGGGTGCGCGGTCCGAACATCGGGCCCGTCGGGCCGACCTCGAAGCTCTCTACGCGTGGGGTGTCGACGGCCGAGTCCTCGCACGGGAACATGCCGCCCGATTCGGTCTTCTGGAGCAGGTCGCCCGGCTCGGCGCGGTCGAGGGTGCCGGCGCTCACCCGGGCGGCGAGCAGCTCGTTGAACACGGCGGACTGGAGGACGGAGACGAACAGCTTCCGCAGGAAGGGCTTGCGAGGCTTGCGGCCCCCCTCGATGAGCCAGGCTTTGGCGTCCCGGAGGTTGCTCCCGCCAAACCGCTGCGCGCCGAAGTAGTTCGGCACCCCGCGCTTTTCCATCGTGGCCAGAGAATCCTGCACGTCCGCGAGCCGGTCGATGGGCGCGCCGCGCACGAGCAAGTCGAAGCGGTTGCCTTTCAAGTGGCCCGTTCGCAGCTTGTTGCCGTGGCGGGCGGCTTGCAGCACGCGCACCCCGTCGATGGGGGTGTCGAGCTTGGCGGCGTCCCCAAACAGGAATGATGCCCACTGCACGGTGATGGCGTGGCGGTCCTTGAGCCCCGCGTAGCCGGACTCCTTCGGTTCGACCTCCAGCGCGCGTGCTATCCGCCGCACCGCGTCGGGCGTGTTGATCGAGGTCTTCTCGAACTGAACGAACAGGTGGTCTCCCTCGCCGGCGGGCAGGTAGGCGGGGACCTCCTCCACGCGGAAGTCCGCCGGCTCACTCCGGATCGTGCCCTCCACGGGAGGTTCCACGCCGGTCAGGAAAGGGAGGGTGTCGACCTCCGCGCCTCGGGGTTCCGTCATGTTCGCTCCATAGCACTCGCGGCCGAGACGGTGGCGGCGGTCTGCCTTCTCCAGACGCATGTCCCGGTTTGGGGTCGCCCACGCGCCTGTGCCGCCATCCTGGCGAGTTAGTCATGGACCCGGGGACCTCCGGAAGGGCACTATGAGATGTGGCACCGCCCCGAGACCGGCTCCGGGCCGAGATGAGCCGCCTTCTGGAGGCCGGGGTCGCCGGCCGAGTCTTCCCAGGAGCCGTCGCGTGCGTCTCGTTCGCCGACGGAGCTTCGGCCGAGGAGCGCACGGCGAAGGCGGGGCTGCTCGAGCTGAACGGCGGGACGGTCGACGAGCGGGTCCACTACGATCTGGCGCAGGTCACGCAGCCGTTCGTCGCCATGTTGGCGCTGCGCCTGGCATCCCGCCGCGAGCTGGACCTCGACGCGCCCATCCAGAGCTTCGTAGCCGATGTGCGGAACAGCGCGCTCGCAGGACAGACCCTTCGCGCCCTCTTCGAGCACCGCGGTGGGCTGGCAGAGACCGGAGGCCTGTACCTCGACGTCCCCCACGATTTGGGCAGCCCTGCCGCGCGGCGATGGATCGTGGGCGAGTCTGGCCGGCGTCGGGGCAGCAAGCGCCCAGGACAAGTGGAACGCAGCGACCTCGGATACATCATCGCGGGAGAGGCTCTCGCGCGCGCGAAAAAAGAGCCGCTCGACGTGCTGCTCGCGCGCGAGGTACTCGAGCCGCTCGGACTCACGGATCTGGTCGTGTTTCCCGGTGCCCTGCCGACGGACCGCCGGGCCACGCTGGCCCATCATGTGGCGCCGACCGAGCGCTGCCCGTGGCGCGGTGAGCACGTCCACGGCGACGTGCACGACGAGAATGCCGCCGCGTTGGGGGGCGTCTCCGGCCACGCGGGCCTGTTCGCGACGGCGGTCGGTCTCGCCCGATTCGGTCGTGCAATGCTGGACGTCCTCGCGAAGCGGAGCGACTTTCTTCGCAGGGATGTCCTGGTCAAGGCGTTGGCTGCGCCGAAGGACGGCGACCCGCAGCGCTTCGGGTGGGTGGTGGCGGCCGACGACAAGGGCTCGCCCCAGGGCCGGCACATGTCGGCCGGCGCCTTCGGCATGGAAGGGTTCACCGGCTGCTCGCTCTACTGCGATCCGGCGCGCGACCTCTCCGTGGCGCTGCTGAGCAACCGCATCTGCCCGTCCCGCGCAAACGAGAAGATCGACGGCTTCCGACCCGCGTTCCACGACGGTGTGGTTGCGGCGCTGGGCTGATTCCCGGGCTGGGTTGATCGCCGGGCTGGGTTGATCGCCGGGCTGGGTTGATCGCCGGGCTGGGTTGATCGCCGGGCTGGGTTGATCGCCGGGCTGGGTTGATCGC
>JBGCFC010000046.1:0-58794 GCA_045106715.1 Sandaracinaceae bacterium
TCGACCTCCGCGCAGTCCGAGTCCATGAGGCAGCAGTTGTCGATGGCCGGGAAGCTGCACGTGCCCGCCACCCCTTCGCCCGCGCCAACGCAGCTGTCCGTGGTGCAGTCGTCCGCGTCGCCGCAATCGGCGTCCGTGAGACAGCAATCGGCGACGGCCGCGTTGGTGCACTCGCCCGTGGTCGAGTTGCAGGAGTCTGTGGTGCAGAGGTTGTCGTCTCCGCAGTCCGCGTCCGTGGCGCAACAGTCGGCGACCGGCGTCGACTCACACTGGTTCGTCGTGAGGTTGCAGCTCACGTCGAGGCAGACGTTGCCGCCCGTGCAGTCCGAGTCCTCGTCACAGCAGTTCGAGATGGCCGTGGAGGAGCACGTCCCACCCGAGCCGCTGCACGCTTCGGTCGTGCAGATGTCGCCGTCGTCGGCGCAGTCCATGTCCACGTTGCAGCAGCCGGCGACCGGAGCGGCCTCGCAGCCTCCCGGCTCGGCGCACATGTCCGCCGTGCAGAGGTTGGAGTCGTCGCAGTCGAGGTCGGTCCCCGCTTCGCAGCTGCCCGCGCTGCAGGTCTCGTCGCCGTTGCAGACCGCGCCATCACCGCACGCGGTTCCGTCCCCCCGCAAGGTGTCCGAGGGGCAGGCCACGGAAGCGCCACACACCTCTTCGACGTCGCAGGGACCCGTCGCCATGCGGCAGACCGAGCCGACGTCGACCGCGTCGGCAGGACAGTCGACCGACCCGCCGCTGCAGCTCTCCGCCAGGTCGCAGTCGCCGGCCGACGCGCGGCACTCCGTGCTCGCACCGAGCAACACGTCCGCGGGGCACGCGGCCGCCGCTCCGGTGCAGGCTTCCGCCACGTCGCAGACGCCCGCCATGCCGCGGCACTCCGTACCCGCGCTCACGAAGGCGTCCGTCGGGCACGCCACGTCCGAGCCCGTGCAGGCCTCGGCCACGTCACAGGCCCCGGCGACACCGCGGCACTCCGTACCCGCGCCCACGAGGGCGTCCGTCGGACAGTCCACGGCCGTACCGTCACAGGCTTCTGCCACGTCGCAGCTGCCGGCTGCGCCGCGGCACATCGTACCCGCCGGCGAACGACCGTCGGCCGGGCAGGAGACGGTCGAGCCCGTGCAGGCCTCGGCCGGGTCGCAGTCGCCGGCGCTGCCGCGGCACTCGGTGCCCGCCGCCACGAGGCTGTCGGCCGGACACCCGGCCATGCTGCCGGTGCACATCTCGGCGGTGTCGCAGTCGCCGGCGGCGCCACGGCATTCCGTGCTCGCCGGCTGGAAGGCGTCGGCCGGGCACATGGCCGTGCCGCCCGCACACGCCTCGTCCACATCGCAGACGCCCGCGGAGGGGCGGCAGACGGTGCCGGACAGCTCGAAGGTATCCGTCGGGCAGTCCACGCTGGAGCCCGTGCAGGCCTCCTCGATGTCGCACCCGCCCGCCTGAGGGCGGCAGACGGTTCCGCCGGCGACCAGCTGGTCGGTCGGGCAGTCGTCGTCGACCCCGGTGCAGCGCTCCTGGCGGTCGCAGACACCCGCTGACGGGTTGCACACGAAGTTGGAGGGCCGACGCTCGTTGACCGGGCACTCGGCGCCCGAGCCGTCGCAGGCGTCATCTACATCGCAGGCGCCGTTGGAGGGTCGGCACACGAGCCCAGTGTTGAAGGAGTCCGCCGGGCACATGTTGCTCGAGCCCGTGCACATCTCCGCGACGTCACAAACGCCCGCGCTGCCGCGGCACTCCGTGCTTGCCGGGGCGACGACGTCAGACGGGCATTCGGCCATGCTTCCATCGCAGACCTCGGTCACATCGCAGATGCCCACCGAAGGACGGCAGGTGTTGCCCGAGGAGAAGCTGTCCGCCGGGCAGGACGCCCCCGAACCGGTGCACATCTCTTCGACATCACACGGTCCGCCGATCCCGCGGCACGTGGTCGTGGCGGGCTCGAACGCGTCGCTCGGGCACTCGGAGCCCGAACCGGTGCACATCTCCGCCACGTCGCAGACATCGGCGGCGCCCCGGCACTCCGTCGTGCTGGGCTCGAACGCATCGCCTGGGCATGCCGCGCCGGAACCGGTGCACATCTCCGCCACGTCGCAGATCCCGTCTGACTCGCGGCACTCCGTGCTGGAGGGCTCGAACGCGTCGGTGGGGCAGTCGGCCCCGCTGCCGGTGCACATCTCGGCGACGTCGCAGTCCCCGGCCGACGCGCGACACTCGGTCGCGGCCGGCTCGAAGTCGTCGCTCGGACACTCCGCCTGACCGCCGGGGCAGATCTCGTCCACGTCGCAAACGCCGGCCGACGCACGACAGACATTGCCCGTGGTGAACGCGTCCGTCGGACACGCGATGCCCATTCCGGTGCACTGCTCGGCGACGTCGCAGCCGCCTGCTTCGTCTCGGCAGGTCACGCTCGCATCAGCGAACCCGTCCATCGGGCAGAGGGCTCCGGAACCGGTGCACATCTCCGCGACGTCACAGACGTCGGCCGCGCTGCGGCACTCGGCGTCGGCGGCCATGAACAGGTCGCCAGGGCAGGCGGCGCCGGAACCGGTGCACATCTCGGCCACATCGCAGATGCCCGCCGAACCGCGGCACTCCGTGCTCGCGGCCTCGAAGCCGTCGTCGGGGCACTCGGCGCTGCTGCCCGTGCACATCTCCTCCACGTCGCAGATGCCGGCGGAGGCGCGGCAGCTCACCGTGTCGGGCTCGAAGTCGTCCGAGGGACACGCTTCGCTGGTCCCGGTGCACATCTCGGCCACATCGCAGATGCCCGCGGACGCGCGGCACTCGGTGTCCGTGTCGGCGAACACGTCGGTGCAGGCGCCGGAGCCGTCGCAGACGTCGGCCGCGGACTGGCAGGGCCCGGCCAGTCTGCCCGAATCGCAGGAGGTGCCCGAGGTGGTGAACTCGCAGGCGATCTGGCAGCCGCAGGTGCTGGCGCCGTTGTCGTTTCCGTCATCGCAGGACTCGCCCGAGTCGACGACGCCGTTGCCGCAGCGCGGCGTGGAGAGGGTCACGTCGTCGATGCCGAACTCGTCACGGCTGCCGGAGCCGCCGGCCGACGCGGAGAACGCAAAGACCACCTCGAACGTGGCGCCGGGCGCGATGGGCGAGCTGGGGAAGCTCAGGTCCTGCGAGTTGACGCCGAGGCTCTCGAACGCGGCGCCCGGGGTGCCGGAAAGCGGCGTCGTGAAGCCGAGCGCCGGGATCGGGATGGTCGTGCCGCCGATGACCAAGCTCACGTCCACCACGGTGCCGCGATTCTGGTCGTTGCGTTGCCAGGCCTCGTAGCTGAGCGCGAGGTAGATGAGAGATTCGCCCGAGGTGTTCTCGTAGCGAATCCGGTACTCGCCCGGCTCATACAGGGTAGGCGTAGGCTGAAAACCGAGGAAGGTGTCGCCGGCGCCGCCCGGATCAAACGCGTACATGTTGCCCGCGGCGACGGCGTTGGTCTGCAGCGCGCCCGCGTAGGGGGACAGGGGGACAGCGTGCAGGTGTCGCCAAACGCACAGACGCTGCTTGAACTCGCCCGGACTTGATGAGAGTCGGAGTCCAGCTGGCCGGCCGCGGGCGAAGGCGCGAGCCCGGCTCCGGTGAACGAGGAGTAGTCCAGCGTCGTGCTCGCGCCCGTTTACGGGATCTGCGCGAGAACGGTGGACGTGCCGGCGAGGGCAGATGTGCTGGCGAGGACGGCAAGACAGACGGCGAGACCGAAGCGACGCATAGAGATTCCTACGAAACAGAGGAGTCCCCGCCCCAATGGAAAGGCCGCGCCAGGGGACAAGTAACAAAGCAGCTTTTCAGTCAGGGTGGAACTCGAAAGATCCCATCTCCGGGACTGTGGAGGCTTGCGGGAGCCCCCATGCCGCGTCCATTCTCCGGCTCCGCGGCATCGCGATGGAGGGAGAGGTTTCGATGGACAAGCGCAATCGCAGGCAATGGCAACACCCGTGCGGGGGACCCGTGTTGGCTCTGATGTTCTCGCTCGCGGTCGGCTGTGGTGGCGACGACGACGCGCGTCCTTTCTCTTCGAGCGGCGAGACACCGGCCCGAACTGAGGCGAGCGAAGACCCGACGCCCAACGACGATGAAGCACCGGGCGATTCCTCGGATGAAGGAAGCGAAGCGGAGCCCGCCACCCATGCCGATGTGCGGGACTTGAGCGGACTGCAGGTGAGCCTCAACGAAGACGGGACGGTGGACGTCGACGGCACCGACCGCTGGGGTGAGGCGATCGACACGCAGTACACGGACCACACCTACTTCCGAAACGCCATCCCGGTGCTGTCGCGGAGCGTGACGCCCGAGCAAGCCGCGGGACTGAGCGCGCTGGCCGCCGAGCTCGCCGCCGCTGACGGCGAGGGATCCGAGGAAGCCGAGGAAGCCGAGGACGGCCGCGACGAGCCTGAGGAAGAGGAAGCCGACTGAGCTTCAGGGCTCGAGAGGCGGGTCCGCTCCACGAGCCGCTGGTATGGTCACGCGATGCTGGGTCCCCGGAAGCTCGCGGTCTTGCGCATCGTCGCGGCTGTCTGGGTTTCGGGCTGCGGCGCGCGAGGCGGGCTCTCTGTCCCGACCGGCGAAGACGCCTCCATCGATTCGGGGGCTGCTCGGATCGAAGACGCGGCGCGGCCGATGGACTCGGGCATGGACGCCGGCGTCGTCCTGCCCGTCGATGCCGGCCCTGTGGGCGCGCCCTTGAACGACGCCTCCACGGACGCGACGGGCAGTGGCGGGGCGGACGGCGGCGACGACGCCTCGACCGACGGGGACGCGGCTCGCTGCGATGTTCGCCAGTCCTCGTGCGGGGGCCGGTGCGTGAACACGGATGGATCTGTCGAGCACTGCGGGGGCTGCGGACGCCGGTGTGGCAGCGATCAACGCTGCGTGGCAGGAACGTGCGAATGCAGCGCGGGCGAGACCTTCTGTGAAAGCGCGTGTGTGGACACCTCGAGGTCGGACCGGCACTGCGGAGGGTGCGACTCGCTCTGCCTCGCGCCCGCGACCTGCGATGACGGTGCGTGCCGCTGTCCGCCCGGATTTCTCCTCTGCGCGGGCCGCTGCGTCGACCCCGAGACCGACCGCCTCCACTGCGGTGGATGCGGTGTGGTCTGCGACGTCCGCTGCGACGCCGGGGTCTGCTTGGACGTCGTCTCCCATGACGTCTCGCGGACGTTCAGCAGCGCAGCGCTCAGCGACGGCTCCGTGTGGTCCTGGGGTTCGTGCCGGGAGAACCAGTGCGGAGCACTCGGGGTCGCGACCCACAGTCGGCCGCAACGCGTGGAGGGCGTCGACGAGGTCGTTTCGGTCGCCACCGGATCCGCGGCGGTGTGTGCCCTCCGCCGAGACGGAACCGTCTGGTGCTGGGGCGAGGGGCAGGCCGCCGGGCTTCTGGGGGACGCCGACCCGAACCCGAACCCCCTGGCGGGTCTCGACTCGGTGACGCAGCTGGAAGCCGGGGGCGCCGTGATGTGCGCGATTCGCAGCGAGGGCGACGTCTGGTGCTGGGGAGTCTCGGTGAGCGGGATGTTCGGCTCAGGGAGTGGCGCGCTCAGGCAAGCGCCTCGACCGATCCGGATCGAGGGGATTCCGCCCGCGAGCGCGATCTCGATCGGACAACACCACATCTGCACGGTCTCGGTGGACACGTCCTTGTACTGCTGGGGCGAGAACGTCCGAGGGCAGTTGGGGCGGGGCTACGTGAGCCAGCCGGAGACCCCGGCGCCCGTCGCGGAGATCGCGAGCGCGAGGGCGGTGTCGGCTTTGGAATGGGGCACCTGCGCGTTGGATGCAGAGGGCCGCGCGTACTGCTGGGGTGGGGACGCGTTCGGCTCGCGAGGCGATGGCGCGGGCGCAGACTTGTTCGACGACCCGACGCCGCGACCGGTCGACAGCGGCGTCACAGGTTTCGTCTCGCTGCAGGCCGCGGCCGTGACCACCTGCGCCCTCACCCCGGATGGCGAGGCGTGGTGCTGGGGCAACGGCCAATACGGCGCCATGGCGCATGGCTCTCGGGAACACGCCTCGAGCCCGATCCGACCGAGCGACCTGGGCACGATCGAAGCGGTGCGGCTCGCGAAGACGTCCATCTGCATTCAGAGCGCGGAGCACGGCCTGCGCTGCGCAGGCTGGAACTACAACAGCACCGTCGGCGACGGGACCACGGACGTCCGGCTGCGCCCGAGCGCGGTCGAATGGTAGCGAGCCGCACGCGTGCGTGCGTCTGCCTGCTCGCGCTCTTGGCGAGCGCGTGTGGACAGGAGTCGTCCTCCGAAACGCGAACCGACACGCCCTCGAGCGCGGTTGATGAGACACCGTCTCCAGGACGCGAGCCAACGCCCGTTGAGCCGGAACCGCCTCCGCCCGTACCGCTCCCCCCGAGTCGCATCGAGACGCGCGGCCCGTACCAAGCCGAAGTCGGCCAGCTCTGCGACGGCCTGCCCGCGCTGGCTGTGGAGACCGCCGAGGGGCTCTGCGTGGGGCTGGTCATTCATACGGAGACGCCCGCGATCGACGCGGCGCGAGGGCGGTTCCGGCCGCGCGGCATCACGCACGACCCGAACCGGACGGACACGATGTGGGTCATCGATCATGGCGCCCGCCGGCCGCGCGCGGGGCGGGTTTGGCGCCTACGAAAACAGGGTGAGGCATGGGTGCCACGCTCGTTCTTCCGGCGCCTCGACCGTCCGCACGGGGGGCGCGTCGGGCCGGACGGTTGGATCTACGTGGGTGAGATCCAGCGCATCTTCCGGTTCGACCCTGCGGCAGAGGACCCGGTGAGCACGCGCGAGATCGTCGTCGACGGCATGCCCGTGGTGGGCTGGAACGAGCGCCCCGTCCGGTTCCATCCGCTGACTTCATTCGTGTTCAACGCGGCCGGCGATCTCATCGTGAACATGGGCTCGGCCACGGACCGCTGCCTTGAGTCGGCCGACACCCCGCGCTGCCACGACGAAGCCGACCGGACGGCCGCGCTCTGGCGCTACGCGCGCACCGGCGAGCGCAGCTGGTCGTCCACCCCAGAGGTGTACGCGCGCGGGCTGCGCAACTCGGTCGCGCTCGCCGCCCACCCGTCCGGCACGCTCCTCCAGGGCGAGAACGGCGTCGACTTTCGGGACGCCAACTCGCCCGAGGAGGAGCTCAACGTGATCGTCGAGGGGCAGCACTACGGCTGGCCCTATTGCTTCGACGCGGCCGGCCGCGACCCCGACTGGACCCACGCACCCTTCGTCTGCGACGACGACGAGAACCCGCGCTACACCGCGCCCCACCGGTTCCTTCCGCCGCACGGCGCGCCGCTCGGGATGGCCTACTACGCGACCGGCCTCGAGGCGCTCGAGGGCCGCCTGCTGATCTCGTTTCACGGCTACCGCCCCACCGGCCACCGCGTGCTCTCGCTCCCCGTCGACGACGACGGCGTGCCGTCCCGCGACGCCCCGCTCGAGACGGTCATCGCGGGATGGGACGCCTCCGACAGGGGTCCGCGCGGCTCTCCGGTGGAGATGGCGCTCGCCGCCGACGGAAGCGTGTGGCTGACCGAAGACACCAACGGGACCGTGCTCCGGCTCGCGGGCGACGCCTACGCCGGACGGCGGGGGGACGCGCCCGAAGACCACGCAGCCGCCCCGAACGAGGCTGAGCCGGAGTTCGTGGTGCTCCAGCGTGAAGTCCTGATTCCCCGGTGCAGCCCCTGCCATGAGTACGCCGGAGGCGAACCCAACACCGCGCGGCAGGCGGTGGAACGCGAAGGCTGGCTGCGCCGGAGCGATGGCCGCGCCCATGTCGAAACCCGCATCGCTCCGAACGCCACACGCCCCATGCCGCCGACCGGGCCGCTCACCGCCGGCGAGCGAGCGCACTTCGATGCCTGGCTCGAAGCGGCGAACTGACCGACGGCTCGGCAAGAACCCTCCGCGGCAGCGAAGCCGCGCTATGAACTTACCGACGTCGGCTCCCCGATGGACCGCGGTCAAACCTCGAGCGCGGCGAACAACCGTCGACGGTGATAACGCGGCTGGAGAAAACGCAGGGCCGCCTTCGGGACCGTCATCCAGGCGACGAAGGCGCCATGACGCGGACCGGCGAGGATCCGATCCGCCATCCAGCGCGCCACGGGTTCAACCGGGTCGGCGATCACCTCGAAGAGCCACCGCTGACGCGCAAAGTTCGCAGGGTCGCCGTGGCGATAGACGTCGAGCAGGAGATCGGTGACCACGATGCCGGGGCTGAGCCGCGACACCTTCACGGGTCCGCCTTTCGTTTCCCTCACGAGCGCGCGCGTCAGGTAGCGAATCGCACGTTTGGTGGCGCCGTAGGGAGCCATGCCTGGCTGGACCCGGCCGTCGCTGCCGAACCCCTCCATGAGAAACACGTGGCCGCGCCCGGCTTCGCGCATGCGCTCGAGCGCGACGCGGCAGCCGTGCATGGTGCCGAGCAAGTTCACCCCGACCACGCGATCGATCGACTCTGGCGTGAGGTCCACGAAGTCCTGCTGCGCGTTGCTCGTGCCCGCGTTGTTGATGAACAGGTCGACCGGGCCGTGCTCCGCCACCGCGGCGTCGTAGAGTTGAACGACGTCCGCGTAGCGCTGCACATCCGCGACCACACCGCACACGCCGGCCGGGAGTCGAGACAGCGCCGCTTGCACCGACCGCTCACTGCGACCGCACAGCGTCACCCGGCAGCCCCGCGCCACGAACGCCTCCACCAGCCCGAAGCCGAACCCTCGCGTGCCGCCGGTGACGACGACGTGGGTCACTCGGCCATCGGGCGGAGCAGCGCGTCGAAACGCACCTCGCAGGTGCGCCCCTCACTCCGGTATGTGCGCACGCCCGTGCCGACGAATCGATCTCGGCGTGGCTGCACCTCGAAGTGGTTGCGCGGCGTGTTCGGCGTCGGGTTGCGGTTGCCGTCGAGCGCGGCGTCTCCCGTGATCGTCCCGTTCTGGGCGACAACGATGTCCCAGCCCGGCCAGTGTCGGGAGTTGGTCAGCTGCATGCGCATCCGTCGGTCGCCCGGCACGCCGTGGATGGGCGCGATGAAGGTGTGCACGTAGCCAGTGCGCTCGTCATCGTTGCACGTCGCGCTGAGCGTGCGCGTCTGAAAGACGTAGAGCCCCGGGCCGAGCACCGTCTGGGTATCGGTGCTCTGCGCTTGCGCGGGAGGCGCGAGGCACACGAGGGAGAGGGCGAGCGCGGGCCAGAATCGACAGGACATGCCTCGATCATGTCGGCTGGAACGTGGGAATCCAAGTGCCCGCGGAGGGGTTGGAGCCTCACTGCACCTGGCCCGCCGCAGCGAAGAGGTTCTTCACCGCGGCACGCAACCCGCTACCATGAGACGTCGTGACGCCGGAACCTTGTGACGAGTGCGGAGGCTCCCTCGGGCCCTCCGCGGCCCTCCCCCCCTGCCTGTGTGAGCTCGGTCCCCCCGAGCCGATCCAGCAGGTCAAGCCCCCCGAGTCCAAAGGCGGCGACGGTTCGCAAGCCCGCGCGCTGCGTTGCCCCTCGTGCGGCGGCTGGCTGGAGAGCGGGATGCGGCACTGCACCTACTGCAGCGTCGAGCTCGCGAGCGTGCGCTGTTGGCGCTGCTTCGACCTGAGCTTCGCGGGCAATCCTCGGTGCGCGGGGTGCGGGGCGACGCTCGGGCTGGAGGGCGACTTGGGCGAGACGGGGTCGAACTGCCCCGACTGCAAGCAGGCCCTTCATCTGATCGAGGTGGGCGAACACCGGGTCAAGGAATGCACGAAGTGCGGCGGCTTGCAGGTGGATCACGAAACCTTGAGCCACCTCACGCATGCGCGGGAGACGGAGTCCGGCGTCACGATGCCGGGACAGGTCAAGCGGCAGTCGCTGCAGGCGGGCTCGGTGAGCTACCGCGGCTGCCCGACGTGCGAAGTGATCATGACGCCGCGCAACTTCGGCGGTCGCTCCGGCATCCTCATCGACGTCTGCAAAATCCACGGGGTGTGGTTCGACGAGGACGAGCTGACCCACGTGTTGGACTTCGTCGCGTCCGGCGGGCTGCGAGACCACCGAAAGAGCCAGATCCGGGACGCCGAGGCCGAGCTGTCACGCCGACGCCTGGACAACTTGTTCGAGTCGCGCTCCCACACCCGCCTCGATGGACACACCCACAGCGCGGGCGCGTTCGTCAGCGTGCTGGGCAAGCTGTTCTTCTGACCGTCGAGCGCTACCGAAGCCCGAGGCGGCGGGCCAGGTGGTCGACCACCGAGGACGCGGAGACCACGGACGCGCCGCCGGTCCAAGGCGCGGCGGCGGACACCTCGGTGCTCGAGGCGCGGCTGAGCCGGCTCGAAGAACGCGAACAAGCGGACGATGCTGAGCTGGCGGCCGCGCTGGAGCGCGTCGAGACCCTCGAGGCCGAGCTGGCTTCCCACCGCGCCGAAGCCGAGTCCGTCCCGGAGCCCCCCGCCGAACCCGAACCCGAACCGGAGCCCGCGAGCGGTCCGACCGTGCGCCCGCTGGCCTCGCTCTTCACGCGCTTCGAGCACCGCGAGGGCTACGAAGCGCTCAACGCCGGCAACCCTGGCTGCTTCCCCGGAGCGAACGACGGCGACTGCTTGCGCTACCGCGCGGAGGTGGGGCTGATGATCAGCGATCTCCGCGTGGCCGATGAGGTCGTCGCGGCGGTGCGCTTTCGGCCTCAGGTGGCCGGCTTCTACTCGTTCGGGGGCACCTCCGGCGGCGTCTCCCAGCCCGCGCTCGGGCTCTACGAAGCAACCTCATCCTCGCGGTGGGAGACGCGATGCGGTTCGACATCGGGCGTCTGGTGTTGAACTACGGCGGCCAGCTGGTCGTGGGCGCGCTGCGGTGGCACCCGGCCGGGCGCTCGTTCGACGGCGCGCGGATGCGCCTGACGCCGGGGCCCTCGTTGAGCATCGACCTGTTCTGGTCGATGCTCAACGAGGGCGGCGCCAATGGCTTCGGCGACGGCGACGGGTACTTCTACGGGGCCTACGCGAACCTCGGACCGCTGCTCGGGGATGGCATCGCGCTCGACGCCTATGCGCTGGCGCGGCAGACGAACGACGCCGTCGACGCGATGGGGGTTACCGTGCCTTGGGCCCTGCGTGTGCATCTCGGCGGACGCGTCAAGTGGACCGGCGAGCTGCTCGACGTCCGCGCCGAAGCGGGGCTCCAGGTGGGCCGCGACAACAGCGCCAATGCGATCATCGCCGGCCATCTCGACGCCGAAGTCGGCGTCCGGCTGCTCGACGGGATGCTCCGGTTCAGCGGACATGGCTTCGTGGCGTCCGGCGACGACCCCACGACCTCGGAGAACGAGGGCTACAACCAACTCTTCCCGACGGCGCACCTCTTCCTCGGCCTGACTGACGTGATGGGCGCCCGCGGCAACGCGTACGGCGGCGCGCTCCACGCACAGGTCAAGCCAATTCCGCAGCTCACCTTCGCGGTCGACGGGCTCGTGTTCGGGCGGCCTCAGACCCTGGGCGAGAACTACACGGGCACGGAGTTCGACGCGCAGGCGATCTGGCGTCCGGGCGCCGGGTTCCGGATCCGCGGGCTCTATGGGATCTTCATCCCGAACTCCGGCTTCTGGGGAGCGGGGTCCGATCCCGTGCACCACGTCGAGGCGAAGATCGGCTACGAGCTCAACTGACGGCGCGCCCCCGCTGTCCAGCGATGCTCCTCGACCCCACACGCGCGGGCGTGCCGACGGAGGACCGCGGCGAGCGCGCGCTCCGGGACCGCCAGCCCCGGCTCCATCCAGAGCCCGTCCACCCACAGCGCGCCGTCCCGTGTCCGCGCTTCGAGGCGTCCGACCAGCTGGCCGCGGAACAGCAGCGGGCAGACGTACCAGCCCCATCGGCGCTGGCGGGCCGGCTTGTAGACCTCCCAGACGTACTCGAACCCGAACACGTGACGCACGAGCTTGCGGTCCCAGATCAACGGATCGAGCGGCGCCAGGACCCGGACTCGATCCCCTCGGTGGCCCCGCCCGATCCGCTCGCGGAACCCCGCCATCGCCAGGTAGGGCCGGCGCGATCCGCGGATCCGCACCGCCTCCAGCACACCTTGCGACACCAAGTCGTCCGGCAAGCTCGACGTCCGTGCTTCGCGGATCATCGACCACATCGGGCTGCCCGCGCGGGACAGCAGCCCGGCTTGACGGACCCGCTCCAGCAGCGCCCACCGCGCGAAGGGTTCGCTCGGGAGCGCGTGGTGGTCGGGGAGCGCGCGGGACGGAAGGTCGTAGATCTTGCCTCCCGGCGTGCGACCCGACACCACCAGGCGGCAGCGCAGGGTCAGCACCTCGAGCGCCATCGTCGACATGCGCGACGTCGACTTCCATCCGCTCCAGTCGATCGGGCGGACCCGCCCTCGGTCGCGAAGGTCCGCCGCCGTCACCGGACCTCGCTCGGCGACCTCCGCGTACACCGCTTCGAGCGCCTCGACCGGCACGCGCTCGAGCTGCTTGGTCAGCCGCCAGGCGGGCGTCTTCTTCGCCTGGTCGCGGTAGTGCGGGAACGCGCGCGCCGGCAGCAGGCAGCGCTCCTTTCCGAAGTGCTCGAACGCCGCCCCGGGAAGCAGCGCGCCATACACGTCCCCGTTCTTCAGGCCCCTGACACGCGCGTGAAAGACGAGACTGGCGTTGTCCCCCATCGGGGCGAGCGGATCGAGCTGGACCGCGCCGAGCGCCTCGAACACCGGCCGAACGTGAGCGCGTCCGGAGGGGGGTGGCGTCGCCAAGCCGTGGTGGTGCAGAAGGTATCGCCGCGCCTCGTCGGGCGTGATCTCGACCTCAGTCACGTGCCGGATTGGGCGAGCGCCTGCGCGCGGACGTGCGCGTGAATGGCGGGACTGAACGCGAGCGCCAGCGCACAACCGACGTAGAGCACGACCATCGCGACGGACACCATCTGGCCCCAGCCCTGGCCCTGCGCAACGGCCATCCCGTGGCTCGCCGCACCGAGAGCGACCAGGACCACGAGCACCCATCGCGACCACGTCCCGCCGCGCGACGTCCACATCAAGAGCAGACTGACGAGCACCAGGTTCACCACCGTGGTCGAGACCGGGATGGCGCCCAGCACCGCCATCAACACGATGGACCCGAGCAAGGTCACGGAGACGGCTCGCAGCTGCCGTGCTCCGAGACTGTCGCGCGCGATCGCCGGGGCTGCACCCCGCGTCTCGTCGAACGGGCGCTGGCAGCTGGGACACCGATCGCTTCCGTCGAGGCACCCGTTGCAGAGCATGACGTCGCACGCGGCGCACCCGTCTCCATCCCCGAGGACCTCGAGCTTGGTCTCGCAGCCCCCGCACGTCCGGCCCGCCGTCTGCATGCCGGGGTCATAGCCGAGGCGGGCTCTGGACCCAAGTGGGCGTTGTCGTGCGACGCTCCCGACCATGCAAGCACGCCTCGACCGCCTGGAAGCGGAGCTCTTGGCGCAGGCGGCGCCGGGGCGCGCGGACAAGGAGCGCGCCTACCTCAAGAGCTCGCTGCGCCACCTCGGGGTGCCCGTGCCGCAGCTCAGAAAGACCGCGCGCGCGCTCGCCAAGGAAGGCCAGCCTCTGCGCCCGCTGGCGCAGGCGATGTGGGAGCGAGAGGTGCACGAGCTGCGTATGCTCGCGGTCCTCTCGATCACGCAGCACGCGAAACGCGACGCGCTGAGCCGTGAGGACCTTCCCTGGCTCGAGGCCCTCCTCTGGGAGTGCCGAACGTGGGCGCTGCTCGATGAGCTCGCCATCAAGGGCGTCGGCCCCATCGTGGCCTCGGACCCCGACTGCGGCGAGACCCTCGATCGGTGGGCACGGGATTTGGACTTCTGGATTCGTCGCAGTGCGCTGCTCGTGCTGCTTGTCCCGCTGCGCACCGGGGCCGGGGACTTCGACCGCTTCGTCCGCTACGCCGACGCGATGCTCGAGGAGAAGGAGTTCTTCATTCGCAAAGCGATCGGCTGGGTCCTTCGCGAGGCGGGCAAGAAGGCGCCGGCGCGCGTCGACTTGTTCCTTCGCTCGCGCACCCATCGCGCGTCGGGCGTCACGATGCGGGAAGCGGTCAAACCGCTGCCCGCACTTCGGCAGGAGTCCCTCATGGATGCCTATCGACGAAAGGTACCGGAAGCAGCGCCAAGGCCGGCGTGAGCCAGCGTGAGCAGCGCCACGGTGGCCGTGTCACTGCGGAGCGTGCGCGGCCCGAGCCCCACGCCCACGAACCCATGACGCTCGAAGAGGTCGCGCTCGTAGGGCGTCCATCCGCCCTCGGGCCCCAGCGCCAGGACGAGCCGGCCTTGTGTGCGGGACGCCACCTCGTACACCGAGCGGCGGTACACCGGGTCTGCGAGGAGGCGGCGGGCGGACGTATCGGCCAGCAAGTCCTCCACCGTCCTGCGAATCGACCGGCTCACCTCGACCTTCGGCACGCGTGTATCGCGCGCCTGACTCAGCCCCTCGAGCAGCCGAGGGCGGATCACCTCGGGGCGCACGGCGTGGGAGTCGAAGTAATAGCGCTCGACCTTCTCGGCGTTTGTCAGGATCACCCGGCCCACACCGAGAGCCGCGAGCGGAGCGTAGAGGCGCTTCAGCACCTTGGGCCGCGGTAGCGCGAGCACCAGATCGACCTGGGGAACGGGCGGCGTAGAACCCAAGCGGCAGCGCAGCCGTACCGACGACGCGTCGATCGCGAGGACCTCGGCGTCCCCGACCGGTCCGTCGACGACCCCAACGCGCAGGCGGGCGCCCACGTCAGCGCGCAGCACACCGCGAACGTGCGCGGCGCGCGCACCAGCCAGGGTCGTCTCGAGTTCAGTGCCCTCGGCTTCCGTCCCCTCGAGCTCGTCCGGCTCGAGCAGCAGCAGGTTCACCCGCCTTCGAACTCCCGGACCTCGACGCGAACTTCACCGCACGAGTAGAACGTGGCGCCGGAGCGGTAGTCGTGCGCGTCGACGACAATGAAGTACTCGCCCTCGGCGAGGCGCGCCCGCAGGATGGACTGACGCACTTCCTCGCCCTCCCCTTCTCCGATGCAGCGAGGCCCGCCGGGGAAATCAGACTCTCCGCAAGGCACGTCATCCGCACAGGCGATCTGGCTGTCGGCGTTCTCGCAGGAGCGGCGGAGGTACACGACGGTGTCCACAGCGCGGCCCTCGTCGATGTCGTACACCTCGATCTCGACGTTGGTGTCCTCGGTCAGGGTCAAGCGATACACCTGTTCGCCGGAGTCCGCGTCGCTGTCGCCACGGCAGTCCTCGCCACCGATGTAGGAGGTGCCGTTGGCGCGGTCACAGAGGTCGACCTCGTCGTCGCCGCCAACGCTGATCGAGTCGATGTCCTCGCACGTGGTCGGAGGCGGGTCGTCTCCTCGGCATCGTCCTGTGGAGAACGCGCACCCTCGATCGCAGTTCATGCGGACCTCTCCGACGCCGCGGTCATCGCACACGAAGGAGGCCGAGAAGCTCCCGTTGCAGCGGGCCTCACCGGGCTCGCAGTTCTGCGGGTTGCACTCCGCGCCTTCGCAGAACGCGTCTTCTTCGGCGCAGTCGCGGCGCTGCACGAACCCGTCCTCGGAGCAGCTCACGAGCACGTCCCCGGCACAGCGCGGGTCGCCCTCGCACATCATGGGCGGGCCGCCGTCTTCGGGCGGAGGCGGGCCGCCGTCTTCGGGCGGCGGGGAGCCGTCGGGCAGCGGATTCCCCGCGTCCATCAGGCGGATGCCGGAGTCTGTGATGACGATGCCGCCACCGTCGGGCTCATCGCCGAGCCGGCTGTCGTCGGGGTTGACCACCGCGCTGCAACCGAGCGCGAGAAGACACGTACAAAGCAGCGCAAAACGCATGAAGAGACTGTGGCGGACGGCCGGGCACGATTCAACCGGAGCCCGTGACGCCGCCTCCCGAAGTCACTACACGAAAGTCCTCCTCTTCGATCGCCGCCACCAGCGCGGCGCGCTCCACGTCACCCTCGACGCGGGCATGACCGAGGCTCACCTCGACCGCCGTGACGCCGGGTGTGTGCGAGAGCGCATCTTCAACCGCCTTCACGCAGTGGCCGCAGCTCATGCCTTCGATCGTCAGTTCGATGTGCGCCATCCGAGGTCCTCCGTCCGATGGTCTGATCGCGCGGCGGAGCGCGGTCAAGGCTCACGCGCGCGTCGCACAGCCGCACGACGCTCTT
Source organism: Sandaracinaceae bacterium (assembly GCA_045106715.1). Classification (GTDB taxonomy): domain Bacteria; phylum Myxococcota_A; class Polyangia; order Polyangiales; family Sandaracinaceae. The sequence goes on from JBGCFC010000046.1 coordinate 16,161, forward strand.
CGCACACCTCTGCGGAAGGGGGCGTGCCCGCCTCGAAGGAGGGGTCCACTCGCGCCCTCCGCCGACCCGACGCGCGTCGCCGGATGGCCCTACGACGACGGGCCCGCCACGCCAGCGCCCCCAGAAACACAGCGCCCAATCCGGCCAGCCCCACCACCGACCCGGCGCCCGGCACGTTTGCGGACTCCTCCTCGGGCACCGGCGGCTGCCTCCCGTCGTAACGGCCGCCGTGCACGCAGCGCCGCTCGACTTCACACGGAACACCGTCCGGACAGTCCGCGTCTTGCGTGCACATCCCGTGTACGACGTCGAGCGGCCGGTACTGCAGCCGTCCGTGCCAGACCGTTCGCGTCTCTACGCACAGGCCCGCGGGGCGGCACTCGAAGCGCCGACGTCCGTACGGACGGCAGTCGCGCACCTCCTCGCAGCGCGTGGGCGCGCAGTAGGCCCCCATGTGCCCAGACCTGCCGACGGATCCGGGGGGGCAGCCGCGCGGCTCGAGGGGGATCACGTCCGCATGGGCGACCGTCGACAACAAGGTCAGCATCATCGCGACGCCGAAACTCAGTGCCAACCGGTCTGAGGTCGGGTCAGCTCGACGAGGTGTGAACCGTGCCATCGAGGACCTCGAGGAAGCGCGCTGGGCTGTGGTGCTCGGCGATGTAGCGACGGCCTTCTTCACCAACAGCGCGTGCGGACGCGCGCCCCTCGAGGGCCAACACCGTCGCCGCAGCAAACGCGTCCGGGTCCGCGTCGTCGGTCAACATGACGCGACCCGCCAGGTCGAGATCCGCGGTGGCTGCGCGGCTGGCCACGGTGGGGACGCCGCGCGCCATCGCGTCGAGCAGCTTGATGGGGAGTCCCCCTGGGGTGTGGCGAGGCACCCACACGACATCCGCCGCGGCGTGCACCAGGCGTCGGTCCGGCTCGTCGGCGAGCGGCGCGAAGATGACCGCATCCGCCTGGCCCGCGCTCCACAAGGACTGCTCGAGCTCGTCGTGCGCGGACTCCGTCGCGATCAGCAGCCGGGTCTCCGGCCGGCGGGCGCGCACTTCGACGAATCCCTTCACGAGCACGTCGAGCCCCTGGTAGGCGTCCAGGTTGCCTGCGTACAGGATCACCGGCGCGGCGGCGTCGATCATCAGGCGGCTGCGCGCCTTCTCCCGGTCCTCGTGCGCGGTGCGCGCCGGCACGGGCCACGGGATCGGCAACGCCGTGACCTCCCGCTCGGTCCGGGACGCCAGATGCGAGGCGAGCCAGGGGGAGACCGCCGCGACCGCATCCGCGCGGCGCGCGAGCGCGACGTCCAGCGCGCCTCCCACACGCGACGCGATGCGGACGGCGAGGCCGCTGGCGCGCGGCGGCAGATACGACGGCAGCTCTGGCTCGAGCGCGGTATGCGCCACGAACAACACGGGACTGAGACGCGCCGCGAGGCATGCGGCAGTCGCCTCAACGTGATGACTGATGACCCAGTCCGGCTTCATGCGCGCGACGTGCCCTCGCGCGGCGACGGCCAGCTGGGCGTCCTCCACGACCTTGCGCACCGAGGGCCCGGAGCGCAGCGAGCGGTCTCGGGTCAGGTCGGCGATGCGGTGATGAGGCCAGGGCGACACGAGCTCGAAACCGCCGTGCGCGTACGTGAGCAGTTCGGGTCCGCGCCCCGCCTCGTGCTCCGCATCGACCATCGCGCGCACCGCGCCCTGGGTCCCCTGCACCGAGGGGAACGGCATGGCGGCGACGTGGAGGCTGCGCATCGTGGGCGAGCTTACCCGCTGGGCGATCGCGCGGGAACCGGGAGGGCGCGCGTCGTCAGTCGATGTAGCCGAGCGCGCGGAGGCGGCGTTCGAGCTTCGTGCGGTCGCCCTCGTCAGGACGCGCGCGCCGGGGGGCGGCGCCGAGCGGCTCTCTCTTTCCACGGCGAGCCAGAGCCTCGCGCAGCACGCGACCGCTCATCTCCGGCGCGGTTCGCACGCCCATACGCGCCAGCAGCGTCGCCGTCGCGTCGGCCATGCGGGCGCGCACCTCTCCGACCGGGCGCACGCCGGGACCGGCCGCGACATACAGACCGTGGCTGCGGTGGGAGCCGGGCAGACTCCGCCCCTTCCGACCGAGATGCTCGTTGGGCGCGAGCCGTCGCCAGGGGCCTGTCCCCGCCGGCGCCCCTCCCGAGGGCATGAGGTTGTAGGAGTAGCCCTCATCGAGGTGCAGCTCGAGCAACAGGTCCGGCGCCCGCTCCAAAAAGGGCCCCTCATAGAGCTCCTCGCGGGCGAACACCCGCCGCACGACGGGCTGGCCGGACCAGGGATCGCGGAGCGCGTACAGCGCCCGCTCCACGCTCTCGCGCAGCGCCGGAAGATCACGCGGGGCCACCGTGCCCAACGGCTCGCGGCCCTCGACGTGGAAGCTCACCGAGGGAAAATAGTTGAGCTCATCGCTGAACGCCTCGGTGTGGCGCCAGTCGATCGCGCCGAAGCGCGCACGCGACTCGACCCAGCCGGGCAGCGCGCGGCCCGCGAGCGAGAACACCGCCTGCCGCGCGCGGCCGGGAAGTGACGTCAACGCGAGGTCCTTGGCACGGCTGACGAGACTCGGACCGGCGTCGCGAAGCGAGAGCAGGCCCGCTTCGGCGAGCGCGCGGTTGAGGTAAAGCACCTTGTCCGACGCGCCCCCTGAGCCGTGATCGCTCACCAACGTGATCGCGACATCAGGCCCGGCCGCCTCGACGAGGCGACCCACCGCACGATCGAGGGCCCGGTAGACCCGGGCGAGCCCGTCTCGCTCACCGGGCCGGACATACGCCGGGTGGCGCGGCGATCCAGGGTCGTGCTGCGCCCAAAGGTGATGCGCACCCGTGTCGCTCTCCCCGAAGTAGAACGCGAACAGTGCCCAGTCGTCCCGTGCGAGCAGCCACTCGGCGAGCTCTGTCTTGGCCTCGATCCGGGTCTCGAGCGCGGCCGGCAACCGGCCGTGCCAGCCTTCGCTCTCGGCGTCGAACTCGTCTACATCGTCGAAGCGGGGCGGACCGAAACGCGCGACCATCGCGTCGTGCAGCGACGGCGGCCAGACGAACGACCGGTCGGCTTCGAACGCGACGGGCGAGTCCCACCCGCTGATGAACGCGCCGTGCTCGAGCCGCTCGGGCGGCCACGTCGCCGGGAACCCGACCACCGCGCAGCGCTTGCCCATCGCGTCCAGCCGAGACGCGATGGTCGGGGCCTCGCGCACCGTGCCGGCCGTAAACTCGACGCGGTAGCCCGACCGCATGGTGAAGTCGAAGACCCCGTGACGCCCCGGGTCGACGCCGGTCAGGAACGTCGTCCAGTTCGGCAACGTCGCCGGCGGCTGCACGCTCTCGAGGCGAGCCCACGCGCCCTCGCGCATCAGTCGATGGATGCACGGCAACTGGGCTTGCCCGAGCTGCTCGATGACATCTACGTCAGCCCCGTCGAGCCCGACGACGAGCGCGGCCGCCGTCATCCGCCACTCCGGTCGACGCCGAGCCAGCCCTCGGGGGTGGCCACGTCGAGCAGCGCGAGCGCCGTCGGCCCCACGTCGTGGATCGACAACCCGGACAAGCTCCCGCGCGCCGCGACCCCCGCGCCGGCGGCGATGAAGATGCCGTCCCAGTCGTGGTTGCACCCGTCGGGCCCGCGGTCGTCGTGGGTCGTGAAGAGCGGGCCACCGACCGTGCCCAGCGCGCGGTAGTCGAGGTCCCCGAGGAAGACGAGAAGGTCCGGGGGAAAGCCGTTCACCGTCCGGTACATGTCTTTCGGGCGGCGCGCCGACACCCCGAGCAGGCCGCCGTCGGGCCCCCGCATTGCTTCGAGCGCCGCGACCAGCTCGCGCGTCGTGGACTCGACGTCGGTCACGACGCCCTCGGGCTCGCGCCCGGCCACATTCAGAAACACCCGCGCGTAGTAGCCGCCCGTCGCCCACGCGCGTGTGTTGGACCAGTCGATGTGGTCGTGGGTGAGCGGCCCGTCGACAGGCTCCTGGAGCGTCAGCCACCCCTGATCGATCAGCCACTGATTGACCCGGACGCCGCCCACCATCGTGCGCGCGCCGTGATCGCTGACGACCAGAATGGCGGTGTCCTCGTCGGCGAGCTCCACCAGCGCGCCGAGCTCCGCATCGAGGAACGCGTAGTAGTCCTCCGCCTCGCGCACGAGGCGATCGTCTGGGTCGTGCTCGGGGTGGGACGGGTCGAGGTGCTTCCACATCGCGTGATGGATCCGGTCGGTCCCCATCTCGACCATCATCAGGAAGTCCGGCCGGCGCTCGACCCACATCTGCCGCGCCACGGCAAAATGCTGGCGGCCGGTGTCGTAGAGCTCATCGAGCAGACCGTCGACGTCGTCGGTGCGGAACTCGGTGACGTCCGGGGCGTGGGGTCCGTGCTCCGCCTCGAGCGCGGCACCCAGCTCCGGGGGGTGCGTGAACGGCCCGTCGCCCCCGAGGAAGCCACAGACCATGACGCCGTGGACCGGTGTGGGCGGCGAGGTGAGCGGGACATACAGAACGGCGACCGAACGCCCCGCGTCGCCGGCCACGTTCCACACCCGCGGCGCGGCCACCGCGCTCCCGTCGCTGACCGCGAGGCGCGTCTCGCCGGGGATGCGGTTCCGAAAGCCGTAGAGCCCCAGCTCCCCCGGGTCACGGCCGCTCACCATGCAGGCCCACGCGGGGACGGTGATCGGCGGCGCCACCGAGCGGAGCGGACCGTGCGCTCCACGCCGCATGAGCGCCGACAGGTGCGGCAGACGCGGCCTGAGCCGATCGAACACCAACGCCGGCGGCGCACAGTCGAGCCCGATCACCATCACGCGAGGCACGCCGGGGTGATAGCAGCCCTGCAGAGAACGGCTCGAAAGTCCTGGCCACCGGACCGATTTCGGGAAGAAGGGGCGCTCTTCCCGGGTAGATCAAGGAGTGGGATATCGGAACGAGATCGAGGCGCTGCAGCAACGGTTGGCGACCGTGTCGGCGGAGCGCGATGGCCTGCAGACGGAGGTGGAGTCCCTCCGGGAGGCGCGCGACAACGCGGAGGGAAAGATCCGGCGCGAGGCCTACCTGCGCAAGGAGCTGAACAAGCTCCGCGCGATGCCCGAGCGGCTCGCCAACAGCGAGATCCGGGCGCGCCAGCTCGAGGCGCGCATCCGGGAGCTTCTGGCGAACTCACCCCGCGCTCACCCCACTCCGCTCGTGACGCGTCGGCCGCGGTCGCGGGAGATGGCGCTGCTCGTCTTGTTGGGCCTCTGGGTCTGCTTCGTGCTGCAGCTGCGATATGGCTAGATCCTGCAGGCCGTTGAAGAACCTCTCGCCGCGCCTCGAACCCGGGACGCGCCGCCCACGCCGCCTGCCGCTGCTAACGCCACCACTCGCAGGCCATGAAGTTCATCGTGCCGGCGACGAGCCAATGCAGCAGCACGCCGGGCCAGATGCTCCGCCCGCGCAACGCCAGGAAACACAGGATGGGCCCCGCGATCATCGCCGACGCCATCTCGAGTTCAGGCTTGCCGTAGTGCATCAGCGTGAACGGGATGGTGGAGATCAGCACCGAGCGACGGAGGAAGTCCTTGCCGAAGCCAAACAGCATGAAGCCCCGGAAGAAGAACTCCCACGCGATCCACTTCACGAGGTAGAGCCCCTCGAAGAGGAAGAACAGCTGCATGTCGTTCCGCGTCGCCTCGAGGCGCGGGTAGACCCTCGGGAAGTTGCCCCAGTCGTGAACCAGCCAGACGAGCGGGATCATGAACAGCCAGAGCCCGAGCACGACGAGGATCTCCACGCCGGTGCCCTTGATTCGAAAGCCGAGGTCGCGCGGGGTCCAGCGCTCCATCACGAAGCACAGCACGAGGGGCGTGATCATGAGCAGCACGACGGCCGTGAAGTGCGACCAGATGTGATGGTTGAACTGGACGTCGTCGACGCCGAAGAGCTGGGCGCTGCCGTCGAGGAACCAATCGGGCGCGTCGCTGCCGCCGCCGTGGTGGTGATAGAGCACCATCAGCCATGCCGCCGCCGCCGTCAGGTAGAGGGGCCGAAACCCCATCCCGGGGAAGAGTCGCTCGACGATGGCTTCGAGGCGGGCGCGCATGGCGCGCGGGAAGGTAGCCGGACGGGGCTCCGGTGACGAGGAGATCGTTGACCCGCTCGAGCGACCTCGACGCCGACACCGCGAAGACGTCATACCGTGTGCGGGTTCAGGTCTCCCCACCAGGAATGCGCAGCATGAGGAGCGTGTGACATGCGCACGGCATGGCGAATCGAGCGAGAGACGGTCGGCGTGGCGCGCAACTACCCGGACCTCGAAGCCGTCGACGTCGGCGGCATGGACCGGTTCTCGCTCTACAAGCCCGGGCCGTACGCGTGCAGCAAGCCGCTCGTCTTCAAAGCGACGCGCGCGCTCGACGCCCTCTCGGACTATCCGTTCACGACCAACCGATGGCCGGTGTTCTCAGCGCGCGCAGCCGCCACTTTCGGAGACGCTGCGGCCACCTTCCCCGTGCTGGTCGCGCTGCCGAACGGTCGCATGGAATCCCGTCGTTTCGTGCTGTGCACCGCGGCGAGCCTGGTGGACGGACTCGACATGCACGCCTCAGAAACCCGCGCGCACTACTTCAACCCCGAAGCGCCGCGCAAGGTCCGCAAGCCCGTGTTCCGTACCGATGTGGACTGGCCACGGCTGTTCCGAGTCCAAGGCTATCCACTTCAGGCCTATGTGAACGGGGACGCGAAGCACGCTCTCGAAGCGCTCGGGGCACGCGGTGTCGGCTTCTACCCCTTGGCCACCGCGTAGCAGTTGCTGCGATTCGACGTGCGGCGTCGGGAAGCCGCTTCTCCGGCTATCCTCCGCTCCGTGCCGGCGATTTCAGACGACAACCGCGCGGGGATGGGCGGGGGTGGGCCGACCGCACCAGCGACTCCCCTCCATGGCGCGTCCACGGCCGAGGCGACACCCGTTCACGACGCCGTCGCGGGGAGCGCCGGAGTACCCTCTGACGCGCTTGCCCCCTGTCTAGAAGCGCCGGAGGGTCCATCCGACCCGACGCCGAGCGCTGAGGCGCTCGAAGCCCCCGCACCAGCGTCGGTCCCGGACGCAAAGCTCGACACGACGCAAGGCGGCCACGCGGTGCAGGAGCGCATGACCGCGTTGGTGCAGCGCGAGAAGATCGCCACGTTCCGACGCCACACGATGGACGCCGTGCGCGTGGGCATCCCGTTCTACATGTTCTTCTTCGCCCTCGACGTCATCGCGTTCTTCGCGGGAGATCCGAACTGGTGGGTGGCGGGCCTCGTCCGCGGCGCGTTCCTACCCCTCGCGGCGGGCGTCTACCTCCTTCTTGCACGGCTGAGGGAGCCCTCGGACGCCCAGCTCCGCGCCATCGAGACGGCCCTGTTCACGGGATGTCTAGCCTCGATCACGGGCGTGTACGGGCTCCGTGACGGGTGGGCGTCCGAGAACATCGGCGAGGTGAGCTTGGTGATGCTTGCCTACGCTGTGTTCCTCGGCGGGAGCTGGCGACGCTCGCTGCTTCCCATGCTGTCCATGGCGCTGGTCGTGCCGATCGTCCTGCTCGGCATGTCGCCGCTCCTGCCGGAGATGGGAGCGCAGCTGTCGGACCCCGAGGTCATGGGCCGATTTGCCAACCACTACTCGGTGGTCTTCGTCGGCGCCGGGCTGGCGCTTTTTGCGAGCAACCGTGTCTACGATCTTCGGCAACAGGTCGCCGCGTCGCGGAGCATCGGACGCTACGATCTCCGGCGCCGCATCGCGGCCGGCGGGATGGGCGAGGTCTGGGCGGCCTACCACGTCGGCCTCCAGCGGGAGGTCGCGCTCAAGCTCATCCAGCCGAGTCTGGGCGAGGACCCGACCGCGATGTCCCGCTTCGAGCTCGAGGTGAAGACCCTCGCGGAGCTGACGCATCCGAACACGATCCGGGTCTACGATTTCGGCGTTACCGAGGCGGGCGTCTTCTACTACGCCATGGAGCTGCTCGACGCCGAAGACCTCCAAAAGATGGTCGACACAGCGGGCGAGCTCGACATCGACCGTACGCTCCGGCTCGCGACCCAGGCCGCCGAAGCGCTCGGCGAGGCCCACGCGCGCGGCATCGTGCACCGGGACATCAAGCCCGCGAACCTGCTCGTCGTGCAGCCCGAAGGTGCGGGAGAATACGTCAAGCTCATCGACTTCGGGATCGCGCTGCCGGCCGAGTCGGAACGAGACAGCGCGCTGACACGAACCGGGATGGTGATCGGCACGCCGGGCTACATCGCGCCCGAGGTCGTTCGAGGTGCGACGGCGACCCCGAGAGCGGACGTCTACGCGCTCGGGATGGTCCTCTACGTCATGCTCACGGGCGGGACCTCGTTTCGCGCCACGAGCCCAGCGGCGGCGGCGTTCGAGGTGCTCGACCACGCGCAGAAGACCCCTTCGACGGAACGAGACGACGTGCCCGCCGCGCTGGACGCGCTCGTGCAGCGGTGCCTGAGCCAGGATCCCGACGTGCGCTTCGCGACCGGGTCCGAGCTCGCTCGTGCGCTTCGGGACATCCGCGCCGGGCGGTGAGGCGTGCCGAGCTGAGGCCGCGCGTCGAGGCCTGGGATCACCGAGGGTCGCTCGACGTCGGAAGGACGAGGAGCTGTCCGCCCCGAGGACCTCACCGCTTGATGTGGGGAGCGAGAGAGCTGATCCAGAGGCGGCCGTTCGCGGGGGGGCGCAGCGCGTAGACCGGCTGACTCTCGCGGTAGCCGCCTTCGGCGACCATGCCGGTGTCGTGCACCGTTCCGATGACCGCGACGATGTCGCCCGGGGAGATCGAGCGCTCGACGTACGAGGCTCCGCCGAAGCCGTCGAAAAAGTCCCGCTCGTGCAGCCCGTACCGCGCGGCGAACGCGTCCAGGTTGGCAGCCGTGGTGGCCGAGTTGGCGATGACCCGTCGCTCCGCCAACAGCCGGAACCAAGCCTCGGGCTCGATGCGCACGCGCCCCTTTTCGCGCTCGACCCAGAAGGGCACGAACCACTCTTCGTCAGCGAACACGATGACTCTCCGGTTCTTGCCCGAGCCCTCGGCACGCGATCCACGAACCGTGTAGAGCACGCTCTCTCGGCCGCCGAGCGGTGAGTTCCGGGGTGCCGCCTCCGCGCGGACACGGCCCACGACTTTGACAATCGCCCCAGGCGACAGCGCGCCGGCCACGCCGCGCCCGAAGCGGAGCGTCCAGCGCCGTCGCATCTCGGCAACGAAGTCATCGTGCATGGATCGAACGCTATCCCAAACGCCGCCGTGAGGTCGGAGAGTCCGGCCGACGGCCTTCCCGCGCTCCAGCACGCAGACTCGCTGACGTGCGCGAATCGCGTGTGCAGACCTGTGTGCAGTCCGTGCAGCGCGCCGCACGTCGAGCTCGTCCGCCGTCCTGCTCACGGGCGATCCGTCGTTGGCACCGTGCCTGCAAAGTGTGTCGGCGTGCGCATGCTTTTCATCCTCGCCGTCCTGAGCGTCGCGACCCCGGCCCGCGCACAGACACAACCGGTGGTGCACCAGCGCCTCGTCGCGCTGCTCAACCCGATGGGCATGGAACACTCGGTCAGCGCCGGGCTGCGAAACCCGCTCGGCGACCCGGACTCGCTGTTCTTCGAGGGCGCACACACCGAGGTCGGCGTGCGCTCCTACGTCTCCCCCGTCTACGCCGTTCAGGGGGGCTACGTCGAAGTCAGCCCGCTCTCGTTTCTGGTGCTCTCCTTCGAGACGACCGGCACCGTGATGTGGCCGATCGGCATGGACGGAGCCGGCTACTACCCACTGAACGGCTACCACGCCGACGTGCAGTCGGACGCGCTACCGGGAGACGCGGGCGAGTCGGCGACCGGTTGGGAGATGACGATGGGGCTCACCCTTCAGGGCGCGCTCGCCATCGGGCCGACGCGCCTGCTGGTCGCGAGCGCGTTGACCGCGCGGCACGCCACGCTGGGCGCCTCGAGCCACTACTACAGCCTGCGGCACGACCTGGTGTTGGCGGCCCGCGACTGGGTCATCCAGAACGAGGCGGTCGCGCTCGTCCAGGTCACCGTGGAGCGGGGCACGACCGTGCTGCTCGGCGCGTACGACCAGGTGCGGTACGTGCCGCGCTCGGGTTACGTCGGACACCAAGTCGGACCGATGGCGGCGCTCAGCTTCGAGGCGCCGGACGCGCTCGTCTCTGGCATCGACGTCTTCGTGCGCGGAGGCATGTACTCGGACCACGTCACACGCGCGGGGCAACCCACCGTGCTCGGCGGCGTGAACGTGCACTACGGCGCGGCTCCGGAGGAGAACTGATGCCCGCCCCGCTTCGCCGTCGCGCCATGGTCTCGTTCGGGCTCTCCGGGTTCGCCCAGAACGTGATGGCCACCTGCCTCGGGGTCCACCTGTTCATGTTCTACACCGACATCGTCGGCCTCTCGCCACTGTGGGTGAGCGCCGGGCTGTTCGTCGCCACGCTGTTCGACGCGGTGAGCGACGTCGCGATGGGGCACCTCTCCGACGCCACGACCTGGCGCGCCGGCCGACGACGCCCGTACCTGCTGATCGGCGCGCTGCCGCTCGCCCTCGGCTTCTTCCTCCTGATGAGCCCGCCCGAGGGGCTCTCCCAGACCGCGCTCGGGCTCTACTTCATGGGGGCGATGCTGCTCCTCTTCGCGGCCAAGACGGTCGTGCACGTGCCCGCGCTGAGCCTGCTCCCCGAGATGGCGCGCGGCTACGACGACCGCACACGCCTGGCCGCGGCGCGCGAGCTGCTCGGCAACGTCGGCGATCTCCTGGGCCTGCTGCTGCCCCTCCTGATGCTGCTCGCGTTCGGGCTGCGCGGAGACGAAGGACCGGAAGCCAACGCCGCCGCGCGCGGTGCGTTCTCGGTCGCCGGCGGGCTCATCGCGGTCGCCGCGCTGCTCGCGGTGTTGGGGACGTACCTCGGCACGCGGGAGTCGGGCGCCGCCCCTGCCCCCAACCCACCCCTGCGCGACGCACTCCGGGCTCTGCGGAACAACCGCGCGTTTCGCGTGCTGCTCGGCGCCAGCTGTCTCGCCGCGCTCGGGCTCGCGACCGCCCAGAGCCTGATCCTGTTTGTGCTCGAGCACGTGCTCGGCACCTCCGACCCCGCCGTCCACCTCGCGGCGTTCGTGGTCAACGCGCTGTCGGCCATCGGCAGTTACCCCTTCTGGACCTGGCTCGCGAAGCGACACGGCAAACCCACCGCGTTCCGGCTCGGCCTCGTCCTGAGCGGCGCGACCTTCGGCAGCGTGTTCTTCGCGGGCCCCGGGGACCTCGCCCTGCTGTTTGTGGTCATGGTGTTCGGCGGCGCAGCCAACGTCGGGTTCTGGATGCTCATGCACGCGCTCAGCGCGGACGTCGTCGACCTCGATGAGTTGGAGAACGGCGGGCGTCGAGAGGGGCTCTTCGCGGGGTTCGCGGCGCTCATCCGCAAGTGCGCCTTCGCGGTCGCGGCTGGCGGCGTCGGCGTCGGGCTTTGGCTCATCGGCTACGAGGAGGGCACCGCCCCGAGCGCGGCGACGGTCACGGGGCTCAAGCTGCTGTTCGCGTTGCCCCCCGCGGTCCTGCTCGGCGCCGCGTTCTGGATCTTCCGCCGGTTCCCCCTGACGCGGGAGGCGCACTCCCGGGTTCGCGCCCGGCTCGCGCCACGGGTCACCTCAGGGGTTCCAGAGGTCGACAAGCCACGGCCGATGGGGGCAGTCTGAAGAGACGGGGAACGGTGCGACGACGAGATCGAGACAGCAGCGTGAGGATGCGGCTCCGACTCGGCGTACCGACCATGCTGTCCCTCCTGGCCGCACTTTGCCTCATTGGCGCACCTCCCGCACACGCGCGTGGCCAGGCACCGCGCCAGCCTGTGAGGCTCATCAGCGCCGACCTCCAGCTCGGCACCTCACCCGCGGAAGCCAACGAATGGGTCACCGCGATGCGCAGGCACGTACCGCGACCTGGACCCCCGCGCGTCGTACGTCGGACGCCGTCTCGTCACCGCATCCGGGCTCGCGGCGCCGTGACACCGAGCGCCTCTCTGACGCCCTCCGGCTCACGGTCGAGCGACCGGCCCGCCGTGGAGTCGGCGCTCTGGGCCGTGATCGGCTCCGGCTTGGTGCTCGCCGTGCTCGGGGCGGCCACGGGGTACGGACTCGTCGAGCTGAGCGGCTGCGAGCTCAACGATTCTCGCTGTGCGGACGGGGGCGCGTTCACCGCCGGCCGCACCCTCCTCTACGGCGGCCTCGCGATTTTGAGTATCCCGTCGATCGCCGGCGCGTTCTTGGGTCTCGTCGCGAGCGGCGCGTTCCTGCGGGCCCTCGGTCCCTAACGTGAAGTAGTGTGAGGGGCGGTTGATGCCGCCGTATTCAGTCCCAGGTTGGGAGGCGTGTCCCACTGGCAACGCCACACCGACCCGGCCGTCATCGACCACCACCGGGTCCCCCTCCCCTCCGCGCTCGCGCACCTCGACGGCACCCGCATCGTGCAGCTGTCCGACATCCACATCGGCCGCTACCTGCAAGCCGACGGGTGGAACGCGCACATCGATCGGGTGAACGCGCTCGCGCCGGATCTGGTGGTCATCACCGGCGACGCCATGGACTGGGCCCGCAAGTACGAGGCGGACTACCGCGAGCCGCTGAGCCGCCTCGATCCACGGATCACCACGCTCGCGATCCTCGGCAACCACGACTTCTATTTCGGGGCCGAGCGGCTGGCGACGGCGTACCGCGAGTCGGACTGCGTAGAGGTGCTCCGCGGCGAGCGCTGGGAGTCCGATGCGCTGCCGGGCCTGTCCGTCTGGGGCATCGACGACCCGATGACCTCACTGACGAGCCGCGCGCGCTACCCCCGGCTCCGCCGCTGGGCCGAGGACGAGCTCGACCCGTCGCGCTTCAACCTGCTGCTCAGCCACCGCCCCGACGCGTTCCGCTACGCGCCCGACCTCGGCTTCGACCTCCAGCTCTCCGGACACACCCACGGCGGTCAGGTCGTCGTCGCCCCGTGGGGCAAGCGGCTGCACATCTCGAACGTGCTCGGCCCGTGGGACCAAGGCGCCTTCGAGGAGCGGGAGAGCCGGCTCTACGTCAGCCGCGGTCTCGGCTTTGCCGGCCTGCCGTACCGGCGTGGGTGTCCCACCGAGATCACCGTGCACCAGCTGGCCGCCTGAGGGACGGGCTCGCTACCCCACACGCGTTCGACTGACCGGGGGGGCGGCATCCGCCGGCCAGGGCTCGATGGTCATCCCGAACGAGATGACCAGGCCGACCGGGATGCCGAGGCCGCTCAGGATCAGCCCAATGTGCAGCAACGGGTGGTCGAACCCGAGGCCGACGCGCATGAGGATCAGGACCGGGAGCAGCAGAAACACGCAGGCGGTGCCCCCGCGGGCGAGCCGGCGGACCAGAAGGCGTCGGCGCACCGCAGTCTCGCGCTCGGCCTGCCCCGCGCGTCGCGCCTCCGCCAGCCGGGCGTCGAGGCGCCGCTGGGCTTGTTCGGCGGCGGGGAGTTCGGGCTCGCGGTAGGGCTCGTTCACCGATGCAATCTGCGTCGTGATGAGCGCCGCGCAAGCTATCCTCAACACGGACGTGGCGTACCGAGACGACATGGAGGCGGCGCGGCGGCGGGTCGAAGCGCTCGAGGAAGACCTTCGCCAGCTGACCGTGGCGCCGCGCACCGAGGGCGGGCCGAGCGACGAGGCCTACGCGCGGATCGTGGCGCTCGCGGAGGCGCTCGAGGACGTTCAGCAGGAGCTGCAGCGACGGCGGCGGGAGCACGATGAGCTGTTTCGCAGAGCAGCGCTGTCCGAGGTGCGTCGGCATGAGCTCTCCGCCCTCAGCAAGCGCTGCCGCGACGCGGAGACCCAAGCCGAGCGGGAGCGCAAGCGCGCCGACTACGCGGAGATCGCGCTGATGCGTACGCAGATGCGCCTGTCGATCGAGCGCGCGCGCCACAAGGTCGAGGGGGGATGGCCGGCCAGCTCCATCCGCCACCAGCGCGACGAAGTGCGCGATGCGGTCGGGGCGAAGGCGCTGGACATCGCCACCGACCGGATGGGGAGGCTGGAGCAACTCACTCTCCTCGTGGCCGACATCCTCTGGAACCCGCCGACCGATCCGGCCGCCGACCGAGAGGCGCTTCTGGCCACGCTGCGTCGAAGCGGACATGCGCTGGTGCCGCGCGGCGATCGGCGGTACGGACCGAGGGACCCGGACGCGGTCGGCCTGCGCATCACCTTGGGCCCACTCGCGCTGCGCGTGGCTTACCGAGCGGAGGACGGGACGACGGAAGCCGTCACGCTCGCCGACGACGGAACGCTGACACGCGCGCGGTCCCAGCCCGACGGCTGAACGTCCTCGGCCGATCGCCTGTGATCCGCTTGAGCCGCGCGCGGATTCGCGCAAGGTGCGCGGGGTGACGCTCCGACGCCCGTGGTCCTCGCTGCTCGTGTTCGCCGTCTTCGGCCTCCTTCTGGACCAGGGCTGCGTCCAATTGGTCGCGTTCGAACAGCCCATCGTCGGCGTGGCCGACGACGTCGACGGCCCCGACCGTGGTGATCTGGCCTGCGACGAGGAGGTACGGATCGGCGGCGGCGCGATCTGCGACGTGGCGTGCACCATCGAGGAGGGCCAGACCGAAACGGCCTGCGGAGACGCGGTGCGCTTGGAAGACGGCGAGCTGCGCCTCGACCTCGACGGCACGCTGGAGGCCGAGATCACCTTCACGGCGTGCGGACCGCTCACCGCGCCGGCCCGCATCACGAGCGCGAGCGGCGCCGGGGTGCGGTTCGAGGGGCGCGCCGCCAGCGTCGTGCGCGCGGATGGGGAAGCGACCGAAACCCACCCGCACTACGTACCGGACGCCGAATGCGGCGACCGCACGCTCGTCTTCCAGGACGGACGCCTCGAGTTGGTGGAGCGGGGCCAGCGCTGGTGCGGCGAGCACCTCCCCCGGTTCAGCGATGGGCCGTGGCAGCTCGCGATGCTCGGAGGCGGCATCTCCTCCGTCGAGCTCTGCCTGCGGGCAGCGGACGAGGATGAGAGCGCAGCTCCAGACGGAGACTCCTGAAGGTTCGGCGCCATCAAGTCGCCAGTCTTCGCGTCTGCCAATGCGCGCGCGAAGCGCGTCACACACCCGAAGACTGAGACTATGCTCTCGGCATGTCCGACCCCACCTACACCGCGCCGCTGCGGCTCCAGGAGCTCGATCTCGACGTCGCCTCGGTGACCGTGGTCGGGGGCCCGGACGCCGGCGTCGAGCGCGCGTTCCCGCATGAGCGCCTGCTTCTCGGCACGTCGCCCGACGCGGCCCTCACGCTGACGGATCGGACCGTGTCTCGCATTCACTGCGAGCTGGTTCCCGAGCGCGGTCAGATCCGGTTGCGCGACCTGGGCAGCAAGAACGGCGTGTGGGCGTCGGGGTGTCGGGTCGTCGAGGCGTTGCTCGCCGCGGGCGCGCGTTTTCAGATCGGGCAGTCCACACTCGAGGTGCGGATCGCGCGGCGGCGCGTCTCGGTGCCGGCCTGGCAGGGGGGCGACCGCTTGGGCCCGATCGTCGGGGCCTCGCCCGCCATGCATACGCTCTTCGCCACGCTCGAGCGGGTCGCACGCACGGATCTTCCGGTGCTCGTCCGCGGGGAGAGCGGCACGGGGAAGGAGCTGGCGGCGCGCGCGATCCACGAGCTGTCCAGGCGCAGGAGCGGGCCGCTCGTCGTCGTGGACGGCGGCGCCCTGAGCCGCACGATCGCGGACTCCGAGCTCTTCGGCCACGTGGTCGGCGCGTTCACCGGCGCGGTGCGGGACCGGGAGGGCGCGTTTGGGCGAGCTGACGGCGGCACGCTCTTTCTCGACGAGGTCGCCGAGCTCCCGCTCGAGACGCAGCCGAAGCTCCTGCGCGCGCTGCAGGAGCGAACCATCAAGCCCCTCGGGGCCGACGCTCCACGGCGCGTCGACCCCCGCTTCATCGCCGCGACTCACGCCGACCTGCCCACGCGCATCAACGCGGGGACGTTCCGTGAGGACCTCTACTTTCGGCTCGCCGCCGTGATCGTCGAAGTGCCACCGCTGCGGGAGCGAGGGGGCGACGTCGGCCTTCTCGCGCGCGGGTTCGTGGAAGAGCTGGCCCCGGGCTCCGCGGAGGCGCACGCGCTCATCACCGACGCGCTCGAGGGCATGAAGGGCTACCGCTGGCCCGGCAACGTGCGGGAGCTTCGCTCGTTCGTGCGCCGGACCTTGGCGTTCGGCGACCCTCGGATCGGGGGCCCCACGCTCGACCTCGACGGCGTCCCGCGGGTGCGCGTGGACCTTCCCTTCGCGGAGGCGCGGCGGCGCTGGCTCGAGGCGTTCGAGCGGCAGTACGTGCAGCATGTGCTGGACGAAGCGGGCGGCAACGTCTCGGAGGCGGCGCGGCGCGCCGAGGTCGCGCGGTCGAGCTTCTATGAACTCAAGGAGCGCCTCGGAATCTGAGCCGGGTGATACCCTCGGCAGGTGCGTCTCGCGCTCGCTCCGATCCTCGCCATGGCCCTCGCTGGGGTCGCCCCGCTCCTCGCGTACGCCCAGAGCTCCGACGACGCTCCCCCCTCGGTCGCCGCGGGGGTCCAAGCCTACGAGGCGGGAGACTTCGAGCGCGCGGCGACGCTCTTCGACGCCGCCGAAGAGACCGGTGATCTCAGTCGGGCGGAGGTCGTGCGCATCCTGGAGCACCGCGCCCAGATCGCCCAAGCGCTCAACGACGAAGTGGCGCTCGACCGAGCTCTCTTGCAGCTCGTGACGCTCGCCCCGGACGCGCTCTCCCGTGCGGCCCCGGCGCTCGTCCGATTGCGTGACGCCGCGCTCGAGCGCACGGGCGGCGCGACGATCGAAGTCCAACTGGAACACGAGCGGCTCGGGGACGGCACCGTTCGAGTCCGCCCGCGTGTCCGTGGAGACGCGGGTGCCCTCGTCACGGCCATGCGCCTTCGCGCGAGGGTCGCAGGTCAGCCCTGGCCCGAACCGTCGCCGGACGCCGTGACGCTTCAGGACGACCCCGAGCACGTCGAGGCGACCGCGGAGGCCCTGGGCCCGGGCGGCGCGGTGCTCGCGTCCATCGGCACGCTGGACGATCCCGTTCCTTTGGTCCGACGCCACGCGGCCCCGCCCGAGGCGCTCGAGACGAGCGACGACACGGCCTTGCACGTGGGGCTGGTCATCGGCGGCGCGGCGCTCGTGGTGGCGGCGGTGGTGGTCGCGCTCGTCCTCGCGATGGCTCCACCCCAGCCGGACTCGGAGCTCGGTTCCCCCATGGTGATGTGGTGATCGGCGTTCGACAGGCCGTGTGGTGTGCATCGGTGATCGCGCTTGTCGCGGGCTGCGACGCCGAGCCTCGTCCCCACCTCTGGCGGGTCGCCTTCGACGATGACGCGACCCGCGACGCCAGCCAGCTCGTCGAGGTCCAGATCCGCACGGGTGGATGCGACGGCGAGGTGGTCTTTCAGACCGTGGTGCGGCGGGACGCGGAAGGGATGCCCGCGCCGGCGCTGTCTCCCGGCATCTACGGCGTAGAGGCGACCGCGTTCGACGGCGCCTGCGGGATCGTCGCGTCGCAATGTGTGGAGGTCGAGTTGCCGCGCGACCCAGCGGAGGTCGACATCGTGCTCGCGGACGGCGGACGGATGCCCTGCGGCGGGATGTGCACCGACGGAGTGTGCGTGCCCTGCGGCCCCGGCGGCTGTGAGATGGACGCTGGCCCCGACCCGGACGGGGGGCTCGACGCGGGACCGGACGGTGGGACCGACGCGGGTCCCATCGATGCCGGTCCCATCGACGGAGGCCCTCCCGGCGCGCCCCGGATCCTCGCTCCGTGGAGCGGCGTGATGACTGGCTCGGCGCTCGCCTCCGACAGCGCCGCCGAGGGACCGATGGAGCATCCTCTGAGGCCGCTCGTGGCCTGGGAGGCGGTCGACGGCGCGGGCGGATACCGCGTGCAGTGGGCCCCGTGCTCCGGGGTCGACGTCATGAGCTGCGACTTCGGGGCGGCCGTCGTTTCAGACGTGGGCGCCGATGCGCGCGAGGCCCGTCCTTCGGCGTCACTGACGGTGGAGACCGTGACCCCGCCGCTCGGAGCGCGCTGGGCCGTCCGGGTGGGCGCCTGCCTCGATGACGCCGGGACCGGCTGCGCGTTCTCAGCGGCGCGATACCTCGACGTGGGACGCACGCGCGGGGACGTGGACGGTGACGGGGACGCCGACCTGTTCTTCGTTCAGGACCCGTCCTCCGGCGACGAAGAGCTTCGTCGCGTCACGGGGATGAGCGGCTTCGCGACCGCCGCCGTGCGCACTGAGCCGACGCTCCGACGCGTCGCCTGGATCGGCGACATCGACGGCGACGGCTTTGGAGAGCTCGCGCTCGCCACCCTCGACGCGGTGCTCGTCTTGGACGACGCAGCCGGAACGGCCACGGTCGCGGGCTCGATCTCCATGGAGGCCCCGAGTGAGCTGGCGGCGGCGGGGGACGTGGATGGCGACGGGTTCGCCGACTTCGCCTTCGAGGCAGGATCGAACGTCTACGTACGCCTGGGCGGCGCGAGCTTCGAGGACGGAGTACAGATCGAGATGCCGACCCCAACCGGGGTGACGGAGCTCGGCGCACGGATCTCACGAGCCGGTGACCGCAACGGAGATGGCCTCGCAGACATCGTCATCGCGGGCCGGGTCGCCGCCGACACGGTCGAGCTGCGCTTCTGGTCCCTCGCCGGCCGTGTCGCGACGCCGATCGGCGACCCCGAGATCATCGCCACCGGAGAGACCGGGGTGGCGACCGGGTTCCCCATCGAGCTCGCCGGGGGCTTCGACATGGACGGCGACGGAACCCCGGAGGTAGCTGTGCTTCGACGCCTGTCGGACGTGCTCACGGTGTTCTTCGACGGGCGACGCGAGAGCACCGAGTTCGGTGTGTTCGGGACGAGTCGAAACGGCGCGCTGGCGATGGGCGCGCTCGACGGCACGCGACGCGGGCGCGTGGTGGTGGGCTCCCCCGAGTTCGAGGGCGCGCTCGGCGCCACTGGACGCACCTACCATGTGCGCCACAGCGGCGACCCGTTCGCGATCACCGGCATTGCGTACTTCAACGAGGACCGGTTCGGGGAGCGCGTCGCCGTGGGCGACTTCGACGCGGACGGTTTCGAGGACTTCGCCAGCCTCTCCGCGATCGGCCGCGTCATCCACTTCGGGACGTTCGGCGACGGATCGGTCGGAGGCACCTCGTCCTTCGTGTTCGCGCCGGGGAGCGGCCTCGCCGTCGAGATCAGTCGGTAGTCGGCCCATGTCCGGACCGGAACTCGTGCACCCAGAGCCCACGACCCAGCGGCTCGGTCGGTACCGCCTCGCCTACGAGCTGGCGAGCGGCGGGATGGCCACCGTCTACATGGGCTGCATCGACGGGGCCGCCGGGTTCGAGAAGGTGGTCGCGATCAAGCGCATTCATCCGCACCTCGCCAAGGAGCAAGCCTACGTCGACATGTTCCTCGACGAGGCCCGCCTCGCCTCCCGGATCGAGCACCCCAACGTGTGCGGCGTGACGGACTTCGGCGAAGCCGAGGGCAGCTATTTTCTCGTGATGGAGTTCCTCCTGGGCGTTCCGCTCAACAAGCTCCTCGCGCGGCTGCTGCGGATGGACGTGCCCCCCCAGCGCTGGACCCGGATCGCCTCGCGTCTGCTCACCGATGCGGCGGAGGGGCTGCACGCAGCGCACGAACTCCGCGACGGACGGGGAGAGCCGCTCGGGGTCGTGCACCGTGACATCTCGCCGTCGAACCTCTTCGTCGGTTTCGACGGAACGCTCCGCGTGGTCGACTTCGGTATTGCGAAGGCGCGCGACCGCCTGCACCAAACCGCCACCGGCGAGGTGAAGGGCAAGCTCGCCTACATGGCGCCCGAGCAGGTGCGGCACGCAGACGTCGATCGCCGCGCCGACGTTTGGGCCCTCGGCGTGGTCGGTTGGGAGATGCTGACGTTGTCTCGCTTGTTCAAGCGGTCGAACGACGCGACGACCCTCTACGCCGTGCTCGAGCACGAGGTGGCCCCGCCGAGCACATTGTCGTCAGCCGTTCCGTCTGCGCTCGACGGGGCGATCAGAGCGGCGCTGCGGCGCATGCCAGGGGCCCGGACGGCGGACGCCCGCGCGTTCGGCCGCGCCGTCCGCGGAGCCTGGGACGAGGCGTCGGGCCGGCCCGCCGACGCGCTCGAGGTGGGGGATCTCCTCCGGACGTTGTTTCCCGGCGAAGAGGAGCGGCAGCGCTCACTCGTCTCGCTCGCCCGGGAGCAGCGCGCGGCGATCCCGGTCGTCGGCCCGGCGGCGCCGGGGGAGGACTCGTTCTCGAGCGCGGCCGCGCGGGACGCCGCCGAGCCGAGTCACACACACACCGTCGACGGACCGCCGAAACCCGCGCCCATCACGGCTGCCTCCTCCACGTCTCTCGATGGCAACGACGAACCCACGGACGCCGCCCCTTCGCCGCGCCGCGTCGCGCTGTTCGTCGCCTTGGTTCTCGGGATGGCCGCGGTCCTCGGAGCGGGGAGCGCGGGGCTTCTCATCGCGCTCGACGAGATGAGCCAACCGGATGAGCCCGCGCGGCTCGTTTCAGCGCCGCTCGTCTCAGCGCCGCTCGCCTCGACGCCGCTCGCCACAGCGCCGCTCGCGGCTCCGCCTGGAACGAACGACGCAGCGCCCGAGGAGGAGCCCGACGCCGGGATCCCGGACGGCCTGGAGCCCGAGCCCGCACCCGCGCGTCCGGTGTCCCGCCGCGGGAGACGCCGTCGTCGCCCCCCGCGCCCGACCTCCGCGCCCGTGAACGAAGCAGAGGCACCCGGCCGGGTGGCCGTGGTGGTGCCGGGATCGTGGGCCAACGTGTACGACGAGGGCGGCCGCCTGCTCGGCCCCACCCCGCTGAGTCGTCCGCTCCCACCGGGACGGCACCGCCTGACCCTCCGCTTTCGTGGCGAGCCACCCGCCATCCCCGTGGTGGTCGACGTTCCGAGCGGTGGGACCGCGCGCGTGTCACGGCGCGACCCTCGCCCGTAGAGGTCCCCGGCGGGAGCCCGCTGTCCATCGCGCCGGACGGCCGGAACGGAGCCCGCTCCGGTCTCGAGACCCCAGGCTCGGCGCCGCCGCGGTTTCCGTGGGCTCGCGAGGGTGGAACGGCCCTTGCTCAAAGCAGGGACGGAGGTCTCGATGAACCAGCGCTCCCTCGCCACCCTCACCTGTCTCGCTCTGCTCGCAGGCTGCGCCGCCAAGGCCGGGCTGCCCACCTCGGATGAAGGGGACGACCCGTTCAAGCGGGACTCCGCGCCGCTCTCGCGGGACGGACGATGGGAGCCCCCGACGGCCACCCGGTCGGTCGGGGACGCGCTCGACGGCACGTACGAGGCAGCGCCGTACTGGAACCCGTCGCGCTGCGCCGGCGGACACCTCCCGGGCACCGCCCAGTTGGGGACGTACCTCACGGGGCGCTTCGCGGGAGCGAGCCGCTTCGAGGGTTACAACTGCCGACGCAACACCGCGGACCCCTCGCGCATGTCGATGCACGGCACCGGCCGCGCGCTCGACGTCTACGTTCCGCTCTCGAGCGGCGACGCCGACAACGGGCTGGGGGACCCGATCGCCAACTGGTTGATCGAGAACGCCGACGCGCTGGGCGTGCAGTTCATCATCTGGGATCGGACGAAGTGGAACGTCTCCTACAGCGGCCGCAAGGACCGCTCCTACGGCGGCAGCCACCCCCACCACGACCACCTCCACATCGAGCTCAACGCGCGGGGCGCCGCCGGAGACCTCGCCTGGTACCGAAGCGGCGGAGAGTCTCCCCCCGACGCCATGCCCACGCCCGGCGAGGACATCGACCCGCGCTGCAACGACACCTGCGCCTACGCCGGCGACGGGGAGTGCGACGACGCGTCGGCAGGAGGGACCGGGTGGTGCCCGACGGGGACCGACTGCAGCGACTGCGCCCCGCGCGCCATTCCGGTCGACGAGCCCGTCGGGTCGAGCATGTTCCCGCACGCCGGCATCACCCAGGAGGGCATGTCCATCCCGTACGCGGGCCTCGACAACGCGACGCTCGCGGGCACCGGCATGGGTTCGACCGAGCCCTACGGCGACCGCGTGACCCACGAAGGGCGGGAGTACGTCCGCGGCACGATCAGCCACTTCGGCGGCCCCGACGACCGCTGGGTCACGACGACCGAGACGGGCACGATCACGGGCGAGCGTCTGCGATCGCTCAACGCCCCCATGAACCCGTCTGACGCGACGGTGGCCAGTCGCCCCGAGGACTTCTACTACGTCGCCATGCGCTGGCGGTACGCACCACTGGGCAAGAGCTGGTACCGCGGCCGGCGCGTCCTGATCGTCAACCCGGCCACCGGGCGCGCGGTGGTGGTCCGCCCCCTCGACTGGGGCCCGAACATCCGCACCCGCCGCATCGTCGACGTCTCGCCGCAGGCCGAGCGGGACCTCGGGGCATCGACCGACGACACCGTGCTCGTCGCCTGGGCGCCGGCCGGCACTCCGCTGGGCCGGGTCGACGTGAGCAGCACGGCCCCCGCACCGGGACCCACCCCGACGCCCGCGGCCGAAGGCTGCTCCGACACGTGCCGGTACGCGAACGACGGTGAGTGCGACGACGGCGGCCCCGGCGCCTCCTACGCGGCCTGCGCGCTCGGCACCGACTGCGGCGACTGCGGGCCGCGCAGCGGCGACACCCGCACCCCTCCCCCCCCGCCGGAGCCGGCGGCCAGCATCTGCTCGGACACCTGCACGTGGGCCAACGACGGCGAGTGCGACGACGGAGGGTTCGGAGCGGAATACGCCGGCTGCGCGCTCGGCACCGACTGCGGCGATTGCGGACCGCGCGAAGCGACCAGCGCAGGCTCGACCCCGGCCCCCACGCCCAGCCCCGCAGGCGACGTCGGGGATCTGTGCAGCAGCGCCGCGTCCTGCGGGGGCGCACTCAGCTGCCGCGCCGCCGTCTCGGATCCATCCCTCCACTGCTGCGTCGAGGGCGCGCAAGCCTGCGGCAGCGGCTCCGATTGCTGCGGCTACATGGACTGCATCAGCGGCGTCTGCCAGCTCCGCGGTTCGGGGCGCGCGTGTCTCGGCAACGGCGACTGCGCGAGCGGGACCTGCAGCGGGTCGCGCTGCCTCTGACGTACACCGGCTTCTCACCCCGTCGGCGGCCGGGTGAGGCGCTTGACCCCGCTCGGGCGAGACGGCATGCCGCGGGACATGCGCATCGTGATCGTCTCGCTTCTTTCCCTCCTCGTCGTCGCCGGCTGCGATGACACGACCCCCACGGACGCGGGGGCGGCGCGCGACGCGGGCGCAGCGGACGCGGGCGCAGCGGACGCGGGCGCGTTCGACGCGGGACGGGATGCGGGGGCCGCCGATGCCGGCCGCGTCGACGCGGGGACGGACGCCGGCGCGGTGGACGCAGGAACCGACGCCGGCGCGCTCGACGCCGACACCGACGCTGGCGCGACCGACAGCGGGACCGACGCTGGATTCGACGGCGGGTGGGACGCGGCGGCGGGCTGCCACGGAGTCGGCTTTGGCGAAGACGCCGTGACGATCGAAACGCCTTCGGGTCCAGCTCCCGCCCCGACCGGAGGGGTGATCCCGCTCGGCGCCTACGACCTGCTGCGCGTGCAGAACTACGGGGGCGAGACGTCCGGGACCATGCGCAGCACGTGGGTCTTTCGAGACAGCACCACGCTCGCGACGCTCACGGCGGCCGCACTCAGCCCGGGCTCGAGCCTGCCGGAGGCAACGCCGCGCTTGAACACGTGGTCGACCGACGGCACGTCGCTGACTCGGACAGAGACATGCGGCGGCACCGACAGCGCCACGGTCGGCTATTCGATGCTCGTGAGCGGCGCCGTCACGGTGCTGCGCCTTCATGCGGCTCCCGGCCTCATTCTGACGTACCGCCTGCGCCCTTGAAGCGTCTCCACCGTCCAGTGGAGGGCCACGACGAGGACGAGGGTGTGCGCGCATGCCGGGCCTGCGTCGCTCCTCCCCCACGTCGCCGGGTGTAGAGTGAGCCGGTGACGCGCTCAATCGTTCCGCTCGCTGTTCTGTTCCTCCTCCTCGGGGCGTGCGACCCCGAGCCCGACTCAGACGCGGGCCCGCCCGACGGCGGCGCGGCGAGCTGCGAGGCTCCAGCGTTCGAGGTCGGAGATGACGGCCACGCCGAGCCCCTCGCCGTGGGCGCCGGCGAAGCCCGCGCAGGCCGGGTGAGCGCGGAGGACCTTCCCGACTTTCCGAGCCGACTGCAGATGTGGGAGGGCGGCGACTTCGTGCTGGCCAACGAGCACATCGCCATGGTCATCGAAGACGTCGGCGAGTCGCAGCTCTACGATCCGTGGGGAGGCCGACCGGTCGGCATCGCGCGCATGGAGGGCGGCGCCCTGGTCGACCCGGGCGACTTCGGTGAGATCCTGTTTCTGACGGGACGGATGACCCCGCTCACCCAGCGCGTCAGCGTGATCGCCGACGGCTCGGACGGGGGCGCGGCCGTCGTGCGTGCCGAAGGCCCGCTTCGTGCGCTGCCCTTCTTCGAGACGATCACGGGCGCGCTGTTTCAGGAGGACTTCACCGGCGTGACGGCCGCGATCGACTACGTGCTCGAGCCCGGCGCCGAGTACGTCGACGTGTTCATCGAATACCACAACCCCGACGACGAACGACTCCGCGAGCTGTCGACCCTGCACGCGTTCATGCACACCCCGCGCATGCCTCCGTTTCTGCCCGGCGACGGCTTCGACGTCGGCGCGGCCACACCGTGGCTCGGGTTCTCGGCCGAGCGCGGCACGAGCTTCCTCTACGTCGTCCCCGGCGAAGATCTGAGCGGCAACCTCGAGGTCAGTGGCTTCGTCTCGTACTTCTCGCGCGCATTCGGTCTGAGCTGCGGATCGACCCGCCGGCAGCACGCCCGCATCGTCGTCGGCGGCCCCGGCGTGGACGGCGTGACCCGCGCGTACCACCGCTCCGAAGGCACCGCTGTGGAAGAGCTGACGGGCACGGTCCAGGACGAGGCGGGAGATGCGCAGGCAGGCGCGTGGGTCATCGCCCAGGACGCCGACGGGTTGGTCACGCGCGCACCGACCGCGGCTGACGGCAGCTTCTCGCTCGGCATCCCCGAGGGCACTGACGCACAGCTCTTCGTGCATCGCCCCGGCGCTCGTCCCGTCGGCCCTCTCGCCCCGGCCGCCAGCTTGACCGTTCCAACCCTCGGCCGAGTGCGTGTGCAAGTGACTGACGACGACGACACGGCCCTGCCCGTCCGCGTGCAGCTCATCGCCAGCGCCCATGAGGAGTTCGAGCCGGACGTGCGATGGGGCCTCCCGCTCGAGGTGAGGAACCGCGTGCGCGTGGTCTACCCGACCGATGGGATCGCCGAGCTGCCAGCCGAGCCGGGGGAGTGGCGCTTGGTCGTCTCGCGCGGCTTCGAATACACGCTCGTCGACCGTACGGTCATGGTGAGCGCGGGGGAGACGCTCGAAGAGTCCGTGATGCTGACCCGGGTGATCGACACCGCCGGCGTCATGTGTGGTGACTTCCACATCCACACCCACCGAAGCAACGACTCGGGCGACGACGCACTCTTGAAGGTGCGCTCGGCGATCGCTGACGGGCTCGAGATCCCCGTGCGCAGCGACCATGAGTACGTGATCGGGTTCCAGCCTCTGGTCGAGGAGCTGGGCCTTTCGGACTGGGCCTTCGGCGTGGCGAGCATCGAGATGACGAGCTTCCAAGCGTGGGGGCACATGGGCGTCGTCTCGCTGGAGCCGGACCTGACCGCGATCAACGGCGGCGCCCCGCGCTGGCAGACCTACGCGACGCTCGACGAGCCCGACCGCGGGATCGAGCTGCTTCGCCCGCCCGCCGTGTTCGCCACCGTGCGTGAGCGACCGGAGCAGCCCGTCGTCATCATCAATCATCCCCGCGGCTCGACGAACTACTTCGGCTACGCCGGCTACGACCCCGTCACCGGCGATGTGGCGCGCCCCGACGATTGGGACGAGGCCTTCTCCCTGGTCGAGGTCTTCAACGACTCCGACTGGCAGCGGAACCTCGACGGCACGGTGCGAGACTGGTTGTCCTTGCTCGATCACGGCCGGCGCGTGTTCGCGGTCGGGAGCTCCGACAGCCACCGACTCTCCAGCTCCCCGGTCGGCTACCCGCGCACCTGCCTCGACGTGGGCACGGACGACCCACGCATGCTCACGCCCACGATGATCCGAGACCGACTCGCGGCGGGGGCGAGCACCATCAGCGGGGGCGTGTACGTGGACGCGACGGTCGGCGAAGCGGGCCCCGGCGAAGAGGCGAGTGGACTCGGAGAGACGGCGATGGTCTCCGTCCGCGTGCAGGCCGCGAGCTGGGTCGACGTCGACCGGATCGACGTCGTCGTGGACGGTGAGGTGACCGAGACCATCGACATCCTCGCTGAAGACGCCGATCCCCTCGTCCCAACCACACGCTTCACAGAGGACATCAGCGTTCCCGTGGCGGCCGCCGGCAGCTACGTCATCCTCGCCGCCTATGGCGACCGGGCGCTCGAACCGGTCCACCGGGGACGCATCCCGTTCGGCGTCACGAACCCGATCTTCCTCGCGCGCTGACGTTCGAGAGGGTCAGACCATCCGACTGGCGATGTCGTCGGCGTCGGCGCGGCTCGCCAGGAGCAAATCGGCCACGACGTCGGGGTGAACCCCGAAGCGCTGGCGCACGGTCTCGATGACCTCGTCGAGGCCCTCGTCGTCGTTCTCCCGGAGCGGTGCGACCAACGACACCGACGCGAGCTCGAGACCCGGTTCGGCGTCATGGTGCCCGCCGATCGCGTCGGCGATGGCTTCGGGGAACGCCCACTTCTCGGCCACCCATCCCGCCGTCGAGGCGTGGTCGAAGCCGAGCGCGTCCCGCTCCAGCGTCGCCAGATCCCCGCCCTGGCTGTGCCACTGACGGAGGACCTCGCCGTATCTGTCGCCGTGCGCCCGTGCGATCAGCGGCACCGCCATGTCGCTCAGCAGGCTCGCGGTGAAGCACTCACCCCGCGTGCTGGGATGTAGCGTGTCGGCCAAGGCGCGCGCGCTCGTCGCCCGTCGAGCCGCCGCTCGCCAGAACCGATTTGGGTCGAAGCCGTCGACGTGCGGGTTGGGGAGCGCGCGCCGGACCACGAGCGAGATGAGCAGCGACTCGAGGCTGGATCGCCCGAGCAGTGAAATCGAGTGGGAGACGTTCCGCACGGGATGCCGCACCGCAAACGCCGACGAGTTGGCCAAGCCGAGCACTTTCACCGTGAGACCGGGGTCCTCCGCGAGTGCGTCCGCGATGGCCTGTGGCTCGGCGTTGGGATCGCGCAGCATCCCCAGAACCCGGTGGGCGACGCGTGGAAAGCTCGGAAGCGCGTGCCCTCCGAGCGCCTTCGCCAGGGCGCGTTGAGGGTCTTGTTCGCGCTTGCGTTTCAACCAACCGAGCATGTCATTCCCCTCGCCGCGCGAGCTTGTTCGCAAAGATGCTGATGAGCCCGCCCAGCATCACGTAGCCGAGGCTCACCTCGGCCATCGCCAGGAGCTGCGAAGCCGTGCCCGTTGGGACCACGTCGCCGTAGCCGAGTGAGGTGAGCGTGACGACGCTGTAGTAGAGCGGCGACAACCAGGTCTCGTTCTCGCCCCACGAAACGTCAGACGCGCTGAACGCGAAGGCGAATCCGAACGCGATCACCGCGGTCCACCCCGACCAACGCAGCAAGCTTCGCCCGCAGTCGCTCGAGAGCCACCAGGCCCAGTACATCCCACGGTGCAGCGCGCTCTGGTTGCGGAACTCCGCGAGGTAGTTCTCATCCAGGATGTGGCGGCGCAGCATGTAGGCCCCACTGAAGTCGACGTCCCGCACGTCTGCGCGGAGAAAGAGCGCGCGATCGAAGTGGCGCATCGAACGCAGCCGCCCGCCCCGCAGGTCCGCCTCGATGAACGACGCCGAGCGCACCTGGGTGCCGCTGAGTTCCGCTCCCGAGAGGTCGGCCCGCGCGAAGTCCGCCCGGGTGAGGTCTGCGTTGGAGAACCGCGCGTCCTTCGCGCGCACGTCCCGAAGATCGGCGTGACGGAGGCGCGCGTCCACGAACGAAGCGTTCTCCAGCGTGGCGCCGAACAGGGAGGCGCGGCGAAGGTCGGCTTTGCCAAAGCCCGCGTAGGTCGCCTCCGCGTGCTCGAGGCTGGCCCCGAGCAGACACGCGCCCGCAAACTCCGCGCGGTCCAACTTCGCTTCGTGCAGGATCGCCGCGCTGAGGTCCGCACCCACGAACGAGGCGCCTCGAAGATCGGCGCGGCTGAGGTCCGCGCCGGTGAGGTCGCAGCCGCTGAAGTCCACCCCGGGCAGCTCCGCCCCCACGAGCATGGCGCCGCGCAAGTCGCGAGGGACATCGCCCGCCTGAATCTCCTCGAGCACGCCAGGTGAGCCGGGGGGATGGATCCATCGCCCGCGGAGGCGGGGGTCCGGCGTGGGCGGCATGGTCGAGGGGGCGGCGGTCACGTCCTTGATCTCGGTCGGGGTCCACGAAACTTGAGTCGTGAACGTCCGCCTCAGGGCACGAGGACGAGGTCGAAGGGAGCGCCGGCGGTCGCGATGCGCGCGCGTACGCGGGAGCTGCGCGTATCGAGCACAAAGACCTCCCCCGTGAGGAACCCTGCGGCGTACGCCACTCCGTCGGCCCCCATCTGAACGCTCGGGACTGCGCCTGCGCCAGCCGGTACGTCCGAGACGTCGTGGGCTCCTTCTCCGTCGATCTGGACCAGGTCCATGCGCTGCGGGGCGTCCTGGTCATGGCCGATCACCAGCGCCTGCACGTCTTCGGTCACGGCCACAGCAAACGGCGCCCCGGGCACGGGGATCCGGCGGATCACGTCCCCGAACGGCCCGCCGACCACCACCACCGCGCCCGCGCGCTCGTCCGCCACGTACAGGTCCCCGTCCGGACCGAATCGCACCCGTGCGATGCCCGTGAATCCACTGAGCGTATGACGGACGAAGAACCCGCTGACGTCGATCATGGCGAGCGAACGCGAGTTGAAGTCCGTCGCCGCGAAGATCGTCGTGCCGTCCGGACTGACCGCGATGCCCGCGGAGGGGCCGAAGCCCGAGAGCGTGCGCCCGATCGTGCCTGCGGCCAGCTCGACTTCGAGCAAGCCCGCGGTCGTCGCGGTGTAGAGCGTCGCTCCCGACGGGTGGACCGCCATCGCGTTCGCCGCGCGTCCCTGGAGCGCGATCGTCCTGACCACTTCGCGGCGAGCGACGTCGACCACGCTGATCGTCCCGTCGGCGTTGTTGCCGACGTACACCGTTCGACCGTCCGGCGAGGCGGCGATGGGTCGCGGCATGCCGCCGACGGCGACCTCAGCCACCAGCAGTTCGCTCTCGAGATCGATGACCATGACCCGGTCGTGGCGGGTGTCCGTGACCCAGGCGGCGCGATGGGGCGGAACCGCGGGCAGAGGTGCTGGCGCTCCTATGCCAGCGTCCGCGGCCGCGGCGTCCTCCGAAAGCGCCGCGTCTTCGGACACTGCAGCGTCTACGCCAGCTCCATCGCTCGGCATCACGCGTGGCTGGTCGTCGACGATGTCCGCCTCGGGTGCCGGACGCGTGAACGACATCGCGCACCCCCAGGCGGTGAGTCCAAGAACGACGACGAATCCCAGCTCGAACCGATGACGCATGACAAAGGCCTCCGAAGGCTTCATCGACTGCAGCCCCCCAAGACTTGAGGTGGTCCGCCCGCATCGCCGCCGATCGGGGGGCTCCGCGCGCTCGCTGGGCTCAGGATGCGTGGCGCGCGGCGACCGAGCGGTCGACGAGGGCCTGCACCACGTCGCGCAGCTTCGCCTCGTCGTCGGCGGTTCGAGGCACGTCGGCCGGCTCCCCGAGCGTGGCCCACACGGGGGTCGACGCGCCCCGGCTCATGCGCGACGAGTAGTCGCCGAACGACTCGTCAGCGAACTCGTCGCCAGGCCGGTACGCGAGCCCGATGGGCAGGACGCGGACGTGCGCGAGCCCTTTGGCCGCGGTAAAGGCGCCCCGCTTGAACGGCCGCACCTCGTCCCCGGCGAAGGTGGTCCCTTCTGGGAAGACCACGACGTTTCGACCCTCGCGCAAGCGGCGACGGAGCTGGCGGATCGCCTTCGCCCCGCTCTTGCTGTCTTCGCGGTCGACGAAGACGGTGTCGGTGTACGCCGCGGCGTCGCCGATCACCGGGATGTCTGCCACGCCCTGGTGAGCGAGGACCACACCGCCGACCATGTGCTGGGCGATCAGGATGTCGAGGGGCGAGCGGTGGTTGGAGATGACCAGGAAAGGCCCGAGGTCGTGGGGCAGCGAGCCCCCCACGTGCGTGAAGTCCACACCCAGGATCGGGAACACCCCTTTGGCCCACACGTCGACGAAGGCCTGCTTGCCCCGGTGATGCGCGAGCGTGTCGTCGAACCGCCGGCAGACCCGGTGCGCGTTGACCACGCCCGCCGTCCAGGCCGCGAAGCCGAGGCCGCGCCGTACCGCGCGCAGCGTGCCGAGAGGATCCATGCGCGCGGCTTATCCGGCATCGCGGCGAGTGACAAGGCTCCGCCGTCGGTGGCACCATGCGCTTCGTGGATTCCACCCTCGCCCCTGGGCTGCTGGTCGCGATGCCGGGCCTGTCCTGCTCGTTCTTCGAGCACGCGGTGGTCCTGCTCGTCGAGCACGGGGAAGACGGGGCGCTGGGGTTCATCATCAACCGCCCCACCGACACGCCCGTGACCTCGCTGCTCGAAGGCCTGGAGAGCGACGACTTCCAGGACGACTTGCCCGGTGAAGTGTGGGTCGGCGGCCCGGTCGCGCCCGACACGGGGTGGGTGCTGTTCGACCCGAAGAGCGGCGACACCGATGACGTCGAGGCGGTGGAGCTCCTGCCGCGGGTCGCCGTGAGCGCATCGCAGACGGTCCTGGAAGCGCTGACCGAGAAGCGAGGACCGAGCACGTACGCCGTGCTGCTCGGGTACGCCGGCTGGGGTCCTGGGCAGCTCGACGACGAGATCCGGGATGGAAGCTGGATCTGGACCGACCTGAGCGCCGACATCGTGTTCGACATCCCGTATGAGGCGCGCTGGACGGCCGCACTCGCCACCCTGGGGATCGAGCCCGGACGGGTGGTCGGTGCGGGCGCCGCCGAAGCCTGACGGTTCGTTCCTTCTGAGAGACCACCATGCCTGAGCCGAAGTCCGCGCGCGCCTCGTTCACCGAGATGACCGAGCTGGTCCTGCCTCAGCACGGCAACGTCCTGGGCACGGCGTTTGGCGGCACCGTGTTGGCGTGGATCGACGTGTGCGGCGCAATCGCAGCCCAGCGCCATTGCCACCGCGTCGCGGTGACCGCTGCGATCGACGAGGTGAAGTTCATGGCGCCGATCCTCGTCGGGGACGTCGTGGTGCTGAGCGCGCGCGTCAACGCGGCGTTCCGCACGTCGATGGAGGTCGAGGTCGAGGTGAAGGTCGAGGACACCACCACCGGCAACCGCACCCTCTCCGTGGACGCATTCATGACCTTCGTCGCGGTCGACGACGACCGGCGGCCGTGCGCCGTTCCCCCGCTGATCGCCGAGTCGGCCGAAGACCAGCGCCGGGTGCGTGAAGCCACGAAACGACGCGAGCGCCGACTGGCGCAGCCCGAAGACTGAGGGACGGATGGCCAAAGACGACGGCAACGGCGGCCAACGTCTGCTCTTCGCGGCGTCCTTGTTCGTCGGGGTCCCCCTGCTCGCCGTCTCGGGCCTGACCGTCCCAGGGCCTCCGAGCCCGGAGACGATCGTGTTCATCCTGGGCGCGTTTGCGCTCGTGATCGGCGGGCTCGCCGCGCCGTGGTCGAAGGCGGGAAGCTACACCGCGCAGCTGGCCTTCCTGGTGCTCTTCGGAGCGGTCATGTTCCGCATGTTCGACGCGGGCGCGGGAACGACCGTGCGGAACGCCACGGGCCCCGGCGGCACGGAGGCCCGGTTGATCGACCGGGTGTTGCCCGAGCGTGACGTAGCGATCGGCGGGAGCAGCCTGCTGATGGCGATGGGGCAGATGCCGGGCAATCAGCCCGGCCTCTTGGACGCGCTGCGCGACGGATACGACCGGATGCGCCAGGCCGAGGGTCCCGTGCCGTCTCCCTTGCTGGGCACGTTCGTGTTCGGCCAATCGCCCACGTCCCACAGCGTCATCCGCATCGCGCCGCCACGGCGATTCGCACGCCCGGAAGCCGTCGTCGTGTTCCTTCACGGCTTCATCGGCAACATCACCCTGCCCTGCTGGCAGGTCGCACAGGCCGTGACTCCGGTGGGCCTCGATGTGGTGTGTCCTTCGACCGACTGGGAGGCCGAGTGGGCGAACGCCGAAGGCGTGCAGACCATTCAGGCCACGCTGCGCGATCTCCGCGCGCAGGGGGTTCGGCGCATCTACCTGGCGGGGCTCAGCGCCGGCGCGATCGGGATCAGTCAGGTCGCGGCGTCGCTGGAGATCGAGGGCGTGATCTTGATCAGCGGTGCCTCGCGACGCGCACGTCCGGCGCAGGTGCCCACGCTGGTCTTGCAGGGCGCCGCCGACCACATGACCCCTCCCCCACCGGCCCGCGCCTACGCACGTGCGGTCGGCGGCGAGTACCTTGAGCATCCCGAAGCCAGCCACTGGTTGGTGCTCAGCCACGCCGAATGGACGGCGGGCCACATCCGCCGCTGGCTTTCGGAGCAGGAGCACCTCGGGATTGCGGACCCCGCCGAGGACGCCGAATCAGGCGGGCCGTAGGGACTCGAGCAGGATGGCGTAGCCGCGCTGCAGCACAGCCCAGTCTCCGAAGTACGCCGCGCGGGCGGGACCGAGCGCGGCCACCCGCAGGGAGGCTCCATCCACCGAGATGAAGCTCATCCAGACCTCCTGGGCGACCTTGCTGCCGCTGGAGCGCACGTCCGCCCACATCGAACTCCGCAGCTCGAAGGGGCTGTCTCCAGACGACACTTCGAGGTGGTTGGGCTCGTCTGAGAACTGCACGCCTCGCGCCATCAGCTGGGCGACCAGCGTGCGCAGCTCGTCGTTGATGTCTGGAATGGAGTCCATCGGCTCCAGGTCGACCGTCAGCAGGCCGGTGAGCTCTCGATTCGGGCTTCGCTGCACCAGATCGATCGCCTGGCGGCCGCCCTCGGAGCGCAAGGGAAGCGGCACAAACGAGCCGGGGACGTCGAACTCGACGCGGTCGCAGAGCCGGTAGGCGGTGCGCGGCTCGGTCTCGGGCGACGCCGGACGCTGATCGATCCGAAGAGACGCGATCATCGAGCCGAACACCGGATTCAACTGCTCGAACGCATCGATGTGCGCCACGCCGGTGGCCACGAACGCCCGGTCACCCGCGAGCCACATCGCGCTGCGCGAGGCGAAGGGCTGGCCCTCGATCTCGTGTCGGAGCAGCGTGTCCACGAAGTACGGACTCAGCTCCCGCACCACCTTGATCTGCTCGCCGCTGAGCTGCGCTTGATGCCGAAGGAGGTGCGACGCTCGAATCGCTCGGAGCACGCCCATCGCCTCCACGACGAACACGACGGCCGGCTCCCCCTCGCCGACCGGGGCGTGCCAGCCGGCCAACGGCGTACGTCGGTCCGCGTCGACCGGTCGGTTCGCCTCGTCGATGCGGTCCGGAACCCACTTCTGGGGGACGAGCAGCTGAAACCCGTAGGTCGGATTCGCTTCTGGCTCGACGCGCTGCGGGGCGAGCTCCCAACCCATGGGTGCCAAGCCCTCCCCGATGGGGAGCCACTCGGTCTCGGTTGCGTCATCGGCGGTCGTCATCAGTTCCCCGCGAGGGGGCCTCCGCGGAAGTTGCTCACCGGCCTCGGGATCGGCTTGTTCAGCCAGTCCTTCACACCCTGCCATGCCCCATCGATGAGCCCATCCGGCGTTTGAATCCCGAGCGTCACCTTGCCCCCGAGCTTCGGTCCGAGCCCCGCCTTTCCTCCGAGCGACAAGGTCGCTCTCCCGTCCTTGTACTCGCCCCCCGCCTCGCCGGCGATGCCCGCGCCGAGGCCCGCCTCGCCTTCGGCCTCGACGACCACGCCCCAGTTCCACGACTCGGGCGCTGGCTCGAACTCATGCCCCCGGTAGTTCGCCCAACGGCTCCCGAAGTAGTCGTAGATGCTCTTGGGGCCGATCGTCCCTCCCAGGTTGCCCGTGACCTTGACGGCGTCGACTTCGAGGGCTGCCGCGACCTTCGCCGAGGCTTGCCCGGGCCCCGTGGACAAGAGGGCTTCCCCGTTCGCGGTGGCGGTGGCGACCTGTGCCCGCACGTTGCCGCGAAGCAAGCCTTCGGGGTCGCCAAATCCGGTTCCGACGTCGGCCGCGCTGTAGGTGTGGCTGAGCTTTCCCCCGACCGAATGCGTCCCCGTCCTCGGGTCGAAGTCGTACCCGAGTTGCTGGGTCGTGGTGTTTCGATTGAGGTGAAAGTTAGTGTCTTCGCCCAGGGGTTGAAACGAGGTGTCCGCGGTCGTTCGGCCCGTGCTGACCCCCACCTTGCTGGAGAACCCATCCCCAGACGGGTCGGTGGCGACCGAGGTCGGCGCGCTGGCGTTGTCCGCGTGGTTGTAGCCGCCGCCAGCGGAGGCGTTGGTCTTCCAGCTCCGGTCTGGCCCGGACTCGGGCGCGGACGCCGCGACCTCGTCCGCCGTCTCGGGGGTGGCCGCGGGGTTCGTCTCGCCGTCCACCTCTCCGTTCTCGTCCGCGGAGGTCGTGCCGCTGGTCTGCTGCCAGATCACGGTCCCGATGGTGTTGTAGGGGCCCTGCGGCGCGGGGCAGTTCATGCCCATCTTGGACGAGTGGTAGACGATGAGGTTCCCCTCGGTCTTGACCACGGGCGTGTGCGCCATCGGGATGACGTGGCAGTAGCTGCCCCCCGCATGGCTTCCGCTCGCGACCCCCAAAAGGGTCCCCGCCTCGTCGCCCTCTACCCCGACGATGTCGGAGACGGTTGTGAAGACGGGGTCCTGCGTGAACGCGACCGTGGTGGTCGTGCCCACCGTGTCGTTGAAGTACGCCACGATCGGGTACGGCACCGGCACGACCGACGATCCCATCGGCGTGAGGCAGACGTCGGGGGAGTCGGCGATGACGATGGGTTCGGCGGTTTGTCGGGCTGCTTCGTTGTGGGCCATGCGCTCCTATCTTAGTACCTCAGTGGGGCCCGCCGCGCGACTTGGCGGCCAGCGAGTCAGAACATGGATCCAATGTCGGGTGTAGGCAGCTTCCCCCCGCCCGGCTTGATCGCCTTCCCGTCGATGGTCGTTCCTCCCCTCATGAGCTGTCGCATCTGGCGACGCTCCTTCACGGTCTTGTCGGCCTTCTGCTGGTCGCGCATGTCCTTGACGGCGTCCTTGAGCTCGTACGTCCCTTCAGGCGCTCCACCCGCCCAGTGGTTTCGACGGTCCTCGATGAGCGCCAGCGTGCCCTTGATGCCCGAATTGACCTCCGGCACGGAGTTGGCGTCGCCCATGTAGGCGTACCCATCCGCGCCCGCGAAGGTCCACATGCTGAACGGTCCGATCAGGCTGGCCATCCTCTCGGGATCACCGGTGGCGAGCCGGTTCATCAGCGGGTCGCGTTGGACCCCGGGGATGAGGGTCGGGTCGTGGTACTGGGCCGGGTCGATGTTCTGCGTCCAGGCGTTGAAGTCGGGGTCCGCCCGGATGGCGTCCTCCATCATGTTGAGCTCCTCGACCTTGTTCGCCGGGCCGAGGGGACCTCGCTCGGGGCGTGCTCTGGCGGTGTCCTCAAGGCGCTGGAGATAGTCTTGCGTGGACTCGCCCGGCTGCCTCGCGAACCTCTCCTCGGGCGTCTCGGGCACGGCGTCCGGGTTCGTCTCCCCTTCGACCTCGCCCTCCTCGTCCGCCGATGCGCTGCTGCTCGTCTGCTGCCAGATCACCGTGCCGATGGTGTTGAGCGGCCCGTGCGGTGCGGGGCAGTTCATCGCCATCTTCGACGAGTGGTACACGACCAGGTTGCCCTCCGTCTTCACCACCGGCGTGTGCGCCATGGGGATGACGTGGCAGTAGCCGCCGACTGCGTGGCTCCCGCTCGCCACCCCGAGCCGCGTCCCTGCCTCATCGCCGAACACGCCGACAATGTCCGACGCGGTGGTGAACACGGGGTCGTCGGTGAACAGCACCGTGCTCGTGACGCCAACGGTGTCGTTGAACCGCGCCACGATGGGATACGGGACGGGGACGACGGACGACCCCATGGGCGTCAGGCACACGTCCGGCGAGTCGGAAATGACGATGGGTTCGGCGGTCTGTCGGGCTGCTTCGTTCTCGGCCATGCACGCTCCTGCGTCCAGAGCACAGCAAGATGCTGACCACCCCGCGCCGCCGCGGCTGCCGAACGCGCGCCCAGCCATCGGGGCGGACTTGGTGGGGTCCGTAGACCTGAGCAGTGTGAACACCGCTACACGCACCGACGACCTGTCCCGATTTCACGGAACCGGATTCCATTCCCAAGGTCTGTTCGTCCGCGCACATCACACGCGCCGGAGGAGGAGGCATGCACGCTCTCGATGCGTCGACGCCGGCCGGGACGAACGAGCCCCGCCGACGTCGCGAATGGACCGGTGCGCGCGTCATCGCGACGCTCTTGATCGGACTTGGCTGCGGAACGAACGGCGCCGAGCCGGCGACCCCGTCCGCGGAGAGCTCCACCACGGAGCCATCCGCCGGTGCCGAGCGCGTGCCGGCCCCGCCACCGACGGACCTCGCCGGCGCCGCGCCCAGGCCGCCGGAACCGGAGATCCCCGAGGACACGACCGCGCTGACGAGCCGCATGCGGCCGCGCGCTCTGTCGATCCCGGCCACGCGCGGGGGCGAGACGAAGCGCTTCACGTTCGACGGCTTTCACCGGGGTTGGTTCGCACGCCTGCCCGCCGGTCGCCAGCATCTCCTCACGCCGGTGTACGGCGACGGCAAGGTGTATCTCGGGGGCGGCTTCGCAAGCCACTCGCTGTTCGCCTACGACGCCCGCACCGGTGACCCCGAGTGGTCGGCGTCGGCACCCGACGGCGGGCCGAGCGCCGCGATCATCGAGGACGGCAAAGTCCTGTTCAACACCGAGAGCTGCACGCTGTTCGCCGTCGACGCGGACTCCGGGCGGCGACTCTGGAGTCGGTGGCTGGGCGATCCGCTCATGAGCCAACCTTCGGCGGCGAACGGCCTCGTGTTCAGCGGTCACGTGATCGACGGCGAGTCGCCGGGCGGCCTGACGGCGGGCGACACCAGCTACGGCACGGGTTCCGGGCACCGCTACGGATTCACCGCCATGAACCTCTCGAACGGGCGTCCGCGTTGGACGCGGCCGATCACGCGGGACGTGATGAACGCGGCGGTGCTGGACGGGGACGACGTCTTCTTCACCACGATGGACGGCATCGTGTGGCGACTCGACCAGCGCACTGGGCGAACACGGTGGCGGCGACGGCTGCACGCGACCAGCGCGCCGTGGCTCGAAGGGGACGAGCTCCACGTCACGGTTCGCTCGCGTTCGGGACGCGACGTGTCCGAGAAGGCGATGGTGCTCGCCCGCGACGACGGCGCGACCGTACGTGAGCACGAGGGCGTCTCCGCCCGCTTCGCCGGCGGCCGCCCCGACACCGATGTCCAGCGCGGCTGGGCGTTCGAAGGGTCACGCGCCACGCTGGTGCAGGGGCGCGCATACCAGACCATCGGCAACGAGGTGCACTGCCGGGACGCCGACACGGGCGAGCTGCTCTGGCGGCGCCGCTACACCGAAGAGACCCGCGCCCGTCCGGCCAGCCCGCCCGCCATCGCCGGCGGCCAGCTGGTGTTCGGCACGCGAGACGGGGTGCTGTTCGGCTTGGACATCGACACCGGGATGACCGCGTGGGCCTACGACGTGGGCGAACCGATCGCCGCCCAACCGACCATCGGGCACGGCTGGGTCTACGCGTCGACGACCCGCGGCGGCCTCGTGGCGCTCGAGGTCAGCGACAACTCGTTTGACGGCTGGCACATGTGGGGCGGCAACGCGTCGCACAATGGCCGCATCCTCGGAGCGGCCGCGCCCCAAGAAGACGAGCGCCCGACGGAGGGGTCGCTCGCCCTTTCCGGGGAGCCGAACGAGGGCGAGGCGGCTGGCTTCCCGCTTCAGGGGACCACCGTGCACGCCGACGTGAGCGGGTTCGTCGCGCGCGTGCGCGTCGAGCAGACCTTCCAGAACCCCTACGATCGGCCCGTCGAGGCCGTGTACCTTTTCCCGCTGCCCGACGACGCCGCGGTCGACGCGATGGAGCTGCGGACCGGAGAACGGGTCATCCGAGCCAACATCCGCCGGCGGGAACAGGCGCAGGTGGAGTACCGCGCCGCGCGCGACCGCGGCGTGCTCGCGAGCCTTCTCGAGCAGGAGCGTGCGAACTTGTTCCGGCAGTCCGTCGCCAACCTCGCGCCGGGCCAGGAGGTCCGCGTCGTGCTCTCGTACACGCAGGTGCTCCCCTACGCGGAGGGCAGCTACCGGTTCGTCTACCCGATGGTCGCCGGGCCGCGATACCAGCCCGACGACGACGCGGAGGGCGCCGTACGTCAGGTCGTGCTCGCCCCGGGAGGGGAACGCCCGGATCGCGTGGAGGTCACGATCTCCGCCGACCTGGGCACCGAAGTCCACTCGGTCGAGAGCCCCACTCACGCGATCACCGAGCGCCGACAAGACGACCGTGTTCTTGTCGCGCTGGCGGAGGGCGCGCGTCCGAACCGCGATCTCGATGTGCGCTTCGTGATCGCGGGCGAGGCCCCAACCGTCGCCGCGCTGACGAGCGCGCCGGAGGGCGATGCTCCAGGACACCTGGCGCTGGCGCTGCATCCGCGACTCGACGTCCCGACCGACCAGGTGATGGCGCGGGAGCTGGTGTTCCTCGTGGACACCTCGAGTTCGATGCACGGCCGTCCGATGGAGATGGCGAAAGCGGCCATGCACGCGGCGATCGAAGGGCTGCAGCCCCAGGACACGTTCCGCGTGCTCGCGTTCAGCGACACGACGAGCGCACTCTCGGACGCGGCGCTGCGTGCGACGGAAGCCAACGTCGCGCGCGCCAACCGCTTCGTCGACGGGATGCAGGCGCTCGGCGCGACCGAGATGCTCCGCGGCGTTCGCGCGGCGCTCGAGCCGGACACCGAAGACGACCGCATGCGCATCGTGCTCCTGATGACCGACGGCTACATCGGCAACGAGAGCGAGGTCTTCCGCGAGGTGCACGCCCATCTCGGGCAGTCCCGGCTGTTCCCGTTCGGTGTGGGCTCGGCGGTCAATCGCTACCTCTTGTCGCGCCTGGCGGAGGTCGGTCGGGGGGACGCACAGGTCGTCACGCTGGACGAGTCCCCCGAGGAGGCCGCCATCCAGTTCCACCAGCGCATCGCGCGCCCGTACCTCACCGACATCGCGATCGACTGGGGTCAGCTCGAGGTGGCCGACGCCTATCCGCGGCGTCTCCCGGATCTGTTCGCGGATCGACCGCTGGTCGTGCACGCGCGCTACGCGACCGGAGGGACCAGCGACGTGGTGATCCGGGGACGCATCGCCGGACGCGCCTTCGAGCAGACCGTCTCCGTCACCCTCCCCTCCGCGGGCGAGACCCGCGAGGAGCTGCGGAGCGTGTGGGCTCGCGCGCGCATCAAAGACCTCATGCTCGCGATGGCGCTCGCCCCGAACCCGGAGCTTCAGGAAGAGGTGACCCAGCTCGGGCTCGAACATCACCTGCTGACCCAGTGGACGGCGTTCGTCGCGATCGACGAGGCGTCGCGGGTCGACGAGGAGTCGCAAACGGTGCACCAGCCCTCGCAAACCCCGGATGGGGTCACCACACCCGTCCGGCGCCCGACCTCACGGGCGAGACGACGCTTCCGGAGCGCGTCGGTCCCGCGGATCATGGCGAGCAGCGCCACCGTCGGAGGCGGCGTGTTTGGGGGGGCGCTGGGGGGTGTGGGGTATGGGCGCGGTGCGCCCTCCCCGAACCCGCGCGGGATGGAGCGGCGACCACCCGAGCTCAACGACGCCATGGACGACCATCGGGGCTCTCGGCGGCGCGCCAGCGATGCATCGCGTCGTCTCGGCGACCCGACGGCAGCCTCGATCCGCGGGCCTTCGCCGCATGCATGCAGGCCTCACGCGCAGCTTCCCAGAAGGGCGGAGCCCCTGGCAGCCTCGCGCGTTCGGAAACCGCGACCCTCCCCCGGGCGGGATCGGCCACGGTATGCTCTTGGGATGCGCAGTACCCTCGTCGTCGTTCTGTCCCTGGTCCTCGCCAGCGGATGCCTGCTCGACCGCACGAGCCTCGGCGCTGACGAAGATGGCGGGCCCCGGGGAGGCGACGCGGCGACGGACGGGAGCGTTTCGGACGCCGGGTGCGACCCGGAGACATGCAACGGGCTGGACGACGACTGCGACGGACTCGTCGACAACGGCCTCGAGGTGGCGTGCAACAGCGCAGGGGACGCGCTCGAGGGCTGCGCGATGGGCCTCGACCGGCGCACGAACTGCACCCTCGGGTGCACCCCGGGGGCCAACTTCTGCTGGGAGTGCGATCCGAGCAACACGACCCTCACGTGCAACGACGACGGCCTGGCGCTCGAGGGCTGCACGTCAGACGGGCGGCTGAACGTCGACACGTGCCTGACCGGATGCACTGCCGGCGACACCATGTGTGCGCCGTGCACGACCGGGGCCACCGCCTGCGACATGGGCGACCTGGTGACCTGTGTCGCGTCGATGGAGCAGCGCCAGACCTGCGAGTTCGCGTGCGTCGCGGCACCGACGCCCACGTGCACCACCTGCGTGCCCGATACGAGCGAGTGCCGCGAGAGCCCCGACACCGCCGTTCAGTGCGCGGCCGACGGAACCATCTCGGACAGCCAAGCCTGTTCGCTTGGGTGCTCCATCGTCGGCGACGTCGCGACGTGCAACGAGTGCGTGCCGAACACCTCCCGATGCGGCGGAGATGTGGTCTTGACCTGCGACGCCAGCGGCCGCGAGACGATGATGAGCTGCGGGCCGGAAACGAAGTGCGTCGAGTCGGGCAGCAGCGCGTCCTGCCAAGAGGACTGCAATCCGGGCTGCGTGGGCGGCACCCTCACCGTATGCCCGAGCGGCGACACCGAAAGCTGCCCGCTCGGGTGCAACGGCGCCGGAACGGACTGCGGCAC
The DNA here is from genome assembly GCA_045106715.1 of Sandaracinaceae bacterium. Classification (GTDB taxonomy): domain Bacteria; phylum Myxococcota_A; class Polyangia; order Polyangiales; family Sandaracinaceae. The sequence continues at coordinate 57,455 of JBGCFC010000046.1, forward strand.
ACTTCGGCCTTCCAACGTGGGCGACACGATCGCGATGGACGCGGGAGCTGCGGACCTCGAGGTCGGGAGCACCGGGCCGGAGAGGCTCTTCTTCTTCGCGGACAACGGACAGATCATCCGGGTTCGGAGCGGCATGATCACGGTGGAGACGGTTCGCGCCTCCGGGAGCGGGCTCATCTCCGGGATCTACTACGACCCCGTCTCGCAGGGCGGCGGCAACCCGAACCTCGGCGTGTGGGCGGTGCGCTCTCTGACGGTCGCCGCCGGCTCCGCGATCTACGTCTTGAACGGCGGGGGCGGCGCCACGGCGGCGGTGCTGCTGGTGGAGAACGACGCGACGGTCGCCGGCCTCATCGACGCCAGCGGCGCGAACGGACTGCCCGGCGTCTCGGCAGCCGGCGTCCGCGGCCCCGCGGCCGCGCGGGGAGGGGCCATCGACAGCGCCGGGGACGGTACGGGGGGAGGCGCTCGCGCCGTCGCGAACAACGACGGCGGCGGCGGCGGCGGCTTCGGGTCGGCGGGCGGCCGAGACGGAAGCAACGAGGACACCGGTGGGACCACGTACGGCAACGCCGCGCTCATCCCTCTGCTCGCCGGCTCGGGTGGCGGCGGCAGCCGCAACGGGGACGCGGCCGGAGGCGACGGGGGCGGAGCGCTTCAGATCTCGGTCGGCGGCACACTCACCGTCACGAGCACGGGCACGATCGGTTCCGCGGGCCGGCCCGGCGGGGCGGCGACGGGCCACGGCGGCGGTGGGGGGGGTGGCTCCGGCGGAGCCGTGTTGCTCGAGGCGCGCACCATCACCGTCGCAGGCGTCGTGGGGGTGCCCGGCGGAGGCGGCGGCGGAGGTCGGCACGACCCCGGCTCGGCTGCGATGAGAGGCATCGACTGGATGCCGCCCAGCGGCTCGCTGCGCTGCCTCGGCGGGCCGGGAAGCGTGGGCACGGGCGCTGGCAACGACGGGGGGGACGGCGCCGATGGGTCCAACTCCAACGGAGTGGTGGGCACCGCGGGAAACAACCGCAGCGACGACGGAGGCGGGGGCGGAGGCGCGGGTCGCATTCGCCTGAACGCGCTCACCACCGGGGACGTCACCATCACCGGCACCGCGACGCCGAACCGGAGTTCGTCGGCAACCAGCGTCGGCACCATCTCCGTCAACTGACGACAGCTAGGACACTGCGGCACAAGCCGCCACGCGCGCCTCGAGGGCGGGGCGCCGCGCCCAACCCGCCAGTCGCTCGCCCGAAATGCTTCAGCATTTCGTCCTCGGCCCGGCGCGCTGGACACGACGCGGCGCTCCACGATCCATCACGCGCGTCCGCGCCGCAGTGTCCCAG
>JBGCFC010000047.1:0-15177 GCA_045106715.1 Sandaracinaceae bacterium
CCATGATCTCGTGGAGCTACTACGGCGAGCGCTGCTGGGTGTATCTCTTCGGGAGCAAAGCCTCGATCGCCTACCGGCTGCTGTTTCTCTGCTTCGTCGTGCTGGGCCCCATCCTGCACCTCAACAACGTGGTGGAGTTCTCCGACCTCATGATCCTCGGCATGGCATTCCCCAACATTCTCGGTCTGTTCCTGCTCAACAAGCAGGTCCGCGATCGACTCGAGGACTACTGGCAACGTCTTCGTTCAGGGGCAATGCAGCGCACAGATACGAAGCCGTCGCCGCCGAGCTGACCTCCAGCGCGCGTCCGAGGTTGACGGCCTGGGCGCCGCCCACCCATCATGGTGGTTTCCGCCATGGATACAGAGAGGATGGACAGTTCTGCACCGGGGGCGCATTGCCGCCACTGCGGTGAGTTCCATCCGATGTCGTTTTCGCACTGCCCCAAGACGGGGCACTCGGTCAAAGGTGGGCGGGCGCTCGTAGGCCAGGTGGTGGCGAATCGTTACCGCGTGCTCGCGCTGCTCGACGAGGGCGGCATGGGCGCGGTGTACGTGGCCGAGCACCTGCTCATCGGGCGCAAGGTCGCGCTGAAGCGTCTGCACCCCGAGCTGACCAGCGACGAGATGGCGGTGGCCCGGTTCCAGCGCGAAGCGCGTGCGGCTGCGGCCACGGGTCACGAGCACATCGTCGAGGTGCTCGACCTGGGGTTTGCCGATGACGGAGCTCCCTTCCTGGTCATGGAGTATCTGCGGGGGAGCAGCCTGGCCAAGCTTCTCGACGCCGAGACGTCACTCGCGCCGCGGCGGGCCTGTCGCATCACCGGTCAGGTGCTCGCGGCGCTCGATGCAGTGCACGACCGCGGGATCGTCCACCGCGATCTCAAGCCAGACAACCTGTTCCTGACGCGCAAGCAAGGCGACACGGACTTCGTCAAGGTCGTCGACTTCGGGATCTCCAAGACCCAGCCGGCCGAGGGCGAGACGCGCATGGACCTCACGCGCACCGGCGTGATGATGGGCACGCCTTTCTACATGAGCCCGGAGCAGGCGCGCGGCGTCAAGCAGCTCGACCACCGTGTCGACCTTTTCGCAGCGGGCGTGATCCTCTACGAGATGCTCACGGGCACGCTGCCCTTCGACGGCGAGAACTACCACCAGCTGCTCCAGGCCATCCTGAGCGGCAAACACGACCCGGTGCAGACCCGCCGGCGTGACCTCGACCCCGAGCTCGCCGCGGTGGTCGAGCGCGCCATCGCGAACCGTCCGGACGACCGCTATCAGACCGCGCGCGAGATGCTCACCGCGCTCGTCCCCTTCGGCGCCGTGGATCCCGGCCCGTACCAGCCGGAGCGCACCAGCCGCGTGCAGCGCTTTCCGAGCAGCGACACCGCGTTCGTGGCGCCCCCGAGCCGTTCGTCCAACGTCTCGCTGAAAACGCCTGGACGCGTGCGACGCGCGTCGACGCCGCCCGTCGCGCCCGCCCCTCGACCCGCCACGCCGCTGGCGGGCATGCCGCTGCGGTCGACGAAGGCGAACGGGACTCCGATGCCCGTCCGGCCGAGGGCCGCTGCCCCGAGTGGCCCCGAGAAGCGGCGTTCGACGCCACCCAGCGGCGATGCCGATCGGGTGCGTTTGCTGCGTGAGTCCACCCCACCTTGGACAGGAGAGCGCACGCCCAAGAGCCGTCCGCGAGGGAAAGCCGCGCTGCCGGTCGACCTGTCCGGACCTCCACGGCAGTTCGTCGCCCACTCCGCGAACTGGCAGCCCATGGAGCTCGTGACACCCGGCCTGCCTCGCGAACCACGCGATTCGACGCCGCCCCCGGCGGTCCCCGCGCGCCAAGCCTCGATGACTCCGTCGAGCCAGGGAGGCCTCAGCGACATCAAGGGCTCGCTCGTCCTGTCGGTGCTCGAGCAACTCCGCCGGCACGGCCCGGATGTCCCCCGACGTGTCGCCGCGCGCCTCCCCACCGAGGTCGCCAGCCGGATCGCCGGCGTCATGCTCCCGATGGCGTGGCTGCCCCTGTCCGACGGGATCGAGCTTCTGCGCGCCGCCGAACGGGAGGCCGGCAACGGGGACGGTCAGTATGCCCTGCGGCTCGGACGCGCCGCCGCCGAGCACGAGCTGGCGACCACACACCGACTGTTCATGCAGTCGGCCACGCCGACGATGGCGGTGGAGCGCATCCCCAAGCTCTTCCGCACCTACCACTCCAGCGCGCGCGTCACGGTCGGCCGCTCGACGGCGGGGGGCTTCCGCCTTCGGGTCATCGGGATGGAGCCCGACGCGCTGGTGCACGCGCTGTTCCTGTCCGGCTTCTACCAGCGCATGCTCGAGCTGGCCGGCGGCCGCGACGTTCGTGCGCCGGTCGTCAGCTGCAAGGAGCGCGGCGACGACGCCACCGTGACCGTGTTGCGCTGGCGGTAGCCGCTGCGAGTCGGCCCTCAGTCGCGCCTACGCCTTCAGCTTCTCGTCCATGATCGCGCCCAGCTCTTTGCTGCGACCGGTCGCGGCCTCGACCGCGTTGATCAGGGTTGTGCGAAGGCCGCCCGCCTCGAGCGTGTGCAGCCCCGCGATCGCCGTGCCGCCCGGGCTCGTGACCATGTCTTTGAGCCGGCCGGGGTGCTCTCCCGTGTCGAGCAGGAGCTGCGCCGACCCCAAGACCGTCTGCGCGGCGAGCGTCTGGGCAGCCTGGCGATGCAGCCCGACCTTGACCCCCGCGTCGGACAGCGCCTCGATGATCAGGAACAGGTACGCCGGCCCAGATCCGCTGAGCCCGGTCACCGCGTCCAGCAACGCTTCTTCGAGCACCACCGTGATGCCCACCGAGTCAAAGACCCGCTGGACCACCGCGACGTCGTCCGCGCTGGCGTGCGTCCCTGCGGCGATGGCCGTCGCCCCCGCCTGAACGAGCGCCGGGGTGTTGGGCATCGTGCGGACGACCGGGCATCCGGGCGGCAGGTGCCGCTCGATCGCGGCCACGGTCACTCCCGCAGCCACCGACACGACCAGCGTCTCGGCGTCGACGACCGCCCCGACGGCGGGCAACACACGATCGAACGACTGCGGCTTGGTGGAGAGCACGACCACATCGGCCCAGCGGCATGCTTCCTCCAGGTCGGCCCCGGTGCGCACCCCGTGGGTCTCTGTGAGCTCTTCGAGGCGCGCGGGACGGATGTCGACCGCCCAAACCGCGTCCGCCTCGCAGCTCCCTCCCTGAACCAACCCCTTGATGATGGCGCCCGCCATGTTGCCGGCGCCCACAAAAGCGATCTTGCGCGAGATGCTCATCGGTACCTCGAGGAGTCCGCCGTGGCGGCAGCCCCGTGAGGCGCCGCCCGCAGCGCGAGCGACGCAGTCTTCGTTTCCCTCAGGCGGGTGGCGTCTGGCAGGTGTACGAGCCCGAGCCCTCGGAGGTCTCGGTGCAGCTCAAGCCCGTGCAACAGTCGAGGCGGGTCTCGCAGCTCTGCCCCGCCGCCACGCAGACGCAGCTCTCATTTTCGCATGTGGTCCCGCCGCAGCAGTCCTGGTCGTCACGGCAGCGCGCGTCGATCTGCGAGCAGCACTGCCGGCCGCGGGAGATGCCCTCGAGCGGGCTGTCGCAGCGGAGCCCGCCGCAGCACATGGGCGCGCCCTCGCCGTCGTCGGTGCAGGTCTGCGTCTCGCGCGCACAGCCATCGGACAGGGTGCAGGAGCCCGCGATGCAGGCCAGCTCTTCGCCATCGGTGCAGCACTCGATGTCACGGTCACAGAGCCCACCCTCGACGACGCACTGGCACTCTCCATCAGTGCACTCCATCCGACCGCAGCAGTCTTCGGACGAGTCGCACGACGTGCTCCCGCCCGAGCAGCACTGACGCACCGGAGGGGCCGTCGGCTCCGTCCGGGTCTCGCTGCAGGCGAGGCCGTCGCAGCACTCGGCCGAGGCCTCACAGCTCGCGCCCGCGTCTTCGCACATCTCCGCCGGACCGTCTTCACGGCACTGGAAGGTGCGGCAGCTCAGCCCATCGCAGCACTCGGCCGACGTGACGCAGAAGCTGCCCTCGTCGCTGCACTCGCACGCGCCGCTGTTGCAGCTCGTGAGCCCACAGCAGTCGAGGGAGTTCACACACGATCCGCCATCACCCATGCAGCAGCGCGGCACGAGCGGCGACGGGCGGCAGACGGACCCCGCGCAACACTCCTGCCCGGGCAGAATGCCTCCAAGCAGGCAGGTCAGAGACGGCCCGCGGCACGTGCTGCACTCACCGAACTGGCAGTACTTGGAGCCCTCGCACTCGCCCTCGTCCCCGCCGAGGTCGCAGCACATCATGCCCTCCATGCCACAGTCACCCGGGGTCGTGATGCAGACCCCGCCGGGCTCCGTACGCCGGTCGCAGACGAGGCCAGGGTCGCATCCCCCGCGGTCGGTGCAGGGCGCGCCCTCGAAGCCGACGTCCTCGGGCCGGAGGCACGTGCCCGACACGCACGAGAGGTCTCCAGAGCACTCGAACGGCACGCCGCGGGAGTCCGGACAGCAGGCGTTGTCGATCTCACCGCAGGCGGTCGCGGGGTCGGCGTTCACACAGGTCACCGTCGTGACGTCGCACGCGAGCGAACCCACGCAAGCGGTCGCGCCATCGCAGCAGGCTTGTCCGTCGGCGCCGCATGCGCCGCAGCTGCCCTCGTTGCACACCAAACCCGAGCGGCAGCTGAATCCGGGGCAGCAAGTCCCCCCCGCGCCGCCGCATCCCTCGGAGCCAGGCGGCAGATCTTCGTCGGGGTTCACGCATGCGCCCTCGCTGCACACGAGCCCGGTGCAGCAATCGGAGGAGCCCGTGCAGGCCGCCGCGCGGGGCGCGCAACAGCCGCCGCCCTGGCAAGCCAAGCCGCGGCAACAGTCGCTGGCCGAATCGCAGCGCTGACCGCCGCCCGCCTCGATGCAGCACGCGTCGCCGGCGCCGCACGTCAGGCCAAGCTCGCAGATCCGCCCTACGCAGCAGGCCCCGCCCGCGCCGCCGCAGGGTCCCGAGCCTGGAGGCGGACCGCCACCGTCCCGTCCAGGCAGCGTCGAGCCGTCCATGCCGGTCGAGCCGTCAGGGGTGCCAGGGTTGGTCGCACACCCCGAGGCCACGAGCCCGGCGAGCAGGGAGAGAGACAACAAGACCAGTCGAAGCCGAACCATGCTCCGATGCTAGCAGCTCGAACCCGCCGGATCCCGGCGGATGGTACGTTCGGCCGATGGCTTCGGTCCGAGAACCCCTCGATCGGGCACTCCGCGGGTGGTGGCGAGACCACGCCCGCGAGGAGCTGGCCCGCTGGCGAGGCGACGCCGACGCCAGTTCGGTGGCCGTGCGCACACGCCGCCATGCCGCGCTCGCGGGCCCGGGCGTGCGCGACGCCTTCCTCGAGTCTCACGAACGTGGCCTGCTGCCCGCATCCGAGATCCACGCGCTGGCGGACTGGCTGCGACGGGCGATGACCGCGCCGGCGCGCTTGGCCGCCCGCCGCGATCGTCTTGCCTGGTCTCGGGCCGCGGTGCCCCACGACTCGGATTGGCATTCCCTCGAGACGCTGATGACCCGGATCGAGCGCGAGCCCCGAGTCCGGGAGCGCCGCGCCCTTTCGCGGTCCGTCTCCGCATCGATGGCCGAGGGGCTCACGCTCTGGGCGCGCCGGCGCGAGCGCCTGGAGGAGAGCGCGGAGAAGGCGGCCTGGCTGACGCCGTTCCTCCCCCTGCCTGAGGCTCCGACCGAGGCGCCCAGCCTCGCCTCGACGAACGACGCCTGGCACGAGCTCCGCGAGCGCCTGGCCCACGCGGCGAACACGACGGTGGAGAGCTGGGAGGACGTGTTGTTCGTGCTGCGCGCACCTCGCCTCGACGACGCCGTGCCAGCGCGGCGACGATGGAGGCGGATCGCCGAGGGCCTGGGGCCGCTCCGCCCTCCCCTCGCGGAGCACGCGCGCGCCGAGCCGGAAGCCAGCCTCGGACACGGCCTCTTGGTGGTGCGCGAGAGGGTCGACGTGCGCGTGCACTCCGGCCGCGAGCGCGGTGTCTTCAGCGAGCGAGAGGCGTGCCTGGCGATGGGTCGGGCCTTCGCCGCCGTGACCACGCACCCGGCGACGCCCGAGTCTCTCGCGCGGCCCCGCCAGGGAGCAGTCGGGTGGCTGATCGGAGCGTTGCTCGCTCATCGCCTGGCCGAGCCGTCCTTCGTCGACAAGAGCCTCGGACTCGAGGGACGCCCCCGGCGCGCCGTCGCGGAGCTGGCGCTGGGCATCGAGCTCGCCGAGGCACGCGTGCACGCCGCATGGCGCTCGGTCGAGGGACACGTCGGGGACCGTGACTTCCCCGAGCGCGCTCGCGCAGCCCTCGTGCACGCGCTGGGCGTGGACGTCACGGAAGCCGCGGCGGCGCTCACCCTCAAGACGCACCGCCCCGAGCGGGGCCGCGCCCTCTCGCTTGCCCCACGCGTGTACGTGTCGTTGCGAGAGCAGGTCGACGAAGACTGGTGGCGCAACCCGCGCGCGGAAGAGGTGCTGCGAAGCGCCACCGCGCACGGGGATGCAGGGACCGTCGCGGGGTTGCTCGACGGGCTCCCGCCTATTCCCGACGACGCTGGCCCACGCATCGCCGAGCTGCTCGGCTAACGCTCGCGCGGCCTTCGATGGCCGGCTCGTGGACCTCGGGGTAGGCTGGTCCGCCATGACCGACAACGTCTACGCCTCGCGCCGACGCGCCTTCCTGGACGCCATGGGCGAAGGCACCGTGGCTGTGGTCGCCGCCGCCCCCGTGCACATCCGCAACAACGACGTGGAGCACGAGTACCGCCAAGACAGCGACTTCTTCTACCTGACCGGGCTCGACGAGCCGGACAGCGTGCTCGTGCTCAGCCGCGTGCACGAAGAGCATGACGCCGTTTTGTTCGTGCGCCCGCGGGACCCGGAGCGTGAGACCTGGGACGGCCCACGAACCGGCGTCGACGGCGCCGTCACGACCTTCGGCGCCACAGCCGCGTTCGAGTTCGGCACACTCGGCAAGAAGCTGGCGGGCTACCTCAGCGGCGCGCACACCCTGCACTACCGGTTCGGCCTGCACCCCGAAATGGACGCGCAGGTCTTCCGGTCCCTCGACGTCGCCCGCCGCATGCACCGCAACAAGAAGGCGTTCCCACGCACCTTCGTCGACCCGGGCATCCACCTGCACGAGGCGCGGCTGCGCAAGGACGCGTCCGAGCTCGACACGATGCGGGCGGCTGCGCGCGTCACTCACGACGCACACCTCGCGGCGATGCGGGCCGCCGCGCCGGCTCGCTACGAGTACGAGCTGGAGGCCGAGATCCTCGGCGTCTTCCGACGCGCCGGGTGTGAGCGCCCCGCGTACGGCCCGATCGTCGGCTCCGGGCCCAACGCGACCATCCTCCATCACCGGCGCAACGACCGCCAGATCGGCGAGGACGACCTGGTCCTGATCGATGCGGGGTGCGAGCTCGGCTACTACGCGTGCGACGTGACGCGCACGTTCCCGGCCAACGGACGGTTCACGCCCCCCCAGCGCGCGCTCTACGAGGTGGTGCTGCGTGCGCAACAGGCCTGCATCGACGCGACCCGCCCCGGCGCGACCATCGACGCCATCCATGAGACCGCGGTCGCCGTCATCACCGAGGGCTTGGTGGATCTCGGGCTCGTCGAAGGGCCGGTCGCCGACGCCATCGAGCACGAGCGCTACCGCGCGTTCTACATGCACCGCACCAGCCATTGGCTGGGCATGGATGTGCACGACGTGGGCCTCTACTACGTGGACGGCGAAGCGCGACCGCTCGAGCCCGGCATGGTCATCACCATCGAGCCGGGCGTCTACGTGAGCCAGGACGCCGAGGTCGACCCGAAATGGCGGGGCATCGGCATTCGCATCGAAGACGACATCCTGGTCACCGAGGACGGCAACGAAAACCTCACCGTCATGATCCCACGGTCCGTCGACGAGGTCGAAGCCGCCGTGCAAGCCGCGCAAGCCGCCGAGTAGGCGGCACGCGTTCTCTACGAACACCCACCTTTCTACGAACACCCACCTTTCTACGAACAACCACCTTTCTACGAACAACGCGCCGCCCCGTGAGGGACGACGCGCTGGCCGTTCGTGCTGGTGGCTCGTGCTGGGGCTCGGTCTCAGGTGAGGACGAGATCCTTGAGCTTCTTGAGCGGCGTTGCCCGGAGCTTTTTGGTGGCCGGGAAGTCCTTGATGATGATCTCGTTTGTCGACGGGATCCTCACCTTGTGGTTCTTGCGCGGCGGCACCTTGCGGACCTTGAGCTTCAGCATGTCTGGGATCACGAACTCGCCCGGGCCTCGCCGACCCAGCTCCCGCTTGATCATGCCCTGAAGACCCTCGAACACGGCCTGGACCTGCTTTTTGCTCAGGTCGGTTCGCTGCGCGAGCTCGGTGATGATCGCCGCCTTGGTCATCCGCTTGCCAGTCGCCATGGCTCCTCCTTAAGGGAAAGTCATCTCGACCGACACCCACGGGTGGGGACCAAGTCGAGTGCGGCCATCTATGCCTGCCCGCCGGTGCGCTGACAACCTTTTTTGCCGGTGCCGCCCGGCAAGCTCACTCCGTCGCGACCTCCATCAGACGCGCGTTCTCGGCGTTCATCTCCGCTTCCTCCGCGTCCGTTTGATGGTCGTACCCGAGCAGATGGAGCAAGCCGTGCCCCAGCAGGAAGGTCACCTCGGAGACGATGGGCCGTGTTCTGGCGGCCGCCTGCCGTCTCGCCGTCTCCACCGAGATGACGATGTCGCCGAGCAGCTCCGGCCCGTCGACCGACGGCGCGTCCTCCCCCTCTCGCATCGCGAACGCCAGCACATCGGTGGGCCGGTCCTTGCCGCGGTAGTCCCGATTGAGGGCGTGAATCGTGGCGTCGTCACACAACAACACCGACAGCTCAGCGGCTTGGAGTCCGCATGAGGCGAGCATGCGTTCGGCGCGCTGGCGGATCTGCCGGGCACGAACCGGGGAGCGTCGAAGGCCGCGGGTGGTGAGATGCACAGGCACGTCGGGCAGGGTGCGAGGCCTCGGGCTACCGTCAAGCGGGCGCGCGTGCCATGGTCCGCGCCCGGAGGAACCCGTGTTCGAGCGCATCCTGATTGCCAATCGCGGAGAGGTCGCGACCCGCGTCGCACGCACGTGCCGGCGCATCGGCGTCGAGACCGTGGGCGTGCACGTGTTGCCCGACCACGAGGCCCCGCACGTCGAGGCCTGCGACGAGTCCATCCTTCTGGGGGATCAACCCGGGGCGTACCTGGACGCCGGCGCCATCCTCGCGGCCGCCCGCGAAGGCGGCGTGCACGCGGTTCACCCGGGCTACGGCCGACTCGCCTCCGACCCCGAGTTCGCGCGTCTCGTCGAAGCGGAGGGGCTGATCTTCGTCGGCCCGGCCGCCGAGCACTTCGAGCAGGCGCGGAACCGTCTCGCGGTGCGGGCCATCGCGGCCGAGGTCGGCGTGCGCACGCTGCCCAGCCACGAGAGCCCGATCATGGAGGCCAACGAGGCCCTCGCCCAGGTCGCGCAGCTCGAGTACCCGGTGGTCATCAAGCCGGTGCGCGGGGTGGGTGAGCCGGACCTCCGCGTGTGTGCCGACGTCGCCGCCCTGGCAGACGCACTCGCCGAGATGGAGCCGCTCGCGGATCACGGCGGCGCATACCTCGAGCCCTACCTCGAGCGGGCTCGGCACGTCGAGGTTCAGCTGATCGTCGACGGCGAGGAGGCCTTCGTGCTCTCCGACCGCGAGGTCAGCCTACGCAAAGACGGCGTGCGCCTGATCGGTGAGTCCCCCGCCCCCGCGTTGGACCAGCTCCACCACGGCGAGGCGATGCGCGGCGCCATGTGGGACGCGTCGGCCGAGGTTGCCACCCGGCTCGGGTGCCGCGGGCTCGCCAGCTGTCATTTCGTGATCGACGCCGACAGCGTCTTCTACTTCGTGGGCTTCACCCCGAGCCTGCAGGTCGAACACCCGACCACCGAGATGCGCGCCGGCATCGATCTCGTCGAGATGCAGCTTCGCCTCGCCGCCGGAGAGTCGATCCCCGACGAGCTGCGCCGGGTCGAGCCCACCGGAGCCGCCTTGCAGGCCCGGGTCTACGCCGCCCGAGACCCCGAGAGCGGCCTGCCGTTCGCCGGCCGCGTGGAAGCCGCGCGCTGGCCCCCCGCGCCGCAGGGCAAGGTGCGCATCGAGACCGGCGTCCAGATGGGCAGCATGGTCGCGCCCGAGTACTCGCCGCTGGTCTGCACCGTCACGACATTCGCGCCGACCCGCCACGACGCGCTCCTGATGCTCGACCGCGTGCTCGCGGAGATCCACCTCCGCCCGCTGGTCACGAATCTCCGCCTGCTGCGGAAGGCGCTCAACCATCAGTCCGTGCTCGCCGGGCAGTACGACGAAGAACTCGTCGATCGAAGCTGACCGGGGCCCTGCCCGCATCGCTGACCACGTCTCCTGCGAGGAGTCGACGCACACACAAAAGGGCGGTACGAATCCGCCATGGCGCGAGAGGCAGCCGAGGTGCGATTGGTGCGCGAGACGCTGGAGCGCGTGCTTCTGCCGGCGACCGCGTCCACCGTGCTCTTCGATGCCCTCCAGATCCACGGCAAGGGGCTGCCCGAGGACATCGACGTTTGCCTCGAGTTCGTGACCGGGGCGCTGATGGACACGCTGTCCGAGCGGCTCGGCGACGCGGAGGCGGCCAGCATCACCGAGCAGCTCGAGCTGGTCCTCCGCACCATCCAGGCCGCGTCCCACAAGCAGCGACGCGACCGGCGGAGGCCGATCAGCCGCCACGACATGCCGACGCAGGCGATCACGTTCTCGCTCGAGACGCGACCCGTGTTCGTGCTGAGCCACGCGCGCCACTTCGCCGACCAACTGCGGGCCGCGCTCGGCCCCGAGGCGATCACCCCGGTCCTCGTGCCGGACGAGCAGACGCTGCACGACCGCCTCTCGATGTTGTCGCCGGCGCTGATTCTCATCGACGCCGTCTCGCTTCCCGCGATCGAACCGGACGCGCTCGTGAAGCGGCTGCGCGCCGTGCCGAGCCAGATCGTCAAGGCCGTCTGGGGCACCGATGTCGCCTACGGCCAGCGCTTGCTCGAGGCCAGCCAACGGCATGGGGTCTCGCTGACCCCATTCGATCGCAAAGAAGGCATCGCGCCCCTGATGGACGTGCTGCGCTCCCGCTCGGTGCGCTGAGCCGTCGCGCCGTTCGTACACCGTCCGATTCCGCACCCCAAGCGCGCCTCACCGGCCCGGGTATAGCTGCCATGATGATGAAGCGACTCGCCGCCACGCTCACCACCCTGCTCACCTTCGCCGCGTGCGGCTCCGACCCGGCGCCGTCCGGTTCGACCACCGCGCCAGGAGAGTCGCAGGAGCTCTGGGTCGCGGGCACCCCTACCTCGCCGACACGCCCGACGGCCCCTGGGTGAGTGAGCGCCTCGAGTCAGTGGAGCTCGGCTCTCACGAGCTGGCGCCGGGCCAGGTGCACCGGGTGACCGCCCACCGCGAAGACCGCGCAGCCATCATGGACGGGTCGGAACACCCCTTTGTCATCGACACCGTACACGAGTCTCGCGCTGGTGGGCCGACGCTCGAGGTCCACCCCGGTCGGGGCGTCGCTGGACTCACGATCGACGACGCGGTCGCCCTCGGTGAGGATCCGCTGGAGCTGGGGCCATTCCAGTTGATCGGCGGCTCTGAACCCTCGATTCGGTTCCCGCTCGCCAACGTGGCACCCGTCGCCATCGGAGGCCGCGAGATCCCGACCGGCGCCACTCTCGATTCCCTCGTCGAGATGGTCGGTCCCTGCGAGCGGCAGGCGAACCGCGGTGCCACCCTCTACCGGTGCGCTGGGATCACCCTCGTCGGCGGCGGCCCCGTGCCTGACGCGAACATCGCCATCGTCGTGACCGGGCCGTCAGCGCCCCCGACCACGGCTGCGTCCACGGGCGAATGCAGCGAACGATCCGACTGCGCTTCGTGCCTCGCCCAAGCCGAGTGCAACTGGACCGGTGGCCGCTGCGCTCGCGCCTGCCTCATGGACACCGACTGCTTCGGACCCGGAAACCCGTCCGCGCCGAACTGCCCCGCGGAGTGACGTGAGGCATCGTCGGATGCGCTCGCCACCCTACTTGGCGATCAGACTACTTGGCGATCAGACTTCGGCCCGCGAAGCGCGCCCCCGCCCCGAGGTCCTCCTCGATGCGCAGCAGCTGGTTGTACTTGGCGACGCGGTCCGAGCGCGACGCACTGCCGGTCTTGATCTGGCCGACACCGGTCGCGACCGCGAGGTCGGCGATGAACGTGTCGGACGTCTCCCCCGAGCGATGCGAGATGACGGCGCCGTACTGGTTCGCGCCGGCGAGCCGGATGGTGTCGAGCGTCTCCGAAATCGAACCGATCTGATTGACCTTCACGAGGATGGCGTTGCCGACGCCCTCGTCAATGCCGCGCTGGAGTCGCTCCACGTTGGTCACGAAGAGGTCGTCACCCACGAGCTGCACGCGCCCTGAAAGCGACTCGGTGTGCTGCTTCCACGTGGCCCAGTCGTCCTCGTAGAGTCCGTCCTCGATGCTGATGATCGGGAACTCGTCGCAGTACTTCACGTACGTATCGACCAGCTCCGAGGGTGAGATGGTCTTGCCGTCGAAGGTGTAAGTCCCCGCGCCCCGGTCGTAGAACTCGCTGGCCGCGCAGTCGAGCGCGAGCGAGATCTGGTCGCCCGGCGTGTAACCGGCGGCACCGATCGCTTCGAGCGTCACCTCGAGCGCCGCCCGGTTCGTCTCGAGCCGCGGCGCAAACCCGCCCTCGTCCCCGACGCTCGTCGCCAGCCCGCGGCCCTTGAGAATCTTCTTGAGGTTGTGGAACACCTCGACGCCCGCACGGAGCGCGTCGCGGAAGGAGTCGAAGCCGTGCGGCACGACCATGAACTCCTGGATCTCGAGCCCGTTGTCGGCGTGGGAGCCGCCGTTGAGGATGTTCATCATCGGCGTCGGCAGAACACACGCCTGCGCGCCGCCCAGGTACCGGTAGAGCGGCAGCTCGAGCGCGTTGGCCGCCGCGCGCGCCGTGGCCATGGAGACCCCGAGGATCGCGTTGGCGCCGAGCGAGGACTTCCCCTTCGTGCCGTCGAGTTCGAGCATCGCCGCGTCGACCTCCGCCTGGTTTAGCGCGTCGAGCCCGAGCACCTCGGGCGCGATGCGCTCCGCGACGTTCGTGATCGCCTTCTGCACGCCCTTTCCGAGGTAGCGCGACGTGTCTCCATCGCGGAGCTCCAGGGCCTCGTGGTCGCCGGTCGAGGCGCCACTCGGCACGGCCGCGCGACCGATGACCTCCTCCTCGACCTCGACCTCCACTTCGACCGTGGGGTTGCCTCGTGAATCGAGGATCTCGCGCGCGATGATTCCGGTGATTTCGAGCATGGCCGGATCCTCATCGGCGAGGCCCCGCCTGTCAACGCGCGCGGAGTTCTGTTGCCCCGATGCCCCGGCTCAATGCCCCAGCCCGTCCACGAACGGGTCGACCCCAGCCGCCGCGACGCCGATGTACATGGAGCCCTCGCTCAGGTCGACGTGGAAGTGGTTCCGGTGTGCGCCGTTGTAGTTCGGCGTGAGGATGATCTGGAAGATCCCCTGCGACCACATCCCGCACGCGATCTCCTTGAGGTTCCGGTCGGCATCCGAGCTCGACGAGATCGGACACGAGTCCCCGCGCGACGTGATGATCCAGTCCGTCTCCGTGCTCCACTCCTCGTCGGACCCGGCCAGCCCAAACGCATGGATGTCGATGGCGCGCGCGTACGCGTGCTGGCTCGGCGTGCACGTGCCGCTGTCCGGGTCGCCGCCTCCGATGCACCGGTAGTTGTAGATCCCGATGTGGATGACCTCGTCGATGCCGTACGGCTTCACCAGCTCCGTCAGCGCGTGAAGCCGGAGACCCAGCTCACAGTCCATCACCATCGCCGTGGGGCTGCTGTTGCTCACGTACCGGAACGCGACCCCATTGATGACCGGCTGCACCCGGACCGGGTCGGCGATGCCGGGTGAGGCTCCCGCGACCGCGAAGTCGATGCCGAGCCCTGTCAGCATCGCGTGGCAAGAGGTATCCGCGGGAGGGTCGACGACCAGCGTGATCTCGTCGCGCGCCAGCTCCACCCCCGCGCCGTCCCGACCGATCGCCGCGACCGTGCGCGTGCCCTCGCCGAGGAAGGCGTACGTCAGCATTCCTCCGGCGACGACCCCGAGCGAGAACGTCCCGTCCGCGACCAGCTCCACCTCCACGACGTCCGCCGCGTCCACCGTGAACGTCACCTCAGCCGCCCACTCGCTTCCGCTCACCCTGTCCTGGACGAACCGCGCGCCCGACGTGGGCGACGTGATCGTCACGCTCGGCATCGGCATGACCCCTGCGTCCTCCCCTGGAGTTCCCGCATCGGGCTCGAAGCCCGCGTCCAACGTCGGCGGCACCACGCCAGGCCCGCGCACCGCGACGCTCCCCGATGGCGCCGGCTCCGTGCTCGGCGACGTGCGCGAGCTTCGGCACCCCATCACCAAGACCACGGCCAACAAGGCCCACGACACACGCTGGAACATCGCCCTCACTCTCTCGGCCCCGCCGCTCCCGGTCAAGCACGAGCCCCAACTCCGCGGATGAGCCTCGCCCCGAGACATGCTAAGCAGCCGCCACGCTCCCGTAGCTCAGCTGGATAGAGCAGCGGCTTCCTAAGCCGTTGGTCGGCCGTTCGAATCGGCCCGGGAGTGCTTTGTTTATGGTGGCGCCGTGGCGCCACTTCGAGGGGCGAGCCCCTCGAGCTCCGCTCGTGCCGAGGCGTTTCGCAGCGCAGTCTCACGATGCCTCACGTGAATCCACGCTGAGGTACTCTCTTCAACGGGGATGAGGGTCATCGAGGAGGGGGGCGCGCGCGTCGAGCTCAGGGAGGTCGACGGAGTCCACGTGCATGCGTGGATCGGGCAGGCCTCCGTCCTGACTGTGGATGCCTACTACGAGGCACTCGAGACCATCGTCGAGCGAGGCGAGCGGCTGGTGATCGTCACCGAGACCTCGCAGGCAGGCGTGCCGGGCGCCGATGTGAGAGCGCGAATCGGAGTGCGCCAGAACGCGCTCGAGCCGCGTCTAAGGCCGCTGAGTCA
>JBGCFC010000048.1:0-47369 GCA_045106715.1 Sandaracinaceae bacterium
GTCGTGACGGAGAGGTTCCGGTCCACCACCAGCACGGTTGCCGGCGGAACCTCGAGGTAGTCGGGCGGGACCGTCTCGGGCTCGCTCACGACGAGCACATAACGGACCGCGCCGCCCTTCGGGTCGGGGCCCTCCGAGGGCAGCGAGCTGCGGCTTACGTAGTAGAGGGGCGCGCCACGTCGCACCGCGTAGAGCGTGCGTCCGTTGGTCAGCGACAGCCTGAGCTCGGGCGTCGGGGCCCCGACCTCGGCGCAGAGCTGGTCGAGCGTCGCCAGCGAGGAGCGAAGGGCGCCGAGCACGACCTTCTCGTCGATGTCCGGGTGGTCCAGCTGGCCGGCGTCGTGCAGGAAGCTCATCACCAGCATGAAGAGGTGCTCGCTGTCCGTCGACCCCCGCACGCTGCGGCGCAGAAAGTCGGGCAGCCCTTCGAGCAGGCGCCCGCGGATCGCGTCGAACCCTTCGACGGTGCCGTCGTGCGCGAAGAGCCACTGCCGGAGCCGGAAGGGGTGCGTGTTGGCGGCGCTGAAGTCTCCGACGGTTGCCTTCCGGAAGTGGATCAGCAGCGCGTCGGAGCGAACTCCGCGGGCGACGGTCTCCCAATCGATGGGCCCGCCATCGAGCTGGGGCCGCTTCTTGTGAAGCACTTCGCTGTCTTGATAGAAGCCGATCCCCCACGCGTCGGCCTCGAAGCCAGCGGGGAGGGCCACCGCGCTGCGCTCTTCGTCGAGCACGTCGCCGAGCCGGTCGGTGCGATTCGCCATGTAGGCGACGAGGCGTCCCATCGAGCTTCTCCTTCGGGCCGCTTCGCGCAGCCTTGGTGTCCTCACATTGGTGTCGGGGCTCCGGGCGCGTCAAGGTCGGTGCTCGGACACCGCATGACTGAACCGTCACCCATCCGTGGACGCGCGCTCCTCCTCGGCCATTCCCTCGGCGTGCTCTCGAAGCAGCTGGGCGGTCTG
This sequence comes from Sandaracinaceae bacterium, assembly GCA_045106715.1. Classification (GTDB taxonomy): domain Bacteria; phylum Myxococcota_A; class Polyangia; order Polyangiales; family Sandaracinaceae. The sequence continues at coordinate 960 of JBGCFC010000048.1, forward strand.
CCGTTTTGCGCGGCGAGCCCCGTATTGCGTGAGCTGGCGGACGAGCACGACGCCGAGGATGGCCCCCCCGAGGAGGACCATCGGCACGACGAAGTCGATGTGCAGTGCGCCCACCCCCCTGTGTTGTCGGCATCGATGCGCTCGCGCAAGCCGTGCGTTCACGCGATCTGGGGCTTGTTGGGAATCGGCCTCTGGCTGTGCGCAGCCCCGAGCTCGGCCGCCGTCCCCGAGCGCGCGGACGTGACGGCGCGGATCGACCGTGACGCGGGCCGCGTGCGCGGGGAGCTCGTGGTCCGCGTTCACGTACGGGAGGGCGAAGACCATGTCCGGCTCTGGCTGTACGGCGACCGGCTCGCCGAGACGCCGAGCCGGATGGATGAGCGGAGTGCGCGTTGGATCTATCCCGGGGAGATCGACCACGGCGGGATGCGGGTCGACTCGCTGCGCGTGGACGGGGAGCCGGCCGAGACCCGGACCGAGTCGCATCCCGTGGGCGAGGCGCGGGGTCGGGATGCGGCCGGCAGCGACGTTGTGGTCTCGCTGCCGCCCGGGCCGGAGCGCGATGTGGTCGTGTCTCTCTCGTTCGCGCTGGACGTGCCGGGCCGATTCGGTCGGATGGGTCGAGACGACGGGGTCCTCTCGCTGCTCGCGCCCTGGTATCCGGTCGTCGTTCAGGACGACGCCTGGGCGTTCGACGTGCCGACCCACCTCGACGTCGAGGCCGATGGCGCGAGCATCGTCAGCCCGGCGGGGGTGAGACGTGACCGCCTCTCGCTCGCGCTGCGCACGCCCTACCTGCCGCTGCTCCTGGCGCCTCAGATGCACCAGGCGCGGACGTCGGCCGCGGGCGTCGAGATCCTCCTCCGCGCGCCGCACGCGCTCTACCAACCACCCCCGCCCGGTCGACGGGGGGACGATGGGCTGCCGGACCTCACCCGGGTCGACGTCGTGAGTCGGGTCCGGGAGGTCGCCGAAGAGGTGTTTGAGACGGCACGGGCGCTGGGCGTCACGCTGCCCTCTCGCATCACGATGGTGGAGATGCCGTCGCGCACCGAGTTGACCGCCGCGGCGCCCGGTCTTCTTCTCTACTCAGACCACCTGTTTCAGATCTTCCCGATCGACCAAACGCTCGACTTTCACCGCCGCGCGCTTCGCCGCGCGCTGTTCGCGACGCTGCTCGAGGCGGCGGGGAGCCCGGAGCCGCCTGCCGACCGCGGTTGGGCTGCCGACCTCCGCGCCGTGGCGATGATCGATCTCGGCGCGGCCCGCCGACGGTCCGGCGCGCAGACGCCGGCCCAGCTGCTCGAGCTGTTCGCGTTCCACCCCGCGGTCGACCAGCTTCTCTACGCGCCGCAGATCGCGTTCGAAGATGCGTACTTTGCAGCCATCGAAGAGCGAGACGCGTTTCGGGACGATCCGGTGCGCTCCCGTCGGCCGTTGTCACGCGGGCGCCGCATCCTCGAGATGGCGCGCGACGCGCTGAGCCCCGAGGCGTTCGAAGCTTGGGTGCAGGCGTTGATGGAGCGGGGCGGTAGCGCGCGTGATGCGCTCTCAGTGGCGGGCGGTCCGATGGCGGCTCGTCTGGATCGCTGGCTGGCTGCGACGGGGGAGCCGGTAAACTATCGCCTCGGCGAGCGGAGCTCGACGCCTCACGAAGGGAGGTATCGACACCGAGTCGTCGTGCATCGTGATGGTGCGGACCGCATCGAGCCCGTGGAGGTGCGCCTCGAAGACGAGGCAGGCGAATCCGAGGTCCTCCGGTGGGAGGCGGACGGCGCGGAGGGCGTGCTCGAGTGGACCAGTGACGCTCCACTCTCGGGCGTCACACTCGATCCCCGGCATCGACTGCCCCAGAGTCCGGAGATCGCCGACGGCCACCCTCGCGTGGACGACGCGACCGATCACCCGTGGCGCCCGCCCATCCTCAACGGCTTCCTCTTCAACGCGCTTGTGAGCGAGCAGGACTTCACGGGACTGCTCGATTTTGCGCTCCGACGTCGCTACGACCTCGAGCACACCATCGGTCTTCGGCTCCAGCGGACTCGCGCAACGACTGGCGGAACACTTCGTTATTCCCAAGGGATAGGGCCCAAAGCTCACACGAATCGGCGGATCGCGTCGATCACGGGGAGCGCGTCTTTCGACCGACTGCATGCGTTCTTCGGCGATGGGGACCTCGGCGGTTGGCGCGCGCAGGGAACCGTGTCGGCGAGCCTCAACACGGTGCGCTTCAGCCTCGACCCACGGCAGGGCTATTGGGGCGCCGTGTCCCTGACCGGGGGGGCCACGTTCCGGGATGATGGCAGCGTGGGTGGCGCGCTGCGCGGCGGGTTGAGAGCGGGGATGATCCAGCCCTTGGGCCTCGTGAACGCCATCGCGGTGGTGATCGGCGGCGGCTTCACGGCCGGAGATGCCCTCCTGTCCGAGCTGCAGGGAATGGGAGGATCACAACGGCTACGCGGCTTCGAGGCGGGCGAGTTCCTCGGTCGGGGTGCGCTCTACGGCGTGGTCGAGCACCGCTGGACGGCGATCCGCGACATGGCTCTCAATCTGGCTCACCTCGTCTGGGTGCGCGAGATCCAGCTGGCGTTCTTCGCTGGCGCCGGAGCCGCGTTTGATACAGTTGAGGGCGAGGACATTGTCGGCGCGGCAGACGTGGGCGCGGGGGTGCGGGTGCACTTCGAGTATGGCGGTGTGCAGCCAGGGGTGACCACCATCGATGTCGGGTTGCCCCTCACGCGCCAGACCGATGGGGTGTTCGTGGACGGAGAGCTGGTCCGGCGCCGGCTTCCCGTCGGCTTCTACATTGGGTTCGACCAGTATTATTGAGACGCGCCGAACCCCGCCGAGGGCTGCGAGTCTGAAAAGAGGCGGCCTCTCACCGTATCCGTAGGCTCCGCGCACTCCGCCGGCCGAGTGAGCGTTCCGTTGCTTCGCCCATCCTCGGAACAGTCTGATGCGGAAAGGGGGCTGGCGCGGAGGGCGCCTTCGTTCAACAACGCAGCGCATGACCAAGACCGCACTCTCCCTTTCCGTTTTGCTCTGCCTCGCGGGCCTGACCGGATGCGACGACCCCGCCGACGACGCGCCTGCGGCGGTGGTCACCCAGACGCCCGCGACCTCCGAGACGCCTCCCGAGACCGAAGAGGAGGAGGCCGAGTCCGAAGCCGCCGCGTATGCCATCGACACGGGGACCAGCACGTTCGGCTTCATCGGTTCCAAGCCGACCGACAGTCATGAGGGCAGCTTCGGGACGTGGTCCGGCGAGATGCAGCTGGCCGATGACGTGACCGCCAGCTCGGTCACCATCGACATCCAGATGGCGTCGGTGCAGGCCGACAGCGAGCGGCTCACTGGGCATCTGCGCACCGATGACTTTTTCGACGTGGAAAACCACCCCACGGCCCACTTCGAGTCCACCGCGATCGCGGCGGCGCCGGACGGGACCGAGGATGCGAACTACCTCATCACCGGCCAGCTCACGCTGCGGGGGCAGACCCGGACCGTCACGTTCCCGAGCCAGATCGACGTCACCGACGCCGAGGTCCGCGCGCAGGCGCGCTTCTCGATCAACCGGCAGGAGTTCGGCATCAACTACCCGGGCATGGAGGACGACCTGATCCGGGACGCCGTCGTGATCCACTTCGACGTGCACGCGCCGCGCAGCTGACCTCTGCCGAAAAGTGCCCCTCTTCATCGCGGGCCTCTACCGTGTGGCTCGCGATGATGGACAAGCAGAACCTCCTCGAGCAGCTGCGCTCACAGATCCGAGCCAGCGCCCACGGCGCGCACGTCGCGGCGGTGGAAGCCGCGCAAGAGGCGCAGAGCGCGATGGACCCGGCCGCGCGCGGTCTGGACTCGAGCAGCGCCGTCGAGCTGGCCAAGATGGCGCGCGGGCAGAACAAGCGCCGCGAGCGCGCCATGGGCGAGTTGTCGGCGTTGGACGCTTTCAATCCCAGACCGCTGCCGGAGACGTCACCGGTCCGCGTGGGCGCCCTGGTCGAGATCGAGGATTGCGAGAGCGGGGAAGGGCGGACCTTTTTCCTGGCGCCGGCCGGCGCGGGCGCCACGCTCACGGGGCCGGGCGGCGACGGTCATCTCACGGTTGTGACTCCGCGATCCCCGATCGGGCGAGCCGTGCTCGGGCAGGAGGTCGGCGAAGTGATCGACGTGACGCTCAAGGGCGAGGTCCGCGAGTGGGAGATCACCTGGGTGGGCTGAGCACGCTTGTGGGGCTCCGCATTCGAGTCTGCGCCGCGCTCCGAAGCTTGCCGAACCTTCACTCCGGGAAAGGCACGTCCTGCCAGCCGGCCTCGGCCTGGAGTCGCGTGATGAGGGCGTCGTCCGCCGTCTCGAGCGCGTAGCTGTACGTGTCGCTCGCGTCGAAGACGCTCTCGGGCATGAACTCCGTGAACTCGATCTCGTCGCCTGACAGCGGCCGCTCGAGGTTGCCGCGGAGGCGGGCGGGGGCCCGGCCGTCGCTCTCGCTGAGGAGCTTGTGACCGACGTTGGTCTGCGGCATGAAGATGTTGTTCTCGACCAGCAGCTGGGCGCCGACCCGGGAGGACATGGCGGTGCCGCTGCGCCACATGATCAAGTTGTTGAACGAGTGCGCGTGGCCGAACCGAATGAGCGGCAGGCGCTGCACGGTGTTGTCGTACCAGTTGTGATGGCCGGTCCAGCGCATGTTGGCGCCGTCCCCGGTCTCGCTCCCGGCGCCCACCAGCATGGCCTTGTCGTGCTCGAAGATGTGCGTGTATGAGATGGTCACGCCGGTGACGCCCTCAGTCGCGTCGAAGGCGCCGTCCCCGCCATTCGAGAGGTCGCAATGGTGTACCCACATGCGGCTCCCTCCGTCGAAGAAGCGGAGCAGGTCGTCGGGGCTGTCCCGCAGCTTGAGGTAGGCCACGATCACGTTGCCTTCGCCGCTTTGGACGAACAGGCCGCCGCCCGCGATGGTCACGTCCGCGCCGCGGCCGTCGAACGTCTTGTCCGAGGTCACTTCGATGTTCGAACTCAGGTTGATCACGCCGCTCACGCGGACCCGAATCCACGCGGGGCCGGACGCGGTGGCGGCCGCGCGCAGCGAGCCCGGGCCGTCGTTGTTCAGATTCGTGACGTCCACAACCGGGCCGCCGGCGCCGCCCGTGGTGCCCTCGCCGAAGCCGACCAGTTCGTCGAGCAGCGCCTCGTGGGGTGGCCTCGCGCCCCCATCACTGCGCCCCGCGTCTCTGCGCCCCGCGTCACTGCCCGCGTCCAGATCACGGCCGGCGTCGATGTGCGCGTCCCTCACCCGCGCGTCGGTAGGCGCCGCGTCGCTGGGCGGAGCCGCGTCGAGGCCGGCGTCGCCGCCCGGGTCGGATCCGCAGGCGGTCAGCGAAACGAGCAGGCACAGCAGGGTGGGGCGCATGGGTCTCAATCGGTCAGGAAACAGCGCAGGGGAGAGTCGGCACGCCGGAGCAGCGTCGTGACCATGTCTGCGACGCGGAACGCTTTGTCTGGCGGGAAGTGGGTGAGGTCGCCGTCTTCAGCGTAGAGGCGGAGGGTCTCTGCTTCGCCGAGGTCGTCGAACACCTCGAAGCTGTGCTGTTCCAAGTCGAGAAGCGCCACGCCACGGTCGGCCGCGAGGCGTCGCATCGCGGCCGGGTAGTCGCCGTGGGTGCGTCGGAGCGCGCCGTCGGAGCCGAACACCATGCGGCTCACGGAGGTCACGAGGATCGGGATGGCCCCTCTGGCTTCCGCCTCGTCGAGGTAGCGGGTCAGGTATTGCCGGTAGCTGTCGTCGTACTCCGGTGGCGAGCCCGGCTCGGTGCGCCGGTAGGCTTCGGGCTTGGCGTCGTTGTGCCCAAACTGGATGAGTACATAGTCGCCCGGCGCCAGCGCCTCGCGCACCGCATCGAAGCGCCCCTCGTCGTAGAACGACTTGCTGCTCCGCCCCCCCACCGCGCGGTTCTCGACGGTGGCCCCGGTCAGCTCAGCCTCGAAGAAGTCCCCCCAGCCGCTGTCCGGTGCGACGGTCGAGTCTCCCACGAGCCACACGCGGGTGCGCTCCGCCGAGCAAGCGACGGTTCCCGCATCCGGGGCGCCGGCGTCGCTCCCGCCATCGGGTGCTCCGGCGTCGACGCCGCCGTCCGTCGCCGTTGGGGCGCCACAGACACAGAAGTCGCTCCGGTGGGTGGTGTCACCGCAGCCAAGGGAGTCGGATCCAAGCGGGAGGCACATCCCTGGATCGTCGTCCAACGCGTCGCTGCACTCGAGGCCGACCGACGCGCAGACCGCGGGGCAACCGGCTCCATCCTCGAACACGATGGAGCACCCGCTCTCGTCCGCAGAGCAGACGGTCCAGCCCCGGCTCGCCGCCCGCTCTTGGCAGCGCACCGCCGCACCCGCGTCATCCGCTCGTGCATCCGGCCTCGCAGCGTCTCGCACGGCGGCATCACGGGTCGCCGCGTCAAGCTGACCCGCATCCGTCGCTGCGCTCGGACCACAGGCGGTCAGGAGCAACAGCGTCACGCCGATCCCTCGCATCCGGAGGAGTCTGCCGAGTTGTCCCACGCCGCGCATCGCGAGAATGAGACGCCGTCCGATTCCAACCTCGAACTTGGCCGCGCGTGACCGGACTGGTACCGACGTGGAGTGCCTCGGCCGGACGAGCTGCTGGATGACTACCTCATCCACCTGAAGGTGGAGCGGGGACTCGCGCGCGCCAGCGTGACGGCCTACGCGACCGACTTGAACGGGCTGGTCGGGCACCTCGAACAGGAGGACGTCACCATCCGCGAGGTCGACGCGGCGGTCGTCAGCGGCTGGCTGCTCGAGCTGTCTCGGCGCGGGCTCGGCGCACGTTCCCAGGCCCGCCATCTGTCGGCGGCGCGCGGCTTCTTCGGCTGGCTCGTGGACGAGAAGGAGGTCGACGCCGACCCGACCGAGCTCATCGATGGTCCCCGGCTCATGCGGAAGCTGCCGACGGTGCTCGACCGCGAGGAGGTCGGGCGGCTGCTGGCCATTGCGGACCCTGCGACACCACGCGGAGCGCGCGACCAGGCGATGCTGCACACGATGTACGCCTCGGGTCTCAGGGTGTCCGAGCTGGTGAACCTGCCGCGCGGCGACGTGGACCTCGAGGGCGGGTTCGTGACGGTGCTGGGCAAGGGAGACAAGCGCCGGCTGGTGCCGATCGGCGTCCCGGCACGCAAACGCATCGAGCGCTGGCTCCCCCAGCGAGGGGCTTGGGCTCGACCCAACGAGGGTGCGCTGTTCGTCACGTCGCGCGGCGGGCCGATGACGCGGCAAGGGTTCTGGAAGCTCATCAAGCGCTACGCGGCGGCAGCGGGCATCATGAAACGGGTCACGCCCCATGAGCTTCGACACTCCTTCGCGACGCACCTCCTGCTCGGCGGCGCCGATCTGCGTGTCGTGCAGGCGATGCTCGGCCACGCGGACATCGCCACCACGCAGGTCTACACGCACGTGACGGTGGACCACCTGGGGAAGATGCACGAGAAGTATCACCCGCGAGGCTGATGCTCTTTGGCCCACCCCGGGCTGCTTTGTCAGCCCTCCGTGGTGGGAGGGAGCGGGGTTCCCGAATAGGCGCCTGGTCCGAGATGTGCTTCGCCATCCGGCATGCGTTGGTGCCTCGTCCTGACCTTGCTTCTGCCGTCGGCGGCATACGCGCAGGCCGCTGCGGATCCACCCGGCGAGTTGGCGTCGCCGGTGGACACCGCGCTCGTCTCGACGGCCGCCCCTTGGGTGCTCGACGACGGACAGGGGGCTCAGCCGTGGGAGCGCGACACGCGTCGACGTCTGCCCGGGCAGTTCTACTTTGCGTGGGTGTTCCGCGGCGGCGCGATGCTCGGCAACCCCGCGCGGGAGACGGAGGGCCCGACCTTCGAGCTGTCGGGGCTGTTCGACTTTCGCCACCGCGAGGGCGGGGCCTGGCACCTGCGCGTGGGGATCGCCGTCCTGGCGCGCACGTTCCGTGAAGTCGCGACAGCAGACGAAGACGCCACGTCCCCCGGGGCGCTCGCCCTTCGCGTGCTCCCCCTCGTCGTCGACCTGACCCCGCACCTGTCTTTGCGAGCCGGCGGCGATATTGGGCTGCAGTGGGTCGAAGAGAAGGTCGGCTGGCTGGTCAACGTGTCGGGCGAAGCCGCGGGCCGCTTCCCAGGCACCCGGATCGAGATCGGCGTTTATGGCGGGATGACGGTTCCTGACGCAGTGGGCCGCAGCAGCGTTTCGCGCCTCCAAGCGATGTTCGGCGCGCTGGTTGGAGGGGTGCTTTGAGGGCGCTGGTCTGCCTGGTGATCCTCCTGGCCGGCTGCACGCCGAGAGGCGGATTCGTCGGTGACGCCGCGTTCCACTCCGCCGAGCAGCACTACCGAATCCGCTACGACGAGAGTGGGCGCCGCCTGCTGCCTCGCCCGTGGCGCGCGCTCAACTACGACTACGATGCCCGAGGACTGCGCGCCGTCCGCCGCGACCGACACTGGGTCGACGCGTACGAACACGAACACGGGCGCCTACGGTGGCCACGGGTGGACCTGCTCTTCCAGCGAGGGGGGGAAGGCGCGAGCCATCTGTGGGTCCGGAGCGTGTTGATCGACCCCCTGGACGTCCAAATGGGGATGGAGGGGGCGCTCTCCCGGAGCGCGAGGCTGCCTGCGTCCGACCCCAATCGGCTGCCGCTGGTGCCGCGCGAGGCACGCCGGTTTGCGCTGTCGGACAGCCGCGAGAGCGATGCGGGGGTGGTGGTCGTGGACGGTCGGCGCGGACGGTATTCGAGGCGCGAGTCTTTCGATGGGAGCCATCACGCAGTCGTTGCGACGGTCGACTCCGGCCAGTTTGCGTCCGTGGGAGGAGTGGAGTTCCACATATGGCTCGTCTTGGGGGTGTCTGGCGACTCGGACCGTCGCGAGCGCGACGAGGCCGCGCTACTGCGCTTGGTCCGCCGGCTCGACTTCGCGCTGTAGCCCTGGGTGAGCACGCGGTGTGCGCGGGCTCTCTTCTCGCGACGGGAGCTCCGGCCCAGGATCGACGCACCGCGGGGATCCCGCTGCGATGAAAAGTGTTATAAGCCGCGCGCGGGCGGGCTCTTGGGGCGTTGCACCAGGTCAACGGCCGAGCGCGCAGGACGAGCTGTCGTCCCCGCCACCTGAACTCAGGAGACACACGTGAACATCCACGAATATCAGGCGAAGGAAGTCTTCCGGCGCCACGGCATCCCGACGCCGCGCGGCATCCCCGCGTTCACCGTCGAAGAAGCCACGACCGCCGCCAAGACCTTGCTCGAGGAAACGGGCGGGGAGGTCGTGGTCGTCAAGGCGCAGATCCACGCGGGTGGCCGCGGGAAGGCCGGCGGCGTCAAGGTCTGCAAGGGCCTCGAGGCGGCGACGGCGGCGGCCGAGGACATCATGGGCAAGGTGCTCGTCACCAAGCAGACGGGTCCGGAAGGCAAGAAGGTCCAGCGCCTCTACGTCGAGAAGGGCCTCGCCATCGCGAAGGAGTACTACCTCGCGGGCGTGGTGGACCGGGAGTCCAGGCGCGTGGTCATCATGGCCTCGAGCGAGGGCGGGATGGACATCGAGGAGGTCGCCGAGGAGCACCCCGAGAAGATCCACAAGATCGCCATCAACCCAGCGACCGGCCTGATGCCCTATCAGGTCCGCCAGCTCGCCTACGGGCTGGGTCTGTCCAAGGCGGCGACGAAGCACTTCGGCAAGCTGCTCTCGTCGCTGTGCACGCTCTTCGTCAAGGAAGACTGCTCCATCGCCGAGATCAACCCGATGGTGGTCACCGAGGAGGAGACGGTCGTCGCGCTCGACGCGAAGATCAACTTCGACGGCAACGCGGGCTTCCGCCACAAGGAGTGGGCCGAGCTCGTTGACCTCTCCGAGGAGGCGCCCACGGAGACGGAGGCGAAGGCCGCCGGGCTCTCGTTCATCCAGCTCGACGGCAACATCGGTTGCCTCGTCAACGGCGCGGGCCTGGCGATGTCGACGATGGACACCATTCAGCACTTCGGCGGTCAGCCGGCCAACTTCCTCGACGTCGGCGGCGGCGCCACGCAGGAGGCCGTCACCAAGGCGTTCGAGATCATCCTCCGCTCCGAGAGCGTGAAGGGCATCTTTGTGAACATCTTCGGCGGCATCATGAAGTGCGACATCATCGCCAACGGTGTGGTCGCGGCGACGAAGGAGCTGGGCCTGAAGGTCCCGCTGGTCGTCCGGCTCGCAGGCACCAACGTCGAGCTCGGCAAGGAGATCCTCGCCAACAGTGGGCTCGACATCACCCCGGCCGACACGATGGCCGAGGGCGCACAGAAGATCGTCGAGCTCGCAAACGCGAAGGGAGCCTGAACCATGGCAATTCTCGTCGACAAAGACACCAAGGTCATCGTCCAGGGGCTCACCGGCTCCGCGGGCAGCTTCCACGCCGGTCAGTGCGCTGACTACGGCACCCAGATCGTCGCCGGCGCCGTGCCCGGCAAGGGCGGCCAGACCTGGGACAACCCGAGCGGCAAGGGCAGCGCGCCCGTGTTCAACACGGTGCGAGAAGCCCGCGAGGCCACCGGCGCGACCGCCAGCCTCATCTTCGTGCCGCCGCCGTTCGCCGCGGACGCCATCCTCGAGGCCATCGACGCCGAGCTCGAGCTGGCGGTCGTGATCACCGAGGGCATCCCGGTCATGGACATGCTCAAGGTGCGCGCGGTGATCGACAGCCAGACGGCGACGCGGGTCATCGGGCCCAACTGCCCCGGCATCATCACCCCGGACCAATGCAAGATGGGCATCATGCCGGGGCACATTCACCGCCCCGGCAAGATCGGCATCCTCTCGAAGAGCGGCACGCTGACCTACGAGGCGGTCGGGCAGGTCACGGCGCTCGGCATGGGGCAGACCACGGCGGTCGGCATCGGCGGCGACCCCATCAACGGCACCGGCTTCATCGAGCTGCTGGAGATGTTCCAGGAGGACCCGGAGACCCAGGGGGTCATCCTCATCGGGGAGATCGGCGGCAACGCCGAGGAGCAGGCCGCGGCCTGGATCAAGGACAACTTCACCAAGCCGTGCGCCGGGTTCATCGCGGGTGTCACCGCGCCGCCCGGCAAGCGCATGGGTCACGCCGGCGCCATCATCAGCGGCGGCAAGGGCACGGCCGCGGCCAAGATCGAGGCGCTCACCGACGCAGGGGTCAAGGTCGCGCCGACCCCCAGCGACATGGGCACCACGATGCAGTCGCTCCTCAGCTGAGCCGAACCGTTCTCGCGTGAAGGCCTGCTCCCTCAAGGGGGGTGGGCCTTCGCCGTATGAAGGCTGCGGGTTGACGACTCCGGCGGCGAGCCTACTTCTGGCTCGCGCGACGGTTTCGAACCGCGCCCGATTGAGCTAGGGTCCGCGCGCCTGGGCCTCGACCCATGTGAGTTTTGCCCCCCGTCAGAGGAGCCACGAGAGATGAAAGATCCCGTCAAGGTCGCCGTCACCGGAGCCGCCGGACAGATTTGTTACAGCCTTCTTTTCCGCATCGCCGCGGGAGAGATGCTCGGCAAGGACCAGCCCGTCATCCTGCAGCTCGTCGACATCCCTCCGGCCATGAAGGCCGTCGAGGGCGTGATGATGGAGCTCGACGACTGCGCCTTCCCGACGCTGGCCGGCATGGAAGCCCACGACGACCCGAACAAGGGCTTCAACGGCACGCACTACGCGCTGCTCGTCGGCGCCAAGCCGCGTGGCCCGGGCATGCTCCGCAAGGATCTCCTCCGCGAGAACGGTCCCATCTTCACCGCGCAGGGCAAGGCGCTCAACGACCACGCGGACCGCAACGTCAAGGTCGTCGTCGTGGGCAACCCCGCCAACACCAACTGCTACATCCTGCAGAACAACGCGCCTGACCTTCCGCCCGAAGCGTTCAGCGCGCTCGTCCGCCTCGACCAGAACCGCGCGCTCAGCCAGATCGCGGCCAAGACCGGCGCCAAGGTCAGCGACATCAGCAAGATGACCATCTGGGGCAACCACTCCGCCACGCAGTACCCCGACGTGTTCCGCGCGGAGATCGGCGGCAAGACCGTCGCGTCCATCGTCGACGACCAGGCGTGGATCGAGGACACCTTCATTCCGACCGTGCAGAAGCGCGGCAAGTCCATCATCGAGGCGCGCGGCAAGAGCTCCGCGGCCAGCGCGGGCAACGCCGCGGTCGACCACATCCACGACTGGGCGCTCGGGACCGCCGAGGGGGATTGGGCCTCCATGGCCGTCGTCTCGGACGGCTCCTACGGTATCCCGAAGGGGCTCATCTACGGCTTCCCGTGCACCACGGACAACGGCACGTACTCCATCGTGCAGGGCCTCGAGATCGACGCCTTCAGCCGCAGCCGCATGGACGCGACGGCCAAGGAGCTCCAGGAGGAGGCCGAGGCGGTCAAGGACCTGCTGTAGGCAGCCGCTCCCGCTCTCGAACGACACCCTCGGCGGCTTCCCGTCGGGGGTGTTGTCGATTCACACGCGGGACCTCACGAACGAGGCTCGCCCCTGCCGCGTGCGTCTGCTAGACGCCCACCACTTTTTGAAGACCCCTACCTGAGGAGCAGTCACATGGCAGTCGAGCGGACCCTTTCCATCATCAAGCCGGACGCAGTCGAGCAGAACAAGATCGGGTCGGTGCTCGCGATGATCGAGGGCAAGGGCCTCACGATCAAAGCCTGCAAAATGATGCACTTCACGCGCCCCGTGGCCGAAGGCTTCTACGCCGTGCACAGCGAGCGTCCCTTCTTCGGCGAGCTGGTCGAGTTCATGACGCGTGGGCCGGTCGTGGTGAGCGTGCTCGAGGGCGAGAACGCCGTCGCCGCCTACCGTGAACTCATGGGCGCGACCAACCCGGCCGACGCCGGCGAGGGCACCATCCGCAAGGCGCACGGCACCAACGTGGGCGAGAACGCGGTGCACGGGTCCGACTCGGCCGAGAACGCCGGCATCGAGATCCGCTACTTCTTCCCGGGCTACGAGGTCTGAGACCTCGTCTTCAAGACGAACTGGCTCGGCAGAAACGGCCTCTCTTCGGAGGGGCCGTTTGCTTTCCGTCAGAGTGGGGCGTGCCGCTCCGGTGGAGGGCGGCCCTGGGCACCCCGCAGTCCGGCCTCGAACAGCGCGTTCATCAGCCGGTCGAGGTCGTGGTCCGCCAAGCACCGCACCGTCATGCCGCTCGTCGTGCAGTCGTCCACCGACACGCGGCGCAGCTGCTCGGCCAGCTCTGCGCTGTCGGCTCGGATCCGGATCTCCGGGGGCGGGAACAGGGTCGGCGCCAGCGTGGCGAGTGGCTGCGCGACGTAGCGCCGGACGTGCGGCCAGCGCTGCCGGGCAAGCGGCAGAGAGGCGGAGCGGAGCGTGAAGTCGTCCGCGTGCGCATCGCCCTCCAGCGTGGCCTGCGCGGTCCTTTGGCCAGCCTGGTCGCGGAACTCCACACGCACCGTGACCCGCGCGTCGCCGACCTGCTCGGTGACCGCGCGGGTGAGGCGCTGAAAGCTCGAGATCCCATCCGCGGAGGCGCCCACGAAGTAGGTGTCGGGCCCGAGCTCGAAGCGGATGGCTTCGGCGCCGTCCCCGATCGGTCCGAACCCCAGCGCCCGGTCCGAAACGCGCAGCCCGAACAACACCTGCGGCGCGGCGCTGGCTCGCCGGGAGAGGAGCACGGCCACCGTACTGAACAGGCTGGCGAACGGCAGCCGTGGGTTGCTCGCTACGTCGGAGAGAGGTCCGGTGCCGCCCGAGAAGAGCGTGCGCTGCAGAATCCAGGCTCGTTCCGCCGACTCGTACTGCATGCCGCCCGCGCTCAGCCCGCGGATGGCGGCGGCCGCGGCCTCGGCCTCGGCCGCGCCTGCGAGCGAATCGTCCACCAGGGCCTCCACGAAGGGGGCGCCTCCCCGGCGGCAGAGCACGTCACGTCGCAGCAGGCGCCAGCTCTCGGGTTCGGCGGCCCCACTCTCCAGCATGCGGTCCACCAGCGGGACCGCGGTCTCGGGCTCGTCGAGATCGTGCAGGGCGAGCGTGACCCGCTCACGCACCAGCTCCGGGGTGTTCGGATGCACGGCCAAGGCGCGGTCCAGCAGCTGCGCGTAGGCGCGGGCGTGGGTCGACCGCTGGCCCGTCGCGGCGCGATCGAGCTGCGCGCGGTGCAGCACCATCTCGCCCCGGACCCGATCCAGCCGGGTCACGTCCACGGAACCGACCGGGGACGGGCTCTGTCGATGTCGGCCGCGGCGCCGGGCTTCGCGCCTCAGACGCTGGTCCTCCTGCGCCAGCTCCAGCGCGTCCCACGAGAACCGGTCCGACACGCGGACCCGGTGCACGTCTCGATCGATCTCCTGTTCGGAAGGAGGCAGCGACGAGAGGCTCCCCGCGGCGTCGTATCCCAGACCGAGGGCCTGCTCGAAGCGCCTGGCGTCCTCTTCGTTCGAGAACACCCGCTCCACCCGCAGGCGCATGCCTCCAAGACCGCGCAGGGAGCGCAGAGTCCACTGCGGGGACGGCAACCGCGAGCGCCGCAACGAACGTGAGACAGCGACCTCGAAGGCCTCGGGGTGCGTGCGCGCCATGGCCACGCAGCTGGGCGACCAGAAGCCGCTTCGCATGGGCTGCTGACCGCGCTCCGGCCAGCGGTAGCGGGTGACCGCGAGCGTGTGCTCGTCCAGCCACTCTGCGGATCGGTTGCCGCACCCCGGGCCCGGGCACGCGTCGCCCTGGTCGATGCCCAGGCCAACACGGTCGCGGGGCGGCGTGCCGCCGCGTGTGAATCGATAGAGCGTACGCCGCGCCAGCTGCCCGCCCGGCAAGCGGACCGACGCGGTCGCGAAGGCTTCGACGCCAAGCCCGTCTTGGAATGCGCGGGGGTCCGCCCAGCTGAAACGGGTCACCAGCGCCCGCTGACGCGCGGACAGCCGTCGGGGACGGACCACCACGCATCGGTCGAAGCCCGAAGGCAGCCGGTCGGCGAGCTCGATGGCCGGATCCACCCGCGGCGCGGGGCGTGCGAGCGGCTCGGTCGGGGCGGACGGAGCACCGCAGGCCAGCGCGAGCAGGACGGCGAGCGATGGCGTCAGGCGGAGCATCCCGCAAACAGGATAGCGCCGCGCCGCGCCGTGCTATGTCGAGCCCATGGAAAACGAGCTCCAGCCCCTCATCGAAGCCGCCTTCGCCGACCGCGGCAAGCTCGAGGACCCCCGCCACCGAGACGCCGTCGAGGAGGTCGTCGGTCTGCTCGATCGAGGCGCCCTTCGGGTCGCCGAGAAGACGGACGGCGAGTGGGTCGTGCACGCCTGGGTCAAGCAGGCGATCCTGCTGTATTTCGGTGTCCGCAAGATGGAGCGGATCGAGGTCGGGCCCTTCGAGTTCCACGACAAGATCCCGCTCAAGAAGGACCTGCCGGCGGCGGGCGTGCGGGTCGTGCCCCCCGGGGTCGCACGCTACGGCGCGTTCCTCGAGAAGGGGGTCGTCATGATGCCGGGCTACGTGAACATCGGCGCGTGGGTGGGGTCCGGCTCGATGGTGGACACCTGGGCCACGGTGGGCAGCTGCGCGCAGATCGGCCGCGGCGTGCACCTCTCGGGCGGCGTCGGCATCGGCGGCGTGCTCGAGCCGCCCGGCGCGCGCCCCGTCATCATCGAGGATGGCGCGTTCATCGGCTCGCGCGCGATCGTGGTCGAAGGCGTGCACGTCGAGGAGGGGGCGGTGTTGGGCGCCAACGTCGTGATCACGTCGTCCACCAAGATCATCGACGTGACCGGAGACGCGCCGGTGGAGCACGTCGGCCGGGTGCCTGCGCGTTCGGTCGTGATCCCCGGTACGCGCCCAAAGCGCTTCCCGGCGGGCGAATACGGCGTGCCCTGCGCGCTCATCATCGGGCGGCGCTCCGCGAAGACCGACAAGAAGACCTCGCTCGAGGCCGCGCTCCGCGACTTTGGCGTGGCGGTCTGAGCCGCCGCAGCGCCTACTGAATCACGGGGATCGGGACCCGGACCTTCTTGGACTCGCCGGCGAGGGCGAGCTGACCGCACGCGGCGGCGATGTCGTCGCCCTTCTTGCGTCGGACGAACGTCGGCAGGCCTGCGTCCCAAAGCGCGTCATGAAACGCCTCGACCACGTCCCACGGCGGCGGCCCCAGCGGGTTGTCCGGCACGGGGTTCATGGGGATCAGGTTGACCTTCACGCGGAGCCCTCGGAGCAGCTTCGCGAGCTTGGCGGCGTCCGAGAGATCGTCGTTGTAGCCGCGGACGAGCGTGTACTCGACGGTGATTTTCCGTCGCGGCGGCACCGGGTAGCGCCGCATGGCCTCCACGAGCTCCGCGAGCGGGTGCTTGCGGTTGATGGGCATCAGGGCGCTGCGGCGCTCGTCGTCCGGCACGTGCAGGGAGACCGCGAGGTTCACCTTGCCGTCGAAGTCGCGTCCCAAACGGTCCATCTGCGGGACGAGGCCGCTGGTGGACACGGTGACGCGGCGCGTCCCGAACTGCATTCCGTCGGGGTGGAACATCAGGCGCAGCGCGCGCGCGACCGCGTCGTAGTTGTGGAGCGGCTCGCCCATCCCCATGAAGACGACGTTTCGCAGGCGGTTGCCGCCAGTGACCTCGCGGCGTCCCACGAGGAGCTGCGAGACGATCTCGCCGGCGGTCATGTTGCGCTTGAGCCCGGCCATGCCGGAGGCGCAGAACACGCAGGCCATCGCGCATCCGACCTGAGACGAGATGCACTGCGTGACCGGGCGCGGGCCCTCGATCTCGTCGTCCCCGAGCGGATCCTCGGCGCCGCTCGACCCGTGGGGGATCAAGACAGACTCCACCGTGCGCCCATCGCGCATGCCGAGCAGCAGCTTCTTCGTGCCGTCTTCCGAGACGTAGGCCGAGCTGACGGTCATCGGCGGCGTGAGCCCGTCGTCCACGAGGCGCTGGCGCAGCCGCTTCGGGAGGTTGCTCATCTCGTTGGCGTCCAGCACGCCGCGCTGGTGGATCCACTGGAAGATCTGGGCCGCGCGGTACTTCGGCTCGCCCCACTCCTGCATCAGGGTCAGCCACTCTTCGGGCAGGCGTTCGATGGGCCCGGCGGGTGGCGCGAGCGTGGGGGTAGGGCTGGACACGGCCCCGTCACCATGGAGTGCGGGCCCGTTCCGCGCAACGGCCAGCGGAAGCCAGGGGAGGCAGAACAAATCGCGTCGGACGGCGTCTGAGCCGCGTGACCCTCATCCGTCTCGCTGCCTTTGATACCCTGCGGCTCGCCATGACGCGCGCAGTCACATCGGCCCTCCTCGCGCTCTGCCTCCTGCTTCCAGGAACGGCCGAGGCGCAGGCTGGCCTCCGGGTCGTGGAGGTCGATCGGGTTCGTGTCGATGGCTCGGCCCGCGACTGGACGGGTGTGCGTTGGGCCTCACTCGGGTCTGGGCAAGACAGCGCGATGCGCTACGCCTTGGGCCACGACGCGGACGCCCTCTACGTCATCGCACAGGTGTTCGACCAGCGTGTCGTGCGCAACACCCCCGCCACCTCGCGGGAGGACGCGGTCATCCTGACGCTCGCCTCGCCCGGCCGACGCGCACGCGGGATCGACCTCTATCTCTTCGCGGGGGTGCCCGGCACGGCGGGGAGCGCTGCGTTTGCGCCGGTGGGTCAGACCCGCCTCCGCCGCTTGTCCACGGTGCAGGTCGTCGAAGGCCCGCTCGAGCGCGGCACGGGCTACACCCTCGAGGTTCGCATCCCGTTTGGGGCGTTCCCTGGCGCCGCGCGCGACTGGGACCGCCACCGCGCGTCCATCCGGCTGCGGGACGTCGACTCCGAGGCGCGCCCCGAGGTCGTGGCCGAGCCGTCGCTCGTGCCTGTCGACCGGCGCCACCTCGACCGGCTCGCGCCGCTGCGCCCGACCGGCGGCTCCTCCGGCGCGCTCGAGGCGTTCCTCGCATCCCGAAACCTCGGCGCCGCGCGGCCGTCCCACGAGCTCACCGGCAACGTGATCGGGGACCGGGAGCCCGAGCGGGTCTACGTCGTGCACGAGTACGTGGTGCTCACGGGCGCCGCGGTCCCTGGGGGCGGCTACGCGTTCCACCGCTTGCCGGTGGAGCGCGCGAGTGACGTGCGAGAAGCGTCCATGCGGGACCTGACCGGAGACGGCCTGGCCGAGCTCATCCTGACGCTTCGCCAGCGCAACCAGGCCGGCGAGCGCGACCTGTATCAGGTGTTCACGTTGCAGGATCCCATCCGCCCGATGTTTGCCATCGAGGTGCGCAAGGCGATGCGCGGCGGTTCGATCGAGTCTCGGGTGCGGGTCTTGCGCGCGCGGCGCGGCGCGCCGGAGATCGAGGTCCGGGCGGGTCGCGCGAGCGGCCTCGATGCCTCGAGCTACCGGGAGCGCCCCGCTGACGACGCCGTTGCCATGCTCCTGCCTTGGGGCCCGGTGCGCGCGCGTCGCTACCGGTGGGACGGTCGCCGGTTCGCGCAAACGCGGGAAGAGGCCAACCCCCGCTACCGCCCGCCCGAGACGGCTCCTTCGCGACCGACGTCGACCCCCGCGGCGAGGACCGAGCCGGAGACGCCGAGCACCGAGGCGCTCCTGGCGGGGTTCCGGCGCGAGCACCGCATCCGCCGGGGGAGTGCGCCGCGGTTCCGGGGTCGGGCCAACCTCGCAGGAGGTCGGGAGCCCGAGGTGTTCCAGGTTTACGGGCGCGCGCTCGTCGCTGTTGGGCCCGGCATCCAGGGGGGCCGCAGCTGGCTCGAGTACGAGGTGCCCGTCAGTGCCGACGCGGACGTGCTCGACGTGCGGGCGGCCGACGTGACTGGCGACCGCCGCGCCGAGATCTTGATTCGCGTCGCGCAGCACTTCGGCGATGTCCACCGCGAACTGCTGCTCGTTCATCAGGTGCAGGAGTCGGGCTTCCCGCAGCTGCTCCAGGTCGAGGTTGCGCGCCAGCGCGGCAGCGAAGAGCTGCGGAACGAGGTCGTGACGCGGGGAGGGCGCCTCGAGATTCGGCCCGGGCGCGCACGTGGCTTCTCGGCAGAGAACTGGCCCTTCACCCGGGACGCGAGCGATTCGGCGGCACCGATCCGGCTGCCCTGGAACGACCGGGCGGCCCGGTACCGGCTCTCGGGCGGGCGGCTGCAACCGCGCTGAGGCCTGCGGGGCGGCGGAATGCCAGACCGCCTCCCGTCTCCTCCTCTGCAGCGCCTCCGGCTCTTTCGGGTCGCTGCCCTCGTCTCGATGCTGCCCGCGCCAATCCTGGTGCGTGGGTCGTTCGACGTAGGGCTGCCGACCGCCCTCACGCTGCCTTTCTACGCCATCGTCATGGCTGCCATCACCTACCAGGCGTTTCGGCTCGCGCAGCCGTGGGCCAAGGGGCCGCGGCGAGCCGTGCTGGTGGAGACCCGGTACCCCGCTGGAGAGTGGGCTCTCTTGGTCGGTGGCTTGCTCTCTGCGTACGCGAGCGGTTCGTTCTTCAACGCCAGCGACGCGGGGTGGCTCGCCGTGATCGACGAGGAGGGGCTCGGCGTCGGCTTGGAGTTCATGCTGCCGTCGGAGATGACGATGCTCGCGATGGCGTTTGTGCTGCTCTCGGTGGCTCCGCTTCTCGTGGTGGTGCGGGGCGGAGCGGTGGTCGACGGGGAGAAGGGACGCGTCTGGGTCTTGGGGCCGTGGCCCCGCTCCTTGAAGATGAGCACCCTGCGCGGCGTGGGCGTGATCGAGACACGCTGGCACCGAAACGGGACGTACGAGCGCAGCTCGTTTCAGGCGGGCCTCTTTGGCGCCGGAGCCAAGCCGCGTCGACTCGCGACGCTTCACGCGGCGGACGCAAACGGCGTTGTGGAGCTCGCCGGCGTACTGCATGGGCAGACCGGTCTGAGCCTCGCGCGGAGCGCGGGCGGTGAGGTCGCATCTCAGTCTCTGGACCGAACCCAGCGAGCATCGCGCTGAGGGACGGCGGTGTTCATCAGTCGACGAGGTCGTGCTCGCGCCCGTCGATGCGAGGAGTCCGCTGGTGTTCGAGTCCGGGCGCGCAGCGCAGCGTGTAGGTCCGCAGCCTCGGTCGCGGGGAGACCTCGGTGGCGCGCTCCCCGACGGCGAGCAACAGGGTCCCGTCGACGCAGGCGGCGACCACCTGGGGAAAACGCGCGTGGTACTCGTAGATCTGATGCTCTGCCTCGGCGCTCCGGAGCGTCTCCGGGTCCAGCCGTTCCACGGTGACCATCGTCACCCCGCGACTCGAGCGACGGGTCGACAGCGCGAACACATGGTCGCCACACGGGGGCACGAACGGCGCCGCGCCGTCCGCATCGGCGCGGCTCGGAGAGCGCACGTCCGAGAGGTGCACCGCCAGGTTTTCGTCCGGTCGTCCGACAAAGAGCCGATGCCGAGCGCCGCGCGGGCGGGAGTCGCGGAGGGAGACGAGCGGACCGCGCGGGTCGGCGTCGAGGTGGATGCGCACGTCCAGATCACCGACGTCGAGAGACGGCCTGGGAGGGCGCTCGTCTCTCTGCACAAACAGATGCCCGGTGGCCTGCCCGTCCTCCAGCCACGACTCGGTCCAGGCGCGGAGCAGTGAGCCATCCCTCGCCAGGTACTGCGGCGCGCTCGCGAAGGTGCCGTGGCTGGACAGGATGCGGCCCTCCGTCGACAGCGTGCCCCCCTCGCTGACGGACTCTCGCGCCACGGAGACAAAACCGTCGGCGTCGCGCCAGCCGACGCGGAGGCCATCGGCATCACGAACCAGCTGCACGCCGCGGCTCTCGACGCCGACCGGACCCGTGTGCTGGGTTGCTCCGTCCGGGGACCGAACGCTGATCTGCCCTGCTCGACCGCGGTCCGGGTCGCCGCGCTGAAGGCACGCGAGCGTGGAGCCCGCCGGCTCGGCCAGCACGTCGAATCCGCCCTCGCACCGCGCACCGATCCGAACGGCGTCGTTCCGGGGTGCACCGTCGGCGCTCAGCCCACGTCGGTGGAGTCCAGCGGCGTCCGACCAATAGAGCGAGAGCCCTTCTTGTTCGTCCACGAGGCGGAGGTCGTCGAAGGCGGGCGAGCGCGTCGTGCCGACGAGGTGCGACGGCCCGAACCGGCAGGCGACCGGTTCGGGCCCGTCATCGCAGCCCCCGACCAAGAACACGAGGAGAACGAGCGGAAGGCGCACGCTACAGCACGCCTCGGGCTTCGAGCAGGGCGCGAATGGCGGGCCGGCGGCGCTCCAGTTCCGCGGGCTCCTTGGCCGGCTGAAAGCGTCCGTCGACTCCGCCCCGGGGGACCGTCACGAAGCGGGACGGGAGGAACGCCGTGAGTTGGCCGACCAGCCTCTCGAACTGGACGGCGTCCGAGCCGCCAACCCGCTTGCGCACGGCGAACCAGTCGAACGGGAACGTGGCGCCGAGCGCGGCGGCGTCGAGCACAAAGGAGTTCGTATTGAACACGCCGATGCGGTCTTGGTCGAACGCTTCGGGGAAGCGAAACGCCTCGACGATCTGGAGCGCGCCGTCGACGCGCGCGGGCGCCCCGCCGCGGTCGCCGGGAACCTTCTCCACGACCTCGGCGGTGACCGCGCCGCCATGCTCGAGATGCCAGCCGACGAGCGCGGGCTCCAGCGTGGCCCCGAGGTTGTCCACGTTCGACATGAACAGGTGCTTGCCTCCGCTTTCGAGGAACCGCGCAAGCACGCCGGACGCACGCAGCGCTTCCGGCAGGTCGCCGTGGCCGGGTGCGTACGGGCTGAAAGCGCCGTCTTCTGTACGGAAGAGCTGCCCGTCCGGAGCCAGCCGGAGGGAGATGCTCTGCCGGAACGCCTCGACCGGGGTCGCCTGTCTGGACGCGGCGACGGCGAGCGCGTCGACCTCCGCGTGGGTGGCGAAGCTCGTCATCAGGAAGGAGGGCACCCGGGCGCCGGTCTTCTCGGAGAGCCGCTGCACGTCCCGAAGCTTCAGGGCGAGGAAGGAGTCCGAGCCGATCGCAGGAACGGCCGCCTTCACCACCCCGCCGAAGCGGGTCGCCATGCCCCCTGCGAGCGTGACCATGCCGACGTGGCCTGCCGCGAGCGCGTCGAGCCCTCGCTTGGCCAGCGCAGCCCAGGATTCGGAGCCCCGTGGCGGCAGCGTGGGGACGTCCTCAGGTGAGGGGGGAGCCACGTCGCCGACGATGCGGTTGTCGAGGTCATCGGCGGCGAGCCGCGCGCGCAGCTCCTCGAACCGGGGTGCGTCGAACCGAAACCGTTGAAGAAGTGAGAGGGTCTCCGCGTCGATCGCTTCGGACAACATCCGCGTCGGTGTACCGATAGCGGCGTGTGTCTGGCAACCTCTGCGGTGCAGTCGAGGGAACGACGTACGACTGGATCCGATGTTGCAATACTCAGCCACGGACCGTGGCATCATGCATGTGGAGGAAAGATTGATGACGACCCCGAACCCCCGAGTCTGGCGCTGGGCGCTACTGATCGGTTGCGGCGCTCTGGCGCTCGCGGCCACCGGCTGCGCTCGCCGAGTTGCCTATGGCGGGGGTGGAGTGGCCGTCTACTCAGCGCCACCGCCGCCTCCGCAGCAGCAGGTCATGGTTCAGCGCCCGGCCCAGCCCTACGCCAACTCCGTGTGGGTCGAGGGGCACTGGGAATGGAACGGCGGCCAGTATGTCTGGACGCCGGGCTACTACGTCCAGCAGCGCGCCGGCTACCAGTTCCAGCAGCCGCGTTGGGTGCGTCGCGGCAACCAGCACGTGTACGTTCAGGGCGGATGGTCCCAGCGTGGCCGGGTCGTTCACCGCGTTCGCCCCGCTCCGCGACGCAGCAACATCTACGTGCGGCCGGGTCGTCGCGGGGTCCGCGTGCAGAGAAATGTGGGGCGCGGCAACGTGGTTATCCAGCGTAACCGTGGGCGCGGCGGCCGCGTCGTGGTCCAGGGCAACCGCGGTCGAGTCACCGTGCGCCGCAATCAGCCGACCCGACGGGTGCAGCGTCGTCGCGGCAACGTCCGGGTCCGCGCCCGTGCGCCGGGCCGCGGTCGTGGCCCCTCGGTGACCGTGCGCCCTCGCTGAGCGTCTTCGAATCCCTCCCTCGCGCCCGCGTGCCTCTGGTACGCGGGCGCACTGCGTTGGGGCCACCTGTGCCCGGTGGTTCGCAATGGGAGCGTGAACTGCGGTTCTCTCTTTCATTGGCGCCGGCCCCAGGAAGCCTCAGGCTTCGGTGGGGGTTGTCGCCTCCGACCCGCATTGCACTGTCGCCGTGAGTACCCGCCAACGCCCGCCCGCCGGTGGCGCTCTGTTGCTGCCGCCCGCCCTCGTGCTGGTGGCGGCGCTGGTGTTTTCCGTCGGCTTGCATGTGCCGGCCTACATGGGGCTGGGCCTGTTGAAGGTCCTGCTGGAGAGCCCGCCCCCCGCGCCCCCGCCGATGCAGGTCGAGATCGTGGGGGCGCCGACGGTGCCCACCGATGTGGCGGAGCTGGAGGACGAGGCCGAGCCGCCCGAGGAGGAGCTGGAGGACGAGCCGCTGCCCGAGACGCCCGACCCCGCGTCGCCCGAGGACGAAGCGACGGAGGAACCGGAGCCCGAAGAGCCGGAACCGGAGCCCACGCCGGCGATCCCCATGCCCTCGGCCACGCCGCCGCCGCCCCCGCCGCCGGAGCAGAACTTGACCTCGGTCGAGCACCGGTCCCAGGACCCCGACGTCGAGCCGCCGCCGGACGCGCAGCACCTCGCGGAAGAAAACAGCCGCGTCGAAGAAGAGACGATGGCGCGCATCCGGAACCCGAACTTGAACGACCCGGAGCCGACGCCCCCTGCGCCCAGCGAGCCCTCGGAGGCGAGCGAAGAAGAGGGTGACGCCAGCGAAGAAGAGATGGCGGAGCTCGACGAGGCCGAAGGCAGCGACGAGCGGGACCCGACCCCCGAAGAGCTCGAGATCGCGCCGCCTCCGCGTCCCCGCGAAGCCTCTCGATCCCCGACCCCCAGCACCTCCGAAGCGGCGGCCGGGGGAGAACAAGGCGGAGGCGCCCCCAACCCGGGGCAGGCGCGGGTCGCGGCGGGGGGCGGACGCCGGGCTGAGGGAGGCGGTGAGGTCGCGACGCGTGAAGTCGTCGTGACCGACGGGATCGGGTCCTACACGATTCGTGTCCCGCTCGAGCGTCCTGTCGGCGAAGGGGAGGGCGAAGGCGGCGGCGTCGCGGTGCTCGGCCGAGGACAGGGCCGCGAAGGCGAAGGCCGCGCATCGGGGCGGGCTGGACGCAGCGGCCGCCGGGCACGCGGCGGAGCCCGCGGAGGCCGCGGCGCGCCCGACCTCCGGGTGAGCTGGTCCCAGTTCTCCACCATCTACGGCGAAGAGGAACTCGAGCGCGAGCGGGAGGCGTTCCTCGAGCGGCGCCGCAGCCGCGTGCGCGGAATGAGTTCAGGCGAACGATTCCGCCGATTCCGCGCCGCCATCGAGAACTACGACGTCCGCGTGCGTCCCGGGAACCAGACCGCGCTCAACACCCGGGCCGACCCGTTCGCCGCGTACGTCGCCTCCATGCACCGCCGCATCCACCCGCGCTTCGCGTTGCGCTTCATCCCGAACCTCCCCGCCACGGTCGACCCGGTCTATCGCACCAACCCGACCATGCACACCAAGCTCGAGCTGGCCATCGACGCCGAGGGGCGGGTCGACCACGTCTCGGTCATGGCGACCAGCGGCGACACCATGTTCGACCTCGGCGCCTTTGAAGCGGTCATGGGTGCGCAGCCGTTCTCCCCCACCCCCGAGAACATCCGCTCCCCGGACGGCTTGGTCTACGTGCACTGGAGCTTCTACCGAAACCAGCGGCAGTGCGGCACGTTCAACGCGCAGATGTACATCCTCGCCAACGCCCCCACCCGCCGGCGCGGCGACAGCGTGCTCGACCGCACGACGGCCGCTCCGGCGCGAACCGAAGAGGAGTAGGTTCCTCAGCGCCGCCGGCGCAGGAAGAGCAGCGCCAAGAACGGCAGCGCCCACGCGGGGGGCGTGCGAGAGGTGCCGACGGCGTGGCAGCCGCAGCCGCCATCGTCCAGCGAGCCGACGGGGACGCAGCTTCCGGCGGTGGTGTCGCAGACTTCGCCTCCGCCGCAGTCGCTGTCGCCGCTGCACAGGTTCCGGCAGACGCTGTCGACGCAGGTCATGCCGCCCGCGCAGTCGCTCGCGGCCGCACACGCGACGCGGCGGCATATTCCATCGGTACAGACCTCGCCGCCGCCGCACTGGTTATCCATCGTGCAGCCCGTCGGAGGTGCCGCGTCGCCGGGGAGGTTCCCGGCGTCGCTCTCTGTCCCTGCGTCAGCGAGCGGCGTGCCTGCGTCTGACGCGCCAGCGTCCGACATCCCCGCGTCGGACATCGGGGGACCGGCGTCGGTCGGGGTGACCCCCCCGAGCGGAGTCACGTTCATGCGGATGGCCCAGTCGCCGTTGATGCCCGATGTTCCTGAGGTGCCCATGCCGACGGTCGGATCTTCGTTCCAGTACCAGCCGGTGGGGGGACCGAACACGCCCGAGACAGGATTGACCGCGTAGATAAACGCGACTTCGTTTGCGATCGGGGCGTCGTCATCTCGTAGGCCGACCGCGCCCGGCCCGGTGAGGGTCAGCGCGTCGCAGGAGGCGCTGCTTCCGCCAGTGGGGATGGTCAACGATACGCGAATGTACGTGTTCGGCGGGTCCACCCGGACTCCGTCGAGCGCCAGCGTGTTGAACATGACCTCGTACATCTCCGAGCCCGCCGGGTTCTCCGTGCTCAACGTCAGCTCCTGAGACAGCGCGACGAGCTCTGTCTCCCCAGGCCACGGACCCGACGATGGCTGGCCCAAAATAGAGCCTGTCGGAGGCGTCATGCCGGCGTAGGCCTCGACTTCAGCGGTGACCGTCGTGCCCCCGCCTGCACCCATGCACGTGAACGCACCAATGCTCCCCGTCACCTGGGTCCGGGCCACCGCAATCTCGAGCGAGTTCAGGTTCAGCGGGAAGTCCTCGGGCCGGAGGCCGCGCCCAGCGGAGAGCGGGCGGAACACCATCCCGAACTTCTCGCCGGCGCAGAAGCCGCACGAGATGGCCGCCGGCGTGCTGTCGGCGAGGGTGTCGTACTGGATCCGTCGCTGTGCCTCGGCATTGAGCGGAGCCCCGAGAGCGAAGGTCAGGGCGAGGGCGAGGGACACGAGCCAGCGGTGCATGGGGCCTCCAGGACCAGCACGATATCACCCGTCGATCGCGTCGAACACCGTCCCTCGTCAGTGACCGGGAGCTACGACGCGAGGTCGTCGGGCGGCGCCTGGCCAAAGGCGGGGCGCCAGCGGATGGTGGGCCTCGGGGCGGGGACGAGGCTGGTCTCGTGAAGCGAGGCGCGCCAGATGCCGCCGGGGCCTTCGATGGTGTCGCCCGACTCGAAGGTCGGGGACTCGTTGAGCTGGAACAGGCTCAGGTCTCGCAGGAACCCGGCCACAGCGTCGGGCTCGATGGTGTCGAGCGGGAACGCCGCCTCGGTGTCGGTGACGCCGAGCTGCTCCATGCCGACGGTGTCCATGAGCGCCCAGCCCTTGGCGTCGCCGATCCGGAAGAAACGCACGTTGCTGAAGACGTCGAGCGGAGGCATCCCGTCCTGGTCCCGTTCGCGGAGTGCGCCTTCGAGCTGGTCGGCGTCCGAAAGGACCTCGCCGCTCGGGCAGAAGAAGGCGATGCTGGCCGGCAACGCCAACAGCGCCGAGGCGAGGTCGGTCAGGAAGCGGAGCTCGAAGAGCGGGTCGTATCCCTCGGGCAGGACCGGTGTATCGGCGGGCTGGCCGAGCACGTAGCTCGAGCGCAGTCTCACGAATCCGGTGTGCGCTCCGATCGTGCGTCCGGCCTCTGGCCAGCGAATGGCGTGTTGGGCGGCGCGCTCGAGGTTGCCGGGGAATACGAAGGGCCCGAACGCCCCGAAGGACCACGCGGCGAAGAGCTCCGTCCGGTCCTGAGGGTCGCCCATGGTGTCCGGCCAGGGCATGTCGGCGAGGTCGACGGTGACCAGCCCGTTCACCTCGGGGCGCATCTCGGCGACGATCGACGGGCCGCCGAGCCACGGGTTCTTGCCGGCCGCCTCTTTTCGGCCGCGTACCACCGCGCCCGCCGCCTCCAAGCGTTCCTCTACCGCAGCGAGCGCAGGCAGGCCTTCGAAGAGCACACACACCGAAGCTGTGAAGAGTCCCTTGGGCATGGGGCAGCCTACCGCGCGGCACCGGCCGGGCCAGGCGCGCTATGAAGCTGTGTCCGTGATCCGTCCGATCGCCCAGGTGGCGGCGTCCCGCACGGCGTCGCTGGGGTCGGTTTCCGCCGCGCGCCGGAGCACGGGGAGATGGCGCCGGTCTCCACGGTTGCCGAGCACGGTCGCTGCGTTGCGCGCGAGCGACGCGCGTCCCGGTCGACGCAGCGGGCTCCCGTGCGCCCACGCCAGGTGTTGCTCCTCGTCCATCTCCAGCACGTCGGCGCAGCTCGGCGCGTCAGGGGCGACGAAACGAGCGGACGGCGCGAAAGGCGCGGTCTCGTGCGCGGGGGGCGGCGCGGTGCGGTTGAACGGGCACACGTCTTGGCAGTCGTCGCACCCGAAGAAGCGGTCCCCGATCGCGGCGCGCAGGGGCTCGGGGATCGGTCCGTCGTGTTCGATCGTGAGGTAGGAGACGCAGCGCCGTGCGTCGAGCGAGCGGGACTCGACAAACGCGTCCGTCGGGCAGGCGTCCAGGCACGCGCGACAGCTCCCGCAGCGGGGCTCCATGGGCTCGTCGACGGGGAGCGGGGCGGCCGTGACCAAAGTCGACAGGAGCACGTGCGAGCCCAGGCCGGGCACGATGAGGCAGCAGTTCTTGCCGATGAAGCCGACCCCGGCCCGCTGGGCCCAGCTGCGCTCGAGCACGGGCAAGCTGTCGACGGACCCTCGGGTCGGAAAGCCCGCCTCGCGCAGGAGCTTGGCCAGCTTCTTCACGCGCTTGCCGAGCACGTTGTGGTAGTCGCGGCCCTCCGCGTAGCGTGCGACACGTCCGGGGTGCGGACCCACGGGGGGGCCTTCGTGCTGGTAGGGCGTGACGAGCGCGACCACCCGCGCGGCCGACGGCAGCATGCCGGGATGCGTGGGATCGAGCCGCACGTCCGCCGTGTCGTTCATCCATGTCATGGAGCCGTGATGGCCCGCCGCGAGCCAGCGGCGTAGGGCGAGCGCGTCGCGCTCGAGGGGCTGGACGTGGGCCACCCCGATGCGGGCGAACCCGAGCTCGAAGGCGCGCTGCTCGAGCGCCTCGCGCAGGCCGTCCAGCGCAGTCACGTCGCTCAAGGGGGGGCGGGTGCGAACCGGGTGTGGCCTTCTCGGACGGCGACCCACAAGAAGGCGTGATCGTCCCCGCGGAGGATGGCCACGTGGTGGACGCCGGGGTCGAGGGCAAGTCCGACGGGGGCGTCGCCGACGTCGAACTCCCGCTCGCCGATGCTCACCTGCATGGGCGCAGGGCCCGACTCCATGACGAGCAGCCCCTGGCCCGGAGCCACGTCGACACCGTCGAACGTCGTGCCCCGGGCCTCCCGACCCCACGCGGGCGGCGCGGGGATCGAGGGCTCGGGCTGCTCGCTCGGGACCTCACGCGCGTCCGGGACCTCGGTGGGCGACGGTGTCTCCGGCTGCGGGACTTCGGGCTGCGCGACTTCGGGGTGCGGCAGCGCGGGCTCCGGTGGAGCGGGAGGCGGCGCCACGAGGCGGTAGCCGACGAACCCCAGCGCCCCCAGCAACAGCAACGCGAGCGCCCAGCCGACGAGCCCAACACCGCCTTCGCTCTCGTCGGGCTGCGGCGTGGGCACGGTCTCGCGCGCCGCCGCGGCCTTGCGCTTCTGGTCTTCGATGGGCTCCGGCGTGGCCTCGACAGATGTGTCGTCATCGAGCTCCGCCGTCGGCTCGGCAGAAGGCGTCTTCTTCTTTCGTCGCTTCTTCTTCTTCTTCCTGGGTTTGGGCGGAGGGATCGAGCCCTCGTCCTCGACGCGTCGGGGCGCGACCGCGAGCGCGTCGGGCTCCTCTTCCTCCATCGCCACCGAGGGCGGGAGGCGAAGCGCGGGGGCGTCGTCCGACGCCTCAACATCGGCATCCCGCTCGGGTGTGGATGCCGTCTTTGCGCGCTCGAAGTCCTCCCGCCGGAGGTCGTCCTCGTGCACGTCGAGGGTGATCTCTTCGGAGAACGCCATCGGGTTGGGCGTGGCGAGGTGTTCGACGAGCGCGTCCTCGTCCAAGTCGAGTGGCTCGCCGAAGGGCTCGTCGAGAGGCGGAGGCTCGGACTCGCTCATGATCGAGGGCGGTGGCCGGAGCGACTCCAGCTCGTCTTCGATCTCACCATCGTCGATCGGCTCGTCGTCCGACTCTTCCGCGACCAGCGCTGAGACGAGCTCGTTGGCGCGGTCCTGCTCTGCCTGCGCCCGGATCTCGAGCTGCTTGGAGGGAGGGGGCAGCCAGCTGAGCGTGCCCTTCTCTTCGTGCTCCGTGAGGGTGGGGTGCAGGCCCTCATCGCGGGCGGCCCTCGCGAGCGCGACCCGGTCCGCCCCATCCACGCCGCGCACGTCGGAGATAGCCCCCTTGCGTGCGAGATCGACGAGGACCTCCTCGAGCGCGCGCGGATCGAACTCGCCCTGGAGCAGCAGCTGGCGCGGGCCGCGTCCTTCGCGGATGGCCTCGACCACCTTCTGGACCTGCTCGGGGGAGCCGCGCGCGATGGTGTTCGCGGCCTCGTCGTTGAGCACGATGCGGGCTGCCTTCGAGAGGTTCTTTCCGCTGACCGCGTCCACGTGCGCCGCGAGGTCGGCCATCTCTTCGGTGAGCACGTCGCCCAGCGGCTGCGCGATGCTCCGGCGGACGTCGCCCTCCGCGTCGGCCACGGTGTAGCGGGCCGTTCGTGTCCCGAGCGCGGCCCGAAGCACGGCGCGTCCCCGGTTGAACATGCCGTCGCTCGCGGTGCGCGTGATGTCCGCGAGGTCACCGCTTCGAAGCTCGGCTTCGAACAGGCTGCCCGCGTCGCGCACGGTCACGCGTGCATCGGGCCGCTCCGCCGCGACCGTCGTCAGCAACGTGTGCATGCCGACGTCTTCGAGGCGTCCGCGCACGTCCCCGCCCGCTCGCAGTCGCTGCTCGAGGCGCGCGCGCGGCATGAGCGCTTCGCGGACCGCCGAGAGGATCTGAGCGGTGCCGGCCTCTTTCCGGAGGTAGCCCTTCGCGCCCGCCTGGAGCTCGCGCATCCGGCTGAGGAAGTCCTCCTTCCACGAGATGAGGATGACGGGAACGTCGCTCAGCGTGGGGTCCCGCCCGAGCGCGCGCGTGAGTCCGAATCCGTCGAGCCGCGGCATCAGGATATCGCTGATGATTAGATCGGGACGACGCTTGCGGGCCTCCTCGAGCGCTTCGAGACCATCGCCGGCCTCGACCACGTCCGCGCCGTGCTCCCGCAGCAGCCCGGCGAAGAACCAGACCACCGCGGGGTCGTCGTCGACCACGATGGCGCGGCGCCCGGCGAGGTCCACCGAAAGGCCATCGGCGTCCGCCTCCTCCGTGTTGCTGACGGTGACGAACGCCGGGCCGCCGCGTCGTGGGCTCTCACGGAACCGCACGCGGCCGCCGCTCCGCTCCGCGACGTGGGCCCGCACGCGCCCGATGGCCGACCAGACCGCCGCGAGCACCGGCGTTCCGTCGCCGAGTGGGATCGCGATGTCCTTGCCCTGGCCGGCCGCCTCCACGAGGCCACGCTTCACCTCCTCACCAAGGTACTCGGCGATCTCTTCGACCGTCAGGTCCCCCGTGATGGTGCTCGCTCCCGCGGCGCCTCCGAGCGTGTCGGTCAGCCGGGAAACGGTGCGCAACAGAGCGTCGGCGTCGAACGGTTTGACGAGCGCTTCGTCCGCGCCGGATTCGCGCACGCGGATCGGGTCGAGGCGTGAGCCCGGCGGGAGCAGCAGCACGACCGGGACAAAATCGGTGAGGGGATCCTCGCGCAGGCGCGACACGAGCTCGGTCCCCGGCCCGATCAGCGTCGGATCGGCGAGCACGACGTCGGGCGCGCTGCTCCGGGCGAGCCGGAGGGCTTCGTCGGCGTCGGCGGCGAGCATCAGCTCGAACCGCTCCGGGGGGAGCGCCGCGCGCACGTGGGCTTGAGACTCGGGCTGGTCCACCAAGAGAACGGACACGACGGTCTCGTAGGAGGCCGTCATGCGCGGCCTCGCGGAGCGAGGTGGGGTGGTCGCGATGAGCTCGGCTTCCGCCGGTGTCAGACCCGGCGAGGTCATGCCCGAGATGGTCGGCGTCTCGCTCTCGGGGTCACCGCCCAGCCGCGGGATCGTCGCGGCGAGCCGGGCGAGCGTGTCCAGCTCCTCCTGGGCGAACGCGCGGCGCTCGGCGCGCACGTCGTCGATCTTCTCGAGCGCCCCGCGCAGTTCGTCGGCCAGCTCTTCGATGCGGAAGACCTGCGCCGAGGCGTAGAGCGCATGCAGACGTCGCCGCAGCTCTTCGCGCGGGCGGTCCTCGGCCGGTGTGCCCGTCAACAGGGCCAACGACGCGCGGACCTCGCGCGCCTTGCGCGGGAGTCCCTCGATGAAGCGCGCACGCGCTGCGCCGAGCGCCGTCTGTCGCCGTTCCGCCATGGGCGCGCGCATGGTAACGCGCTTGCCTCGACCGTACGACCGGATCTACCGCGGGCGGCCGGCGCTCCTCCGGCAACCTGCTACAGCGCGAGCAACCGAGGACATCTAGCGTGCGTTTTGTCGATGAAGTCGAGGTCCATGTGGCCGCGGGGGACGGGGGGAAGGGGTGTTCCGCCTTTCGCCGGGAGAAGTTTCGGCCCCTCGGCGGTCCGTCGGGTGGTGACGGCGGACGCGGTGGCAGCGTGGTGCTCCAGGCCGATCCGCGTCTCGGAACGCTGATGGACTTCCGGTATCGCAAGCGTCTCGAAGCCAAGAGCGGTGAGCCCGGGCGCGGCAAGGACCAGTACGGCAAGGCAGGGCCCGACCTCATCGTGCGGGTGCCCGTCGGGACGCAGGTGTTCGACGCCGAAGATGGCGCGCTGCTGGCGGACTTGAAGGAAGACGACGCAGAGGTGGTCATCGCCGAAGGCGGCCGAGGCGGGCGCGGCAACATCCACTTCGCCACCCCGACCGATCGCGCACCACGCAAAGCCGAACCGGGTGAGCCAGGCGTACGCCGCAAGCTGCGCTTCGAGCTGAAATTGCTGGCCGACGTGGGCCTGTTGGGCTTCCCGAACGTCGGCAAGAGCACGCTCATCGCGCGGGTGTCGCGGGCGCGCCCGAAGATCGCGGACTACCCGTTCACGACCTTGGCGCCGAATCTCGGGGTGGTGAGCCGAGACATCGATCGGAGCTTCGTCATCGCCGACATCCCGGGGCTCATCGAGGGCGCGGCGGAGGGCCACGGACTCGGACATCGGTTCCTGCGGCACGTCGAGCGCTGCCGGGTGCTGCTGCATCTGCTCACGCTCGACCCGGATCCCGAGCGTGAGCCGGGGCGGGACTTTGATGTGCTGATGGGCGAGCTGCGCCGTTTCGATCCGGAGCTCGCGGCCCGCCCCATGCTGGTCGCGGTGAGCAAGACGGATCTACCCGATGTGCGCGAGGCGCTCGACGAGCTGACGTCGGCGATGGACGAGCGAGGCCACACGGTGCACGCCTTCAGCGCGGCGACCGGGGAGGGCATCGAGCCGCTGCTCGACGCGCTCGAGACCCTGCTGGCCGAGCACACCGAGCGTCCGGAGCCCCGCGCCGAGCCGCGCCTCGCGCCTCACTTGGAGGCGAACGAACCGGCCGGTGCAGGCGAGCTGGAGGGTGAGGACGAGCCGGACGACGGAGGCATGGACGTCGAGTACGTCTGACGCCTCGGAACGCCGGAAGGACACAGCGCCTCCTCTGCAGGGCAGCGCTTCCTCAGCAGGGCAGGCCTCCGCAGAGCGGCTCGCAGAAGCACCCAAAGCAGCGCCCCTCCGAGCCGCCGAACTCGGGGTCGCAGGAGCTCCCGCTGGCACAACAATCCTGGGTCTCCCGCCGGTTGCTACTTCCACTGCAGCTGTTGCTCGCGCAGACCGGCGTCGTGCACGTGCGGTTCTCGCTGCCCATGCAGCTGTCCAGCTCGCGAATGCAACTGCCGAACGCGGGGCAGCTCTCGGTGCCGCAGACGATCCCGTCGCGGCTCGCGCGCGAGCAGGCGTTGGTGCTGGTGGACGTGCTCGAGCCGGAGCACGAGCCGTTGTTGCATTCCGGCTGGGTGCACGTCTCGGTGAGTGTGCCCGTCGCGTCGCAGGTGTTTGCGAAGCCGCCGCACGGGCCGTCGCTGCAGCTCTCCGTGCCGCAGTCGACGCCGTCCGTGCTCGGCCGGCTGCAGTTCTCCGACTGGGCCACGTTTCGGCTGCCCGAGCACGTGCCGCTCGAGCAGGTCGACTGGGTGCATGTCCGCGAGCGTGTGCCGGTCTCGTCGCACACGTTGCTGAAGCCGCTGCAGGCCGGGTAGCCCGGGCAGCTCGGAGCGCCACCGCAGTCCGTCCCGTTCGTGTTCCTCGTGCACGCCACGGGGCTCGAGAAGTCTTCCGGGGTGCAGCTGCCGCTGCGGCAGACGTTGCGGGTGCAGGTGCGGGCACGCGTCCCCGAGTTGTCGCACGTCGAGCCGAAGCCTCCGCAGCTGCCCGTGGGTTCGCCGCAGGTCTCGGCGGCGCAGGTGTTGCTCTCGGTCGAGCGGCCGCACGCGGTGGTATCCATGACTGTGGTCTCGGTGGGCTCGCACGTGCCGACGACGCAGGCGTAGGAGGTGGCCACTCCGGAGCGGGTGCCGGACTCCGAACACGAGTTCGCGTAGCTGCATGCACCGAAGGCGGCCGGAATGTCGGGAGGACAGTCGCTGCGAGAGGCACAGCCGCTGCAGATTCCGCCGGCCTCCTGACACACGGAGGCCCCAGGGCACGGGTCCCCAGCGTGGGTGTCGCAGCTTCCGGCGGAGCATGTGTCGGCGCCGTTGCAGAACACCCCGTCGTCGCAGGTGGCGGCGTTGTTCGTGTACTCGCAGGCCGTCGCCCCGCACACGTCGTCGGTGCACGGGTTGCTGTCGTCGCACATCGAGTCGACCGGGAAGTGCTCGCATCCGGTGGCCCCGCAGCTGTCGATGGTGCACGGGTTGCCGTCGTCGCACCCCGCGGCGGCACACTCCCCGCCGCAGCACATCTCGCCGTCCTCGCACGTCGAGGTGCGCACACACATGTCGCCCGCGCACTCGGCCTCCTGGCAGGGGCCAGCCGTGCAGGTCGCGCCGGTGCAGGTCGGGTACTGACAGCCGTCCGCCTCACAGCGCCCATCGGCGGCGGCCGTGCACATGGTGTCTTCGGGCGTGTTCGAGCAGGTGCCCTCGAGGCACTGGTCGATGGTGCAGGGCACGCTGTCGTCGCACTGGCCATCGCCAAGACAGTCTGCGGGCGGCCCGCCGTCATCGTCCGGACCCGCGTCGCTGTCGCCGCCGTCGTCCTGTGGAACGTCCGAGTCACGCATGTCGACGGTCGCGTCCATCGAGCCGACGTCGCCGTCGTCCGGCTGTTGGTACTGCCCCCAATCCTGGAGGAAGCTGCAGCCGGAGGCGCCCAGGACCAGGACGAGAAGAAGAACCGTCTTGCGCATCGACATCAGAAACTTCCTCGCAAAGCGAGCGAGCCAGGGCCCACATCGAGTTGAGCGGTGACTTCCGCCTCTGCGTCCTCGGAGGCGGCCTCACCCGAGGCGTCGTCGCCCCCCGAGACCAGGTCGACCGTGAAGAGCGCGGCTCCGGCCGCGACCAGCCCGATCGAGACGAACAGCATCGCGGTCGAGATGTCCGCGAAGAGCGGACCCTCCTCGAGGCTGTCCTGTACGGACGCGGGGCAGGTGCCGTCCGCGCTGCATTCCGTTTGAACGCGCTGGTAGTGGTCCTCGCTGATGACGCCAAACGCCACCGTCGGTACAACCGCCGCGACGCCGACCCCCGCGACGATGATGCCGACCAGGCCGAGCGTACCCATGCCACCGCCGCTCGCGCTCGAGGGGGTGTCGGCGCCCGGATCGTCGGGAGGGTCGGGGGCGGTGTCCGTGGTCGTGGCGGCTTCTGCCTCGGCGCGTTGCTCGGCGGCCAGGGCGCGCATCGAAGCGGCGCGCTCGGTCAGCGTGCGGCGGTCGTCGGCATCCGGCTCGAGGTCGAGGTACCGGTCGACGGTGTCGGCGGCCTCATCGAGCCGCTCGAGGCGCTCGAGCACGGTGGCGATGTTGAGCAGCAGCGCCGCGCGCTCGCTCAGCCGGTAGGCTTCGTTGAACTCGCGAAGCGCGTCCTCGAGCCGACGCTGATCAAAATAGGAGCGACCCGCCTGGAAGTGCATGCGGGCACGCTCGTCGTCGCTCTGCGCCTCTGCGATCGATGGCTGCACGGCGAGCTGCGGCAGCATCGAAAGACAGGCGAGAAGAAGGGCTCCCACCACGCGTACAGCCATGGACGGAGGATACCGGAGCGAACCGAGGCCAACAACGTTTCCGCCACTTCTTTGACCCCTCGGATCGCAGCGTGCTAGCGGCCTGAAGGAAGCGCCACGCGGTTTCGTGGGGTGCGTTGGGGCCCAGCCGGTTGGCGGGCCGAGGCAGACGCCTGGAGGATCCATGCGACGCGCGTGCTGGTCGGGACTCGTACTTCTCTCTCTCTCGCTCTTCGGAGTCGGCTGTGGTGGCTCAGACGAGGACGACGGTGCCCCCTCCGGTGCTCGTCCCGCGCAAGCCGACGGGCTCGAGACGACGTTCGACATGCTCGAGCTGAGTCACCTCGCGGACATCGATCACCACGGCCTGTACGTCGACTTCGGTGGGGCGGCCCGCAACAAGTACACGGTGGGGAACTGGGGCTCGGGCTGGGGTCGCGACGGAGCCGATGGCGACGTCACGTACACAAACGTCGGAGCGACCGGGCGCGTCTACTTCCCCGTGCGTGAGGAGGGCGCGCTGACGCTGCGCTTCCAAATGAAGCCGGTCGGGAGCCACCGCATGCAGGTGTTCTTCAACGGCCGCTCGCTCGAAGGCGTGGTGCTCGAACCGGGAGAGCAGTTCCGGAACTACGACGTGACCGTGCCGGCGGACCGCGTCCGCGCGGGCGAGAACTACCTCCTCCTGCGCTTCGGCGGCACGACGGTGGTCGGCGGCGAGGACGTGGCCGTATCGATGGGATCCATCCGGGTCATCTCGGGCGACGCGCCGGAGGACGACGCGTCGTTCTCCCCGCCGCAGTGGGACATGCTCGTCAGCGCCGTCGAGCTCGGCTCGCTCGAGCGCCAGGCGCTCGCGTTCCGCGGCCCCTCTACGCTCAGCTACCACCTCGAGGTGCCGGAGCACGGCCGATTCATCTTTGGTCTCGGCGCGGAAGGCAGCGGCGCGGGGGCGACGGCGCGCGTGCGCATCCATCCCGAAGGCGGCGATCCGGAGGTCTTGTTCGAGGCCGCCCCGACCGACTCGTGGAACGACCAGTCCCTCGACCTGTCCGAGTTCGCCGGCCGCGTGGTCCGCATGGACCTCGAGGTGAGCGGCGAGAGCCAAGGTCGTGTCGCCTGGTCGACGCCGGCCGTGATGATCGCGCCACCCGACACCAGCGCTCGCCCCGACGAGGCCCAGAACGTGGTCGTGCTCCTCATCGACACGCTGCGCGCGAGCAAGCTGCGGCCCTACAACCGCGAGTCGCGCGTCCGCACGCCCGTGCTCGACCGCATCGCCTCCGGAGGCGTGCTCTTCGAGCAGGCGCAGTCGGTGGAGAACTGGACCAAGCCCAGCTGCGCATCCGTGCTGACCGGCCTGACGCCGATGACCCACGGCGCCAAGACGAGCGAGGCGCGTCTCAGCGAGAACGCGGAGTTGGTCAGCGAGGCGTTCCACGACGCGGGATTCGCGACGGGCAGCTTCATCGCCAACGGCTACGTCTCCGACCGCTTCGGGTTCGACCAGGGGTGGGACAGCTACAACAACTTCATCCGCGACGGCCGCTCGACGGAGGCGGAGAACGTCTTCTCCGAGGCGGGCGACTTCATCGAGCAGCACCGAGATGGGCGCTGCGTCGTCTACAGCCAGACCGTCGACCCGCACGTCCCGTACGACCCGCCGGCCGAGTACCTCGCGATGTACGACACTCAGCCGTACTCAGGCCGCGTCACGCCGCGAGACACCCCCGAGCTGCTCGAGTCGGCCAAGCAGAACCGCCTGACGTTCAGCCAGGCTGACCGGCGTCGACTCGAGGCGCTGCACGATGCCGAGATCACCCAGCACGACCACCACCTCGGTGAGTTCATGGCTCGCCTCGAGCGTCTGGGGGTCGCCGACAACACCGTGCTCGTGATCACCAGCGACCACGGTGAAGAGTTCGACGACCACGGCTCGTGGGGCCACGGTCACAACATCTTCCAGGAGCTGATCGGCGTGCCGCTCATCTTCCACGGTGCGGGTCTGCCCAGCGGGCGTCGCGTGCCGTACACCGTCTCCACGATGAACATCGCCCAGACGGTGCTCGACCTGAGCGGCGTCAACGGCCTCGAGCGCGCCGAAGGCCGCTCGCTCGTGCCCGACTTGCTGGGGGCGCGTCCCGAAGGCCCGCAGGTCGCCTTCAGCGACTTCCAGGAGATCCGCCGGGTGGCGCGGGCGGGGAACTACAAACTCGTCGTTCGCGCGAACCTGAGCAGCGTGCTCTTCGACCTGGGCGCCGACCCGGGCGAGCAGAACGAACTCGAGGTGCACGACCTTCCGATCGCGGGGCGCTACACGCGCATCCTGCTTGGCCAGTACCTCGGCGCTCAGAACCGCCGGCAGTGGTTGCAGGCGAACCAGGACGAGGTCGCCGACCTCGAGGCGGAGGAAGCCACGATGGACGACACCATCCGCGAGCAGCTCCGCGCGCTCGGCTACGCGAACTGACTCTTCGAATGTGCGCGCTTTGCGCTTTTTAGCACATTCGAAGAGTCACGATGCTTGCTGGTGGCGCTGATGCGCCGCGTCGAGGGGGCGTGCCCCTCGAGCTCCCCCCCCCGCGTCCCCGCCGCGGTCTGTTCCCCCGGGGGCTCCCGCCCTCGTCGTTCCATCCTGTCGCTTCCGCTCTTGTCGTCCCGC
This sequence comes from Sandaracinaceae bacterium, assembly GCA_045106715.1. Taxonomy (GTDB): domain Bacteria; phylum Myxococcota_A; class Polyangia; order Polyangiales; family Sandaracinaceae. The sequence goes on from JBGCFC010000048.1 coordinate 39,084, forward strand.
TCTTGTCGTCCCGCACTGGTTCAGCTCTGTCCCGCACCGTGAGTGCAGACGGACCGAGACCCGCGAAGACCGAGTCGCGAACCTCGAGTCCAGCGCTACCCTGAGGAACCCATGACCCACCTCATCCCGCACGACGCCGAACGCTATCTCCGGGAGGCGCGCGTGGTGCCTGAGGCGGATGGACACGCTCTCTACGCGGTGGCGTGGCAGCGAGAGGGCGAGTCGCTGGTTCGCTTCTCGCTCGCGGACGACGGCGCGGTCGGGGAGGCGGAGACGCTCGAGCGGAGCGAGGGGATCCTCGCGGTCGAGCGCGCCGAGGGCCGACCCGCCATCACGAACGATCCGGGGGCGACGGACCGGGAGACGCGCGGCGAGTGGTCCGTGCGCATCGAACGGCGTCAGGGATGCAGTCGTGTGGTCGCCGTGCACCTCGGACGCGAGCACGTCGTGTTCGACGCCTACGGAACCGCCGCCGCGCCCACGGTGGTGCCGACGAAGGACGGCGCGTGGGTGGCGTTCCATCACAACGTTCGGGAGGACACGGGCGAGCCGGATCTCTCGAAGTGGATCGCGCTCCGGTTCGTGCGGCTGGACGGCCGCGTCTTCGAGCCCGACGCCGAGATGACGGGCCGGAACCGAGACCTCCACGGGGAAGAGCAGAGCTGGGAGTACCCGTCGCTGGCGGTTGCCGAGGACGGCTCGCTCGCGCTGTTCGGGCGAGGAGCGCACGCCTTTCATCGGCAGGATCTCGCCGCGGATGGATTCACGCCGCGGCGTCCGCTCGGGGGCACGGACTGGGGATGCCGGGGCCGTTGGGTCAGCGTGAGCGCGCGGATCGACGGGCGCCTGATGACAGCGAGGCGCGAGAAGACGGGGGTGGCCGTGGCGGTGTTGCCCGGCTCCTCGGGTGGTGCGCCGGCGCTCCGTGAGGCCGTGGTCGAGCTTGCACGCCGCCCTCACCGCGACGTCCCGCCGCGACCGAAGGGGCCGGACCCGGCGGCGCGCGACGGCCGGCGCACGCTGTTCGGGGACATTCATCAGCACTCGGCCCACTCCGACGGCATCGGGACCCCGGACGAGCCTTACTTGCGCGCGCGATACGTCTACGGAGACGACTTCTGCGCGCTGACCGATCACGAGTCCTTCATCGGCAAGCGCATCGGGCCGGGCGAGTGGGCGCACCTGGTCGAGGTAGCAGAGCGGCACGACGACCCGGGGTCCTTCGCTACGCTGCTCGCCTACGAGTGGACGGGTCGCATGTACCCCGGGCCCGGCCACAAGGTCGTGTACCTCCCGCCGTCCGGCGGTGCGATCATCGGCCGAGACGACGTGCCCGACGGAGCCGAGCTGGTGCGCCGGGTCAAGGAGGCGGGGGGCTTCGCGGTGCCGCACCATGTGGGCTGGACGGGCGCAGACGAACCCGCCCACGATCCCGAAGGGCAGCCCGTCTGGGAGATCTGCTCGTGCCATGGCTGCTACCTCTACGCGGACCATCCGCTCGGTGGCCGCGGTGAGTTGAAAGACCAGATGGTCGAGGAAGTGATGCGTCGCGGACGCCGCTTTGGTTTCATCGCGTGTTCCGATGGGCACGGCCTGCTCTACCACCACGGCGTCGGTCGCAAGCGCGACCCGTTTCGTTGCGGGCTGACGGCGGTGCAGGCCGAGGACACGACGCGAGAGAGCATCCTCGCGGCGATTCGCGAGCGGCGTTGCTATGCCACCAGCGGGGTGCCCATCCTGCTCGACCTGCGGGCGGGCGACGCGCCGATGGGGAGCGCGTGTTCCGTCGACGGACCGGTGACGGTATCCGCCATGGCGGAAGCCGCGACCCCGATCCGCAGCCTTGTCCTGCGCGGACCGGACGGTGTGATCGCAAAGACGCAGGGCGAAGGAACGAGCGCGTCCCTCGACGCGGAGGTCCCCCCTGGCTGGGTCTACGCCCGCGTCGAAACCGAGGACGGAGAGATGGCCTGGTCGAGCCCGATCTTCCTCGACCTGACCCCGTAGTCGCTGGGAAACAACGTCTCTACGAAGCGAACGGCGCCATGCTGCTCCGCTCGACCGGGACGAAGAAGCTGACGGTGGTTCCTCTTCCATGGCGGCTCTCGATCTCCACGTGGCCGCCGTGTGCGCGGGCCACGCGCTCGACGATCGCGAGGCCGAGGCCGGTGCCTTGCTCTCGTGTGGTGAAGAACGGGTCGCGCGCGTGCGCACGAACCAGCGTGTCCATGCCTTCGCCGGTGTCGTGGAAGTCCACCGCAACGCAGGGACGCCGTTCGTGGTCCGCGTCCCGACACGAGACGGTCAGCGTCCCCCCCGACGGCATGGCTTGGAGTGCGTTGTCGACGATGTTCAAGAGCGCGTGGCGCAAGAGCGTCCCGTCTCCCTCCACCGGCGCGACGGGTGCATCGAGCTGCAGTTCGATCTCCACGTCGTCGATGCCGCGGCGCCCTCCGGCGGCGAGCTCGACGGCGCGCATCACCAGGGCCCTCAGGTCCACCTGCGCGGCTTCGGGAGAGATGGGTTTGGCGTACGCCAGCAAGTCCGAGACGAGTCGGTTGAGACGGTCCCCCTCCTCGTCGAGGATCTGAAGGAGTGTCTCGGCGTCGTCCGGCGCGAGCTCCTCACGCCGGAGCCCGGACACAGCGTTCTTCACGATGGCGAGCGGGTTCCGGAGCTCGTGCGCCACCACCGCGCTGAGCTCGCCCACCGCCGCCATCTGCTCCTTCTTCACCAGCTCGTCCTGGGCTTCGCCGAGGCTTCGGTAGCTCTCGCTGAGCTGCTTCGTCAGCGTCTCGAGTTCGACGTCCACACGGGTGAACCGGCCGATGAACGTATAGCTGAAGCCCAGCACGGGGAGGAGCCCGAGGTGCCCCATCAGAAAGAGGGGGGGCGGGCCGCCCGCCAGGCTCGCGAGGTCGTAGGTAGCGCCCGCCAGGGTGATGACGGTCAGGAGCGCCGCCCCTCGCAGGTCCCGCTCGCGGTTGGCGGCGGAGGCCAGCTTGATGCTCGTGCCGAACAGGGCGACGAGCGCGGGCACGATGAGCACGCCTCCCACGGCGGTGAGTTTCGCGCGCGACGGAAGCACCATGCCGAGCGGAGAGGGAGTGAGGAAATCGGGCGAGCCGGGGTCGAAGAACAGTCCGGCGGCGACCGCCCCGACACCCACGATCGCGAGGGCGCGCAACGCCCGGGACACGCGCGGCCACGAGACCCCGATCAGATTCGAGACGAAGCCGGCGTACGCCTCCGCGCAGATGAAGAACGCAACGAGCTGCGCCTGCTGCCACACGAGGCCATCGGCTGCGTCGCTCGCGAGGAGGGAGCGCGCCAGCCCGAAGGTGTAGAGGGCGAGTGAGCCACACAGCACTGCGAATCGCCCATGCACGAGGTGACGGCGGAGCAGCTGCATCAGGCCGTAGTAGCCGGCGACGAAGGCGTAGACGCCCGACCACGCATGAAGGAGAGCGACCTGGTCGTTCACGGGCGTGCCCCCGGAAGCGTGATCCGAGCCAGAGTGCCCGAGCCAGGCTCGCTGGTCAGCGTGAGCGTGCCGCCGTGGCTGCGGATGACCTTGTCCGCGATGGCGAGCCCGAGGCCGGTGCCTGCGGGCCGCGTGGTGAAGAACGGATCACGCGCCTTGAGGAGCGTGTCCTCGTCCATGCCCTCGCCTTCGTCTTCGATTTCCAGCAGCACACCGTCCACTCCGTCCACGCGATGGGCTCGGCCGCGCACCATCAGACGCCCGCCCTCGGGCATGGCCAGCACCCCGTTCTCGATGAGGTTGCGGAGCGCCTGCGCGAGCAGCTCGGGGTCCCCCTCGAACAACGGGAGCGCCACGTCCTCCAGCTTGACGTCCACCGGCGCCAAGGCCGACTGCACCGCCCGGTCCACCGAGTCGTGCAACAGCTCGCGGAGATCGATGCGGCGCCCGTGCGGCGTGACCGGTCGCGCGTAGGTCAGGAGGGCACGCGTCAGCCGGCCGAGCCGGTCGACCTCTTCGTCCACGATCTCCAGCAGCACCGTGCGGTCCGCGTGGGACAGCGTTCGGCGTTTCAGGCTCGAGTGCGCGTTCTTGATGATCGCGAGCGGGTTGCGCACCTCGTGCGCGATCACCGCGCTCAGCTCACCGACGGCCGCCAGCTGTTCTTGTCGGACGAGCTCCTCCTGCGTCTTTCGGAGTTCACGGTACGAGCCTCGCAACTCCTCGGTGCGTTCCTCCAGCGCGCCGGAGCTCTGCGCGAATCGGCGCATCAGGATCGCGCTCAACGCCAACACGGGAAGCAGCCCGGCGTGTTCTGTCAGCTGCAAGGGCGAGCCGCCGACCATCGGTGCGAAGAGATCGAACACCCCGACTGCGACGGCGATGACGAGGCCGCCGACGAACAGGCGCAGCGCCGGGCGGGCACGGGTCGCGCGCGCGACCTCAACGATACCGAACACCGCAAGCAGCGTGAACACTGTGGCAACCACGTAGCCGATGGGGGTCAGTTCGATCACCGCGGTGGGCCGGGCAAGCCAGGCGCCCGGATGATGGCTGAGACGAACCTCCGCGACGACGAGGCCGGCCAGGTCCAGCAGCGTGGCGAGCAGGGCCCCCCCGTAGACCGCCTTCACCCACCCAGGGCGTGTGCGGCGCGGGTGCAGGCGAAGAGCGAACTCCACCAGCGCGCCAACCGCGAAATAGCCCCCCGCCAAACCGAGCTGCACACCGGAATGCGCCACCGATCCGCTCTCGGCATCGGCCGCCAAGGCAGCTCCGAGGGTCCAGACCGCGAGCCCAAAACAGACCCGCGCGAACGCGGCATACTCTGGCTGCTCGGGCCGATGGGCTCGCAGCATCGAGTGGAACGCGCCGGCGTAAGCGTAGATGGCCGCCCAGGTGATCAGCAGCGTCGCCGCGGGCGACATCCGCGGAGCGTAGCAGCATCCCACCGAGATTCCGACGTGCGTCTCCGCCCCGCGGTACCTCCGATTTTTGCGAACCGACTCCCGCGTCCGTACGATCGTGGAGTGCGTACCCACCTCCGTCGACTTCTCCCGTGCCTTCTCCTCCTCGTTGGCGCGCCGGCCAGCGCCCAGCAGGGGCCGCGCGCCTCGGTGACGCCGACGCGCTCGGTGGGCCACTACGCAGGAGTCGAGGCCGGGAGCCCGCAGCCGCCTCCGGCGTACCGCCGCGTGCAACGTCGCCGACAGCGGGCACGGCGCCGAGGTGTGATCCTGACATGGCCCGGGTTCGCCCCGCTCGGCAACGGCGGCTCCCGATTCTTCATCCAGACGGCCGACCCGGTCACGCCCGAGATGGTCGTGGAGCAGGGGCGCGTGGTGATCCTCTTCCGCAACACCACCATCCACCTCCGCAACAGCGGCCGCTGGCTCGAAACACGGTTCTTCAACACACCGGTCTTGCGCGCCCGGCTCGAGCGGCGCCGGCGCGACATGGCGCTCGTGCTGCACCTTCGCCAGGCTGCGCAGAACACCGTGACCCCCCGGGTGCACGTCGAAGCCGCCCCGAACGGCAGCTTCCACTACGTGTACATCGACTTCCCGCCGGGCGAGTACGCGGCGGTGGTCGCCCCGCCCACGGGGGTCCGGCCCGTGGGTCCCCGGAGCGGAGCGCCGTCGGGTCCGCCGCCGGCACCCGCGCGCGCGGCCGACCCATCGCTCGATGCGATGGACAACGAGCGCCCTCCCGGCCAGTAGCCACCGGCGAAGAAGCCAGGTGGACAGTCCCGCGTACCTTCTCGCGGTCGGGTTGGTGCTCGGCATCGCGACGCCCCTCGCCCACGCGCGCTTTCGCCGTCAGGGCTGGCCTGCGCGACCACGTTGGATCCTGCTCGTGCTCGTCGGTGGGCTCCTCGTGGGAACGGTCTCCCACGTGTTCGACGTGATCCGTGCCGGGAGTGAGCCCTACGCGGACCAACCCCGGCTGTTCAACCTCTTCTGGACTGCACTGGTCGTCCTCGACCCCGTCGGAGCCTGGCTGCTGGTCCATCGAACGAAGGTCGGACTGTTGCTGCTCACCGGCATCATGCTCGTCGATATCGCCGTCAACGTGCTGGCCTTCGGTGACCGTGGGATCGTGTCTCCTCCCAACGCGCCCCTGCTGTTCCAGATCGGCTTCGGCCTGTTCACGTTCTTGAGCGTGCCCGTGCTCTTTCGACGCGCGAACGAAACTCAGTCGTCGTCGGCGTCGAGCGGAGGGCCGTCGGTCTGAAACGGGATGTAGGCGAGCGTGGTGATCCCGTAAGGGCCTCGACGTTCGTACCCGGCCAGGCCGTAGAAGATCTTCCACCAGTGCCCGCCGCTCGAATACTCGCCGTACGAGAAGAACGGGAAGATGTGGAACTCCCACTCGGAGCTGTCCGAGCGGACCGTCTCACGGTGGTACACGTTCATCACCAGCGTGCTGGTCGTGTTGCCCTCGCGGATGCGCCAGAAGAACGGGAACAGGACCGTGTACCGGTTCTGGTCGCCTTCAAACTCTTCGAAGTCCCACCAGAACGGTGCGAGCACGCTGTGGCGGTGGCTCGGGGTGCTCTCGTAGTACCAGATTGGGTGGATGTTGACGGCGTCGCCGTCGTGCCAGCGTGAGACCTGGATCGTCGGGAAGACCCAGGTCGTCTCGTCTCCGACCTCGTGATTGACGTGGTTCGCGACGAGCGGGGTGACCCAGGTGGTCTGCCGACCGCGCTCCTCGAAGCGAGCGAAGAAGGGGAAGACCACGGTCGCCACCGACGCCGGGTCCTCGAAGTGCCAGACCAGCGGCGGGACGGCGAGCGTGACGGAGTCCGTGCGCGGGTCCCGGATGTAGAAGAAGAACGGCGCGACCGCGTCCATCTCCGTGGCGCCCCGAAAGCGCTGGTAGAGCGGGGTGACGACGGTCTCGTCGCCGTGGTCCTGCCAGTACCAAAAGATCCCGCCGAGCACGAGTCGGAAGGCGTCGGCCTCCTCGGAGTAGTGGCTGAGCAGCGGGAAGATGGTGGTCGAGGTGTGGTCGGGCCCGGAGTTGTGGTGCACCAGGGGTGGGATGCCCCAGTACGAGCCGTTGGGTTCGCTCCGATGGTAGAAGAGCAGCGGCGGGATGACCGTGAGCTCGGTGCCTTCGTCTTCGTCCTGGAATCGGAAGTAGAAGGGCGGGGCCAAGGTGTAGTTGGTGGTCTCCGCGTTCTCGACCCAGAGGAACGGGAACACGCCCCAGTGCTCGACGTCCGGCTCCTGCGCGCGCCAGAACAACGCGGCCAGCGTGTACCGCTCGTCTTCATCGCCCCAGTCCAGCGTCAGCAGCGGGGGGATGAGTGTGTAGTGGTTCTCGCCGTGGCGGCCGGCCATGACAAACGGCGCGACGCCGAAGTCGAATCCGTCCGGCGCCGAATGCGACCAGACGGGGGGGATGGCCCAGGTGTGATGGCCTTCACCGCGGTACCACCAGAAGAACGGGAAGATCACGTCCCAGTTCTCCGGGCCCCGCATCAGGTAATACGGCGGGATGGAGAACTCGGTCGTGTCCGGAGACTCGCGGTAGTAGAAGAGCGGGAACGTCGCGATGCTCGTCGTGTCACCGGAGCGCTCGTACAGCACCGGTGGGAGGATCAGCTGGAAGTCACCGGCTTCCGGGCTGTCGGGAGCGGGGCGGTAGGCCACGGGATCGTTCGGAGGCAGCAGGCCGCCCTCCTGGCCGGTGACCGTCTCGTCGTCCTCGCCCACTTCCGCGTCCGGGACCTCGTCCTCGCCGGTGTCCTCGGTCTCGGTCTCCGTCGACTCGTCGGTCGTGTCTGGGTCCTCCGACTCGGGGTCCTCCGACTCGGGGTCTTCCGACTCGGGGTCTTCCGACTCAGGGTCTTCCGACTCAGGGTCTTCCTCGCCCCAGTCGTCGTCGTCTTCTTCACCCCAGTCGTCGTCGTCCGTCCCGTCTGGGGTTTCGACGCCCGCGTCCGGGCCGTCCTCCTGGGCGTGGACGGGCGCAAGCGGGCCCACAAGGCCCAACAGGAACAGCACGAACGCGGCGCGCATCGCCGGCGACGTCAAACCGTCAGCGTGGTGGATGCGACTGCACAGGGAGCGGGTCACTCGGACTCCTGGGTGAGCCGCTGCCGACAGTGTTCGAGCAGCTCTGGGCGCGGCACCTCGGCTTGCTCGGTGTCTCCCGAGAGGCCTTTGACCTGCACCACGCCTTGTTCGATCTCGCGTGCGCCGAGCACCATCGCGAGCCGCGCTCCGGACTTGTCGGCGCGCCGGAACTGACTCTTCACGGAGTTCCCCCGGAGATCGGCCTCCGCGCTGAGG
>JBGCFC010000049.1:0-36022 GCA_045106715.1 Sandaracinaceae bacterium
GCCAGCGCATCGCCCGTCGCCAGCGCAGCGCCCGTCGCCAGCGCAGCGCCCACCGCCGAGGAAGACTCGGAGGACGACGCCGACGGAGACCTCGACTACGACGATCTCGCCGAGACGGTCATGTTCGACCGCGAGGGCGAGGAAGGCGCGCTGCCGCCCGTGGCGGACTCGACGCCTCCTCCCGGCAACCCCGACCCCTACAAGACGCCGGTCCCCGAGCCGGTCGCGGCGGCCGAGCCAGCGCCGAAGAAGGGCAAGCCCTGGGGGTTGATCGTGCTCGGTCTGTTGGCGGGCGGCTGCCTGCTCTTCACCGGCATCGCGGCGGGGGCTGGCTACTGGTTCTACGGCCAGGCCGAGGACGCGGTCGCCGAGGCGGAGCGCGAGCTGCAGAACCCCGACTTCGGACAGACGGGGCAGCCCAGCTTCCCGCCGCCGCAGCCGCAGCCTTTCAATCCCCCGACCCCAACACCGCCGCCCATCGCGGTGCAGCCGACCCCGCCGCCGCAGCCCATGGTGGAGGAGCCGGTGGTGGAGGAGCCGGTGGTCGAAGAGCCGGTGGTCGAAGAGCCCGTGGTCGCGGAGCCGAACCGCCCCGAGCGCCTGACGACCGACCGCCCGCCGACCGACCGTCCCCGTCCGGAGGGCGGCAACCGTCAGGCTCGCTTCGAGGCGGCCCGCCAGCGGGCGCTCTCGGCATACCGCGCCGGACGCTTCCCCCAGGCGGCGGCCGCGTACGAAGAAGCAACGCAGATCAACACACGCCACGCGGGCAGCTTCGCTGGCTTGGGCGCCTGCCGCCTCCGCATGGGGCAGCACTCCCGCGCCATTCGCGCCTACCAGCGGGCGATCCAGCTCTCCCCTCGCCACGCCGGCTTCTACGCCGCGCTCGGCTCGGCCTACCACGCCTCGGGTGACCGCGGTCGCGCACGACAGGCCTACCAGCGCGCGTTGGCGCTCGACCCCAACAACGCGGGCGCCCGCCAAGGGTTGAGTCGGCTCTGAGTGCAGCCCCTCCCAACGAGAACGGCGACCCTTGGGGTCGCCGTTCTTCGTGGTGCGGGTCGGAACCCGGGGACGGTCAATCAGTCTTCGGGGCGCTCCAGCACCTTGCTGAGCCGCTGGACGCCCTTGGGGCGGTCCACCACGTCCTCCAACGCCTCGGCCTGCTCCTTGGCCAACGGGGTAGCGCGGCGGCCCATGCCGGAAAGCGCCAGCGCGGCGTTTTCGACCGGGAGGGCGAACCGCAGCTCTCCGTCCACCAAACGCACCGAACCCTGCCAGCCGACGCCCTCGATCAAGCCCGCTTCGGCCCGCATCCACAGGGCGACCAACGTCTCCGGCGCCGGCTCGTGGCTGCCTACGGTCTTGGCGCCCTCCGCCAGGAGCGAGGCCGCCCGTTCGGGGCTCAGCTCCAGCACCTCCTCGACCCATACGTCCCAGCCGACGACGCTCAGGCCGCGCCACACCCGCAGGCGTGCGGCCTCCGCAAGCTCGATCGCGAGCGACGCGTCATCTCCGGCGTCCCGGGCGGCGCGAGCCCGTTTCTCTCTCGCGTCGCACACCGCGCGGGCGTCTCGGTTGGCCACCCCCGGCACCAGCAGCACCGGCCGCGGGTCATTGATGCGTCGCTTGCCGGGCCGCCGCCAGATCGCGTCGTCGTCCCCCGCCGCGAACGCTTCGAGGTCCGCCGGGAGTTTCCGGCGGTCTTCGCGCTTGCGGCGCACGACCTGAGGTGTGATCGGCCCACGGTCTTTTGGCTCTCGCTTGCCCATTGTGAGCGGGGTATACGCCTCGCCTCCCACGCTGTCGATTCGCGTCTTCTCGGCGGGGGTTCACGCGTGATCAAAAAACAGCTTGCGAGCCGACCGCGCCCGCGTAAAGTTGCCGCCCCCCGCACCGGGGAGAAGGAACCACTATGTACGCAGTCATCAAGACAGGCGGGAAGCAGTACCGGGTCGCCCCGGGCGACCGCATCCGTGTCGAGAAGCTCCCCGGTGACGTCGGAGCGGACCTGACCTTGGAAGAGGTCCTCATGGTAGGCGGCGAGAAGGTCGCCATCGGCGCCCCGCGCGTCGAAGGCGCTTCGGTCAAAGCCACCATCACCGCGCAGGACAAGGCCAAGAAGGTCATCGTCTTCAAGTACAAGCGCCGCAAGGGCTACCGACGCAAGTACGGCCACCGCCAGCCGTTCACCGAGCTCGAGATCACCGGCATCGACGCCTGAGAGGACCGAAGAAATGGCTCATAAAAAGGGACAGGGTTCCTCCCGTAACGGTCGCGACTCCAACGCACAGCGTCGGGGCGTGAAGGTCTTTGGTGGCCAGACGGTCACCTCCGGCAGCATCCTCGTGCGCCAGGTCGGCTCGACCTTCCACGCGGGGCCGAACGTCGGCACCGGCCGCGATTACACGCTTTGGGCGCGCATCGACGGCGTCGTGAAGTTCGAGCGCTTCGGTCGGGACCGCAAGCGCATCGCCGTGTACCCGGCGGAGACGGCCGCGAACTGATCGTTCGTCGGACCTCGTGAGAGCCGGCCCTCGGGTCGGCTCTTTTCATTCCATCTCGGGACGCCGGTCTTGTCGCGTCGCGAGAGCCCATCTTGTTTGTGAGAGCCGGCGACCCGCTCCGACTGCTGTTACCCTCACGGGGTAGCCACCGATGCAGATTCCGCTTCCCCTGGTCGATCTCCCGCCGGACGTCGCGCCCTCCGAGGTGCCACGAAGGCGCCGGATCTACGTGAACCGGAACCTTCGCTTCGACCTGGTCTCCACTGTCGGGTTCGACATGGACTACACGCTGGCGATCTACCGTCAGGAGGCGATGGACCAGCTGAGCATCGACGCCACGTCAGAGAAGCTCGTCGATCAGCTCGGCTACCCTGCGTGCCTTCGTACCGCGCCGTACCGAACCGACTTCGCCATCCGAGGGCTGCTCATCGATCGCAAGCACGGGAACGTGCTGAAGATGGACCGCTACCGCTATGTGAAGAAGGCCTACCACGGCATGCGCGAGCTCACCCGGGAGGAGCGGCACCGCACCTACCACTCACGGCCCGTGCGTGCCGGCACCGATCGCTATCACTGGGTGGACACGCTCTACGGGCTGAGCGAGGTCTCCGTCTACGCAGGCGCGATCGAGGCGCTCGGCGAGATCGGCGTCGAGGTGGACGCCGGCAAGCTCTTCGATGACATCCGGGCCAGCATCGACCTGGCGCATCAGGATGGCAGCATCGTGGACCGCATCGCCGCCGACCCGGCTCGGTATCTGGTGCGCGACCCGGATCTGGCGGCCACGTTCCACAAGCTGCGCAGCGCGGGCAAGCGCTTGTTCCTGCTGACCAACAGCCACGCCGGCTACACGGACAAGATCATGCGCTACCTGCTCGACGGCCAGCTCGCTGGCTACAGCTCGTGGCGCTCCTTCTTCGAGTTCATCGGGACGGCGGCAAAGAAGCCCACCTTCTTCACCCGCGATGACGTGCCGTTCGAGCCCGCCGAGGACGACATGTCTCCGCCGAACGGCAGCTTTCAGCGCGGGCGCATGTACAAGGGCGGCTGCCTCGCGGAGCTGCAGCGGTTGACCGAGTCGGAGAACGACCGCGTGCTCTACGTCGGGGACCACATCTACGGAGATGTGCTGCGCGCCAAGAAGGAGACCGCGTGGCGAACGGCCATGATCATCCAGGAGATGGACCAGGAGCTCGCGGTCCACGAGACGATCGCGCCGAAGCTCGAGCGCATGGACGACCTCGAAGCCGTGCGTGATCTTCTGCACGAGGAGCGCCGCAGCCAGAAGGACCGCCTCCGGAAGGTGGGCAAAGGGCTCGAAGCGGCACGGGAAGAAGGCCGGCGCGCCACCGATCTCGAGGCGCAGAAGGTGGGCCTCAAGAAGAGCATCGAGCGCATCAAGCGCCGCCTCCGGGACCTCGATCGCGAGTTGGAGGAACTCGAGAGCCTCGTCGACGGCTCCTACCACCCCTTCTGGGGGGCGCTCTTCAAGTCGGGGCCGGAGGTCAGCACGTTCGGAGACCAAGTCGAGCAGTACGCCTGCATCTACACCGACCGCGTCTCGAACTTCCTCTACTACAGCCCGCTCCACTACTTCCGATCGCCGCGCGACCGGATGCCACATGAGCTGTTCTGAAGGTCCGGCAACAATTGCCGGACCCACGCGACGGCGAAGCCGGCGCCATCGACATCGTCAGTCTTCGACTGTGTGCAGTCGGACGCGCGGCGCACACTCGAAAACTGAGTCGGATCGGCGACGGAAGGCGGCGGACCGTCCGCCGTTTCGCCGATCCACGCGCGTAAGTCATTGAAATCATAAGACCGCGCCTCGGCACGATGCGTGCGGCGGGACGGGCGTGGTCGTCGGACAAAACAGACTGCTCGCCCTCGCTCTGCTCGTCAGCGGGTGCAGTCCCGCTCAGAGCGCCGCCTGGTTGCCCTCGGCGCGCGTGCACGTCGCGTACGTGACGCGCGAGGGCGCCGTCCATCGCCGATCCGGCGTCCAGGGTGGAGTCCGACTGACGTGGGCACTCGACCGCGTCGCGTCCTCGGCGGGCGCCACAAGACCTCGTGCGCTGCGGACGCCCACGCGTCCGTGCGCGTCCGGTGGACCGATCTGCGCGTGGGCGATCCACGCCGAGCACCGCGCGCGTGCGCGCTGGAGGGAGAGAGAGCCATGACAGGAACACGAACTCCAGATGTCCTCGGCGGAGGTCGCAACGCGCCTCAGCGGCGGGACCGGGCCCCGCTGCGGTGCGTCCCTCCTCGCCGATGCACCGCATCGACTCGTCACGCCGCACCCCAGCGTGACCCGGTCGCGCTCGTCGATCCGCGTCACGACTTCCGCCTCGGCCATCTGGGAATCGCGCTGGGGGTTCTGCTCTTTGCGTTCAGCCCGCCGGCCTCGGCCCAGGAGGCTGGCCCGGAGGCGGTGCAACAGGCGCTCTCGCGCTATCGCGGCGAGCCGGACGTCGACACGTTGGTGTCCGCTGCGCTCGCCGCCCGAAGCGCCGACCCGAGTCGGGTGCGGGACGCCATGGACCGGGCGCGCGCGGCAGGTTGGCTGCCGACGACGCGCGTGGCGGTTCGACGCGGGCAGACGGTGGATCTTCGCGGGATCGGAGGGGGAACCCTCGACGAGATCACCAACGTCTCGACTGACGACGCGCTCACGTTCGAGGCCTCGATGGTCTTTCGCTTCGACCGCCTCGCGTTCGCGCCCGAAGAGCCGGCGCTCCTCCGGGAGCTTCGCGCCGTGGAGACGGAGCGCGATCGGGTGATCGACGCGATGATTCGTCTGTACTTCGAGCGCCGACGGCTTCAGCTCGAGCGGGATCTCGGGGGGCTCCCCGACGCCGGGCGCAGCGTGCGCATCCTGGAGCTGGAGGCGCTGATGAACGCGCTCAGCGGGGGGGCGTTCTCGCGCCCCTGAAACCGCGCGCGCGCCTGCCGTACTCCTTCCTCATGACGGAAGACCTGCGCCTCCATCCGCGTTGCCCGGTGGCGATGTCCGCAGAGCTGACCGTGGGCGTCGAGACGTTCGCCGTGAGCACGGTGGATCTGTCTTTGGGCGGCGTGGGCCTCACGCTGAGCCGGGCGCTGCGCGAAGGGGCCCGCGTGCGTGTCTGTGTCTTCCTCACGCAGGACGGCGTCGAAGATCCGGACACGCCTCCGCTCGACATTCAGGCCCGGGTGGCGTGGGTCGCGCCCTCGGACGACGGGAGTGTGCGCGCCGGACTCCGCTTCGAGTCGATCGACGCGAAGCGGCAGAGCCGGCTGATGATGTTGCTCCACACTCTCGACATGGCGGCTTGAGGGCTGACTACCGCGTCCACTCCTGGGTGCGTCGCCAGAGCGCTTCTGCCAACGCGGGGTCCTCGGCGAGCGTCGACGGCGCCCGGGGTCGTCGGTCACAGTAGAGCCCCTCCGGGAGGTTCGGGCTCACCGCGCAGAACACCGGCGTCAGCGCCCCCTCGGCGGGCGACTTCATCGAGCGAGTGAGAAGGGGGCGCGCCGGCCATGGAACACGACGCCATGCATCCGACGCAACGTCGCCGGGGTCCGCCACGTACGAGCGCCGGCCGCGGTGGACGAGCGCGTGGTGAAACAGCATGACCGCCAGCTTGGACGCGGCGTACTCCCGAAAGCCGAGCAGGCTCCGGGTGGGCCGCGCGAGGGCGCTGAAGTCGAGACCGCGGGCCTTCTCGTGGGAACCGCTGCCGAGGTGGACCACCCGCTCCCACCGGACCAACGAGGTGAAGAGCGCGTGACCCAGGTGGTTGACGCCAAAGGCGAGCTCGAACCCCTGGGCGGTCTCCCCGCGGGCGCCCCCGACGCCTGCGTTGTTGATCAGGACGTCGACCCGGGTGCCTTCGAGCGCCACCGCCGCGCGCCGAACCGAGGCCAGATCGGCGAGGTCGAGGTGCAGGAAGCGCGCACCAGGAATGGTCCGGAGCGCGTCGCTCGCGCGCGCCGCGCTCCGGCACGCGAGGATCACCTCCGCCCCGCGCGCCGCGAGCGCATCCGCGGTGGCGCGCCCAACACCCGTGTTGGCGCCCGTCACCACAACGCGTTTCCCGGTCAGGTCCACGACAGCCCCGTGGCAGCACCGGCCCCGATCGCCGCCCAAAGCGCCGCGCCGGGAGCCGAGCCCACCGCCGCGATCGCCAGCTGTCGTCCCGCGGGCACGCGCCGGGCGCCGGCCGTGAGGTTGGCGAGGTGAAAGCCCATCGGGAACCACCGGACCACGACGAGGAACACGGGGTGAGTGAGAGGCAGGCGACGCAACCAGGCCGGGAGCCGCGCCAGCCGTTCGTCGAGCGGTCCTGTCGCGGCGAGGTCGTCCATCCCGCGGCGCGCAAGGCCGTACTGGATCATCGAGCCCATCGTCCAGCCGGCCCACGTCATGACGGTCCCGGGCAGCCAGCCGTAGAGCGCCGAGCTGGCCAGCGCCCACAACTCTGACGGGAACGGCGCCGCGCTCAGGAGCGTCTGGATCCCGACCATCACCACGGGCGCGGCGATCCCGTACCGTGCGTCGATCACCTCGGGCCCGCCGATGTCGGTCACCCAGCGATGCACAGCCCAAACGCCCAGGCCGAACGCCAGCAAGAGCCACGGCGCCGGCGTCTTCAGGCGGCTCAGCATTCGTTCACCCGCCCGGGCTCCACCTCGTCGCGAATGCAGCGCGGCGGTTTGAGAAGCCAGTCGTTCAGGAACGAGCCGAACATGCGCTGGAGCATCCCGGCGCCGACGTCCGCGAGCATGCCCCAGGCCACGATCGTGCCGCCGCGGAACGGGCTCAGCGTGATGAAACCCCGACCGGACTGCACGTCCCGCGGCCGTTCGGTGTCCAGCTCGAAGGAGATGGTGCGCGTGGGTTCATCGACTCGCATGCGCGCGAAGTAGTCCGCGTCTCCGATGCCAAAGGCGTGGTGCATCGCCATCACGGTCTCCCCCTCGACGCGCTCGACCACACGGACTGACTCGAGCGAAGGGATGAGCCGCGGGTACGAGGACGGCGAAGTGATCAGCGCCCAGACGCGCTCGAGCGGCGCATCGACCCGCATCCAGCTTGCGCCGCCAAACAGGCTCGCGCCGTTCTCCGAGCGGGAGACGTCGCGTCGCACCATCTCACCCCGAAGCAGCTGCGCGCGCTCGTCAGCAGAGAAGGGTTGCTGTCCCTGCGCGGCGACCGGCGAGGTGAACAAGGCGAGGGCGGTGAGTGCGCCCAGAACGGTTCGTATCTGCATGGCGCTGGGATGCGCCACCGGGCTCAAACGGCTCACCTGAGCCGCGCTCTGGCGCCGGAGCATCTGTCCCCCATGCGACCTCGCCTTCCCCTCCTCGCGCTTCTCGTCTCCTCTCTCCTGCCGTCGCCGGCCTCCGCCCAAGCGACGGCGGTGGCCAACCAGCGTCTCGTCGGCGTCATCAATCCGATCGGCGCCGAACACATGGTCTCGGCGGGGCTCCGTGCGCCGCTCGGGTTGCCCGACGGGATCCTGTACTCCGACACGCACATCGAGCTGGGTCCGGTGAGCTACGTCTCGCCGATCTACGCGCGCACCGGCGGCTACCTGCAGCTCCAGCCACTGGCCGTCCTGATCCTCCGGGCGGAAGTCCGGCATGTCGCGATGTGGTCGTTGGACATGCCGGGCGCGGGCTACGTCCCCGTCGAGCCTGGGCGTGGGCAGGGCCAAGCGGGGGAGGCGCTCGGATGGGAAGCGCAGTTCTCGGCCATCGTCCAGGGCATGGTGCCGCTCGGCCCGGTGCAACTGCTGCTGTGGGACCAGGTCGGCTACGAGCGAATCCACCTGGGCGTCGCGCCTCGCTACCTCTCACCGCGGCACGACACGGAGCTCGCCCGGGAAGACGGCGTCATGAGCAACTCCGCGATGCTGCTCGGACAGGTGGAGCTGAGCGAGGGCTGGTCGCTTCGGGTCGGCGCCTACGATGATGTCGCCTACGTCCCGAGCTCCGACACGCTGATCCACCAGGTGGGGCCCATCGCCGCCCTGTCCATCTCGCGGCCCGCGGACGGCGTGGCGGAGGTCATGCCATTGCTGCGGGCGGGCTACTACACAGATGGCCGGCGCGAAGGCGCGTGGACCGGACTCGCCGGGGTGATGATCAGCTATCGCTGACCGGCGGCGTGACAAACAGGAGGCGCGTGCGCGTGGGTGTCTCGCTGCCGAGACGCGGCGCCTGCGGAGGCCCGGCCGGGTCTGGCATCTCGATACCCGAGACCATGACCGACTCACCCTCGCTGACCACGACGTGCACCGTGCCTTGGGCGCCGAGGTCGATCCGCAACGTGATCCGTCCGTCGACGGTGCGTCCCGCGTCGACGGTGACCTCCGGCGCTTCCTCGAGGCTCCACGGCGAGCGCTCTGGCCTGGCGGGCCCACCCACCACCTGGAGCCGAGGCGACTGTACGACGCGCACACCCTCGTGTTGGTGCATCAAACCGAGCCGAATCCCGACCGAGTGGTAGCGAGCCACGCTGAGCGAGGACGCCCGCGTCTTCCCGGGGCGCTGGACGACGGCGTCGAGCGCGGGCTTGTCCGCCATGCTCTCGGCCGTCGCAGCGTCGACTTCGAGCAGCGAGACTGCGATCTCCGTGTGGAGTTCGCAGTTCCCCTCATCCGCCGAGGCCCCGAGGGAGGCGCCAGAAAGAAGCAGCAGCGAGACGAGCGCGAGGAGGCGGGCGGGCATGCTCGAGTTGTCTCTCCGTCCCGCGATCGCGGCCAGTTCCCGGCGCGTCGCGGCCGCTGCCCGGCTGTGACATAGCGTGCGGCATGGCGCTGACCTCGACGATGTACCGCTTCGCGATCGAGCTCTCGGACGTGGATCGCGGCGTCTACGCGCCTCTCGATCTCCGTGTGCCGATGCACCCGTCCGAGACGCCGAGGCGCATGCTCGCGCGCGTCCTCGCGCTGTCGCTCCACTACGAGGAAGGCATTGCGATGGGCCGTGGGCTGTCGAACGTGGACGAGCCCGCCGTCTGGGAGAAGGACCTCCAGGGCCGCGTGCTGCACTGGATCGATGTGGGCCTGCCGGCGCCGGACCGCTTGCATCGCGCGAGCAAACTGGCCGACCGGGTCAGCGTCTACCTCTACGAGCCGGCTCCCCACTGGATCAAGGACCTCACCAAGGCGACGGTGCATCGCAAAGACGAGCTGGAGGTGTGGGTGCTCCCGTCCGCGCTGCTCGAAGGCCTCGAGGCCCAGCTCGACCGAAAGGTCGGCTGGAGTGTCACGCGTTCGGACTCGGTGCTGTACGTGGAAGCGGACGGGCAGAGCTTCGAAGGCACGCCCGAACGCCTCACGTTCTGAGATGTTCTCAGAAGATGATCGGCGGGCACTCCACCCGGTCGGTCATCGCCGTGTTGTTTCCATCGTTGCACTCGACGATCGCGTCGTCCGGGTCGACCACGGCAAACACGATGACCTCACGGCCCGGGAATGACGCCACCGTCGCGGTGAAGGTCTCGCTGCCGCCCGGTGCGATCGGGCCGGCCACCGTCTCCTCATGGATCTGGCTCCCTCCCGCCGACGGATCGCCCGCGTAGTAGCGGACCACGACGTCGCGAACCTCGACCGAGCCCTCGTTGCGCACGGTGGTCTCGAAGGTCTTCATCGGGCAGTCGCCGCCCACCGCGCCGAGCTCGATGACCAAGTCGGCGACGCCCATCTCCGGCGTGAGCGGCTGCGTGCGCGTGTTGTTGTCCTCGAGGCACTCCCGCTCCGCATCCGCCTCGTCGACGAGCACTTCCACGCGGTCCGGTAGGGTGCCCGGGCTGTTGTTCGTAGGGTCGTACATAACGGTGACGAACACCTCACCGCCCGGCTCGAGCGGCCGGCCGAGCGTGGTCGTGAGCGGGGTCATGGCGCCATCGGCGTAGAGCGTCTCCATCACCGGACCCGCGTCCCATTCCCCTCGGAAGCTGACCTCGATGTCGGGCCCAACTCGGACGTCGCCCGCGTTCACCACGCGCACGGTGATGTCGACCGCACCCGACAGCGCGCCGCAGCCCGCATCCCGGCTGGTGACCTGAACCCCTCCGATGGTGAGGTCCGGCGCGACGCCGAACGAGCGCGGCTGGCTGCGGTAGCTGTTGTAGAGCCTTCCGTTCCACGGGCGCCAGCTCTCCGGCTCGCGCAGCGGGATGCCGCCCGACTCGAACACATTGGTCACGTGGTAGCTGTGCTGGTTGTAGATCCGGCGCGCTCCGACCCAGGCGTCCGAGGCGTCGCCCCAGACCTCGATGCCGTTGTTGTTGGTGCTGTCGCCCAGGCTGCAGAGGCCGGACTCGTTGGTCGTCGCGAACACGATCTCAGCGTTGCCGTCGTTGTCGACGTCGGCGGCGATCGGGTTCTCGGTACGGGTGCGGCTGCGGCTCGGCTCCTTGAAGAAGACGCTTCCGTCGATGCCCGCGTACACGCGGAAGAAGCACTCGTCGTTGTAGACCACCTCGGCCGATCCGTCGCCGTTGAAGTCGAACACGCTCGAGCCGGTCACGCGGCTGGAGTCGTCCTCAGTCTCGCGCTCCCACCCGTTGTGCAAACACACGCACTGGCTGGTCGCCGCGTTGCACGTGAACTGCGTGGTGTCGCCGCAGTCCGCAGCGGTCGCGCACGTGGTGCCCGGTGGAGTACGTGCTGTGTTGCCCTGAAGGCCGGTCACTCCGTCGTCGAACGGCGTGGTCCAGGCGGGGCACATGGCCGTCGCCGGCTGGAGATCGGTCAGCGCGTAGCCCGTGCGGAAGGCGGTCCCGATCTCCGGGAACCCATCGCCGTCGAAGTCGTCGATGTTGGGCGCGCCGCCGTTGTCGGTGCGGGCGTCGATGACTCGGTTGTCGATCAGAATGCCGGTCGCGCCCTCGAAGATCTGGATTCGCCCGTCGGCTACGACCACCACCTCGGGCATCCCGTCGAGGGCATTGCTCGGCCCTGGAGGGGTCGTGCTGTCGGTGCCCCACACGTCCGCCACGGCACAGAACCCTTCTCGGATCGCAGGGGCGCCGTTGACCTCCACCCCGTCCCAGAGGACGAGCAGGTCACCGTCGCAGAACGCCATCTCGTCCGGATCCGATTCGGAGCCCGTGCAGTCTGCGGTGCGGGTCACGCCGGCAGGGGCTCGAGGGAAGCGGTACACGCTGCTCCCGGCGATGACCTCCTGGCGTCCGTCACCGTCGAGGTCGGCCACACACGAGATCGGGCCCTGACCGTTGTTTCCTTGCGCGAGCGATCCGTCGAACCGGTCCAGGAACACGAAGTCCCCGTCGGTGTCGCGATCCATCGTCCAGACGCGGTTGCCGACGATGATCTCGGCGAACCCGGCGCCGTCGATGTTCGCGATGGACACCGCCTGGTTGCCGCCGACCGCTCCGGTGGGCGACTGCACGAGAGGCACACCGGTGTTGCTGTACACCTGCACGCGGTTGTTCTCCGTCATTGCGACGATCTCCGGCACGCCATCACCGTCGATGTCACCCACGGCGGCCGTGCTCGTGGGATCGAGGATGGCGCTCGAGCGCGCGCACGCGATCGAGACGTCGTCCCCCTCGTTCCAGACGGTCGAGCCGCACGACGCAAAGAAGTCTCCGCCCCGGTTCGCACCGCCGCCGTGCACGGCGCGCAGGGTGCCGTTGAGCGAGTAGCGCGTTCCGTCGGGGTCGTTGGCTCCGTTGAAGGTCATGAAGATGATCTCCGGGAAGTCCCGCTCATCGATCAGTCCGTCCCCGTTGTCGTCGTCGAGGTTGGCCACGAGAGGCGTTACCACCACCTGCGCCGAGCTGGGGAACGGGCTCCCGGGGGCGTCGGCCGTCGAGCGGCTGGTGCCTCCCCAGGGGAACCCCGCTTCGGGAGTCGGGAGCACCTCGCTGAACGGCGCGGGGGGAAGGCGGCACGTCGGCGCGACGCCGGTGCCAACGCAGCGGTCGACGTCGCAGACGGTGTCGGCCGGGCAATCCCAGTCGTCGCGACAAGGACAGAACGCGCCCGCGTCGTCCGTGCACTCGCTCGTGAAGTAGGCATCACTCCCACACGTGAAGCGGACCTCGGAGGCCGACCCGTCGGCCGCGCACTCTTCGAGCCCGGTCGCGCCGCAGATCCGCACGCCCGGCACGCATGCGTCCGCCGCACACGCGCCCACCGTCGTGTCGCAGTATTCGTCTTCCTCGCAATCGACGGCGTCGTCGCACGAGATGTCCACGCAGACGTTCCCGTCTCCCGTGGGGGCCGGCTCGCAGCGCTCCGTGGCTGAGCACGCAAGGTCCTCGCACGTGTTGGCCACGCACGTCGGCGGGTCCTCTTCGCAGCGCTCGCCGACACCGCACGTCAGGTCTCCGCAGACCGGCCCCGTCCCGCTGTCGGGAGGCCCCGCGTCGGAGGACGCGTCGACCCCGTCCGCGTCCACCATCGGCATCGCGCCATCCGCGATCGGTTCGGCGTCGCCGCCTCCGTCCGGGTTTGGTAGCGGCCCTTCGCAGTCGCAGCCTGCGGCGTAGGGGACGATGAGAAAGAGAGCCAACGCGAACCACTTCATGCGCATGAGAAGATTCTAGTCCCAACGGCCGGGTTGTGAACAGGCGGGGATTCCCCTTCTCTACTCAACGGAGGGCGGCGGGATTCTGAAGGAGGCGTCTCGTGTGCTCTGACCGTCGCGGCGCAGGAGCCGAAGTCGCAGCGCCTTGCCCGGGTGAGTCGAGAGCGCGCTCACGAACGGGCAGGCGGCGCATGCGATCGGACATCGGAACCCGGCGGGGATCCACCCCTCCGCGATGACGCGCCGTGCGCGCGCGTGCGCTCGGCAGATGTGAAAGGTCCGTTGCCGCAGATAGAAGGGCCGGTTGGGGTGCCCGTTGATGTACTCGGTCAGGTCGCGGATCGCGCGTTCGTGGTCTCTTTCGTCTTCTGGATCTGCGAACTGCGCGACCACCCGAAGCGGAAGCGCCTCCCAGCGAGCGCCCACACGCTGGAGAGTGACGTCGTCCCACTCGGGGGCGGTCAGCTCGGTGAGTTCGCGCTCGATCGCTGGGTCGAGACGCGACCACCAGTCTTCGACCTGAGGGAGCTGTGCCAGGGCGGCAGGGAAGGGCGCGCTCATCGCAGGGCCTCGTAGAGATCACGCGGGTGGAGGTCTTCCGGGAGACCCGACATGCCGCCGTCGTTGATCTCGATGACGACCCAGCCGCCCGCCTCGGGGAACGCGATGTCGGCCGTGAAGAACGGGCACTCGATGCGCGAGCCGAGGATCTCGTATGGGTGCGTGTCGGTCAGCGGCGCCCCGATCGGGTGATAGGGGGCGTGCGCGACGAGCCTGCCGTTCCAAAGAAGAGGCGGTGCTCATCCGGGATGCGTCGATCCTGGGTGCGCACCCCGCTCGGGGTCAGCTCCAGGAACGACCGGATGACGAAGCCCCTCTCGAAGCGCTCGCCGCGGGCTTCGAGGAGGCCTCGGCACACCCGCATGAAGTTGGCGCGCTCGGCACCTTCGGGGACGAAACACGCACCCTGCCAGTCCTCCTTCGCACTCTTGACGTGGTCCCGCAGAACCCAAGGGCCGCTTCCGAGTGTCAGCGCGGCCTCCCACGCCTCGTCGAGGTCGCCGCTCTCCGTCCACGCGGTGGGCGGCGCGAGGTCGGCGATCGTGTGGTGGTGCTCGGGTACGTAGAGCGCGTGCTCCACCTCGGACGGCGTGACGAGCAGGTCCGCGCCGCGGTCCGCCAGCGCCCCGTACAGGGACTCGTACTCGTCGGCCGACAGGATCGGACCGCGGTAGAGCACCGGCCCCGCTCCCTGGTCGACCGCGCGGGCCGCGAGCTCGGCTTCCCCGTCGAGGACGAGGTCGACGTTGACCAGGTGGGTCGCGATGCCCAGCGCATCGGCGACGTCGGCTTCCGTGTCGAAGTCATCTTCCAGCGTGCTGCCCGGCCCCGGCCGGCCGAACAACACCGCGAACTCGAACTCGGAGAATCTCTGCAATGGCACCCCCTACACAGCGCGAATGGGAATCGCGAGGGCGCGCAGCCTGACGGAAAGAAACTCAAAATCGAGGGTTGCCGAGGTCGATTGCGAGCCTCACTTTCGAGATGCCCGCGGCCCTCGGAAGCTCGCTCCGCACTCAACCCGGCGTCAGCGCGCGGCGTGTGCGAGCGACACGAAGCGCTGGTCGGCGGCCAAGCCCACCGAGACCACGACGCGCTCGGCGCTCGACTCGAGGGGCTGGTGGCCTCGACGCCCGACGGGCTGGTCGGCGCGGATGGACTCGACGTGGTGGTCGGGGTGCGCGACGACGGAGACGACGCGCAGGGTGAGCTGGCCGTCTTTGCCCAGCAGGGCCTGGCCGCGGGCGAGCGCGTCGTCGTCGACATTCCACACAAGGCCGGAGAGGTCCCCGTCGCGGGCGATGGCGACAAACGGGGCTTCGCGCTCGGACAGCCCGTGGGCGAGTGACTCGAGCCGGCTCTGGCGACGGCGCTCCGTCGCCTCCCGAAGCGCGGCGACGACCTCGGGGTCGTTCGCGTCGAGGTCCTGCAGGATGGTGTGCGCGCGCTCGAGATGGCCTTGCGTCAGGAGGACCTTCGCCATGGTGAGGGTGGCGATGGGCTCGGGTGGCGCGGCGGGCTGTGAGGCGCGCATCGGCGGCGGGGGCTGAGACGGCGCACGGGACTCGATCGCCGCCTTGGCCAGGCGAGCGACCCGACCGAACAAGCCCTTCACCTTGCCCACGGCCCCCGCCTCGGAGGCACGAATGGCCTCGATGAGGGCGTCCCGGGACTTGCCATCGGTGTCGAGTCCGCGTCGGCGGGCCTCATCTCGGACCGCTTCCTCGCTCAAGTGCGGCAGCAGGCTCACATCCATGTCCATGTCTCCCGGTCTGCGGCGGCGAGCGCTCGCTCGGCGTCCGCGATGTCTCGTTTGATCTGCGCCTTGAGGGCGTCGAGTCCGTCGAACTTCGTCTCGCCCCGGAGACGCGCGACAAAACCCACCCGCAGGGTCTGCCCGTAGAGGTCGCGGTCGAAGTCCAGCAGGTGGACCTCGGTGCTCCGCCCGGCCTCGACCGTCGGGCGTACGCCGAGGTTGGCCACCCCCGAGATCAGCTGTTCACCGACGCGCGCGATCACCGCGTACACCCCATCGGTGGGCATGAGCACCCCGCGCACGTCGAGGTTTGCCGTCGGCACGCCAATGGTGCGCCCGCGCTGATGCCCGAGCACCACCTCGCCGCTCACATCGTGGACCCGACCCAGCAGGCGTGTCGCGAGCTCGATGTCTCCGTCCACGAGGGCGGCGCGGACGCGGGACGAGCTGACCCGAGAGCCGTCCACCTCGACGGCCTCCAGCACGCTCACCGTGAAGCCGCTGTCGGGTCCCATCTGACGGAGCAGCGCAACATCGCCCTTGGCACCCTTGCCGAAGCGAAAGTCGGCGCCGATGACCACGGCGCGCGCGTGGAGCTGGTTCACGAGGACGCGCTCCACGAAGGACTCGGGCGCCTCGCTCGAGAGCGCGCGGTCGAATGTGAGCACCTCGACCACGTCCGCGCCGCGACCGAGCAGCAGTTCGCGACGTCGTTCGATCGGCGTGAGGATCGCGGGCGCGCGCTCGGGCGCCAGAACCTCGGCCGGGTGTGGATGAAAGCTCAGCGCGGTGACCGAGGCCCCGATTGGCGTGGCGAGCCGCCGGGCCTCGTCGAGCAGCGCGCGGTGCCCACGGTGCACGCCATCGTGGTTGCCGGGTGTCACCACCGTCGTGGCCGTGCCGTCCTGCTTCTCCATCCCGCCTGTCCTCTACCAGCTCAGAGCCCCCACGTCGCAAAAACGCGCGTCGCCGCCCCACGTTGGGTCAAACGGGCGTCGGCGGCAATCCGGGATCGGACGTCAGCGGCAGCAGGACGCGGGCATGAGGAAGGGCACACACCGAGGCACCAGGCGGCCGTCTTCGTCCACGTCGAAATCCTGACCGGGGATCGCGATCTCACGCAGCTGCCGCCCGCCGTCGGTGTCCGCGCGCACGGCCCCGTCCCGGAGGGAGCAGAGCGGCAGCCCACAGAGGTGCGACACCGCCTCGCAGCAGGCGTCGGGCACCGGCATGTAGGTCACGGCGTCGGGCACCATGGTCTCCGCCCGCACCGTCGTCTGGCAGCCGGCGATCCCGTGCCCATCGCTCGTGTCCGAGCCATCCGGGGCGTTGCCGCCGTCCGGGTCCACCACCGCGAACCGTCCGGCGGGACCCTGGCTGCACTGCATCAGCGTGCCGCTCGCGTCGCAGGACGCGGGCTCACCGCAGGTGGCGCGCGGGTTGGGGTCGACCTGACTGAGCGTGACCGGCTCGCCGCCCTCGTCGAAGCCGTTGGGGCGGTACGGGTCCGGGCAGCCGAGCTCGTTCGGAATGCTCCACGCCTGGCTCGAGTAGCTCCCGCCCTCGATGACCCAGTCGTTGTCGGTGCGCGCGCGCACGAGGGTCTCGAGCACCGACGCTGGGAGTTCCGGCATGTCGGCGGCGAGCTGCGCGCGGTAGTCGATCGCGCGGCCTCCCGCGATGCCCGAGAGCACGTTGACGTCGTAGTTGCCCGTCGGCATCTCCTGGCAGTCCACGGGGATCCGCTCGTAGGTCTCGGCGAAGGTGCCCGCGGGGATGTACGGCACCGTGCAGGCAGGGTTCGTGGGGTCGAGGTTCACGGCCGCGATCGGCGGAACCACGATGTCCATCCGCGGCGAGAACGTGTCTTGCGCCAGGGTCTGCGTGGGCCGTACCGACGCGGGGATGACCACGTCCGGGACTCCGACGGACAGCTCGACGACATTGCGCGCGCGGCGCAGCAGCACGATGGGGTGCTCCCACAGGATGCCGGCGGTGCCGAGCGTGGGGTGGAGGTCCTGTTCTCCGTTGCGGTCCGCGTCGACGGGCAGCGTGAAGAAGCCGTAGCCCGAGGGGTGGGGGTCGACCGTCACGCCCCCCGCGCGCAGCGTCAGGGCCCAGGAGGGTTCGCGCGGGTCGATCAGCTCGATGGCGGTCTCGCTCAGCTCGAAGAGCGCCTGTTCGCGCGCGACCGGGTCGGCAACCAGGGGCAGGGTGGCTTCGCTGCTCAGCGCGCGTGTCGAGCTGGCCAGCGCGAAGCTCGGCGGTTCGGTGTTGACGCGCGCCGCCAGCGTCACCGCGACGCCGGACACGACCTCTCCGTTGGGCAGGCTGGCGCGGTTGCCAAACCGGATGGGGCTGAACTGCGGCGGGGACACGCTGGTATCGACGAACGCGCCGCCCGCCACGTCTCCCTTGGTGGCCGTCCGACGCACGCTGAAGAAGGGGTTGAAGTCTTCGTCGCGGTCGAAGAACCCGCGGATCTGGTAGGCGACCTCGGGCGGCCCCAACGACGGATCGGGGAGTCCTGCCCCTGCAAGCGCGATCTCCGGCCAGGTGAACGCCACGCTGCGCGTGATCGGCTCCGCCAGCTCCGCTGCGCTCGGGGACGCGGGCATGCAGTCGGAGAGCGCGAACATCCGGTCGGCGTTGAGCAGGAGCAGGTTCTCCGCGCTCGTGGCGCTGCCGCTGGGTGGCGGCGGGTTGTCGTCCCGGAACATCAACAGCACCACGCGCCCCTCGACGCCGGTCGCGCGGCCGTCTTCGAAGGTGCAGAGCGGTCGCTGTCCGACGTACAGCACGGTGCCGTCGATGACCCCGGACGGCTCCGAGCCGCCCACCGCTTCGCGGTCCACGTTGGGCTCGCACGCGGCGAGAGCGAGCGTCGCGAGCGCGATCAGAGGAAGTCGGTGTGGCACGGCAGACATCAGAATCGGAAGGTCGCGTGGCCCATGAACCGCCGGTCGGTGCGCTGGCCGAACGGGTGCTCGCGGTGGTGCATGAGGAGGTTCGAGCCGGTGACCGCGAGCTCGAGCTGGTCGTCGAACAGCCGCCAGCCGATGCGCGCGTTGAGGATGGCGTAGCCGGGCAGCTCGAAAGGCTCGAAGGCCACCCCTCCGCGTGCGGTGTCGATCACCTGCTCGACCCAGACCTGGTCGCTCACGTAGTGGAAGTCGAGCGCGAGGTCCAAGCCGAACGGCGCGCGGTACGAGATGCCCGCGTTGACCTTGTGCGCGCTGGTGCGGGAGTCGAGTTCGCGTCCATCGAGCGTGGTCTGATCGGTGAGCGGGCTGGTCTCGTGGATGGCGTAGTTGGCGTAGAAGTCCAGCCCGTCGAGCGGGTAGACGCGGATGCCGATCTCGCCGCCGATCTGCTGGAAGTCAGCCTCTTCGTTGTCGAACTGGAGCTGACCGAGCGGGAAGGCGCCGTTGGCTGGGTCGAAGCCGGCGCCCGGCGTGCGACCAAAGTCATGCAGCCGGTAGGGGCGGTTCGAGGACAGCAGGATCTGGTCGAACACGAGGTTGTAGTAGCCGTTGACCTCGAGCGCGAAGAACTCGGACTCCTGCAACATGTAGCCGAGCTCGACTGAGACGATGCGCTCCGGGGTCAGGTTCGGGTTGCCCACGCCGAAGGCGGCCACCCCGCGGAGCGGCGTGCTGTTTGGGACGTTGGCGTAGGACTCGGCGAACGTGGGGCTGCGGAACGCGGTGCCCGCGGTGAGCCGGATCGACTGACGCGGCGTGGGGTGCACGACGACCGAGCCTCGAGGCGAGAACTGGGGTTCGGTCAGCAGCGGGTGCTGGTCGACCCGCGCGCTGAGCACCACCTGCACCACCTCGTCGATCCGGAGGGTGTCCTGCAGGAAGACGTTGAAGTGGTTCTGCGACTGGACTTGGTTGCCGGTGCTCGGGTCGCGAATCCAGTCCCAGTCGAGCTCCTTGAAGCGGTAGCCGAGCCCGGCGATGAACTGGTTGTCCAGGCCTTCGCCGAGCGAGAACCGGTTCTGGTAGACGACCTCTGCGTCGACCACGTCCTGCCGCTGGATCTGCGCGCGCTCCGCCAGCTCGAGGCCGCCCTCACGCTGGCCGGCGATGCCGTAATCCGTGCTGAAGCGGTTCCAGAACACGCGTCCGGACAGGCCCACGGCCGTCTGCGCCTGCACGTATGTCTGGCTGAAGAACGCGTTCTCGAGCCGCATCTCGCGCAGGCGGCTGATGCCCTGGAACACCCGCGCGCCGGTCGCGACGGCGGTGCCCGCGCGCACGCTGTAACCGTCGGCGAGCCGCACTTGAGCTTCGCCGTTGAAGTGGAGCCGGCTGTAGCCGAGGTTCGGATCGTTCGCGAACGGCGTCGCGTCCACGCGGTCGGGCCCGACGGCGCGCGCGAAGACGTTGGCCTGGTCGTAGCCGGCACCGAGCCGGAAGCGCAGGCGATCCACCCGTTCCGTGACCGACCCGGTCACGCGGTACTGGCCCTCGTTGCCCACGCCGGCGCTCAGGTGGGAGCGCCCTTCGCCCAGCGGCCGCGTGATGATGTTGACGATGCCAGTCAGCGCGTCCGCGCCGTACAGCGCCGAGGCCGGGCCGCGGATGACCTCGATCCGTTCGATGTCCTCGACCGCCAAGGGCAGCAGGTTCCACATCGTGGTGCCAAGGAAGTCCTGGTACACGGAGCGGCCGTCGAGCAGCACGATCGCGCGGTTGGACAGACGCTGGTTCAGGCCGCGGATCGAGAACTGAACGTCGCCGGGGCTCGCGGTCATCAGCTCGACCCCCGCTACACGGCGGAGCGCGAGGCCCGGGTTCGTGCGGCCCGAGAGGCGGAGGTCCTGGCGCGTGATGATGGTCGTCGAGTTGGGCGCCTCGAGCGGAGACTGCGCGGCGCGCGAGGAAGACACGACCCGCTCCTCGTAGGTGTCGCCCTCGCGCTCTTCGCCCAACACGAGGGACGGGTCGCTCGGGGTCTCGCTCGTCGAGTTGGGGTCGGGTGCGGGCGTGTCGGGCCCATCTGGCTCCGGGGCCCCGGGCTCGGTGATCGGCGTCGCCGGACCTCCTGCCATCGCGGCGGCGCGTCGCTCCCGGAGCGAGGCGGCCAGCGCGCTGAGTCGCTCCGCCCGCGCCCGGAGTGCGTCGCTCTGCGCCGACTCGGCAAGCGCGGCGATCTGGGTGGCGGAGTCTTCCAGCGCGTCGATTTCCTCCTCGGACGCGACGGTCGTGCCGGTTGGCGTCGGGGTCGGGGTGGGCGTGACTGGCTCGGGCGTCGGGTCGCGCCCCGGCCCCTCGAGCGCTTCGATGCGTGCCCGGAGCGCGGACAGGTAGCCGACGACCTCTTCGCGGTCCGCTGGGTCCGACTCGAGGTACCGCTCGAAATAGGTGACGGCCTCGGCGTAGCTGCCGGACTCCGCGTAAGCGCGCCCGATGTTGTAGAGCACGTTCGGGTGCGGGAGGATCTCGTACGCCTGCTGGAGCTCCTGCACCCCCGCTTCGACGTCGCCGTCCGCGATGAGTGCCATGCCAGCGCGGAAGTGACGCCGTGCCTCGGTGCGCACGTCCGCCCGGGCGGGGGAGGGCGTCAGTCCACCGATGGTCAGACCACCGATGAACAGCGCGACCACGAGCGCCCGTGCGCTGCGGACCGAACCTCCCACCCCTCGCATGTGCCCATGGTCTCCCGAGTGTGTGAGCGAGGCAACCTTCCGGGACGGACGAGAGGACTCACGCCGTCAATAGGGGTCGAGCTTGTAGCCGCGCACCTCTTGGGTCGGACGGTCGCGGGGAGGGCGTCGCGCAGCACGGCCGCCACTTCGCGGAGCTGTTCTCACCCGGTTGAGGCTCGCGTTTACGCTGACGGATTCGCCGCTCATGACTCGACTCACCGCGTACGGCTGATGACCGCGGAGCGAGAAGACGAACTCGACGCTGTCGCCGGGCTCGGCGTCGTCCGGGCCCCACTCGAGTTCGACGGGCGTAGGGCCGTACTCGCGCCCGCCGACCCGCACCAGAGCACCCGGTGGGCTCGAGGTGATCGCAACGCGGATGGGGGACGGCATGGCAGGAGCGACCTCGATCGGAACCTCGGGGGCGGGCTCGGGCGCGGGAGCCTCCAGAGCGTTCGGTGCGGGGGTGGGAATGGGCGCCTCCCGGGTCCCCGCGAACAACGCCACCAGGCCCGCGGCGAGCAGGGCGAGCACACCCACCACCGCCATCACCCAGGGGCCTCGGCGCGCGGTCGCAGACCGGGGCGGCGGGGGCGCAGAGGCGATCGTCCAACCGTCGCTGCTCCCACTGCCCGACGGCAGCATCTGGGCCCCGGTGGGTGCGGTGATGCCCGTCATGCTCGAGCTCAGCTCCGCGCTCACAGTGACGGGCAATCCGGCGTCGTAGAGGAGGCGCCGGAGCGCATCCAACAGCGCGTCCATGCTGGCGAACCGGTCGTCAGGCGACTTGGCCAGCGTGCAGGCCACGATGGCCGCGAGTCCCTCGGGTACGGATACGTCGGGGTTCGTCTCCTGCATGGACGGCGGCTCGTCGTGCACGTGCGCCATCAGGATGTTCACGGAGTGCGTGCGGTCGAATGGGACCGTCCCGGTGAGCATCTCGAACAGAATGACGCCCAACGAGTACAGGTCGGCACGACCGTCCACCTCGTCGCCTTGGATCTGCTCGGGCGACATGTACTTCGGAGAGCCCATGAACAGGCCCGTCTGGGTCAGGTCCTCGCCAGACCCTTCGAGGTCCTTGACCAGCCCGAAGTCGAGCACCTTCACGAAGTCCTCTTCGTCTTCCGAGCTGACGAGGAAGATGTTCGCCGGCTTCAGGTCGCGGTGGATGACCCCGATGCCGTGTGCCTCGCGGAGCGAGCGGCAGATCTGCCGGGTGATGTGCATGGCGCGCTCGACGTCGAACGGCCCTTCGCGACGCAGCGTGCGATGCAGGGTGTCGCCCTCCAGCAGCTCCATCGCGATGTAGTAGATGTCGTCGTCGGTTCGGCCGTAGTCGAAGATCGTGACCGTGTTTGGGTGCGTCAGCTTCGCGCAGGTGCTCGCTTCCAAGAAGAAGCGCCGGTGGAACTCCGGGTCGCCGTCGCCGCGATAGTTGGGGTTGAGCACTTTGAGCGCGACCTCGCGGCCGAGCGGGGCTTGCTCGGCGCGGTAGACCTTCCCCATGCCCCCGCGGGCCAGCAGGCCGGTGACCAGGAAGCGGTCGTTGATCAGGCGGCCGACCAGCGGATCAGGGCGAGCCCCACGCCGGGTCGCGTCCGGCCCAGGGAGTTCTCCGTCCTCGTCCCGCTCGCCCCCCATCGAGGTAGAAGGTAGCGCGCCCGCACCCATTGCGCTCCGGGGTTGCTGCCCGTGCACATTGGCCCGACACTCGAAGAGGAATGTGGGTCGGATTGTGGAGCTTCGTCGCGACGGTCATGGGCATCGGTGTCCTGATGCTGCTGATCGCTCGGCTGCGCGCGCGCCCACCGGCTCTCAGAGAAGCGCTCCCCGAGTGCCGCATCGCAGAGCTGGAGCCAGGGCGGTACAGGATCCGCGGGCGCATCGTGCCCATGGAGACGAGCCCGAGCGCGGTGGATGGGGTCGATTGCGTGTATGTCGAGCGGGCGGAGTACCGGACCGTCGGGACGGGGGTGCCGCTCCTGCGCGAGGTCGAGCATCGGGCGATCACCCACGCCTTCTATCTCGAGGACGAGAGCGGCCGCATCGTGGTGGATCCCGCTCGCACGCTCATCGACTGCGCGCGGCTCACGGAGGATGGGGGCCTGACCGTCGAGCGCCGGCTGCGGGCCGGCGAAGAGGTGTCGCTCGAGGCGACGTTTGCGCTCGGCGAGGCCAGCGACGAGGAGGACCACGGTCCGTATCGCGCGAGCGCGCGTCGCTTTCACCCGAAGCCCGACGAGCTCGGCCCGCCGCGCCTCAGCCATGTGACCGACGCGGACTTTGTTCGGCTGCCGATCGACGGTGTCTCGGGTTTCCTCGGCGGGGCGGGCGCGATCATGCTGCTGACCGGGGGGCTCATCGCGTTCATCGTCACGTTCATCACGTGACGCCGGCGATTGCTCCGACCTGCCGCGACATGCGATGACGCCCTGTGGGCCTGAAGAGACACGCTGCGATCGCGACGCGCGCCTCGCTCGTCGTGCTCGTGTGGCTTCTCGCGGCCTCGACAGACCCTGCCCACGCGCAGTGGAGCGCACGTCTCCAGGGTCCTCGGGCCCGTGCCGCCCTCGGCAGCGCGGATGCCGAAGACCGCCTCGAGGCCGCGCGAACCCTTGGGGAGCAAGGTGACGCGCGTCAGTCGGTGCGGGCGCTCCTCGAGGCGCTGACCTCGGAGGAGGACGCGCGGGTGCGCACCGCGTTGCTTCATGCGCTCGCGCATCGCGGGGACCCATCGGCGGTCGAGGGCATCGCGGCCTTTCTTCCCGATGCCGGGCTCTCCGCGCGTCGTGTCGGCATCCGCGCGCTCGGCAGCATCGGCGGGGACGACGCCGTGCGGGTGCTCGTCGAGTGGCTGGGCGCCGAAGACGTCACCGATGAGGTGGTCGACGCGCTCGTCCGCACCGGCGCCGATGCCGTCCCGCGGCTCCTCCGTGCCCTGCCCGTACAGGCGTCGTCGTCCGCCGCGGCGCGCGTTCTCGGGCGCCTCGGAGACACGCGGGCCGTGGCACCGATCGCCAGCGCGCTGAGTGACGCTCCGGCGATCACGGCGATCGCGATGCTCGACGCGCTCGGCCGTCTCGGAGACGAGCGCGCGGCTCCCGTGGTGGCCAGCATGGTGTCCAGCGCGTCTCCCGATGTCGTTTCGGCCGCACTCGGCGCGCTGCGCGCGATCGGGGGTCCAGATCAGGCCGGGCTCGTGGCGACCCTCGCGGACCGCGGCGCGACCCCCACCCGGGCTCGGGCGTTGACGACGCTCATCGTTCTGGACCCCGCGGCAGCAGCACCCCGGATCCGGTCCTTGCTCGAACCGGATGCGCCTGCCGCGCTGCGGGCTGCCGCGACCGAGGCGATGCTCGAGCACCCGAGCGCGCCGCTCGTGCCGGTGCTGGTGCAGCTGGCGTCCACAGCGCCGGACACGTCGCCCCGCGCCGTCTTCGAGGCGCTCTCGCGGGTGCGCGGCACCGCGGCCATCGACGCACTGCTCGCCCAACCGGAGTCGCTCCCCGGATTGAACATCGCGCTGGCGCTCGCCGTCCGCCGGGGAGGGCCGGGACCCACGACCGGGCGCGCCCTCGCTCGCCTGCGCGCCGATCGCTCGTCTCGAGGGCGTGTTCTGTCCGCGCTCGCCCGCGACGTCGAGGTGCTGCCGGCGCTCGTGGACGGGTTGTCCTCGCTCGATTCGGGGGAGCGCGCGCTCACGGGCCTCGCGATCGAACTGCTGGGCCAAGCGGCGGCGCCCTTGGGTGAAGAACTCGTCGAGGCGCTGCTCCGCGAGACGGATGCCGCGGCGTTCTCGAGCCTGACGGAGGCCGCGCTCACCCTCCGGGTGCCTCTCGACCCGGCCCGGCTCGACGCCCGCTGGTGGAGCCCAGACACCGCGCCTGAGGCGCTGTCTCTTTCGGCGCAGAACCTCGCCCGGACGCGCCCGCGGACGCGGCAGCGTTTGCAGAGGGTGATGCGGCGAAGCCTGCGGGCGGCGGAGCCTCGCGTTCGCGCCGCCGCCGCACTCGCGCTCGCCCAGTCGCGCGAGACGTCAGCATGGCGCGCGCTCACCGCGGCGCTGGACGACGAGCATGACGACGTTCGCTTCGCGGTCGGTCGCGCGCTGGGGGTGCTCGCCGTCGAAGAGGCGCGTCCCCTGCTCGCCGCCCGCGCCCGCATCGAGTCGGACCCTCGGGTTCGCGACGTGCTCACGGTGGCCGGTCGCCCGGGGCGCCCGCCGCGCGCTCGCGGCGTCGGAGTCGAGGTGCTCTATCTCAGGGTCGCGACCGCCCCAGGCCTGCACACGCCGCGTGGCGTGGCGGTCGACGTCGTCCTCCCGGACGGCCGGTGGCAGCGGCGACGCGCGCTCCCCGGCGGAGAATTCCTGCTGGCCGACCTCCCGAGCGGAGAAGCGGAGGTTCAGGTCAGGCTGGAGACGCCGATGGGACTGGAGTGATGGACACGGAGGTCTTGCTTCGGGCGATCGGCCCGCCCAGAGTGCCGTCGTGGCCGCAACCGCTGAGCGTCGGTGTGAGGGAGCGGTGAGCGCCGCGGTGCGCAGGGTCACGCTGCTGGCGGGGCTCGCGGCGCTGATGAGCCTCGCCGCGTGTGCTCCGTCGGCGGACGACCCCCGCGCTCGCACGGAAACCTGGGAGCCGGCGTCCGGCGCGTTCCGCGTGCACTACCTCGACCCGCCCTGGGAGGTCACGGCGGCGAGCGACGAAGAACTCTTTCTTCGCATTCGCTCCACTCGGATGCTCGCGGCGGAGTCGGACGCGGGCCCCGGCAAGTTCGAACTCGTCGTCTCGACCGTACGCGGGGAGCCCTCTGTGCTCGCCAACGGCGAGGCGAATGCCCTTCGGCGAGAGGGGTTCGGGATCGAGGCGGGCCCGCGGGCGATCGCCAATCTCGACGGCGTGGAGGGAACCGAGGTGGTCGCCTTCCTCGACGCGGTGGTGCCGCGCTGGCGTCGCGTCGCGTTCTTTCCCCTCGGCCCGGGGAGCTCGGTGCGCTTCGCATTCGAGTCGGACCCGACCCTCGATCACCCCGAAGTCGACGCGATGCTGCTCCAGGTCGAGATCGGGGCACCGGAATGAGGCGCGCGGGGGCTTTCTCCCTCGTCGTCGCGCTGCTGAGCGTGTTCTCGGTGACGGCGGTCGAGGCGCAGTCGATCGGCTTGGGCCGTCGACTGGGGGACCCGACTGAGGCGAGCGAAACGGAGCCGCCAGACGAGCGCGAGCCGCCCCCAGAGGAGGGCAGCAGCTGGGTCGGGCCGCAGGTCGGGCTGCACTACAGCTACCTGCGCCTGGCCGACGGATGGGGCGGCGGTGACACCCAGGCGGGCGGGATGACCGGGTTCGTCCAGTGGCCCGTCTCCGAGCTTCGCACCGGGCTGCTGTTCGAGATGGGATCCCGCGACAACGCGCGCAGCGCGGACGATCTCGTCATGCGCGGCGCCTTGGAGATCGGCTTTCAGCTCACCGAGCTGGCAGACCCGGTTGTGCCGCACATCTCGGCGGTGGTCACCGTTGGCGGCGTGGTGGGGGAGCGCTTCGAGACGACCGTCGCCCATGCGTTCGGCGGGGGCGGCGTCGAGGCCGGCGTCAGTCTCCGGGTGTTCGGCACGCTGCATCTCGACGCGACGTTCGGGTACCTCCGGATGGAGATGAACGGCGCCGCCTACGACACCTTCCTGTTCCGCGCCACGCTGGGCCTCTGAACCCCGCGATCGCCGCCTCTTCCACAGGCCGTGGTTGACCCCACGCCCGCTGGTCGGGCATCGTCGCCCGGTGGAGGCGCATCCTTGACGGAAAGCGAAGGCGCAGAGGCTCGTGAACCGAGCTTCGAGCAGATCCTCACGGGCCTGCGGGACGTCGTGGAGCGCATGGAGAGCGGCGAGCTGCCGCTCGAGGATTCACTCAAGGCATTCGAGGAGGGCATCCGGTTGTCCCGCCTCGGGAGCGAGCGCCTGGATGCCGCCGAACGGCGGGTCGAGGAACTCCTCGCGGATGGAACCACCCGACCCCTGTCCGACGCCCCGTCGGCGGACTGAGGCATCCGGGTGAGTAGGAGCAGCGCATGACGCATCAGATCGTGGTCCCGACCCCGTTTGCAGACATCACCGAGCTGGCCGAGAACTTCGCGCCGCGTGTCGACGAGGAGCGCTTGATGCTCCCGCACTCGGCGGCGGTGGGTGAGGGCGAGTGGATTCAGTTCGTGGTCACCCTTGGCGACGAGAGCGTCGCGTTGAACGGAACCGGACAGTGCCAAAGCTCGTTCGACAACGGTGAAGACCGCGCGGCCGAGCACCGCTTCGACGTGGTCGTCGGCGCGCTCGAACTCGATGACATGAGCCAGATCTACTTCGAGCGGATCCTCCAGGTGCGCGCCGCGCAGCTGGGCGAGGAGCCCGCCACAGGGGAGGTTCAGGTTCCCGACGACCTCGCCGAGCAGGCCGCAGAGGCGCAGGCGCCGGCGTTCGAAGAGCCGCCGGCCGACCTGACCCCTGGGCAGCCCGAGGCAGAGCAGTTCGGCGTCGACGAGACGCAGTTCAACGCAGACGCCGCGCAGCATTCTGAGGCCCCGCCCGCGTTCAGCGAAGACCAGACGCAGTTCAGCGAAGACCAGGCGCAGTTCGGCGTCGACGAGACGCAGTTCAGCGAAGACCAAGCGCAGTTCAGCGAAGACCAAGCGCAGTTCAGCGAAGACCAAGCGCAGTTCAGCGAAGATCAAACGCAGTTCAGCGAAGATCAAACGCAGGCGATGGACGCCGACGACGTCGGTGCCGCCGTAGCGGCTGCGGACGAGGCCGCCGCCGCGCAGGCGGCGTTCGATGCCCCCGCCGACGCGACCATGGTGGCCGAGGGCTACATCGAGACGCCCGCAGACGCGCCCCCTGCGGAGGTCGCGTATGACGCGCCCGCCGATGGGGTTGCGACCGCCGAAGGATACGTGGAGGCCGCGGCGATGGAGGCGATGCCAGCCGAGCCTACGCCCGGGGAAGCGTACGCGGACGCGACGCCGGCTGAGCCGTATGCGGACGTGCCCGCCGCGGAGCCCTTCGCAGAAGCGGCGGCCGAGGAAGAGCCGATGTCGCTCGACAGCGCCCTCCTCGAGATGGAGCCGGAGTCCACGGAGATCCCGGCCGACCCGGCGGCCGCGGTGGCCGCGGTGGCGTCGATCGCGCCCGAAGACTCCGCGATCTACGAGGTCCCTCAGCCAGTCGCGCCGGGAGCGCTGCCCTCTCCGTTTGCGGTCGAGGCGACCTTGACCCGTCGCGCGCTCATGTCGTCGTGGTCGCCGGAGCCGGCTCCGCGCTTCGATCCCAACCCCTCAAGCGGGTACTTCCAGTACGCGGTGGGCGCCGGCCTACCGCAGCCTTCGGCGCCGCCGCAGCCGCAGATCGACCCGTCTCTCCGAATCGTCCGAGCCCCTCTACCCGGCGACCCTCACTCCGTCCCGTCGATGAGTGCCCCGGCCGAGCAGGCCTACCCGGTCGAGGACGCCTACGCGGCCGAAGAGGCCTACGCGGCGCCTGCGGAAGGCGAGTACGCAGAGCCCGGCGAGTACGCCGCGGAGGGCGAGTACGCCGCTGAAGGCGAGTACGCCGCTGAAGGCGAGTACGCCGCTGAAGGTGAACACGTCGACGCTGAGCAGGGCGAGTACGCGGCCCAAGGCGAGCAAGCGGAAGCTGCGACCGGCGAGTACACCGCAGAGGGCGAGTACGCGGCCGAAGGCGGGTACGCTGAACAGGGCGAGTACGCCGCTGAAGGCGAGTACGCCCCCGCCGAGGGTGAGTACGCCGAGGGAGCAGACGGCGCCTACGCTGAGGGCGAGTACGCGGAGCCTGCGGCGGAGGTCGACGAGCACGGCGTCCCCCTCGAGTACGGCGGCGACGAGACCATGCAGGTCGAGATTCCCGAAGACGACGAGAGCTGAACCTCACACGAGCGAGATGTCTCTCGGCCGGTGAGCGTAGCGACCGCATTCTATTCGGGGCGTGACGCCCCCACGTATCCGAGCGCGCGAAGCTGTGCTTCGAGCTCGGCGTCGATGGTCGCCTCGCTGGCTCGGTGCGTCGGGGCCCGCCGCACGCGTCGCCCTGGGGTGATCGCCGCGGGGGAATGCGCGAGCGACACGCCCATGAGCCCGCGGAGGTACGCCACCAGTTCCGGACGCGAGGCCGCGAGGTTCTGCTGCTCGTCCGGGTCGTCGATCAGGTCGTACACCTGATAGCGCCCCCGGGAGCGGGCCAGCAGCTTGTAACGGCCGCTCACCACACTCCTCCAATTGCCCATGAACCCGGCGACCGACACGGGGGGAGCGCTCTCGGACTCCCCACGCAGCATGGGCAACAAAGAGCGTCCACTCAGCGAGTCCGGGACCGTGTGACCCAGGGCGTCCAGCACCGTTGGCAGCACGTCGACCAACCCCACCGAACCCTGGATCTGGGCCGGAGGCAGGCCGGGCAAGCGAATGAGCAGGGGGACGTGGACGAGCTCGTCGTAGAGGCTGTGCCCGTGACCGACCGAGCCGTGGTCGTACAGCTCCTCGCCGTGGTCAGCGGTGATGATGACCATCGTGTCGTCGGCCAAGCCGCGTGACTCGAGGCCGTCGAGGATCGCCGATAAGTGGGTGTCCTGGTAGCTGACCTCGCCGTCGTAGAGCGCCTCCAGGCGGCGCCGGTCGCGCGCACCGAGCCGAAGCCCTCCCGTCTTGATGCGTTCCAGGAGAGTGGCATTCCGAGAGAAGTCGACGGGGCCATGATAGGGCCCCGGGTCGTACTCCTCGACCCAGTGGGACGGAGGGCGATACGGCACATGCGGGTCGATCGCGTGCACGTACAGAAAGAACGGCGGCTCTTCGGGGCGCTCGTCGAGCCAGGACAGCACGTCTCGGGCGAGCGCCTCCCCGCGCGTCGAGCGGCCCTCCCGGATGTAGTTGCGCCAGGTGTCCCAGCCGCGTCGAAACCCGAACCGATTGGAGACGTACCCGTTGGCCACGAAGCCGGCGGTCGTGAAGCCCTCGTCGTGCAGGTGCTGCGGCATCAGGCGCACCGTCGAGGGCACGCGCGAGGCATCCGCGAACGCGGTGTGCTCCCAGGGCAGCAAGGAAGAGAGCAGCGTGGCGACGCTCGGTTTCGTCCAGTTCTCTTGCGAGCGCGCGCCGAGGAACGTCGAGGCGCCACGGGCGAACCGCGACAGCCCTGGCGCGCGCACGCGCGTGTCGGCATCGTAGGCCTCGAGCCGGTCCGCGCGCAGCGTGTCGATCAGGTAGAGCACGACGTTGCGCGGGCGCCGCATCGAGATCGGAGGCGCGCCGTCCTCGGTGACCACGGCCGGTCGAAAGAGCTCCACGTCTCCCGAAGGCGCCCGCAGCTCCAGCCATGCGAGCTGGTTTTCGAATGGCGCGAGGGAGACATCCAGCTGACTGGCGGTGTCCCCGGGCGGAATGGTCGCGACGCGGGTTCGGGTGTCGCCTGAGCGCACCCAGACTTCCAGCGTTCCCCGAACCACCCCCCGCAGACGCGCCCCCGGCATGACCTCGAACGGGTAGGTGGCTCCCCATCCCTCAGGTACGGTCAGCGCGGGCACTCCGTCGACGGAGCGCGCTTCGATTCGGGACTCGGGTGGCCGGGCGTCTCCGACGCTCAGCCAGTCGAGAGCGAGGTAGGCCCGCTGTCCGTCGATCCGCGATCCCCGGTCGAATCGCACGATCAGCTCGCGTTCCGCCTCCCCGGCCGGCAACGTCGCCGTGACGACGGTCCACGCTCCTCGCTCGACTTCCTGGGAGTGAACCTCGCGCTCCTCGAGATAGAGCCGCACGGTGCCTGGACGGTAGGCGCGCAGACGCAGGGCGATCTCGGTGGTCTCGGCGACCGGGGGGACCGCGATGCGGGCGCGCGAGCGGGTGGTCAACGCCACGGTGGTCTCGTCCTCCACGCGATCGTGCCCCACGTGACTGAGCCACCCCCCCGCCGTGACGGCGGCGCCTCCTGGACCCCCGAAGTCGACGAACCGCGTCGACCCGAAGCGTTGCTCCGCTCGCTCGAGATGTCGGGCGAGGTCGAAGCGCACGCGTGCGCGCCCCTGAGGGACCGCGTCTGATGGCGCGGCCGCCGGGACACCAGGCGGATCGGCGGCCGCGGCGCTGCAGCCCACGAGCACGATGCAGAGCAGCAGCGAGCCGCGTCGCATCGGCGAAGAGGGATGCAGCGAAGAAGGGCCCGGTCCCGGCCGGGCGTGCCGCGATTTCCGCCGAGGACATCGAAGAGAGGGGACGCAGGGGCGCATGAGCCGAACCTACGGAGGGCGACCCGGAGCGCCAAGAAACGGGCGCGACGGCGGGCGCGCGTGGTACACACGAGGGGCTGCCGGATGATCTTTGAATGGTCTTTCGGGCGGCGCGTCCCAACGCCACTCCCCATGCCGCGACTTCGTTCTCATCTCGCCGATCTACTCAAGCTGACCCTCCTTTCGGGGGCTCTGTGGGTCGGAGCTGGGGTCCTGTCGGTCGAAACGAGCTCGGTCTCCTCGGGCGGGTCGACCCTGTCCGTGGCATCGGCCCAAGCCAGCGTGACCGTCGAGGTGCGCGTGGCCTCCGGCGCTGCGGGTGATGCCCAAGTCACGCTGACCCCCACCGGCGGGGGCGCGTCGCACTCATGCCGGACCCGCGGCGGGCGCTGTCAGATCCCAGGGGTTCCGGCCGGGCGGTACGTCGTCTCCGCGGCGCCCTCCAACGGTGGCCAATCTCCGATTCCGCGTCCCGTCATGATCGGCGGCCGCGCAACCACCGTCCGCGTCACGCTCCGCTAGCGCGAGCGGGCTCTGTGGGTCGGTCGGGCTCTGTGGGTCGGTCGGGCTCTGCGGGTCCATAGTGGGTTGGTCGGGTTCGCGGGTGCCACCGTGTGTGTGCCTGGAGGCGGAGATCGGCGCTACCTCGTGGAGCGTCGTGCCCGCGTCCTGCGGTGAACAGGCGTTGCAACCCCATTGGATTCCAGTCTCATGCGACGGGGGCCGTGCCCGTCGAGGGGCGATGCCCCCGTCCACGGACGGCTTCGAGTCGGCCGCGCGTTTGTGATTCCCGTTTTTCCGTTGTATGAAGGCGCGGCCGCGAAGGGAGCGTTTGACCCTCGCCCCACGCAACTTTGGAGAGCTTCGGATGCGCCTCACGACGACCCTTTGGCTGACGCTCGCACTGACGATCCCCGCGTTCGTGACGATGGGCGTCACGATGCCGTCCTCGGTGGCCGCGCAGGACGAGTTCGACGAGTTCGATGACGACTTCGACGAGCCGGAGCCGGAGCCCGAGTCGGACGACGAGTTCGACGACCTCGAAGACGATGCCATGGGCGTCGACGACGAGGACGATGCACTCGACGACGACCTCGACGACGAGGAGATGTCCGACGACGGGTTCGACGACGACGACCTCGGCGACGAAGACGAGGACGACGCGGAAGAAGAGGACCGTCCGAGCGAGTCCGAGGTGGAGGCCGCACAGGCCTACCGCGAGCGGCGCCACATCCTCGGCAACACCTGGGGCGGCACCATCGGCGGCATCCACGTCGCCGATGCGGGCTCCGGCGCGGCGGGCGCGTTCCGCGCGCAGTTGGGTCTCGATTTCTTCTTCATCGATGGCTGGCTCACGCTGCCGGACGCCCCCGTGGGCGCCTCCGACTCACACAGCCACATCGGTGGGTCGCTCTCGCTGAGCTGGAACCCCTGGGATTTCCTCGAGATCTACGCTTCGATCGCCAGCTGGGCGAACAGCAACGAGCAGGAGAGCCCCGCGCTCTTCCAGGTGCTCGGAGACACCCTGTTCGGCGTCAAGGGCTACTATCACTTCGAGGACGCGCCCGTGCTCACCGTCGGTGGTGACCTCAGCATCGGCTTCCTCAACACCGTCGGCGACATCGGCCTGGTGGGCGAGAGCACCAGCGTTGGCATCCGCGGCAACCTGACCGCCGACCTGCGTGAGCTCGAGGATCGCATCCCGTTCATCGCGCGCCTCAACCTCGGCTACTGGTTCGACAACTCTTCCGCGCTCGTCAACGACGTCGAGCGTGCGCGCTACAACGCGCTCACCGACGCGCGCCCGTGCCCCGAAGACAGCGCTGACGGCAACTGCCAAGAGAACCGCCACCTGCTGACGCGGGTCGAGCGCTACTCACTGCAGATCGACCGCGTCGATCGGTTCCGGATCGCCATCGGCGTCGAAGCGCCGCTGAAGGTGATGGACCAGTTCTTCATCAGCCCGATCGCGGAGTGGGCCCTGGACATCCCGGTCAACCGGCAGGGCTTCAGCTGCCTGTTCATCCCCGGCGCCGACCCGGACAGCCCCGCGATGGGCGAGGACGGCTGCCTCGACCGGCAGGGTGGAGGTGCCTTCGAGCAGACCCTTACGCTCGGCGTTCGCGTCGCTCCGCCGCTCCGCGGCCTCAACATGTTCGTCGCGGTCGACATCGGCCTGACGGGCACCAACACCTTCGTCCGCGAGCTGAGCGGGACCGAGCCCTACAACGTCCGCCTCGGCTTCGGCTACGCGTTCGACACGCTCCCGGTCATCCAGGAGGTCGAGCGTGAGGTCGTCCGCGAAGTGGTGCGCAACGAAGCGCCCATCACGGGCCACCTCATCGCGACGGTGCTCGAGGAGGGCGCCGGAACGCCCGTCGTGGGCGCGACGGTGCTGTACCCCGGTCGCGAGCTGTCCAACCAGTCCACCGGCGACAGCGGCCGCGTGACCAGCTACGCGCTCGAGCCGGGGCTGGTCGAGATCACCCTGGCGCACTCCGACTACCGCGACGGCGCCTGCTCCGGGGAGATCCCGGAGGAGGGCGGCGACGTCGAAATCACGTGTGAGCTCGTGGCACTGCCCCGGCTCGGCACGGTGCGCGGCACGGTCACCGGCGAAGGCGGCAGCCCGGTCGGCGGCGCGTCGGTCCAGCTCAGCGGCCCCGCGAGCCGGACGATCGTCTCTGGCCCCGACGGCGTCTTCCAGGTGCAGGAGATGCCCCCGGGCACCTACCAGGCCCGCGTCGAAGCCGAGAACTACCTCATCAAGGTGCAGAGCTTCGAGGTCGAGCCGCGCGAGCAGGCGACGCCCGACATCCAGCTCATCGCGCGCCCGCGCCGCAGCCTGGTTCAGGTGCAGCGTCGTGCCATCAACATCCGCCGCCAGGTGAACTTTGCGACCGACAGCGCGGAGATCCTCGACAGCAGCACCGAGCTGCTGAGCGAGGTGGCCGACGTCATCATGCGCAACCCGCAGATTCAGCGCATCGAGATCCAGGGCCACACCGACAACCGTGGCGGTCGTACGCACAACCAGGACCTGTCCCAGCGGCGGGCCGAGGCGGTGCGTGACTGGCTCGTTCGGGCTGGCGTCGCGGCGAACATCCTCGAGGGGCGCGGCTACGGTCAGGACGACCCGATCGTTCCGAACATCACGGCCTCGAACCGGGCGCGGAACCGTCGCGTCCAGTTCGTCATCCGCCAGCAGGCCGACCCGGAGTGAAGGCTCGAGGCCGGCGGCGCATCCAACCGGTGTGACCCCGGCTCTCTTCACTGCTCTCCTGCCTTGACGGGGGGAGGGTTAGGGCGCCACTTTGAACAGGATTGTGAACGCGATGCGCGGTTCGGACTCCTCGGCGCCTTCTCGACGCGGCCTCATCAGGCCGGTGGCCGTGTTGCTGTGCTCGCTGTGCCTTGGCCTGGGCTCACTGGGTCTTGGTGTGTCCGTCGCGCACGCGACGATCGTCGAGGCGCTCTCGCTCTCCGAGCTGGTGACGCGCTCACAGCACGTCGTGGTGGTCACGTGTGTCGGCGAGTCCACGGAGCGTGACTCGGCTCGCCGGATCGTCACCGACTACCGTCTCCAGGTCGAAGACGTGATGCACGGTCCCTCGAGCGTGGGAGACCTGCTGCTCATGCGCAGCCTCGGCGGGGTCGAGGGCGACATCGGCATGCACGTGGAGGGCGAGCCGCACCTCACGGTGGGCGGGCGCTACGTGGTGTTCCTGCGGATGCTGTCGGACGGGCGCACCCTGCGTCCGGTCGGCATGAGCCAAGGCGTGATGGCCGTGCAGGAAGAGGCCGGGGTCCAACAGGTCCATCCG
Organism: Sandaracinaceae bacterium; assembly: GCA_045106715.1. Taxonomy (GTDB): domain Bacteria; phylum Myxococcota_A; class Polyangia; order Polyangiales; family Sandaracinaceae. The sequence goes on from JBGCFC010000049.1 coordinate 35,133, forward strand.
GGTGGCCAAGGCCTGGCGCTTCGACAAAGGGTGCGGGGTGGCCAGCTCATCGCCGCGCCTCCGGCGCTGTTGCACCCTGAGCCGCTGGATGCGCTGCGGGAGCGGGTCGGAGCCGTCCGCCCATGAACCGAGCAACGCGAGCGGCCCTCGCTGTGTGTGTCCTGCTCATGAGCGCGAGTCTTGCCGTCCCGGCGTCCGCCTTTTGCCGCATGACAACGTCGCGCCGGCAACCATCGCCGACCGAGCCGTGCATCCTGCCGGACGCGTCTGCCGACCCTCCGGAGCTTTTTCTCGCATGGGAGCGCCCCTGCACCACCATCGCGTTCAGCAGTGTCGGGGCATCGAACGATCTGTCGAGCGAGCAGGTGCTCGGCATCGTGCAGCGGTCCATCGGCGCGTGGGAAGCGGTCTCGTGTGACGGCACCCCACTGGGGATCGACATCCAAGTTCGGAGCGACACCTCCACCTGCGAGGCGCCGCTGTACCGAGATGGAGGCGGCAACGCCAACACCCTCATCTTTCAGGAGACGTGGCCGCTGACGAACGACGCGGAAGCGTTTGCGCTGACCACCGTGTGGCACCGTCGGAGCACGGGCGAGATTCTGGACGTCGACATCGAGGTCAACGAGGAGCGTGGGCCGTATGGGGTGTGCCCTGCCGAAGGGTGCACGGATGCCCGCACGGTCGACCTCGAGAACGTGTTGACCCACGAGCTGGGGCACTACCTCGGGTTGGCCCACTCGACGGAGACCGAGGCGACGATGTTCGTGTCGGCGGTCGCCGGCGAAGTCCTCAAGCGTGACCTCCATCCCGACGACATCGCCGGCATCTGCACGGTCTATCCGTCTGGGAGTCCGAGCGAGGAGTGCAACTACGAGCCTCGCGGGGGC